>JBQDBK010000005.1:117097-121507 GCA_052090825.1 Peptoniphilaceae bacterium | reverse complement strand
CTATTGTTCCAATATTAACGTGTGGTTTATTTCTTTCAAATTTTTCTTTTGCCATGAATATCCTCCTATTTATATAGATAATTTAATAATACAACAAAGATGTTCTAAAATCAATATTTATAGCCAATATACTTTCAAAAGCTATACAGATTTAATACTTTCAATTTTGTTCATTGCAAATTTTTTCAAATAATATCTACAATATATAAAATTAAATCCTTCTGCTACCGGATAAGAAAGCCACACTAATTCTAATTTCCCACTTAAAGATAATATATAAGCCATTGGCAATAAAACTACAACCTGTCTTATTAAAGATGATACTAAAGATAGAGTACCATTCCCCAACGCTTGAAAAACAGCACTACATACAATGTTATATCCTGCCAATAAAAAACAAAAAGATATTATTCTTATAGCTGGAACTCCTACTTCTAATAAATCTTCTGATGCATTGAAAATAGCAAGTAATTTTTCTGGAAATACCTGCATAAGTATAAATCCTAATACCATTACTATAGTTGCAACCTTTAAACTTAAACTTATCACTTCTTTTGCTCTTTCTTTGTTTCTAGCCCCATAATTATAAGCAACTATGGGAACCATACCATTATTAAGCCCGAATACAGGCATAAAAATAAAACTTTGCATTTTAAAATATGCCCCTAAAGCTGCTACTGCTGTTGTTGAAAAAACAGTTAGTATTTTATTTAGTCCATAAATTGTTATGGATGTAACACTCATCAATCCAAAACTCGGTATTCCAACTGCATAAATCTTTTTAACAGTTTCAAAAGATGGTTTTATGCCGTCTATTTCTATTTCAGAATTAAATTTAAAATTAAAAAATAAAGCAATTATAGCCGCTACACCTTGTCCTATAACAGTAGCTATTGCTGCACCTTTTATTCCATAAGCATTAACCCCAAAATATCCAAAGATAAATATTGGATCTAATATAATATTTAAAATTGCTCCTATACCCTGACTAATCATAGATAAAAGAGTTCTCCCAGTGGATTGTAAAATTTTTTCAGAAGTTACTTGAATAAATAGTCCTAAAGAAAAAATAGTACATGTTGACAAATAATTCACTCCATTATTCACGATTTCAAGATTATCAGTTTGTGACATATAATATATTTTAGGAAGAAAAAATCCAAAAATTAAAAACACTAAAGAGTGTATTATAGCTAAAAAAATACCTGTTGAAGCAGATTCATTGGCTTGATGAAATTTTTTTTCTCCTAAAGACCTTGATAATAAAGCATTTATCCCAACACCTGTTCCTACAGCTAAAGCTATCATTAAATTTTGTATAGGTAAAGCCATTGAAACAGCAGTAAAAGCTTCCTCACTTACTTGCGAAACAAATCCAGAATCCACTATGTTATATAAGGCCTGTATTAACATAGATATCATTATAGGTAAGGATACTTCCACTAATAAGGGCCATATATCCTTAGTCCCCATTTTATTTTCCTTTTCCAACTCACTACCCCCTATGACTAAAGAATAATTATACTATTATATAAATTTATTTAAAAGCCCACTTTTACTAATATTATCTATCATTTTAATTATAAAGTACTTTTCTAAATATTTATTAGTTATGTACAAAATATTGTACCATATTTAACCAAAACCAAGTTTTAATTTATTTTTTTAATAGTCAAATCTAAATAATGAAAAGATATTATCTAATTTATAATGTATATTCTAATTTAAAAGCTTAATTGTATTTTTAAAAAATTTTAAAAAGGATGCTTCTCACCTAATATAAAAAGCATCCAAATTTCATTAAATTTCTATTATTGCTATTTTAAATCAAAAGAATACTAATTTCGCTTAATGCTATTTACGTTCCACAATAAGTTATATAATTATTATCTATACCTGATAAGTCCTTATATTTATTTTGTTTAAGGGAATGCTCATAAGGATTTTCTATTGCATCTAAAAATTCTTCTAAAGGTCTATAATTATTATTAGTAGCTTGACTTAAAATATTTTCAACTATATGGTTCCTTGGTATTATAGCTGGATTTGAATTCTTCATTAATCTTAAAATTTCTTCATCTGATTTATTCTGTTTTTCTAATCTATATTTCCATTTTTTATACCATTGTTTAAATTGATCTAAATTATATAAATTATTTTTACTGAAGTCATTAAAAGTTAAATCAAGAAAAGTATTTGTATAGTCAAGTTTATTTTCTTCCATAAAGTCTAATAAACCTTTAATTAATTCTGCATCTTTACTATTATATTCAAAAATCCCAAGCTTTTTCGACATTTCTTTAAGCCAGAAATATTCATAATTTTTAGAAAAACTATGAACTTCATCATTTATAATCCTAATAGCTTTATCTTGACAAGAGTCTTTATACAGTTTAAGTAAACTTTCTCCAAACTTTAATAAATTCCATTGAGCCATTTGGGGCTGATTTCCAAAAGCATATCTCCCATTTCTATCTATAGAGCTAAATACTGTATCTCTATTATAGGTATCCATAAAAGCACAAGGTCCATAATCTATTGTTTCTCCAGAAATTAACATATTATCAGTGTTCATAACTCCATGTATAAACCCAACTGATTGCCATTTTGCGATTAATTCCGCTTGTAACATTAAAACTTTCTTATACAATTCCAAATAGGGATATTTTTCCTCTTCAATCTCTGGAAAATGTCTTTTTATTGTATAAACTGCCAGTTTTTCTAAATCTTCTACTTCACACATATTTGCAGCAAATTGAAAAGTTCCAACCCTAATGTGACTTTTTGCCACCCTTGTTAATACAGCTCCATCTTCAAGATTTCCCCTATAAATTTTTTCTCCAGTTTTTACAACAGCCAAAGATCTTGTAGTCGGTATTCCTAACCTAAACATACTTTCACTAATAATATATTCTCTAAGCATAGGTCCAAGAGTAGCCTTCCCATCTCCTCCTCTTGAATAAATAGTATGACCAGAACCTTTTAATTGTATATCTAATCTCTCCCCAAGCTTTGTAATATGTTCCCCAAGTAGAACAGCCCTACCATCTCCTAGCATTGTAAAATACCCAAATTGGTGTCCTGCATAGGCTTGGGCCATACCTGCACTCCCAACTGGAAATCTGTTTCCTGAAAGAATATCAACTCCATCTTTATCTGCTAAAGCCTCTTTATTTAATCCCATTTTCATTGCTAATTCTTCATTTAAAATAACTAATTCAGGATTAATTGCATTGTTTGGCTCAACTTTTCTATAAAATTTCCTATCTAAGTTTAAATAAGAATTATTAAAATTCCAACCTACATTTAAATTATTCACTATATCACATCTTTCTATATTTCACTTAAAATTCAATCTAATCATTTTAAATATATATATACCCTATATAAATTAAAAAAAGTCCATATGGACTCTTTTTAATTTATATATAGTGAAATTATATATTTTATAGAAGTTTTATTAATAATTATATTTTAACCCTTCAATTTTTTCTATTCCAAAACCAGGCTTGTTATTTAAAATAATATTTGATTCATTAAAAATTGCTCCACCTATTATAGGATCTTCACTACATAAAATAGGACCATCTAAATCAATTTTACTTATTATTTTTTTGGCAGCTGCAAGATGAACAGCTGCGTTCACACTAACTTTGCCTTCAAGCATGCAACCAAGCATACATTCAACTCCATAAACCTCTGCAAAATTGCATATTTTTAAAGCGTTATGAATTCCGCCAGTTTTCATTAATTTAATATTTATATAATCAGCCGCTCTCATCTGCATAATCTTAATAGCATCTTGTGGCGAAAAAACACTTTCATCTGCCATAATAGGTACATTTACATTGTCTGTAACCGCCTTTAATCCTTCAAAATCATGGGCTGGAACTGGTTGTTCTACTAATTCTATATCAAGTCCTGCATCTTCTATTTGTCTTATAGTATATATAGCTTCTTTATAACTCCATCCTTGATTTGCATCGATTCTAAGATCAACTTCATATCCAACTGCATTCCTTATTGCTTTCATTCTTTGTATATCTTTTATAGAATCATTGCCTACTTTTATTTTAAGAGTTTTATAACCTCTATTTATTGCGTCTATACTATCTCTTACCATTTCTTCTGGTTCATTTACGCTTATAGTTATATCAGTAATAATTTTTTTCCTATATCCACCTAATATTTTATAAGTCGGTGCATTATACAATTGTCCATATAAATCATATATAGCAATATCTACTGCTGCTTTTGCACTTGTGTTCCCTACTATAGACTTATCTAGCCTAAACATTATTCCTTCTATATTTTCAATATCCATCCCTACTAGAACTTTTTTTATATGATTCTCTATAGCTCCTATTATTGAATTTTTTGTATCACCTGTAATTACTCCGGTTGGTGGAG
>JBQDBK010000005.1:0-117087 GCA_052090825.1 Peptoniphilaceae bacterium | reverse complement strand
GTCACCAAATCTCTCTCTGACTTTAAAAAAGGCATCCCTATATGCCCAGTATCTGTTTCAATTATAACTATAACATCCTCTATGTTATTAACTGTTCTTAGGGCAGTTTTAAAAGGCGTTTTTAAAGGAATTGAAATGCTATCTAATTTGATATCTTTTATTTTCATTTTACCCTCCTTATAAAAAATCCAGTGAAAGTTAATATTAACTTTCACTGGATTTAAATTACTTAATCTATTACTTAAAACATTTTATAATACATTTATATAATTTAAGCAGTGATTAATAGTTCTCTAATTTAACTTTTCTGTATCTTTTTAATGCATCCTTGTAAGAAATAATAATAGCTTTTTGTGACGTTCCAAAATACCTTTTAAGTACTTCTGCTTCTATTTCTTCTCTATATCTATCAAATTTTTTACCTACAAAAATAGATGCTATAAATTCTTGAGTTGTAGGTATTGTTGCAGAACAAGATAGATCTATCACTTCGTCTGTTTTAATGTCAATTACAAAACCTACAAAAAATATTTTAAATTGTTCCGTTATTGCATTATCCAGGCTAGTCTTTCCATGTCCTATTATATAAACAGTGTTTTTATCATACATATATCCACCTACTTTTAAATTTTTAACTAAAGCACAGACATGATTTTAGCTACTATAAGTCCTCCTCCTGTTCCAACTATATAACCCATCATAGCCATAAGTACGCCTATTGGTATCAAAGCTTCACTATAAGCGGCTGCCAAGATAGGCGCTGAAGCAACCCCACCTACATTAGCTAAACTTGCAATTCCACAAGTAAATAAGTCTAACTTAAATACTTTAGCTATTAATGCCATTATTAAGGCATGGACACCTAACATGGACACCTAATATCATAAATCCTGAAATTATATATAATGGAGCTTGTCCAAGTTCTGCAAAATTTGCTCTAGAAGCTATTAATGCAACTATTGTATATAACATTAAGTTTGATATTTGAGAAGAACCTGGTAATTTTGCTAATGGAGTCAGCGCAGCTAAGACACCTAATACTGTTACTATTATAACAGTCCAAGTTGTTGCAGATAAAAAGTCAGATTCTGGAAGCATTGAACCAATATTTATAGCTAGGGCTGATACAAATAAACTTATTCCTGTCAACATTATTAAATCAGAAAACTCAATATTACTTCTTAAATTTTCTTGAGATTTTTCTAATTCCTTACCTACTTCATCAAGTATTTTTGTATCAGCTTTCGTCCACCTATTAAATTTATTAGCAAAAGGAACTAGACCTAATAAAACCATAACCCAAATAGCATAATTAATTGAATCCATTAACAATGCATATCCAAGCTTAGAATCTGTAATATTTAGTGCTCCTTGAATAGCAACCATATTACCAGTTCCTCCCATCCAGCTACTACACAAGGCTGCAAAGGTCTTCCAAGTATCTGTTTCATAGAAGGATTTAAATATAAAATAAGTTACTATAAAACCTAAACCTATGCTTAAAACTGCTGAAAAAAATCCTAATAGCATATTCGGCCCAAGCCTTAAAATTTTTCTTAAATCACATCTTAACAACATTAAAAATATCATTGCAGGAAGTAAATTCCCTTTAACTGTAGAATAATAAAGATTAACTTCATCTGTTTTTTCCCATAGTCCAAAAGTAGATAATAACATAGAAATAAAATAAAGTAATACTACAGCAGGAACATACTTAAAGAACTTTCCCGAAAAATTTTTTTCTAATATTACAATCACGCCAGCCAAAAATACAAGAAATCCTAAATACATAAATCCATTTGTTATCATGAAAAATTCACCCCTCCTTATATTCCCTTAAAAACAAAAAACAAGACCTTAAAATGCTTAAACATTTATGGCCTTGTTATCGACGACATTTTAATCTAAAATAACAAGTGAATAATTTAACGCTATAACTCACTAATTTATATTTATAGAATATATATTATCATATTTACTAATAAATATAAAGACTTTTAATAATTAGATTAAAAAAAGCAAGAGTATAAATACTCTTGCAATATATGGAGCTAACGACGGGAATCGAACCCATGACCTCTACATTACCAATGTAGTGCTCTACCGACTGAGCTACGATAGCATTCTTTTTAATATTATAATATAATATCTTAATTTTTTCATTAAAAAATAAATAAAAAGGCATTTTATTTGCCTTTTATTTATTTTCTATTAAAAATTTTTCAATGTATTCTTCATAGCTTATAGATGCATCTCTATAAGTTCCATCGTCAAAGAATTCTATAATTCTATTGGCTATAGAGGATATAAACTGATGATCTAGAGATGTAAATAATACATTACTCTTAAAGTTTATTAAACCATTATTTACAGCTTCTATGCTCTCCAAGTCTAAATGATTTGTAGGTTGATCAAATATTAAAACATCATCCTAACTTTTTCTCCACCTGATAAGACATTTGCTTTTTTTAAAGCTTCATCACCAGAAAATAGCATTTTACCTAAGAAACCACGCAAAAATATTTCAGATTGTTCCTCTGAATAATCTCTTAACCAATCAACTAAATTTTTATCAACGCCTTCAAAATATTTAGTGTTATCTTTAGGAAAATAACTCGGTGTTATAGTTTGTCCCCAGGAATATTCCCCTTGATAATCATCTATATTCCCATTTATAATTTCAAAAAAATTACTAATTGCAAGTTCGTTTCCTATAAAACCAATTTTATCTCCTTTATTTACCCTGAAACTTAAATTATCTATTAATTTTTTACCATCTAACTCATAGCTTAAATTTTCAACATTTAGTATTTCATTTCCTACTTCCCTAGACAATTCAAATCCAACAAAGGGATATCTTCTAGAGGAAGGTTTTATATCATCTAGGGTAATCTTATCTAATAATTTTTTTCTACTAGTAGCTTGTTTTGATTTAGATTTATTAGCAGAAAATCTTGTTATAAATTCTTGAAGTTCTTTGATTTTATCTTCTTTTTTCTTATTTTGATCTTTTGCCATTTTTGCAGCTAACTGTGATGACTCATACCAAAAATCATAATTCCCTACAAAAAGATTTATCTTACCATAGTCTATATCTACCATATGAGTACAGACTTCATTTAAGAAATACCTATCATGAGATACTATTATAACTATTCCTTCAAAAGTAGAAAGAAACTCCTCTAGCCATAAAACTGCCTTTAAATCAATACCATTAGTAGGCTCGTCTAGTAAAAGTATGTCTGGATTTCCAAAAAGTGCTTGGGCTAATAATACTTTTACCTTGTCCGCCTCTATTAATTCTCTCATATATAAATCATGTTTATCTGTTTTTATGCCAAGTCCTTGTAATAGGGTTGAAGCTTCTGATTCAGCTTCATATCCGCCCATTTCAGCAAATTCAGCTTCTAATTCCCCAGCTCTCATGCCATCTTCATCTGAAAAATCTTCTTTCATGTATATAGCATCTTTTTCTTTGCCTATGTCATATAATTTTTTATTCCCCATTATTACAGTATCTAAAACCTTATAATCTTCATAGGCATAGTGGTCTTGGGCTAATTTACTCATTCTTTCATTTTTATCTATTGCTACATTCCCAGTTGAAGGATCTTTTTCTCCTGATAATATTTTTAAAAATGTAGATTTTCCTGCCCCATTTGCTCCTATAACTCCATAACAGTTACCTTTGGTAAAGGCTAAATTAACATCGTCAAAGAGCTTTTTATCTGGAAAAATAACACTTAAATTATTTACGCTAATCATTATTTACTCACTCCATTCTCATCAATCTTATACATTATAATATAAATATCTAAAAATCTAAAGTTATAAGAAAAAGTAATTTAAAACTTAATATGATTTAAAAGTCTAATTTGCATATAATAATGTTATAATGTATCAAAGGAGTGATTTTATGAAAAAATTTTTAACAATATTTTTAATGTTTAGTATATTATTTTTACCTTCTCTTTCTTATGCTGAAAAGGTAAATAAGTCTGAAGTATCTCGCATAAAAAAAATTTTTGATATTCCCAAGGATGTTAAAAGTTTTAAATCCAGTTCGGATAGTTACCCTGACAGGGGAAAAAATATAAATTATTCTTGGGAGTATTCTAAAAACAATAAAAATTACAGCGTAAATGTTACAACAGATAATCAAGCTAATATTATTAGATATGATTCTTATATTGATGAAAAAGAAGAAAATTTAAAAGAAACTAAGATCAGAGATAAAAAGGAAATGTTAAAAATTGTAGATAAATTTTTATACAAACTTGATCCTACAATCCCAAATTACTATAAGTTAAAAGATACAGAAATATATTTTAAAAATAATAAGGCTATATTTACTTATAAAAAATTCGTTAATGAAATCGAAGTTTTAAATGATAGCATTGAAGTTAGTTTAAATCTAAAAAACAAATCTATAGAAAACTTTAATAGAAATGAAACTTCATTTAAATTTGAAGATAAAGACTTTATAAGTCCTAAGAATGTCTTAAATAAAAATGAAGCCCTAGATTTAATTTTAAAAGATAATCCTTTTTACCTAAGCCATATGATTATTTCTAAAGACTTCGAAACTTACAAGTCTATGCCAGTATACATTCAATTAAAAGATTTTAAAGCCTTAGATGCTGTTTCCAAAGAATTTATTGATCTAAATTCAAATAACTACAGTATGCTTAAATCAGAAGAAGATTCTTTTGATGAAAATGCTAATAATGATAACCTTCTAAGCGAAATTGAAAAAAATGAAATTAAAAATATTAATGGACTTCATAGTTTAGATGAAGTTAAAAATTTTGCAAATGATAACTTCTCCTTATCAAAATATACTTTAGATAGTACTTCTTTAATAAAGTTTATTGATACTTATTACTACAATATGAATTATATTAGTAATACATCCGAAAATATAAGCTTATCTATTGATGCTAAAAACCTAACTCTTATTTCCTATGAATATAGTCCAGCTAACTTTGAAGAAAATAAAAAAATTTTAAATAAAAAAGATGCAATTACAATAACAGAAAATTTCATTAAAAAATTTAATAAAAAAGAAAATATAGATTTAGAAAATCCTATTATTGAAAATACTGATTTAACTACTAATGTAACTTTTTATAGAAAAGAAGATGAAAAACCTGTAATATTTAATGGCATTAAAGTTATTATTAACAATAATAGTAAGAAAATCTACAGTTATAAGCTAGAATATAATAATCTTAGCTTCCCTGATTTAAAAGACTTTAAAAAAATTGAAAATCAAAGAATTAAATCTAAAATAGAAAAAAACTATAGTTTTAAACTTTACTATGCTTATGTAAAAAATGAACTTAAACTAATCTACTCTTTAGCTGATTTAAATTCCAAACCAATATTTGATGCTAAAAACTTTTTATCAATTGACTCTAATGGCTATGAAATAAGCTTAGAAAAAGCTGACTATAAAAATTTAGATAAGTCAAAATACAAAAAAGAGATCGAATATTTAACTTCTATAGGAATAATTCTTCCAAAAGATATAGATCTAAAAAACAATATTCTTCTTGCTGATTATATTTACTTGTTAAACTCTATAGATGACAAAATTGAATATAGTAATTTTAGAAATAATTACTATTACCCTTATTACGAAAATTTAAATATAGATGATTTAAACAAAGAAGTGAATAGAGAAGATGGAGTTAGATGGCTTTTAAATAGTATTAGCTATAGAGATTTATATAAAATAAATAATAATATTTTTAATAAAGATGTTTTTAAAGATTCTTCAAGTATTTCAGAAAAATACAAGGCTTATTACTATCTTGCACAAGGTCTTGGAATTTATGATTTTAAAGAAGCTAAGACAAAAGATAAACTTAAAGTTGAGGAAGCTATGCACCTGATTTATAGATTATTATATACATTGTAAAAACTGTATATATCTTGTAAAGTTTTACCAATATGTAACTTGTAAATTCTCTATTTTTATTATATTCTTACTTGTGGAGGTATAAGATGGATTCCAGAGATATGGCTTATAAAAATAGAGAAAGAAAGTATAGAAATAGAAGAATTGCAGCTTTATTGATTTTATTTATAATAATATTTTTACCTTATAAATTGTTTAGTTCAAAAAATAAAAGTTCAAATGAAATAACTATTCCACATTCGCTTATTCAATGGCATTTAGATAGAATTTTTGATGTAAAAAATAAAAAAGAAATCCACGAATTCGGTAATTATTCTACTGAAGAAGAAAAATTTCTATCAGTATATGATTATGCAACAACAATTAAGAAAAAATTAGTTCCTAATTCTAACCATATAACAAGTGCAGAATCTTATGCTTATGATACTAAATTAATAAGAGAATATATTCGTGGTGAAAAAGACTATGAAGATAAAGATAAATTAGTATTTTTAACTTTTGACGATGGACCAAACACTACAATTACACCACAAATTTTAGATACTCTTGAGAAAAATAAAGTTCACGCTACTTTTTTTGTAGTTGGTAAAAGTGTGACTCCAAATCATTATTCTATACTTAAAAAAACTGTGATGAGAGGAAATGCTTTAGCTTTGCATTCATTTTCACATGACTATGAGAAGATGTATCCTCAAAGATCTGCAAATACAGATGCTATTTTAGAAGAAGCTAAACTAGTACAAAAAAGACTTGAGAAAGTTTTTGGTGAAAGCTTTAAAGTTAGTCCTTGGAGATACCCCGGTGGTCATATGTCATGGGAAAATTTAGATGAAGCCGATAATAAATTAGCTGAGATGAATGTTCATTGGATAGACTGGAATAGTTTATCTGGAGATGCTGAACCTAGATCTCATAGACCAACAACTCCTGAAGAACAAGTTGCTTATTTAGATAAATCTTTAAATAAAAATACACATAAAAATGTTACAGTTGTTCTTATGCATGATGCTACTAACAAACAACTTACAGCTGATTCATTACAAAGTATTATTGATTATTTTAAAGACAAAAATTATAAGTTTTCTATATTAAAATAATCAGTTAGTTATTTATAGCTAACTGGTTATTTTTTATTTTAAGTTGGGGAAACTATTTTATATAAGTCCTCCCCTTATCTATATAGATATCTAAAGTTTCATCTGAATCTAAACTCTTTCTATTTTTCGTATCTATTTTTAAAAGTAAATCTTGTTTAGAAATAATTATATTAGAAGTATCTTCTTCCCAAATCACTTTATATCCATTATCCTCAAATACTTTTCTTAAAGGTAGAAAACCATCTTCTTTAAAATCTTTTGACTTTATTAAAAGATTCTCTCCTAACAAATTTATCTTCTGATTCTCTATAATCAATATTTCTTCAGGATTAGTTTGTGGTGGAATGGACCTAGTTGCAGCATTATATTTAACTAATACTAATTTATTCTCTACTTCTTTTGAATCTACAATTTGTCTACTTTCATTAAAAATCTTTGTATCTTTTAAGGAGTTAATATAAAGCCTATCTTCTATTTTATTCTTTTTGTACCTTCCAAATTCTAAAGTTTGATTTTCTTCATTGTCTACAACTATTAGATCAACTGGATATTCTGGCGGATATATTAAGGTAATGGGTTGATCTATTCTAAAATAAGAAACTATATTTTGTCCTTCTTTTAAGCCACTTAATTTGACTTCATTTAAGTTTTTATCAAATATTTTTGTTTCTTTTTTTACTTTAAGATAATATTCATCATCTTTTTCATTATTTTTTACAAATAGCTTAACATTATCTCCATCATTATCTATATTTTTTATAGTCGAATAAAATTTTTCATATTCTTGTATTTTTTCTTCTGCTCTTATCTGGTTACTTGGTATTGTAACTATTAATAGAGCCATTAAAATTACAATTGCTTTTTTCATAGTCTTTCTCCTTTGTTGAACATGATTTGAATATATTCTCATTAAAAACAATAAAAAAATGGGATGAACTAATTCACCCCATTTTTTTATTGTTTTCAGTCTTTTAATAGTTCATCTAGTTTAGATTTGTCAAATCCAACAATTTCTTCGTTATCTATTGAAATAACTGGTACTCCAGTATATCCTTTTGCCATTAATTCTGAACGAGCTTGTGAATCTGTTTGAACATTTTTTTCCTCAAATTCAACATTTCTTTCTTTTAAATAATCTTTAGCCATTGTACAATAAGGACATGTGCTAGAAGTATATACTACTACTTTACTCATTTTTATTCCTCCTTTATTCATAATGAAATTATACCCAGAAATCAAATTTATTAATCAATTGTTTTTTTCTTATGAAGCGCGTGTTTATATCCTTGGTTAAATAAACTAACAACGTGATCGTCATCTAAGGAATATATAGCTTTTCTGGAAACTCTTCTTACCTTAACTAATTCCTTTTCTCTCAAAATTGCTAATTGATGAGAAATTGATGACTGACTCATCTTCAATAGTTTTGCAATATCTCCTACACACATTTCCGTTTTTGATAATAAGAATATTATTTTTAGTCTAGTGGGATCTGCTAAAGCTTTAAATATTGAACTTAATAAGTCTAAGCTTTTTTCATCTTCTAAAAAATCATTTAGATCTTTTATAAATTCTTTATTTTCTTTTTTGCTTCTATCATCATTCTCTTTTACCATACTAATCCCCTATATCCGGAAAATTTATAGCTAAAACTATAAACTCATCAACTCTTAAAGTCTCTGCTCTTCTTCTCTCCTCAATATTAGATAATTCTAAAGTTTTTTGAATTTCTTTTTTATCTAAATCAAATCCATAAGTAGATAAAGAATTAATTATAGTTTTTCTCCTTTTAGAAAAAGCTGCCCTTACTATTTTGAATAATTTTTGTCTATCTACTTCCGCTAATTTTTTTTTCATTTTTAAATTAACTACTCCAGAATCAACATTAGGCCTTGGCATAAATACATTTTTAGGAACGGTAAACTCATAACTAACATCTGAATAATATTGTATAAAAACAGATAAAGATCCATAAGCCTTCGTGGATGGTTTTGCTGAAAATCTATTTGCTACTTCTTTTTGTATCATCACTGTAATTGAGTCTATATTTAAATCATCTTCTATTAGTTTAGATATTATGGGTGTAGTTATATAATAAGGTAGATTAGCTACAACTTTAAAACTTTCATTATTAAATTCTTCTTTTATTATATTTCTTAAGTCTAATTTTAAAATATCACCAAATATAATTTTAACATTCTCATAAGGTAAACTCTCTTTTAATAAATCTTTTAAAGTTTTATCTATTTCTATGGCTACTACTTTTTTAGCCCTTAAAGACAATTCTTCTGTTAAAGTTCCTATTCCAGGTCCAATCTCAAGTACATTGTCTTTTTCTGTAACTTCTGAGCTATCTGCTATTTTCCTTACTATATTCCCATCTATTAAAAAATTTTGTCCTAAAGACTTAGAAAACCTAAATCCATACTTATTTAACAATTCTGATACTACATGTGGTTTATAAAGTCTTTCCATTTTCCACCGCTTTCACTGCATTTTCAAATTCTTCTCTTGTTATCTTAAAGCTATTTAACCTATTTAAAAATTGTTTTGAATTCCCATGCCCTATTCTAAGAATATCACAAACTAAGTCTCTTTTCTTACTGGAATTATCTCTTCCACTAAGTCCTTTACTTAATAAATCTTTTTTAGTAAATAAAATTTCTTTGTCTTCAAAAACAGGCCTAGCCTTGTCAAGTGCTATTATTATATCTTCTCTCTTAGCATTTTCTATCCCAATATTTTCTTTTTTTATCGCTTGAGATTGAGGTAGAAAAGCATGTTTAGCTCCTTTAAGATGTTTTTTTAAGTCTTCTCTTATTTTATTTCCCATATAATCAGGGTCAGTGAAAATTATTACTCCTCTTCGCTCATTTAATTCTTTTAGTAGATTAATTAATTTTTTTCCATATCCAAAACCTGACGTTGAAATAACTTCAGCATCAACTGCAGATTTAACAGCTCTAATGTCATCCTTACCCTCTACTATTATTACCTCTTTAATCATTGTAAAACCTCAGGGTGTTCTTGTCAGTTTCCTCTATTAATTCAGAAACCTTTATCCCTCTAATTCTTGCAATTTCTTTTGCCGTGTGTTTTATAAACATAGGCTCATTTCTCTTTCCTCTCATGGGAACCGGAGCAAGATATGGACAATCCGTCTCCAACACTAACCTATTTAAAGGAACTTCTTCAGCTACTTTTTTAGGATTTTTAGCATTTTTAAAAGTAACTGCTCCTCCTAAAGCTATATAGCAATCTAACTTTATATACTCCCTCATCATTTCTACACTTTGTGAAAAACAATGGATCAAAAATTTAAGCTTTGGATATTCTTCCTTATATTCTTTTATAATATCAAAAGTTTCTTGTGATGCCTCTCTTGAATGAATAACAATGGGCAAATCTAATTTATAAGCAAGCTCTATTTGTTTTTTAAATACTTCAATCTGTATATCTCTTGGTGAATTATCATAATAAAAATCTAATCCTATTTCTCCTATGGCTCTTACATTTTTATTTTTTGAGAGTTCAATTAATTTATCTTCAACGTCTTTATTGTAACTTGATGCGGCGTGAGGATGTATTCCTATAACAGCCTTGATATTTTCATAAATTTTAGAAAGTTCAACACTTGATATAGAGCTTTCTAAGTCTGCTCCTATATTATAAATTAAATCTACTCCATTTTCCTTTAGATTACTTATAAGAATATCCCTATCATAGTCGAATTTCTCATCATCTAAATGAGCATGTGAATCTATCACTTTATCACTCCTAACAGATTTCTGTACCATCTGGAAGATCTTCATAAATAGTTGCTAAAGAAATCTTCCCATCTTTTGTTTCTGCAGCAAGTAACATTCCTTTTGATTCTATTCCCCTAAATTTAGCTGGTTTTAAATTTGTTATTACTAATAATTTTTTACCCGTTAAATATTCTTTACTAAAATCACTCTTTATATTAGATACAATAGTCCTTCTTTCATCACCTAATTTTAAGTTTAAAAGATATAATTTGTCAGCTTTAGGATGATCTTCTACAGACTCTACCAATGCAACCTTAATTTTTAACTTTTCAAAATCTTCTATAGTACATCCTTCTACATTTTTTGATACTGGACTTGCTTCTTCTTCAATTTTTTTATTTTTATTCCAAGACTCTTTTTCTTTATTTCTTTTTTCTAAAAGTTCAGCATTAGCCTCTTCTAATTTTTTTATTTCTTTTTCAACATCTAATCTTGGAAATAATACTCCTATATTTTTAAATTTTTCTCCTGGTTGACTTAACCCCCAAATATTAGCATCTTCCCATTTAATTTCCCCTTTTATCCTAAGGGACTTTCTTATTTTCTTACAAGTTTCTGGTATAAAAGGAGTTGCTAATATTGTTATTATTCTAAGAGATTCTGAAAGATTATATAAAACTGTATCAAGTCTAGCTTTCTTATCTTCTTCTTTTGCCAATATCCATGGAGTTGTTTCATCAACATATTTATTACATCTTTTTACCAAAGTCCAAATTTCTTCTAATGCTGTTGAAAACTGATAATTTTCCATTGCTAAATCTACTTTTTGAGATGCTGTTGTAGCTAAATTAATTAAACTATCATCAATTTCTTCTTTTGCTGTAGGATCTGGTAAATACCCATCATTGTATTTTTCTACCATAGATACTGTTCTAGAAACAAGATTTCCTAGGTCATTTGCTAAATCAGAATTTAATCTATTCATAAATTTTTCTTTATTAAAAGACCCATCCGATCCAAAGGAAAACTCTCTTAATAAGAAATATTTTAAAGCATCTACCCCATAAAGATCTATTATAGGTTCTGGATATACTACATTACCTTTAGACTTGCTCATTTTATCATTATCAAAAAGTATCCATCCATGTCCAAATATCTTCTTAGGTAAAGGTAAGTCCAATGCCATTAATAAGGCTGGCCAAATTATAGTATGAAATCTTATAATTTCTTTTCCTACTAAATGAACATCAGCTGGCCAAAATTCATTGAATTTCTCACTATCTTTTCCGTATCCAATAGCAGTTAAATAACAACTTAATGCATCTATCCAAACATAAACAACATGTTTTTCATCAAATGGAACCTTAACTCCCCAATCAAAACTAGACCTAGTTACAGATAAATCCTCTAATCCATCTTTTAGAAAATTATTTATCATTTCATTTTTTCTTGATACTGGTTCTATAAAATCGGGATGTTCTTCATAATATTTTAAAAGCTTATCTCTATACTTTGATAATTTAAAAAAGTATGTTTCTTCTTTTTCTATATGAGTTTCACGACCACAATCAGGGCACCTATTTCCTTCTTTTAATTGAGATTTTGTCCAAAAAGATTCACAAGGAGTACAATAGTATCCTTCATATTCAGATTTGTATATTTCTCCCTTATCATATAGTTTCTGAAATATTTCTTGAACGTTTTTCTCATGTTCAGGGTCTGTAGATCTTATAAAAGAATCATAATTTATACCCATCTTACTCCACAATTCTTTTATTGAAACTACTACATTGTCTACATACTCTTTAGGACTAAGTCCTGCTTCTTTGGCTTTTTCTTGAATTTTTTGTCCGTGCTCATCAGTCCCAGTTGTAAAAAATACATTATACCCTTGTAATTTTTTATAATTTTTTATACAATCTGCTGCAACAGTGCAGTAGGTATGTCCTATATGCAAATTATCACTAGGATAATAAATAGGAGTTGTCAAATAATAATTTTTCATAAATTCCTCCAAAAATAAGTTTCACTTTATAAGAGAATATAACAGCTAATATAAGCTAAAAAGCGCATACTATCATATAAATTAATAATAATCATTATATGATATACACACGCTTTTTTCAAGCTAGCCATTTGTAGACTCTTAATCTATGTCACCCTTGACAACTAATACAGAAGCTGCAGATTGATTTAAAACTTTAGATGATACAGAGCCTAGTAAAGTTCTAGAGAAAGCTCCTAGCCCCCTATTTCCCATTACAATTAAACTTACATCATGGTCCTTGGCAAACTTACATATTTGTCCTGCTGGATTTCCACTTGCATAATAAGTTTCTATTGGATACTTATAATCTCCTAAGTCACTTTCCATATCAGCCAATACAGACTTAGCTCTCTCTTTATTAGCTTTATTTATTTCAACTGTATAAGGAAAATTAGTAGGATACTGCTCAAAAATACCTGTTTCCGGTATTACTGTTAATATTATTATTTTCGCCTCAAATTTTTTACCTATTTCTCTTGCTGTAGCTATCGACCTCTTAGATATATCAGATCCATCTACTGGAACTAAAATTTTCATAAAACCCCTCCTTTATTCTCTTTAATTTAATATACCCTAAATTCAAGAAATAAAAAAGGAGTCTATTTAGGCTCCTAAAGTTTTATTTAAATATATATAAATCTTTATAAATTTTTAATAGCTCTTCATAATTAGAATTTCTAACCATCAAAGTCATTAAAACTCCATCTCTTTCAAATTCAAATGTATCTCCGTCGTGGAAAATTATATCTACCCCATCAACCTCTATTTCTTTTATCTCTTTACCTCCTGTTGCATATGCCGCTTCTTCACTTGAGACTCTTTCAAATAATAAAATATCTCTTCCATCTTTTGTTTTAAAGAAAAAATTAGCATAGTCTGTTTTTTCATTATTTTCTGTAAATATTTCAGAGTATTCATATTGATATTGTTCTGGAAGAATTAAAGGTTTGAAATTCAACCTTTCTTTAACTACAATATTTATTGGTCTTGCGTCTTTTGATTCCTCTTCTTCTTTTTTCATATCTTCTTCTGTATAAAATTCCACTTCATCTGAGCCTTCGATAGTTGAAGTACCTACTATTTCTTGTCCATCTTTATTATATATCCTATCACTAGCTTTTAATTTAGTTAGAGGATTCCCATCTTTATCAAAAACTTTCCCCTCATATCCTTTAGGTAAAGGAATAGCCATGTTTTTCCCATCTACGTTAGACTCTTCTTCAATTATTTCAATTCTACCTGATGGAAGGACTGCCTTTTTTATAATTGTATAAAATTCTTGTCCCATGCTAGTAAATGGAAGTGCCACAACTAAACAAGCTGCTACTGCTGCTACTTTTAAAAAACTCTTATGAAAAACTCATTATAAACTTTTTCAAAATCCATATACTTATAATTTAATTCTTCTAAGCTAAGACTTTCTTCTATCATATTAAAATCACCTCTCTGTCTGCCAGCTCTTTCAATAGTTAATACGATTGATTTTTAAATATATTACATATTTTAGTGTTTTTTTTTTTAATTTATATTATACTTTATTTAAAGAAAGGATGATAATATGGAAAAAAAGGAAGGTTTTAGCTCAATTATAGGTTTTATCCTAGTTGCTATTGGACTTGCCCTTGGAATTGGTAGTCTTTGGAGGTTTCCCTATGTGGTAGGTGCAAATGGTGGAGCTATTTTTATAATTATGTACTTATTAATAATTTTAATTATAGGTATACCTCTTATGACTTGTGAGATTAGTATTGGATTTGCAACCCAAAAAACTGCAATTGATGCTTACAAAGCTTTAGCTCCTAATAAAAAATGGTACCTTGCTGGTTACCTGCACTTAATAGCTGCAATCTTAATACTAGGTTATACTGCACCAATATATGGCTGGATAATTAAATATGTTATATCTGCCTTTGATGGTTCTTTTATAGGCCTTAGCCCAGGTGAGATTGTAAGTTATTTTAATGATTTTAGTGCGGATAAAAATATAGTATTTTTATTTTTTCTTGCTAATATAATCTTGAATTTATTAGTCATTTTATTGGGTGTACAAAATGGAATTGAAAAAATTTCTAAAATTCTTTTACCTATCTTATTTATTATTATGGCAATTATAATAGTATCTGCTTTAAAATTACCTGGAGCCATCGAAGGTGTAAAATTTTTATTTATGCCTGATATTTCAAAATTTACTATGGATTCAGTTATAACTTGCCTTGGACAAGCTTTCTTTGCTCTAGGTCTGGCTATGCTTGGCTCTATGGTATTTGGGTCTTATATTAAAAATGAAAAAGAAAATATCTTTAAAAGTGCATCTGTAGTTTGTATAGCTTTAATCTTTGCAGGTTTGGCTGCAGGCCTTATGATTCTACCTATAGTTTTTGGTACTAATCTTGAAGTTACAGAAGGAGTAGCTCTTAGTTTTCTTACTCTTCCTAATGCTTTTAATATTATTCCTGCAGGAAGGTTATTAAGTATTCTATTTTATTTAGGCTTTTATATAGCTGCTTTTACTTCTTCTGTTGGTGTCTTAGAAGCAATCGTAGGCTTACTTAGCGAAAAATATAATTTAAATAGAATTAAAGCTCTTTTTACGGCTTTATTTTTCATAATAATTATAGGATACTTTTCTATAACTAATGATTCTATTTTCAATTTTTTAGATAAGTTAGAAAGCAATTTTGTTTTAGTTATTGGATGTTTTTTAATAGCAATTTTTTGTGGATATATTTGGGGTATTGAAAATACTATAAAGGCTGCTAATATTAAAAATAAATTTATAAAAAAATGGATGATTATTAGTATTAAATATATTTCTCCTATTGCTATTTTAATTATTTTTATAAGTCAATTTATAAAATAAAAGGTCAGCTATTTCAGCTGGCCTTTTCTATAATTCTATTGTTCTAAAACCACTACCTAGTATTTCTGCAGTATCACTTACAGCCATAAAAGCCTTAGGATCTATTTCCCTTACTAAATTTTTTACTATTACTAATTGCCTAGGGGTGCAAATTAAATATATTATCTTATTGCTCTTTCCAGTATAAGCTCCCTCTCCATTAATATAAGTAACTCCTCTTGAAATTTTATGATATATAGTCTTAGTTATAAGTTCATGCTCTGATGAGATTATAAATAATTGCTTTTGCCTTCCAACTCCCAGCTGAATCTTATCTACAACTTGATAACTTACAAAAAGAGAAAATAAAGTAAATAAGGCCTCATCTATTGAATATATAAAAGCAGAAGAGCTTATTACAACAAAATTCATAGCCATAAGCATATTGCCAATCGAAATATTGTATTTCTTTTTCATTACAGCTCCAATTATATCAAAACCTCCCGTTGAAGTTCCATTTCTAAAGGTTATTCCTCCACCAATACCATTAATAAAGCCTCCAAAGATACAAGCTAACATTATATTATTTGTTAGTGCAAATCCATCTGGACTTATGCTTTCTAACATTCCAACAAAAAAAGATGTTAAAAAAACAGACAACATAGAAAAAAGCATAAATTCCTTAGACAATAAAAAAATTCCTAAAATTAATAGAGGTAAATTTAAAATTAATATCCATGCTGAAACATTTATACTTGATATATGCTCAAATAGCGTACTAACTCCTGTTATTCCTGCCGGTATCATATTATTAGGCTTCAATATAAAAACAAGAGCTAATGAACACAAAAAATTCCCAAATATTACAGCAGAGGTTTTTCTTATCAGTTCTTCTCTACTTAATTTAAACTTAAAATTCAATTTCATTTTAAATCCCCTCCCTTAGCAATTATAAATGCTTTATAATTGCTAAGCAACTGAAATTTATTTATAATATGAAATAAACTAAAATAGTCCTATGAAGGATATCCTTTATAGGACTATTTTAGTTATTGTTAAACCCTATTTATTAATTTTTCTTTATCTAAGCGAGATTTATTTAATGAGGCATTAAAATCTCCATCTTTTCTATATCCCAATGCTACAATAAAGTTAACAGCAAAATTATCTTTATTCAGATCAAATTCTTCTTCTAAAATACTAGTATCTAAACCTTCCATAGCAGTTGCATCTATACCTAGTTCAGCTGCTCCTAATAGTAAAGCTCCCAAAGTTATATAGCTCTGCTTAGCATTCCATTGAGCTTCATCCTTTGAATAAAATCTATGAACATCTAAAAACTTTCGCCTACCTGCTTCTTGTTGTATTTTTATTTCTTCGTCTTCAAATCTACCATCTTTATCTTCTTTTTCAATTACATCCTTTAGATGTTCTTCGTCTGTAATCACTTTACTTGCAAATATAATCACATGAGAAGCTGAAAGAACCTTACCTTCATTAAAAGAATAAAATCCTTTTGTAGCTTTGGCAATTCTCTTTTTAGCTTCATCTGTTTCTGCAACAATAAATTTTAATGGTTGAAGATTTGTGCTTGTTGGGCTTAATCTTAATATATTTTCTATTTCTTTAAAGTTTTCTTCAGAAATCTTTTTATTTTCATCATATAACTTTGTTGAATATCTCCAATTAAGTGCTTCCGTAATATTTTTCATTATAATACTCCTTTTACTTACAATAATCTTTACTTTTTATATATACCCTAAAAAAAATAAAAATACCTCTTAAAATTTACTTAAGAGGTATTTACTATTTATTATATAATTATTGTATATCTAATTTAACTTTAGATTCAACAGCTTTTACAATAGAACCATCCATTAATAGCTCAGTTGCTTTTTCAAGTTCATCATACATTTCAATATCTTTATCTAATTCAATAAACTTAAGAGTTTCTCTAACTTTATTATAAGCTTCTTGTGTTCCTTTACCTAATTTAAAGTTTTCATCTTCTCTAAAATCTATAGCTTGACAAGCTGCCATTATTTCTGTAGCCAAAATTCTTCTTGAATTTGTAACTATGTCTCTGGCTTTTCTAGCGGCTATAGTTCCCATAGATACAAAATCTTCTTGATTTTCACATGAAGGAATTGAATCTACACTTGCTGGGTGAGCTAAAACTTTATTTTCAGAAGCAAGAGCTGCTGCTGCATATTGAGTAATCATAAATCCTGAATTTAATCCTGGATGTTTTACTAAGAAAGATGGGAAATCAGATAATTGATGATTTACTAATCTTTCTATACGTCTTTCAGATACATTTCCAATTTCTGAAGCAGCTATCCCTAGGAAATCAAATGGTTGAGCCATTGGTTCTCCATGGAAGTTACCACCAGATATAACATCCCCATCTGGAGTTATAATTGGATTATCTGTACCTGCATTTATTTCAATTTCAACTTTTTCTTTAACAAAAGCTATTGCATCTTTACTTGCACCATGAATTTGCGGCATACAACGTAATGAATAAGCGTCTTGAACTCTTAAATCTGCTGTATGAGTTATATAAGTTGACTCATCAACTAACCCTCTAATATTTTTAGCTGTTGCTAAACATCCTTTGTGAGGACGAATTACGTGAAGTTTTTCATAGAAAGCGTCTATGATTCCTCTATGAGCTTCTAAAGATAATGCTCCAGCAATATCACAAAGTTTTAATAGCTCTATAGCATCATAAGTTGCTAAAGCTCCTATCGCAGTTAAGACAGTAGTACCATTAATCAAAGCTAGACCTTCTTTAGCACCAAGGACAACTGTTTCTATACCAGCTTTTTCCATAGCTTCTTTACCAGGCATTAGTTTTCCTTCGTAATAAGCACGTCCTAATCCTAGCATAGGAAGAACCATGTGTGCTAATGGGGCTAAGTCTCCACTTGCTCCAAGAGAACCTTTTTCTGGAATATGAGGAACTACTCCTTTATTAAGCATATCTAGGATTACCTTAACTACTTCCATTCTGATTCCAGAATAACCCTTAACTAGTGAGTTGATTCTTATTAACATTAAAGCTCTAACTTCATCTTCTTTTAATGGTTTACCAAATCCTGTTGAATGAGTACGAATTAAGTTTTCTTGTAATTGTGCAGAAGCGTCTTGTTCTATACTAACATTACATAAAGATCCAAATCCTGTTGTTACACCATAAACTACTCTTTGCTCTGCAATTATATCTTCTACAATTTGTCTTGAGTCTTTTACTTTTTTAATAGTATCATCAGAAATTGCGACTTCTGCTTTTTCTCTAGCTACTGCTATTACATCTTCTAATGTTAGGTCTTCACCTGTTAAAATAATTTTTTCCATTTTTTCCTCCCATTTTAACTTTGTTCAATAAATATCTAAGCTCACTATAAATTTATAGTGACAAATTACTAAAAATATATACCCTTTATAATTATCCTAAAATCATAGTACCAATAACTCCACCCATTATTAATGGAATATCAAAGGCTATGAAAGTCGGAACACAAGTATCCCAAATATGATCATGTTGTCCATCTGCATTAAGTCCAGATGTTGGTCCAAGTGTTGAATCAGATGCTGGAGAACCTGCATCTCCTAGAGCTGCTGCAACACCAATTAATAATATTGTAGAAGCTGGTGTTAACCCTAATTGTTGAGCTAAAGGAACATAAATTGCTGCTATTATTGGAATAGTAGCAAAAGAAGTACCAATACCCATAGTTATTAATAAACCTATAATTAGCATAATAAATGCAGCCATACCTTTACTTCCTTGCATATAAGTTGCAGCTGTTGTAACAAGTTCTTCAACAGAACCAGTTTGAGTTAATACATTACCATAACCGGCAGCAACTAACATAACAAAGGCTATAAAGCCCATCATGCCAATACCACCATTCATAACTTCGTCTATATTTTTCCATTTTATAGTTCCTAGTATTACCATTACTGCTAAACCAGCCATAGCTGATAGAGGTAATGATTCTGTTAATATAGAAACTACTGCTGTAACAATACAAGCTGCCAAAGCTCCCCATGACTCTCTAGTCATAACAACTTCACCAGTTTGTTCCTCTGAACCTGGAACTGGGATATCATCATATTCTCTATTTCTTCCATAAAGAACTAAAACACAAAATATTAAACCTACAAGCATTGATAGCCCTGCTATCCACATTACTGATCTTGTGTCAGATATAGTTACAGGCATACCAAATTGTGTTATATTATCTTCTAATATTTGATGGAATATTAGACCAAACCCTACTGGTATAGATACATAAGGTGCCTTTAAACCAAATGTAAGAGCACAAGCCACAGCTCTACGATCTACCTTTAATTTGTTCATAAGTGGTAGTAGAGGCGGTATTAATATAGGAATAAAAGCTATGTGAACTGGTACTAAATTTTGTGAAAAACAAGCTACCAAAGCTATTGAGAATATCATGACAAACTTTTTACCCGCTATTACTTTTGATAACTTTCTGGATAAGATTGTACCTAGACCTGACTTTGCAAGTCCTACTGCAAATGCACCTAGCAATATGTAGCTAAGAGCTGTTGCTGAGTTTCCTCCCATACCAGATATTAAATGGTCCATTATACCGTTTCCACCTGGATCAAAAATTGGAAGTCCCCCTGCGATTCCACCAACAATAGCAGCTACCATTATTGATAAAAGAACATTGAACTTCATTAAACATAAAGCACACATTACTATTACCGAGATTACTACTGGATTTAATAATAACATTTTTTACCTCCTTTAATTATAAGTATGATTTTTTTAAAGAAAACATCTTCGTATTCTTTACTTTAGCTATCTTATATTACTTTCATCAAATATATGTCAAAACTAAAATAATTATGAAAATCTTTTCCTTCTAATTATAACTTACTTTACAAAATAAAACTATATTTCCGAAAAAGATTTCACCAATAATATTTAAAAACCTCTAATTTAATTTAAAAATACGTCAAATTTACGTCTATATATTATTATATATTTTAATGAATTATTGGATTTTTTTTATTTAAATTTATTTTCCTTAATTTGTAATTATTTATTTAGGCTAATTTTGTAACGTCTAATAATTTTCAAATTTATTGACACTAGTTTTTTCTTAAACTATACTGGTATATAAGAAAGTAATTATGTCTGTAAAGGAGGCATTTATGTCTAAAATATACGCTAAATTATTTGGAATCCCTCAAATATTAAAAGATGGAGAAAAAATATTTTTCCCCTACGCAAAAATAAACGCTCTGGTATATTACATCTTTGTAAATAAAGTTGCTTCTAGGGATGAAGTCGCTGGCTTACTTTGGCCAGATGAAAACGAAAAAATAGCCAAAAAAAACTTAAGAAATGCTCTTTATCAGGCCAAAAAATCTTTAGGACTAGAATTTATTATCTCTCCTAAAAAATCTATTATTGTCCTTAATGAAGAAATAGACATAAAATCAGATGTCGATTTATTCACTTCAGATCCAATAAATAATTTACACTTGTATGAGAACGATTTTTTACAAGGTTTCTTTTTAAAAGAAGCTGAATCTTATGAATATTGGATAACTAAAATGAGAAACTTTTATCAAGATAAGTTTATATCCCAATCTTATATTAAAATAGAAAATAATATAGAAAATGGAATTTATTCAAATGTAGAAAAAGATATAAATAGGTTAACTCAAACCGATGAATTCGATGAAAGAAACTTTAGATTACTTATGAAGTTCTACCAAAAAACAGGTAGAAATGGTAAAGTAATAGAAACTTATTATAATTTATCTAGGCTACTTCAGAATGAATTAGGTGTTGATCCAGATTTAGAGACTAAGAAAATCTATGATAAATCTATAGAACAAATTAATATTAATAATTCTAAAAAGAAAATTCCAAATTATTTCTTCTATGGCAGATATAAAGAAATAGCAACAATAGAAGCTATATTTAATGATTTTCTTAATAAAGACAAGGCAAAATCCATCTTAATTAAAGGGGATGCTGGTATTGGGAAAAGCACTCTAAAGCGAAAAGTTCTAGAGAATAAAGAAAAAAAATTTTTAGTTTTGGAAGCTTTTTCTTATCAAGCCGAAGAAAATTATGCCCTTAGACCATTCGGGGTTATTATTAATAAGCTTAGCAAGGTTTTAAATGATTTGAATATACCTGGCCCAACTTTTTGGGAAATAACTACGAATAAATTATTTCCTAATTTTGAAGATTCAACTCGAGAAATAAAACTTTTAGAAAATAAAGAATCTTTAAATTTTGAAGTCTTATCCCAGGTTATAATTGAAGCTATTAAAAAAATTAGTAGTAAAAAAAAGTTGATAATTTTATTTGAAGATTTGCAATGGATGGACCAAACATCTATAAAACTATTGACTTCTGTAATGCTACATCTTAAATCTGAAGCTATATTCTTCTTAACTTCTAGACTCCAGTATAATTCAGACTTAGAAGATTTGGAAACTAGTCTAAATAGATATAATAAACTTGAAACTATAATTTTGGAAAAATTTACATTTGAAGAGTCCAAAGAGTTTATAACTAAATCACTGCCTAATCATTCTCTTGATAAAGAAGAAATAGAAAAAATTTACACAGAGACAGAGGGAAACCCCTTCTTTTTAAGTGAATATGTAAATTTAATAAAATCTGATAATAAAACAAATTTAATGACAGCTAAGATGATAGATACTATTAAATCAAGATTTTTATATTTATCAAAAGCTGAACGAGATTTACTCGATATAGTTAGCTTTTTTTATGATGAAGCTCCATTATATATTATTGCAGAGATAAAAGGTCAAAGTGAGTTTGATATTATAGGAATTTTAGAAGAGTTAGAAAAAAGAAATATTCTAAGAGAACACAGTCATAAAAACCATATAGATATAACCTTTACTCACACTAAACTTCGTGAATATATCTATATGATTCAACCAAATTCTAAAAAAAGAATTATCCATAAAAGAATAGCAGAAATTTTGGAATCTAAATTAGATAAGAAAAAGAAAGACCACTATATTTTTTCAAAATTAGTTTACCACTATAGTTGTGCAAATGAAGAATTAAAAACAATAAAATATAAAATAGAAACTTTAAACTATTATCTTAATTTTTCACATGAATTGTTCCCTATTTTAAATCTACAAGAAATCGATGAAGATGAAAAAATATATATTTCTAGAGATAAAATCCAAGATAGCTTTGATAAAATTTCTTCAAGTTTTAAAAACTTAAAGAAAAAAGAGAATGAAAAAGATCTAAAATCTTTAGAAATTGAATTCTATTATATGAAAGGACGTTATTTAATAAGAGATGGGAATTATGAAGAAGGTTTAAATGATATTAGAGCAGTTATAGAAAAAGCTAAAGAAATAGACTCTAAGGATTATATTTTAGATGGATATAAACAAATGATTTTTTATAGTATTCAAACTAATAATGCCAAATCCATGATTGAATATATTGAATTAGCCTTAGATTTAGCGGTAATTTGCAACTATCATAAAGAGATAGGGATTCTTTTGAGATTAAAAGGTCTTTATAATATCATGGTGGGAAATTATTTTATAGCTGAAAATCTTTTAAAAGAATCCATTAACATATTTAACGTTACAGAAGAAGTTGCTAATAGATATTCTATAAATATAGCTGCAGCTTATAACTATATAGGTGAACTTAGATTGGCAAATGGAAATTACCAAGATGCAATAAGTAATTTTGAAAAAGCTGTAGAACTTTCTATTGATAAAAAAGCTTTTTCTTCCCTTTCTATATTTTATATAAATCTAGGAAAAACTTATTTTGCTATGTCTGAAATAGATCATTCCTTAAAATATTTTGAAAAATCATATAATCTATATGGTCAATTTGATTCTTTTTGGAAAAGACCTGTCCTTGACTCTTATATGGCCATAATTAAAACTAAGCTAAGTGCGTTTAAAGAAGCTAGTGAATATATTGATAGTGCAACAATATTTTCAGAAAAAATAAAAGACCCTAGGGATAAAGGTTCCCTTAACTTTGCAAAATATTATATTGCTACGATAATTAAAGATAATCCTAAAGCCAAAAATATTTTTAAAGATATTTCTACAGATAATATGAATTCTTATAAAGAAGAAGCTTTAAAATATTTAGATCCTCATAGAGATCTTTTAGAGATAAATATTTTGTCTAGTTAATAAGTTGATTTTTTATGGGTAATATAAATTTAAGAGGTGATTTTATGAAAAAATCTAAATTATTGCTAATTTTGTTATTAATTTTTACTGTAGCTTGTTCAAAAAATAATGACAATAAAAATAATAGTCCAAAGAATAATATTAAAGAAAATAATAAAATTAATACTAATATAGAAAAAGATAAAGAAGAAAAAGACAAAGAACTAACCCTGTCCGGAGAAAATGAAAACTTCCAAGTTATGATGACTGTAGAAAAGTTAGATGAAAAAGAAGTTAAAAAAGTTAAAGAAAAAATAAAAGAAAAATCAGGAGAGGATTCTCTTGAATATACTTCCTTTCCTGACGGTGAAAAAGTTTACAAACTTACAACTAATCTTAAGTATGTTGGAGAACCTATAGATGGGATTCAAGATTTAGAAAATTATAAGATAAATATATCATTTGATAATAACTACTTTATAAAAGAACTTACTAGTAATGAAGATATAGTAAAATCCCTTCAGGCTATGAAACCTATTGAATTTTATATAACTTCAGATCAAAAAGACTTTAAAGATGCTAGTGAAAATAGCCTTGTAAATATTAGTAGTAAAGATAACTCTATAGAGGCCCTTAATTTTAATATAGAACTAAAAGAAGTTGACCTATGATCAATGGGTGTATAATAAATCTTATAAAAATAAGTTACTATAGGCTGAAAATATCCTATAGTAACTTATTTTTATAATTTAAATTAATTTTATATTATATTATAATACTGCTTGTGCAGCTGTAATTATTGCTAAATCATGAGCTTCTTCAGTATTACAACCTCTAGATAAATCATTAACTGGAGCATTTAAGCCTTGTAGGATAGGACCTACCGCCTTATATCCACCAAATCTTTGAACTAATTTATATCCAATATTTCCTGCATCTATTGAAGGCATAATAAATACATTAGCATAACCTGCTACCTTTGAATTAGGAGCTTTTCTTTTAGCTATTTCTGGTACGAAAGCACTATCAAATTGAAGCTCTCCATCAACAACCATATCAGGATCAAGTTCATGTGCTATTTTAGTAGCATTTGCAACCTTATCTACTAGTTCATGTTTAGCTGAACCTTTTGTAGAGAAAGAAAGCATAGCAACCTTAGGATCCATTCCAAATTGTTTAGCTGTTTGATTTGTTATAACCGCTACTTCAGCAAGCCCTTGTGCATCAAGCTCTATATTAATAGCACAATCTGCCATAATATAAACCCTGTCTTCTTTAATTAAAAGAAAGGCTCCGCTTGTTCTTTTAAATCCTTCTTTAGTCTTAATAATTTGTAAGGCTGGCCTAACTGTATTTCCTGTTGTATGAACCGCTCCAGATACCATTCCATCTACTGCTTTTGTATAAACAAGCATTGTTCCAAAGTAATTTGGATCTTCTAATAATAATTTTCTTGCTCCTGCTTCATCTAGCTTACCTTTACGTCTTTCCACTAGTTTTTCTACTAGAAAATCTATATCCTTATATTCCCTAGGATCAATAAAATCTAAATTTTCTAAAACTATATTAAGTTTTTCTGCAGTAGCTTCAACTTCTTCTCTCTTACCTAACAATAAGGGCTTAACCGCATCTTCGCTAGCTAGTTTATTAGCAGCTTCTAAAATTCTTTCATCTTCACCTTCTGGAAATACTATAGTTACATCTTTTCCAGTTAATTGTTCTTTTAAATTTTTAATTAAATCCATTTTATTCTCCCTCCAATATAAAATCAATTATAAAATCAATTCTATTATATAATAGAATAAGAAATAATTAAATCTCTTAAGTATTTTTTATTTTATATAATAAAATAAAATACCTTCTTCTGACTTCTCATAATCAACTTTTCTCAAATATCTAAGCCTTTCAAGGTGGGCATGAGCCTCTCCAACAGCAAACCATTTTTGTGAACTTGGAAATTCATCCCAGTTCTTAGCCCTAATATCCCATTTCATCTTCATTGTAACATCTCTAACTGTAGATGGTCCTTCTTTTAAGGCATTGTAAGCTTCTTGCAGACGTTTATCATGATGGTCAATCAACTGGTCTATTCTTCCATTAACATCTTTTAAAAGATCTCTGTGTGAGCTGTAAAGATGCTTTATATTCATACTCTTTACTTTTTTTAAGTTTTCTAAATATTTTCCTAAACTATCTCCAAATTCAAACCCCCAAAATTGGATATTAGAAGTTATTTTAAAAAGTATATGGTCTCCTCCAAATAAAATACTTTTTCCCTTATCATATAACCCTACCATGCCAGGTGTGTGCCCAGAAAGTGAAACTACCTCAAAGTTGAAATCTCCTATTTTTAGTTTGTCACCTGGATTTTTTGCCTCATACTTAAAAGCTTTGCGAGGCCTATACTTATACCCAGGGTGGTCTTCTAATTTTAGATTTTCAACTCCCAAACCTTGAAGTCTTCCATACTCTTCTATTCTAGTCCAGTGTTTCCCATGTCTAAATCTAAAACTATCTAATAATTCAGCATCAACTGGATTCATGCATACTTTAGCTCCATTTTCTTGATAATAGTTTATTAAACCTGCGTGATCGGAATGAAGATGAGTTATAAATAAAATAGTTTTTTCTAAATTAATATTTAATTCTCTTATATACTCTTTAGTCATAGACAAAATTTCATCAGTATTAAAACCAGTATCTATAACCAAACTATCTTCTCCTTGTTTAATAACATATATATTTATTGCCTTTAAAGGATTTCCCCTTAAGGGTATTATCACCCTATAAATCCCTTTATAAACTTTACTTATATTGTCCATAAACTGCCTCCTTATTATATTAATAATTTACCCAAATTTAAAATCTATAATTTAAAATCTATATAAAACTATAAATTGATTTATAGTTAATCTAAGGTTATTATATATTTAAGAGGTGATCAAATGAGAAAACTTATTTCATTATTTTTATTAATTTTAATATTGATTCCTAATACTGTGTTCTCAAAAGAATATAATGATATAGATAATCATTGGGCTAAAAAATACATAACTCACATTGATAAAATAGGTTTAATTGACGGCTATGAAAATAATAAATTTCTTCCAGATAAATTTATTACAAAAGCTGAATCTTATAAAATAATTAATAAACTTTTTGGATTTACCGATATGAAAGATTTTAAATTTCAAAATATAGATGATTCTCAATGGTTTTATGAAGACTTAAAAAAAGCTTTAGCTTATGGCTACATTGAAGATAACATACATTTTGACAATGACTATATAAGTAGAATTGAGATAATTAATATTCTAGGTTATCTTTACGATTTGGAGGGCGATAAATCACACTACAAATATTTTCTAGATATTGATGATTTAAATCTAAAATCTAAGTTATATATTTCAAAATTATTAGAAGATAAAGTTATTAACGGATATACAAACTACTTATTTAAACCTGATAATAAAATTACTAGAGGAGAATTTTCTAAAATTCTTTCTCTTTGTATTGAAAAATATGGCAGAGAAAGAAAGATAAATGATATATTTATAGAAAAAAACCCTTCCAACCATATTATAGATGAAAAATATAGGAAAACTATTAAAGAATTTGAAGATTTGATTGAGGAAACAAAAAATATTGATCTTAGTTTATACACCCAAGAATCAGTTTCTAAATTAAAGGCTACATTATTGCAAGCTAGTAATTTATTTGAAAACGAAAATTTAAGTCAAAGTGAAATTATAAAACTTATGGATGATATTAGAGATGCAAAATTAGATCTTAAATTGAAAATTACCTATGGAAAACTAAATATAATTACACTTGATAAAGAAAATAATTTTATAGATTCTAGACTTTTTATTAATAATGAAGAATTTTTAAACGGAGATAAATTAAAAACAGGTAGGTATTTATTAAAAGTAATTTCTCCAAATAAACTTGACATGGAGACTTATGTTATAATGAGTGAATCCGATAAAACTTTAACCTTCGTTTTAGATGATTGTCCAAATAAAAAATTTAAACTTTCTCTTGGCGATAACATCAGTAGTTTAAACGGCTATTTATTTGAAGAAAATTCAAGAGTTGACTTAAAAATTAATATACCACCAGGTTATAAAATAGATAACTTGTTTATTAATGGTAAAAAGAAAAAAGTCTTAGATGCAGATGGAGAATATAGTTTTATTATTAAACAAGACTCAGAAGTTAATGTGAGTTTTGTTAAAGATAATGAAGAGTAAATAAAAAGGTGCTTAAGCACCTTTTTATTTACTCTTCATTATCTAATTTTTTCCATTCTCTTTTATAATATCTTCAAATATTTCCCACATCTCATCTACTGTTTTCTTATCCACAGATGAAAAAGGTATAATCATATCACTATTTTCGATATTAAGCTTTTTGGCTATTTTAGATAGAGCTGGACCATATTTCCCTCTAGATATTTTATCGGCTTTTGTTGCAATTACAATTCCTGAAAATCCACTAGCTATAATATAATTATACATCTCTAAATCTTGATTAGTAGGCTCATGTCTTATATCGACTAAAAGAACAACCTCTAATAAATTTTCTCTAACTTCTAAATACTCATTTATTACACCTGCCCATGAACCTTGCTCAGTCTTTGAAACTTTAGCATAACCATATCCAGGAAGGTCAACAAGTCTTAAATCATTGTTTACCTTATAGAAGTTTATAGTTCTTGTCTTGCCTGGAGTGGATGATGTTCTAGCCAAATTTTTTCTTCCTAGCATAGCATTTATAAAAGAAGATTTACCTACATTAGACCTGCCAGCAAATGATAATTCATATAAACTAGAATCAGGATATTGATTTTCTCTAACAGCAACTGCTTCAAGTTCTGACTTATTTATTTTCATCTTTTCTCCTTTATGGCCTCTTTATATACATCTTTTATATCCTTAGCAAATACAATCTGCAGGTTTTCCAAAACATTAGTTTCTATTTCTACTAGATCTTTTTTATTCTCAAATGGGATTATTACTTTTTTAACTCCCATTCTTTCAGCGGCTAAAAGTTTTTCTTTTAAGCCTCCTATGGCTAATACTCTACCTCTTAAAGTTATTTCGCCTGTCATAGCAACTTCTCTATCAACAGGATTTTTAGTTAAGGCAGATAAAACACTTATGGTAATAGTAACACCAGCCGATGGCCCATCCTTTGGAACAGCTCCCTCTGGTACATGGATATGAACATCATATTCATTTCTAAAATTAGAATCCAATCCATAGTATTCTGCATTACTGGCTATATAGGAAATAGCTGTTACAGCAGATTCTTTCATTACATCTCCTAGTTGTCCAGTTAAGGTTATCTTCCCCTTTCCTTTCATTATTGTGGTTTCCACTGCTAAGGTTTCCCCACCTACTTGAGTCCAAGCTAGACCATTTACAACACCTATTCTATCTTCTTCATCAAGTAAATCAAAGGTGAATTTTTTCTCCCCTAAAAATTTATTTATATTTCTAGAAGTTACTGAAACTTTGTCTTTTTCTTCTTCAACTATTTGAAGAGCAGCTTTTCTAGCCATTTTTGATATCTCTTTCTCTAAAGACCTAACTCCAGCTTCTCTGGTATAATAATTTATTATATCTTTTATTGCTCCATCAGATAACTTGAACTGAGATTTTTTTAATCCATTATCTTCAATTTGTTTAGGTAACAAATATTTCTTAGCTATATTGTATTTTTCTGATGGTGTATATCCCCCTATTCTTATAATTTCCATCCTATCTAAAAGAGGCTTAGGTATAGTTTGAACATTATTCGCCGTTGCTATAAAAAACACTTTTGATAAGTCAAAGGGTAGCTCTAAATAATGATCTGTAAAAGTGGAATTTTGTTCTGGATCTAGTACTTCTAATAAACCACTAGCCGGATCACCTCTATAATTACTTCCAACCTTATCTATTTCATCTAATAAAAATACCGGATTATTTTCTTTTGATTTTTTTAATAAAGTTATTATTTTGCCAGGTAAAGCACCTACATAAGTTCTTCTATGACCTCTTATTTCCGCTTCATCTGTAACTCCACCTAAACTCATTCTTAAAAACTTTTTATTTAGAGCTTTAGCTATTGAAGTTGCTATTGAAGTTTTACCTACCCCAGGTGGTCCTACTAGACAAAGTATGGGGCCCTTTGTACTCTTTGATAGCTTTCTGACTGCTATAAATTCTAGAATTCTTTCCTTAACTGATTTAAGTCCATAATGCTCATTATTTAAAATTTTTCTAGCCCTATTTAAATCTATAGTTTCTTCAGCTGATTCCAACCAAGGAAGTTCTAATATCCAATCTAAATAATTTAATATTACAGAATACTCAGGAGATGCTGAATTTATTTTAGATAGCTTGGAAATTTCCTTTAAGGCTTTTTCTCTTACTTGATCAGGAAGCTCTTTATTTTCTATTTTTTCTCTATAACTAGAATATATATCTTCCTCATTTTCATCTCCTAATTCTTCATGTATTACCTTTAATTGCTCCTTAAGATAGTACTCACGTTGAATTTTGCTCATCTTAGACTTAACCTTACTATCTATATTTTTTTCTATAGATAATAATTCAATTTCACTTTGTAATATCCCATGAAATAATAAAAGCCTTTCATAAGAATCTAAGCATTCTAATAATTCTTGGGACTTTTCCATTTTTAAGTCAATATATGCAGCCGTTGTATCTACTAGTGAAGAAGCTGTAGATTCATCAGCTACAGATTCTAATAAACCTGGAACCAATCTAGGTTGAAGTTGACTATAAGATTCTAAGTCTGCCTTAACAAGTCTTTTAGCTGCTTCAATTTCTTTATTATCTTCTTCAGTTTTTTCTTCACTATAAGACTCTAAATCAGCCTCTAAATAATCATTATCTGAATATAGGTTTAAAAGTTTTGCTCTATTGACCCCTTCTACTAGAACTCTCACTATCCCACCCGGAAGCTTTAAGATTTGTTTTATTACAACTATAGTTCCTACAGAAAATAGATCTTCTTTAGAGGGGTTTTCTATACTATCATCTTTTTGTGTTATTACAAAAACAAGCGAATCTTTCATTTCTGCAGCTTCCACTGCAGCTACACTTTTAGGCCTGCCACAATCAAAATGAGTTACCATTCTCGGAAAAATTACTAAGTCTCTAAGGGCTATTAAGGGCATTTTTGTTTTTTCTTTCATTTTTTCACCACCAATGTAAAATTAGGCTCACTTTATTAAGGTGAGCCTAAAACTATTCATCTTTTAAAATAAGCTTAGGAGCTTTTTTCCCTAAAACACTATCTTTTGTTACAATTACTTTTTCTATATCATCACGAGATGGAACTTCGTACATAATATCCATAATTATGGATTCTATTACACCTCTTAATCCTCTTGCCCCAGCTTTTTTTTCAATTGCTGTTTTAGCAATACTTCTAAGAGCTTCTTTTTCAAATTCAAGTTCTACATCATCATATTTAAGAAGTTCTCTATACTGTTTAATTAAAGCATTTTTGGGTTTAGTTAATATCTCAACTAAAGCTTCCTCATCTAAATTTTCTAATATTACATTTACAGGTAGTCTACCAATTAATTCCGGAATAAGACCGAATTTTAAAAGGTCTTCAGTTTCAATCTGACTTAAAAGTTTTTCTTTAGCCTTATCTACTATTTTAGATTCAAATCCCATAGATCCCTTAGATACTCTAGATTCAACAATAGATTCAATTCCATCAAAGGCCCCTCCTACTATAAATAAAATATTAGTTGTATCCACTTGAATAAACTCTTGATTTGGATGCTTTCTTCCACCTTGAGGCGGTACATTTGCTACAGTTCCTTCTATCATTTTTAATAGAGCTTGTTGAACTCCTTCACCACTTACATCACGAGTTATAGACACATTTTCTGCTTTTCTAGCTATTTTATCAATTTCATCTATATAGATGATACCTTTTTCTGCTCTTTCTATATCATAATCAGCAGCTTGAATAAGTTTTAATATTATATTTTCAACATCTTCCCCAACATAACCTGCTTCAGTAAGTGTTGTAGCATCTGCTATTACAAAAGGGACATTTAATATTCTAGCTAAAGTTTGAGCTAATAAGGTTTTTCCACTACCCGTTGGTCCTATCATTAGAATATTAGATTTTTGTAATTCAACTTCAGAATTAGACTCTTTTTTTGAACTTATCCTTTTATAATGATTATAAACAGCTACTGCTAAAGACCTTTTAGCAGAGTCTTGTTTTATAACATAGGAGTCTAGAACTTCTTTTATTTCAGATGGCTTTTTTAGTTTTATATCACTTTGTATTTCTTCTTTACCTTCTTCATTTAATATATTATCGCAAAGTTCAACGCACTCATTACATATATAGACATTAGGGCCTGCAATAAGTCTTTTTACCTGATTTTGAGGTTTTCCACAAAAAGAACATCTCAATATATCTTCAGATTTTGACATTTGACACCTCAATCTCTCTTTTGAATTACTTTATCTATCAATCCATACTTTAGGGCTTCTTCTGCAGATAAATAATAATCTCTATCTGTGTCTTTCTCAACTTTTGATAGTTTTTGTCCTGTCTCTTCTGCTAAGATTTTGTTTATTCTTTCTCTAATTTCAAGAATCTTTTCAGCATGAATTTTTATATCTGATGCTTGTCCTTGAGCTCCACCTAAAGGCTGATGAATCATAATATCAGCATTAGGTAAGGCATATCTTTTCCCAGGTGTTCCTGCCGCTAAAAGAAAAGCTCCCATAGATGCAGCAAGACCTATAACCATAGTAGAAACATCACACTTTATATACTTCATTGTATCAAATATAGCAAAACCAGCACTTACAGATCCTCCTGGACTATTTATATATATTTGAATATCTTTTGTAGGATCTTCAGCTTCTAGAAATAAAAGTTGCGCAACTACTAAATCTGCTGTTGTATCATTTATTTCTCCTGTTAAAAATATTATTCTTTCTTTAAGAAGTCTTGAATATATATCATAACTTCTTTCTCCACGATTAGTTTGTTCAACTACCATAGGCACTAATGCCATTTTATCACCATATCCCTTTATTTATTTTCTTCCTTAGTTTCTTCTTTAGCTTCTACAAACTTTGCATTTTTTGTAAGGAATTCAAGAGTTTTTTTGCTTACAAGATTATCTTTTATTCCCTCTTTATTAGATTCTATCATATACTCTTTCATTTTCTTTTGTTGTTCTTCATCATCTTTGAAATAGTCTTTAACCAGTCTGTCTATTTCAGCTTCAATCTCTTCATCACTAGCATCAATAGATTCTTTTTTAGAAATAGCTTCAATCACTAAGCCTCTTTTCACTTGTTTTAAGGCATCTTCTCTTAAATTTTCTCTAAAAGCTTCAAGTGTAGTTCCTATCATTTTCACATAGTCTTCTAGTCCCATACCTTGAGCTCTTAAGTTTTGATCAAAATTCCTAACTTGTCCATCAATTTCTTGGTTTACCATTCCTTCTGGAACATCTACCTCCAAATTCTCTACAACCTTATCAAGAACTTTTTCTTCTCTTTCCATTTCTGCTCTCTTATGGAATTCTTCTTCTTTTGTTTTCTTGATATCAGCTTTATATTCTTCAACTGTATCAAATTCAGAAATATCTTTTATGAATTCGTCATCAAGTTCTGGTAATTCTTCTTTAGATATAGAGTTTAACTTAATTTCAAATTTAGCTTCTTTCCCTTTTAAATCCTCTGAAAAGTAATCTTCCGGGAAATTAACATTAACATCAAATTCTTCTCCAACTTCATGTCCTACAATCTGATCTTCAAAGCCTGGAATAAAAGTATTTGATCCTAATTCTAAATCTTGTCCCTGAGCTGAACCACCTTCAAATTCTTCACCTTCAACAAAACCTTTAAAATCTATGTTTACTTTATCTCCCATTTCAGCTGGTCTATCATCTATATTTATAAGTCTTGCATTTAAATGTCTTTGATTTTCAAGCTCACTATTTATTAATTCATCAGTTACTTCATATTTTACATCTTCAACTTCTAGATTTTTATATTCTGGAAGTTCAATTTCTGGTTTTACATCAACGCTAACCTCTACAAGAACATCTTCTCCCGAATTAGCTTCTTCAATATTAATGTGTGGTTGATCAACAACTTCAAGATCAAGTTCTTTTACTACTTCTTCATAATATTTTGGTAAAAGATCATTAATAGCATCTTCTAAGAACACCCCTGATCCATACATATTTTCAATTATCTTTCTTGGTGCTTTTCCTTTTCTAAATCCTGGGATTTGAAAATACCCTCTATTTTTCTTAAATACTTTGTCCTCAGCTGCTTTAACATCTTCAGCTTTTAATACCATTTCAAAATGTACAGTGTTATTTTCTTTTTTCTTTATTTCAGTCATTTTATCCTCCGTTTACGCCTTAGCGACTTTTTTTACAATTCCTATATTATATCATATAGATAATTTATATTACAATTTTAAATATCTAAAATTCCTTCTCTAAGTTCAATTAATTCTTCTTTTGTTAGAGTTATGCCCTTTGACATCATTTTGTGGTCTGGATCCCATTCTCTTATATCATATTTTGCATTTCTTTCATTCCAAGAAACTAAATTAAGTTCTTTACTCCACCCTTTAGAATTAGTAGAAAGGGTAGCTATATGTTTTACAATTTCAAACTTAAATTCTGCCATTTTATCCATCCTCTTCTAATCTATCTTCTATATACTTTTATACCCATAATTACACAATCATCAATTTTTATCAATAGGTATTGTCATACCTTCCACAACATCATTAAAGGCTTTTTTTATAGCAAAGCCCGATTCTATTTCTTCTTTGTTTTGAGGATCTTTTCTCAAAGAATATTCCACAATATTCTCACTAGCTTTTTTCCCCACAGTAATTCTTACAGGTATCCCTATTAAGTCTCTATCTTTAAACTTAACCCCAGCTCTTTCTTTTCTATCATCTAGTATAACCTCATGGCCTTCACTTAATAGAGCATTATAAATCTCTTCTCCCAATCTTACCTGCTCTTCATCTTTCACATTTACTATAGTTACTATTATATGATAAGGAGCTACACTCATAGGCCAAATTATACCATTTTCATCATGGAACTGTTCTACTATGGCACTTACAGATCTAGTAATCCCAACTCCATAAGAACCCATCCAAATAAACTGTTCTTTCCCATTTTCGTCTAGATAAGTTGCATTTAAAGTCTCAGAATATTTTGTTCCCAACTGGAATATATTTCCTACCTCTATGCCTCTAGCAAACTTATATTCTTCATCTGTACCTTCTATTAAGTCCCCTTCTTTTACTTGTAGAAGATCAAGACAAATCTCCCCTTTAAAGCCTCTTCCATAATTTACATTTTTTATATGCCATCCTTCTTTGTTAGCTCCAGCTACAAGATTATCCATCTTAGTTAATGATTCATCAAATATTAGTCTAACATTTTCTTTTAAGCCAATAGGCCCTGTATAGCCAGGATATGAATTAATAGAAATAATATCTTCATCACTAAGCATTTCTATTTCATGCTCTGGAACTCCAAGATAAGCCTCAAGCTTTGCCATATTAAGTTCTCTATCTCCTGGTATAAATACTAAAACAGGCTCGCCAGCTACCATTAAATCAATTGCTTTTATACATTCTGCTTCCTTAACGTTAAGGAAGTTAGCAACTTCACTTATAGTTTTGCAATTAGGAGTTGAAACTTCTTCTACTGCCAACCTATCTTTTCTTTCAGGCAATTTATATATAACTCTAGCTTTTTCTTCGGTAGCGGCATATTTACCACTTTCTGAATAGGCAATAACTCCTTCTCCTGTTTCTGACAAGGCTATAAATTCATGACTCATATTGCCGCCCATAGCCCCATTATCTCCTTCTACAATCTTATAATCTAAATTTAACCTATCAAAGATATTCTCATATGCCTTATACATTAGATTATAAGACTCTACCATTGTTTCTTGATTGGTATCAAAAGAATAAGCATCTTTCATAGAAAATTCCCTAGCTCTATTAATACCAAACCTAGGTCTTTTTTCATCACGGTACTTAGTTTGTATTTGATATAAATTTAGAGGAAGTTGCTTATAGGACTTAACCTCATCTTTTATAAGTGTAGTGAAATACTCTTCTGCAGTGGGTCCAAGGCAAAATTCTCTATCATTTCTATCTCTTAATTTAAACATTTCTGGACCAAATCTATACCATCTACCACTATCTTCCCAAATTTCTTTAGGTTGTATAGCACTCATTAAGATTTCTTGAGAGCCAAAACGATCCATTTCTTCTCTAGTAATATTTTCTACTTTTCTGACAACTCTGTAGCCTAATGGAAGATAAGTATAGATTCCACTTGCTGATTTTCTAATAAAAGCTCCTCTTAAAAGTAATTGATGCGACGCAATTTCTGCATCTTGAGGAATTTCTCTAAGCGTTGGCATATATAATCTAGATAGTTTCATAATTTCCTCCAATAATTTATTTACAATTCGTCTTAATATTATATTATTAAAAAGTCTAGCTTTCAAGTTTTATAGCTAAAGTTCTAGCTTCTTTGAATTACTTATTTAAATAATACTTTTGTTATGATAAAATGATTTTCTAAAGTTATTTAAATTTAAATGAGGGATTAATGATGAAAGAAAAATCAATCGGTGTATTTGACAGTGGCATTGGTGGCTTAACCGTCTTAAATAGACTCTTAAAAGTACTTCCAAATGAAAAATATATATACATTGGAGACACTTTGAGAATACCTTATGGATCTAAAAGTCCTGAAGATATCAGAAAGTTTTCTAAACAATGCATAGATATCATAGCTAGAGAAAATTTAAAAGCCGCTGTCATTGCCTGTAATACTGTTAGTTCTTACGGGCTAGAAAACCTAAGAAAAAATTTCAACTTTCCATTTATAGGGGTTATAGTTCCTGGTAGCCATGATGCTGTTAATGTTACAAAAAATAAAAAAATAGCTATTCTTGCAACTGATGCTACTGTTAATAGTAAAGTTTATGATAAAAATATTGAAAAACTAGAACCATCTATAGAAGTTAAATCCATAGGCGCAACTGATATTGTACTTGCCGTAGAAAATAATCATGCTAATGATGATATTGGAAAAACTGTAATTAAAAGATACTTAGACTTATTAGGTGACTTTGATTATGATACCCTGATTTTTGGTTGCACACACTTTCCTATAGCAAAGAAAAATTTTAAAAATATATTTAATGAAGAGGGCAAAAAAGTATTCTTAGTAGATCCTGCCTATAATACAGCCCTAGAACTTAAAAAAACTTTAGAAAAAAACGAATTTCTCTCCACAGAAAAAAAAGGTGAAGTTAAGTTTTTTGTTACAGATAATCCTGAAAAATTTAAAAATTCAGCTATACAAATAGTAGATTTACCAGCTGATAAAATAAATCCTATTCTTGTGAACCCCGAATAATTAAAGCACTCCTACTTAAAGGAGTGCTTTAATTATTCGGGGTATTTTGTTTTATTCGCATGGCCTAATCTCTTCTCTTTACCTTCTAAAATCCTTTTATAGTTTTTTGTGATAAAAGAGGCTAATTAAAAAAAACAATATTTATATGATTATTGATATACTATCAAATACTCTATATAGTTGAAATTATAAAAAATATATTTATAAACAACCTTGCTATAACTATGTCATTACTTAAATAGGTTACAAGTTTTGTTAAAAAAATAGATCTAATAAAAGCTAGGCTTATTTCAAGTAATATACCAGCAATGCCAGCCTATCCTTGCCCCTTAAAATTCATATAAAAAATATGACAGTGTCAATAACTCCTAGTCCACTTAAATGAATTATATAAGTATCTGCTTGCAAAAAATAAATATCTTAATTATAAACTTGATTTTATTGCAAAATAGTTTTTTTAAATATCAACTATAGCTACAATTACTCCAGACTTCCATCCATAATTTATTACAACACTCGAAGCTCCACTATTTCCGCGACCTTTTCCCTTACATCTTACTTTTTTATTATTTTTCCCATTAAATAGGAAGTTTACTATATAACCCAATATAAAGTATAGAATTTTAACATTATCTCCGTTTCTAATTAATAATAGGTATTATAACATCTCCTCCAAAGTTAAGAAAATTCCTATATTATAAAACTTAAATTATTCTTTACTTCAATTCAGGATACTTTTTAAGAAAAACTTCGTTAGAAGCTAAAAGTTTTTTATAATAATTATTATATGATGGAGATAGTCTTCTCATAGCTGGTATGAATATTTCATTATATCCACTTTCTTTAGTAAAATTTCTCATAGCCTCCATTATCTCTTTTAAAAAAGAACTTTCATATTCATCAGATTCTTTGAAATTTATATAATCTTTAATAAAATCTGAATTTTCTATAATAAATTCATCCATATTGTCTAAATTTTCTTCTTTTTCTATTTCTAATTCTTCCATTTTTTCATCTCTTATTTTAAAAGCTTCAACTCTATCTAAAAATTCTACTATTTCTTTATAGGCTTTTATTTGGTCATCACTTCTTATAGGATCATTTAAAAATCTACTAAAATGTATTATTAAAAATCTACCATAAAATCCAGGAAACATATTTAGAATTCTTTCTTTTATAGTTTTTTTACTATTTAAATCTTCTATTTCTCTTAAAATCTTATCAATATCTTCCCCTTCCAATAATTTCTTTAATAAATCACTTTCGTTCTTGGAAATCTCTTCTTCTAAACTCTTCTTTGTTATGCATTGTCTTAACTTTTCTTTTGATATTTTAGAATCTAAAATTTCTTTTATATTAGTTATTGATAATCCTAAAGATTTTAAAATATAAATTTTTTTCAACCTTTTTATGTCCTCATTATCAAATTCTCTATAACCATTTGACATAAACTTAGGACTTATTATTTCTTTCTTTTCATAATAATATATAGCTTTTTTAGTAAGTCCAGTTAACTCGCAAACTTCTTTTATCCTCATAAATAAAACCTCCTACTATTACTTTAGTCTATACCCTTATAGTATAGTCAAGGAAAGATTTAATAGAATAAAAAAAGTTACCAAGCTTTTAAAAGCTTGATAACTTTTTTATGGTGGAGGCGGTGGGGGTTGAACCCACGTCCGAAAGCCCTTCCCAGTTAATTTCTCCGAGCGCAGTTAAGTTTTCTATTATTCATTTTTTAGCTCCAACTAACAGGATCTAAAAAATATATCACCATGATTACCCACTCTACTATGGTAACTTATAGAGCTTCGTTTCCCACTAATTTGACACCTTATCTAAAGCCGTGGGGCTCTTTAGTAAGATGAGCAGCTTAGGCTGCTAACGCGTAATTTTCGTTATCGTTTGTTTTTGTTGAGACTTTTAAAGTTGTTCCTCACAACTGCTCGCTATTAAAAGCTCCAGACCCCCGTCGAAGCCAATTTCGCCCCCATGACTATAAACATTATAATTTAAAAAAATAATTAGGTCAAATTTAATTTACTTTTCTTTTATATATGAGAAATCCCAGAATAGCACCTAAAGTATTTAATAAAAGGTCGTCTATATCAACAGATCTTCCTACAAAAAATTGAACTACTTCTATCGAAAAACTAAATATTATAGATAAATAAATTAAATTTTTAAGTTTTTTAAACTCTTTATATAAAAGAGGTACTAAATATCCAAAAGGAAGAAAAATTAAGACATTACCAAAAATATTAATAAAACTGCTAAAAGCATTAGAATACTTTATATAGTTGACTATTGTTCTAAAGGGTATTAAATTAACCCCCCAAGAGCCTTGCTCTATCCTATCTTTAAAATCGCCAACAAAATCAAAATTAGCAGAAGTTAGATCTATCCCTCTATTTGATAATAAAATATTAGGTGTAAATAAAAATACACATATTACTGATATATAAGCTACAAATAAACTTAAATTGAGTTCTCTTTTTGGATTAGACCTTCTCTTATATTCCTTAAAAAATTTAGTTCTGACTAAAGAAAAAATAATAAAGCTAAATAAAAAAACAAAAATTCCTCTTATTATAAAAAATATAAATAATTTCATTTTATTTCACTTTCCAATCAGCAAATTTTTTTATACTATAATCATTATTTTCAACCAAGCTATTCCAATTATTTTTGTTACTCTCATCGTACACCGCCACCGTAGTAAGTCCTGCTTTTTTAGCTCCCATAAGGGCATAATCTGCATCATCAAAAAGAATAATATTTTTAGTATCTACTGATAATCTTTCTGCGATTATTTCATAGTATCTAGGATTATCTTTTCTAAATCCTATATCTTCAGCTGTCTGAATAAATAAAAAATACTTTCCTATATTAAATCTTTCAAATACACTTTTTGCTAATTCATACTCACTTGAAGTTCCTAAAACTATTTTATAGGATTGTGTATAGAATAATTCTAATATGTCTAGGGCTCCTTCTTTAAGTTCAACTTTATTTTTATAAAAGTTTTTAATTATTCCATTAATATCTTCAAATATTCTTTCCGCTTTCCCTAAGCTAGGGTAAATTTCGCTTAATAATTCGGCGCCTTCTCTTAAAGTCAAAGTATTTAGTCTATTATAAACTTCCCTATTTAAAGTAAGTTTTTTACTTTTTAAATAATCTATAGCTAAATTTTCATATAGTTTCATTGAATCAATTAAAGTCCCATCCATATCAAAAATTACTGCATTCATATTTCACCTCATTTATCAAATAATTATATATATAAGTAAAAATAAAGTCAATTTAGAAAATTTTTTGGAATTTGTATTGAAATATTTCTTCGCTATGTTATAATATTCTTCGAGTTAAAAATTGTCTTAAAATTTCTTATTATTTTATAATAAAAAATACTTGTAAATTTTATATAAAGAGTGTATAATTTATTAGTAATGTTTCGGGGTGTAGCGCAGTTTGGTAGCGCACGTGGTTTGGGACCATGGGGCCGGGGGTTCAAATCCTCTCACCCCGACCAATTTTTAAAAGACTGGTATTGTTAAATATCAGTCTTTTTTTACTTTATATTCTAACTTATGTTTTCTTAAATTTATAAAGTATTTATAACAAAAGACTAGAGTAAACTCTAATCTCCTACATTATCTTTAACAATTCTTCATACACATCCATTAACTCATCTGGAATTTTATAGTTAAATAGTTGCCCTTCATTTGTTGTAAATAAAAATATTAAACCCAATGATGTAAACTTCTTCAGATTTATGTATAAATTTTCATCAGTATATTCAACTATACCATTGTATAAATCATAAAAAGATTTGTGCTCTAGGGAAGTAAATCCTAATAAGTTATTTTTAAAGTTTCTTATTATACTTTCTTTTAGTATAGCTTCTAAATTATTTCTAGCATCATCCTTACTTATTTTATATTTTTCAAGCATTAAATTTAAATATTCATCTTCTACTAGTTCTAAGATATTTCCCAATTTATTTTCTTTTTTACAATTTATTGTTTCAATTTCAAAAAAATTTTTAACGAAATTTTCCATTTATTACTCCTTCATAAAATTAATGTCGTAAATTTCTAATAATTCTTCTAGCCCTTCTTTTATTTCACTTCTGGAAAAATTTAAATTTTCTAATTCTTTATCCTTCATACAATTTATCCTTACATAAAAATCCATAGCAACTTTTACATAATTAAGATTACTCACATCTAAATTATCAAATAAAAAATCTTCAGCTTCATTAATTTTGCCTTTAGAAATCATAGAGAGTAATTCATCATGTATTCTATCATTAAAACTTTTGTTTTCTTTATCTTCATAGATATATTCAATTGAATCTTTATTAAAAACTATCTTAGATATCATCCTAACTACTTCATTTATCCTTCTTAAAATTATATCATTATTTAACATTATCTATGCCTCACCTTTTAAAATAAAAAACTACTAATATAACTATATATTAGTAGCTTTATAATTACAATTTTATTCTAACCATTTGAAAGTCATATTGCAATTTTTAATTTTTTAATCTTCAACATAAACTTTTATAAGGCCATAATCTCCATCACTTCTCTTGTATAAAACTTCTACATCTTGAGTTTTATCATTTAGAAATATAAAAAAATTATGGTTTAAAAGCTCCATTTGAAGTACAGCTTCCTCTTCAAGCATAGGTCTTAAATTTAACTCTTTTCTTTTTACAATTTTAGGCTCATCATCTTCTTTATTTGCACCAAGTTCTAAATCTTCTATATTTTCAAACCTTATAGTTTCAGGATTGTTTTTATATTTTCTTTTTAATCTAGTTTTATATTTTCTAATCTGTCTTTCAAGCCCATCAACAGCACCATCTATAGACATATACATATCATTAGTGGTTTCTTCAGATCTTAGTATTGTTCCTGGTAAAAATACTGTTATTTCAACTGTATGATCACCCTTTTGTGTTGAAAATACAGCTCTCGCTTCCACTTCATTATCAAAATATCTATCTATTTTTGACAATTTATTCTCTGCTTGGTCTTTTAAAGCTTCTGTTAATTCTAAATTTTTTCCTAATAATTTTAATTTCATAATTAGTACTCCTCTCATTTTGCAATACTATATTGTTAAATTATATTTACCCTAAAATATATTTTTTAATTGACTAAATTCAAATTAATTGTTAATTAAACCCTGTTGATAATGTTGATAAGTTTGTGGAAAACACATTTTCCCTAGCCTCGTCCTGTTGATTTATTGTTAATTAATTCTTAGATGACCTTTATATTCTATTCTGATATAATTGAGAAGAAAAGATGGTGATTTTATGAATTTTAAAAATATAAATTTTCGTAAAAAAATTGGAATGAGAACAATAAAAACTAGTATAGCAGTTTTAATAGGACTGTATTTAAGTATGCTTTTTAAATTAGATACTCCTATATTTACATCTATAGCCGCCATCAGTTCTATGAAATCTTCTTTTTCAGAAAGTATGGTAGATGTTAAAAAAAGAGCTTTTACTGCTGTTTTTGGGGTGAGCTTAGGTTATATACTTAGTCTCATACCTTCTAATATATATTTAACTCCTATTATAGGCTCTATAGGAATTATTATAGTTATATATATACTTCAAGTTTTTAATGTAAAAGATATGACTGTTTTATCATGTATAGTTTTCATTGCAAGTTTTTCTTCAGAATATAATAAACTGATTTATGGATTCAATAGAATTGTAGGTACTTTTTTAGGTATATTTATTTCAATTGTTATTAATTATCTTATATCTTCGCCTAATATTTATGAAGATTTTATTTTTATATCTAGAAAAACTTTAATCTCTGCAAAAGACTTTATGATACAATTAATCATGAGTAGTAATCATTCAATGAAAGAGTTTGAAAAATTATTTTCAGAGACTAAAAAAAATTATAACTTATTAATTTCTGAAAGTAATACTTTTATCCGTACTGATTTTGACATGGATAAGGCTGAAGAAATTATGAATTATTTTGAAGAAATTTCTTTTAGGTTTAATGTCTTAGATTATGTTAAGTCAAGACCTGAAATCACAAAAAGTAATCTTACCACTATTGAAGATGTCTACCAATTAGAATTTTTTGAAAATGGTAGCCTTAAAGGCGATATCAACAACGTATATAACTACCATATAAAAAAAATACTTTTTAATATAAAAGAGCTGGAAAGAATAATAGGTGAAGATTAAAATGACTGAAACAAGGAAACTTGTAGCTGAAGAAAAATTTTTATTAGCAAAAAAATTTTTATCAGAATTAGATAAATATGTACAACTTGAAGATAATGAATATGACGAAATTTTTTCTTTTTTAGAATCTACTTATGGAATTGAAGAAATTAAAACTCATCTTAGTATAGACTTAAACAAAGACCCTAAATATATTGAAACTCTATTAAATAAATATAGTCAAGAATCTTTTAATAAAAATTATATCAAGTCTATATCTAATGCTCTAATTAATTCTTTTCCTAGTATTATAAAAATAGAAAAAGAAAGCACAAATTTTTTTCTAGTTAGAGATTTAGTATTAAACAAAGAATATAAAATAATTAAAAGCAAGGATCAGCTTGAAACTGGAGAAATTTTATTTGTAAGAATTTTTAAAATTGATGGATATTGTTTTATTATAAGTTTCTTTAATACTTTAGAATATTTTCAAGTAGAATTACTCTTAACTAGTATAGAAAGTTTCTTTAAAGAATATAGAAAAGCTAAGTCTATTTTTTTTCTAAATGATTCTTCTAAAGAATTCATTTTAAAAAATAGATTAATTGATATTTTTTTAATATTTTCTATAAACTTTTCTAATTTTTTAGAGGAAAATGAAGATATTTCTTTTGATCATTACAAATCTGCCATTATTAATAAAATGTTTAGTTTTGAGGATGCTATTATATTTAATAAGTTTTTAAATTATACTTTAATTAAAGAAAATTCATCTTCCGATATTGTTTTACACTATTTTCTTATAATCTATGAATCTTCTTTAAAGAAATTAAATTTTAATTTTTCTGATTATAAGTCTTTTAACTTTTTAGATTTATTTTCAAATATAAGTAGTAATGGAGATTTTTTTACTGATGAAGAACTTAAAGATACTATAAAATATATTATTGATTATTATTATTTTGCTAATAATTATATTAGAAAATTTGATAAAGCTATAAATGAACTTAATGAAGTTTATAATAATATATTGTTTTATAAATATAATCTAAGGAATTCTATTAAAGGATTTTTCTTTGATTCTAATTTACTGGATATAGTCGATGAAAACTCTGATTTTGACTTTAATTTTAATTTTCTTCATTTTATAGATTTTTTAAATTCTAATTCTATTTCTAAATCTACAGTAAGTAATAAATTAACTGATTCTAGCGTAAAAATTATAGCTAAGTCTCTTAATTTAGAAGTCAGTAAAGAAGTTAAAAATCCTAACCAAACCCATTACCCATTGATTAACTTTTTTTATAATTTTATAATTATTAAAGATATTGTAGATGAGGAACTTAATTTTACAGACAATTTTTATAAATTTATGTCTTTAGAATCCAATGAACAAATAACTATATTTATACATTATCTATTTAAAGAAAAATTCTTAAACGTTTTTTTGAGTAAAACTAGAATTAATAAAATATATAGTGAAATTAAGGAATTATTCAAATTAAAGAATTTAAAATTTAAAATTGAAAGCTTAGAGCTTGGTGAATATTCTTTTATTATAAATTTTTTAATAGACTTATCTTTTATAAACAAGGATGAATCTTCTAATTATTATTTTACTGACTTTGGAAAAAATATATTAAACTATTATATTAAGAGTGATACTCCTAATAATATAGTTGATTTTAAAAAATAGGGACTAGTTAACTAGTCCCTATTTTTTAATCACTTATATCTCTTTTTAAAGTTACTCTTACTATAAATTGATCTTGATCTAATAAAATCTTTAGTTGTCCTCCTAATATTTCAATTAAGTTTTTAGTAATAACCAAACCTAACCCTGATCCTTTAGAATTCCCAGCTTTTTCATTTTTTACTAATTCTTTTAATAATTCATCCGGATCAAAATCTATTTGTCCAAGAAAATAATTTCTGATTTCAAACTCAATTTCTTCAGCCCTAGATTTTGTACTTGCTTTTATAACACTATCTTCTTTTGAGTATTTATATGCATTTGATATTAAGTTTTCTATAATCCTTGAGAGTATATTCCCATCTGAATATATATTTATATACTCTTCATCATAATTATATATAAAATCAAGTTTTTTCTTTTTTAAACCGGCATCAAAATCTCCATATATTTGTAATACTAATTCATTAAAATCTAAAAAAGATTTTTCAATTCTTATATTCCCAGAGCTAGTCTTTGAAGCATAAATTAAATCTATAATTAGACTCCTTAACCTAGTGGAATTTCTATTAAGTATGCTTATATATTCTTTGGCTTCTTCGTCCAATTTATCTTTTCTTGCCAATATATCAGAGTAATTTATTATTGAGGTCAGAGGGGTCTTTAAATCATGGGAAATATTTGTTATTAATTCAGCTTTTAGCAAGTCTGTCTTTATTTTCTCATCCATACTACTTTTAACATCTTTTTTTATAGCAAATAATAAATTTAAACTTCTCTTAGTCTTTTCGTCGCACAACTTTGAAATAGCTAAAACTTCTCCCCAATTATACAAATCTTCTATAACTGTTCTAAGTATGTAATTTTGAACATAATAATTTTCGCCTTTAAATATTAATCTATATATAAACAAGACTACAAATGTTTCAAAAATCTTATAATTTAATAAGGCAAAACTTAAAATCATTATAATATTTATTATAGCTAATATTAAAAACCTATAATTATCAGAGGATGCTTCAAATAAGTTATAAGTAAATATAGACTCTTTTAAATTCCTTTTCAGAATTTTTAATATAACTATTCCTAGGTATAGAATAAATCCTGCTAAATACCCAATAGAACCAGCTAACAATCCTCCTATAAGTAAAAAATCTACTAATACTAACTCCATAAAATTATTATCTTTAAAGAAATAATATATTCTCTTTAAGACTTTTTTTAATTTATTTCTTATTTTCAAAATTTATCCTCTATATTATATCCCATACCATAAACTGATTTTATTAAATCCGGCTTTCTTGGATTTATTTCTATCTTATCTCTTAAGTGAGAAATATGGACTGATATAACTTTTCTAACATCGTGAGCCTCATCTTCCCAGATTTCTTTATATATTTCATCTGAAGAAAATACCTTTTGTTTATTTTTTATTAGTAATAAAAGTATTTTATATTCATAAGGCGTTAAATTAACTGGTTCATTATCAACTAATACTTCCTTTGATGAATCTTTTAACACAACTCTTCCTAATTTATATACATCTTTTTCTATATCAGCAGAACCTAAAGAAGTAAACCTTCTTAATACAGAGTTAACCCTTGCTACTAACTCTATAGCATTAAAGGGTTTTATTATGTAATCGTCTGCTCCTACGTTTAATCCTATAATTTTGTCTGTTATTTCAGATTTAGCTGAAAGTATTATTATTGGTATATTAAAATTTTCACGTATTTTAATTATAGTTGATATTCCATCCATTTTCGGCATCATAAGATCCATTATACATAAATGAATGTCTTCATTCTTTAAAATGTCTATAGCTTCACTTCCATCATAACATTTAAATACCTTGTAATTTTCCGCATTCAAATATATTTCTAAAGCGTTAACTATATCTTTTTCATCATCACATACTAATATATTATAATTCATAATCATACTCCTCTTCCTAAATTAATATTATTTTATCATATTTCATAAATTAATTAAGTTTTTCTTTTTTATTAAAAGGGTATATTATAAGCAATAAAATTTATAAAGAGAGGTCGTTATGTTATCTAAGATAAAAGATAAAATTTATAATAATAAAAATAAAGAATCCTTAGTATTTTTTGATAAACTTGCTTATAGGTTTAAGGATCATAGAATTATAGATATGAGTGCTAGTCTTGTTTACTTTGCAATTTTATCATTTTTCCCTTTTCTAATAGCTTTATTAAACGCTCTGAAGTTCACTAATCTTTTAGAATCCGAAGCCTTTATGCAAACTATGTCTTATTTGCCCGATTCCGTTACTAATATAGCCAATCCTTTTATTGAAGAGATTAGTAATAGTTCTTCATCAAGTTTATTGTCAATATCCATTCTAGCAGGTCTTTACACTGCTTCAAACGGAATTCACAAATTAGTCAATAACTTAAATTTATCATATGGTTTTGTTGAAGATAGGGGATTTGTTAAAACTAGATTATTATCTTTAATTTTTACAATATCATTTATTCTCATGGCTATAATACTTGTTATTACACAAATCTTTGGAGAATTAATTATTAAAACAATATCTTCATATATAGGATTAGAAAAAGGTACTACTCTTCTAATGAAATCTCTTGGTATACTTATACCATTTCTCTATATATTCATCGTTTTTTTGCTAGTTTATAGGTTCGCTCCAAATTCAAAATCTAAAATTCTGCTAACCTTTAAATCCGTTTTACCTGGTTCCTTATTTGCTGCAGTATTTTCAGTTATAGCATCTAGTGCTTTTGGATTTTACGTAAGTAATTTTGGTAAATATTCAGTAACTTATGGATCTCTTGGAGGAGTTATAGTAATGCTCATTTGGATGTGGATTATTGGAATAATATTTCTTTTAGGTGGAGAAATAAACGCAACTTTATATTCTATAAATAACTTTCCATCAACTAATTTATGGCCTAGAAGAGAGTCTGTAGTAAAAAATGTTATTAAAGATTATGAGATGTAGCTGCAATTAAAGCAGCTACTTTTTTACTCCCATTTTCTTTATAAACTCTTGCTAATTCATCTATAGTAGACCCTGTTGTAATAACATCATCTACTAATATTATATTATCTACTGCGTCTCCCTGATAAATAAATTTATTTTTAATATTTTCTCTTCTATCGCTTAAAGACTTAAACTTAACTTGTTGCTGACTTCTTTTATACTTTTTTACTGGTTGAACTAAGTTTAAAAAGCTATTATTTGCTATCTCTTTAGCTATTAACTCCGATTGATTATAGCCTCTTTCCAGAAGATCTTTCTTATACATGGGAACAAAAGATATATTTTCGTATCTTTTACTAAGTTCACTTTCAAAGAGACTATTCAACATTATCTCGGCAAATAACTTATATAGATAGGTTTTTTCTTGGAACTTAAATTCAATTATTTTTTCTCTTAATAAAGATTTGTATTGGCAGGATACTACTATTTCATCTACATACTTTAGTTCTTTTGAAAAGTCCACATCAAAATTAATATTATCATAACATTCTCCACATATATAATATCTATACAACTTTTGAGAATTACATATTAAACAATTCTTTATTTTCATCTGACTTCAACTTCCTTGTTAAGTTAGAAAATCTCATAGAAACCTTATTATTCTTTATCATTTCTTCTAAGTATTTGTATTGGCCTACCAAAACTACTAATTTTTTAGCTCTTGTTATTGCTGTATAAATAAGATTTCTAGTTAAAAGTATTGGGGGAGCAAAATGAACTGGAATTATTACTATTTCAAATTCAGAACCTTGTGATTTATGAATAGTACAAGCGTAAGAAAGCATTAATTCATCTAAGTCAGTGTATGAATATTTTACTCTCTTAACTCCATCATATAGAACATATAGCTCTTGCTCTTCTTCATCTATTTCGTCTATATAACCAATATCTCCATTAAATACTCCTTCCCCTTCTTCTAAATAAGTATCGGATTCTATTTTATACTCTAAATCATAATTATTCTTAGTCTGCATTACCTTGTCTCCTAATCTAAAGATGTTTTCTCCCATCTTTAATTCTTTGCCACTAGGATTTAAGACACTTTGCAATTTTTTATTTAAATTAACTACACCCACCTGCCCTTTTTTCATAGGAGCTAAAACTTGTATCTCACTTTTTTCAACTCCATAATAGGAAGGTAATCTTTTATATACCAGCTCTGTTATTATTTCAGCCGATTTTTCTTGGCTATTTTCACTTATCATAAAAAAATCATTTGAGTTAGATATTTCTGGTAAAAGGCCATTATTTATAAGGTGAGCATTTTTTATTATCATGGATTCCTTTGACTGCCTAAATATTTCATTTAAGTTTACAACTTCAATAACATCAGATGCTATTAAATCTCTTAAAACATTGCCTGGTCCCACTGAAGGAAGCTGATCCTTATCTCCTACTAAAATTAACCTCGTTCCTACTTCTATAGCGTGAAGAAGGGTATTCATAAGATTTAAATCTACCATACTAACTTCATCTACTATTAAAACATCACATTCCAAACTAGTTTCTTCTTCATAACCATAGTTAATAAATTCTTCATCAGAAACACCTATTTCTAGAAGTCTGTGTATTGTACTAGCTTCTCTAGAGGTTGCTTCTTTCATTCTTTTTGCTGCTCTGCCTGTAGGCGCTGCAAGTTTTACAGACTTTTCCATTAATTCAAAAACTTCTATTATTGCCTTTAAGGTTGTTGTCTTTCCAGTTCCTGGTCCTCCAGTTATAATTACAAGTCCATTATTTACAGAATACTTAACTGCTTCAATTTGTTTTTTAGCAAACTTTATATTTTGCCTTTCCTCTATAGATTTTATTAAAGTATCTACATCCACATCTTCCTTAAACTTATATTTTAAAATTTCTTTTAATTTCCCTGAGATGTAGTTTTCTGCTTTTAAGTAAGGAGCATAATAACAATAAGTTTCCCCATCTTCTGAATAAACATAAAATCTATTATCTAAAGATATACTAGCAACTTCATTTTCAAAATCTTCATAAGCTATACTGGCAAGCTTCTTAGCTCTTTGTATTAGTAAATCTTTTGGTAAATAACTATGTCCTTCTAAGCTAGCTAAAAATAAAGTATACTTTAGAGCTGCTCTAGCTCTAAACGCACCATCTACATTTCCCATAGATCTGGCTATTAAATCTACTCTTTTAAAACCAAGCCCTCTTATATCTTCAGCTAGCTTATAAGGGTTCTCTTTTATTATACTTATTGCATCATCACTATACTCTTTATAGATTTTTAAAGCCAAGCTATTACCTATATCAAATTGATTTAAAAATTTAACTAAGTCTCTATAACCTTTATTTTCATTTAAGCTATCTACTATTTTCTTTAATTTAGTTGGACCTATTCCATCAACCTTTATAAGCTTTCCAGGCTCTTCTTCTATAATTTTCAGTGTATTTTCCTTAAAATAATTATATATAGATTGAGCTGTTTTTTCTCCTATATATGGGATTATTCCACTTGATAAATATCCTACTATGCCCTTTTCTGAAGAAGGTATAATTTGTTCTACAGATTCAAATTTAAACTGCTCACCATATTTCTTATGAAATATAAAATCACCTTTAAATGTATACTCCATAGAAATTTTGATTTCTATAATATCTCCGACTATAGTAAGGTCTCCATCTTCGATGTTTATTTTAGCAACTGTATACCCATTTTCCTCGTTTCTATATATAATCCTATCTACTGTTCCCTTTATCTCAATCATGTAAGCACCTAACTTTAATAATAAAAAAAGGAGAAATTAATCTCCTATTTTATATATTCTTTAAGTTTATCTTTCATATCCAATCTTTCCCAAGGAAGATCTAAGTCATCTCGTCCAAAATGCCCATAACTTGCCACTTGTTTATAAATAGGTCTCAAAAGATCTAAATTTTTAATTATTGCTGCGGGCCTAGCATCAAAATTATCATCAATTATTGTTTTTATTTCTTTATTACTTAAAATACCAGTTCCAAAAGTATTTACATATATTGATGTAGGATTTGCCACTCCAATAGCATAAGATAAGCCAATTTCACACTTAGATGCCAATCCAGAGGCAACTATATTTTTTGCAATATATCTCGCATAATATGCAGCTGATCTATCAACCTTAGTTGGATCTTTCCCAGAAAAAGCTCCTCCTCCATGTCTAGAATATCCACCATAAGTATCTACTATGATTTTTCTTCCTGTAAGACCTACATCTGCCATTGGTCCACCTAGAACAAATCTACCTGTTGGATTTACATAATACTTAGTATTTTCATCAATCATTTCCTTAGGAAGTGTTTTCTCAATAACTTCTCTTATGATATCCTGTCTTATAGTTTCTAAATCTACATTATTAGAATGTTGAGTTGATACAACAACATTTTCAATTCTCTTTGGTATATCTCCCTCATATTCAATACTAATTTGAGTTTTTCCATCAGGTCTTAAATAATCCAGACTTTTATTTTTCCTTAATTCCGTTAGCTTTCTAGACATTTTATGAGCTAGGTCTATTCCCAAAGGCATATAGTTTTCAGTCTCATTAGTGGCATAACCAAACATAATTCCTTGGTCTCCTGCTCCAAAGGCATCTAACTCATCTATATTATCTTCTTTAAACCTATCTACTCCCATTGCTATATCTGCTGACTGCTCTTTTATAGCACTCAAAACAGAGCAAGTCTCACTATCAAATCCTATCTTACCTCTATCATAACCAATTTCCTTTAGAGTATCTCTTACAACTTTTGTAAAATCTACATAGGTATTTGTAGTAATTTCTCCACTTACTAAAACAAGCCCAGTGGTTGCCATTGTCTCACAAGCAACCCTTGCATTTTTGTCTTTTCTTATTATTTCATCTAATATAGCATCTGAAATTTGATCACAGACCTTATCAGGATGTCCCTCTGTTACTGATTCAGATGTAAATAAATATTTATCCATAATAGTTTTACCTCCTAAATAAAAAACCTTCTCGCAAGCACAGAGAAGGTCAGAACCTCATCTATCAGACTGCTTGCTTGCTATCTGTGGGATTTGGCACCTTTATAGGTTGCCGGGTTTCATCGTGCCCATTCACTCCACCGCTCTTAATAAGGTTATATATTAATTTAAAAACAGTATAACACTATTAATAAATGTTGTAAAGAAATAAAGTAAATAAATTCTAACTTACAAAATAATTTTATTTTAAATTATAGAAAAAGTTTTTAAGACAGCAATCCCTATAGCATAAGTTATTATAGACATAGCAAATGACATAGTCACTATTTTAGAAGTAAGTTCAGCATCTGACCCCATTTTTTTGCCCATTATAAAACAATTTACTGCACACGGACTTCCAAAGAATATGTAGGCAACGACTAATTGATCATTTGCTAAACCTAATTTATATCCTATTGGCACTAAAATCGCTGCTGCTAAAACTACTTTTATAAAACTAGACATAAAAACTAATCTTTTATCATTTAAAATACCTGTAAATTTTAAAGATCCACCAACCAATATTAGGGAAAGAGGAGTTGATAAGTCAGAAATCATATATAAACCTTTTTCCAAACTTTCAAAAAATCTAAAATCAATTATTTTAGCAAAAATCCCTATAGCTATACCAATTAGCATTGGATTTTTTATAATTTTAAATATAAAATCTTTTATTTTAAATTTTCCACTACCATAATAAGTTAATAATATTATAGACAATAAATTATAGATGGTTAATCCAAAAGTCATTACAACTATTGCAGCATCCATCCCAGCGCTAGGCATAATAAAACTAAGTATAGGAAGTCCTATATAGACAAAATTAGATCTATAAGCACAATGGATGAAGGCTGATAATTTTCTTTTGTCCTTTATAAATAACGAGGCAAAAAACCAAATAGTAAATACTAAAACTAAAGTTGATACTATTATATAAAGGACAAAATTTAAATCTAATGAATCCAACTCAGAATCTCTTATACTAAAAAATAATTTTATTGGTAATGCCACATAAAAAACTAAATTTGTAGATTTTGATATAAAATTATCATCTATTACTTTTATTGTCTTTAAAAAAAATCCTATAAATAAAACAAAAAAAACAGGAAATATTACTTTTACTCCTAGACTTAAATATTCCATTAATTTCTCCTTTAAACTTGATAATATTATTATGCCATTAAATTTCTTTTTTTTAAAGGATAATAAGAAAAAAGACTCCTTATGAAAGGAGTCTTTTTATTTTATTAATTCTAAGGATTAATACCATCCTCTTAATTTCATTGCTGTATCAATTGATTTAATAGCAAACATATAAACAGCTTCTCTTAGTGGTACATTAAATTCGTCTGCAACACCAAATACACCTTCGATAGCTTTCATCATGTCAGCTTCTTGTTTCTCTTCTACTTCTGACTCTGTCCAATAGTATCCGTATTGGTTTTGTACCCATTCATAATAAGATACTAATACTCCACCTGAGTTAGTTAATATATCTGGAGTAAGTTGAATTCCTCTTTCAGTAAGAACCTTATCTCCCTCTGGAGTTGTAGGACCGTTTGCAGCTTCACAAACTAATTTAGCGTTTATCATTTTTGCTCTTTCTCCAGTAATTACATTTTCAAGAGCTGCTGGTACTAAAATATCATATTCTTTTGACCAGAATTCTTCTTCAGAAATTTTAGTTGCTCCTGGGAAGCCAAGAATTGTTTTATTTTCATTTTTATATGCTATTAATTCTTTAAAGTCAATTCCGTTTTCATTGTAAATTGCATAGTTTCCTTCTTTTTTGTCCCACTCTGCAATAGCACAAACTTTTCCGCCTTGTCTTTCAATATTTTTAACTGTGAAAGAACCAACATTACCAAAACCTTGAACAGCTATTTTAGCTTGGCCCATTTCAATACCGAATCTTTTAGCTGCTTCTCTAACTACAACTGCAACTCCAAATCCTGTCGCTTCATTTCTTCCTTCAGAACCACCAAATGCTACTGGTTTTCCTGTAAATGTTCCAAGATCCATTCTATCACCATTAAGTTTGCAATATTCATCTACAAACCAACTCATGATTTGACCATTTGTATTTACATCTGGTGCTGGAATGTCAATTCTTTCTCCAAGATATTTATGAAGACCTCTTACATATCCTCTAGAAAGTTGTTCTAATTCTCTTTCAGAAAGTTCTGATGGATCTACACAAATACCACCTTTTCCTCCACCATATGGAAGACCTAGAGCTCCACCCTTAAATGTCATCCATAAAGAAAGCGCTTTAACTTCATCTAGGTTTACATTTGGATGAAAACGAACTCCACCTTTAGCTGGACCTACTGCATCAGAATGCGCACTTCTCCAACCTTTGAAAACTTTTGTTGTACCATCATCCATCTTTACTGGAATAGAAATTTCAATTACTCTTTTTGGTTCTTTTAATAATTCATAAACTGCTGGATCTGCACCTAATTTTTCACATGCAATTTTAACTTTTTCTTGCGCTGCTACTAATGGGTTTAAAATATCTGTCATTTTTCAACACTCCTTAAAATTTTCATAAGATAAAGTATGTATTTATCTTAATTTATTGCCTATACCATATAACTATGGTAACAATTTCATACAAGTCAATTATAACAAATAGTATTTGTTATTTCAAGATTACAAAGATATCTATAAGCTTAAATAATATCTACTATTTATGTTGGAATATAGCCATCTTTTTAATGGATTTTTATTTTTTCGAAATTATTAAATAGAAAGTTTTTCTATATTATGAAATATATTTACTTTTACGGAATTACTTTTTATTTATTTTCTTCTTTCCCAATCATATAATAAGTTAAAGATACAATTAAACCTCCTACTATATTCCCTATAGTTACAGGTATTAGATTATGAAAAATCATAGAAAAAGTAATTTCTGATGATAACATTTTTGCTAATGAAAAAACAGTCATATTAGCTATACTATGATCAAATCCTAAAGCTACAAAAGGTAATATAGCCCAAATTATCATAATTAATTTTCCACTTTCACTTTTCATTTTATAACAACATAAAACAGCTAAGCAAACTAGAATATTACACATTATTCCTTTAAAAAATAATTCCATTATTCCAGATTCCACTTTATAATGAGCAAGATTAACAATAGCTTCAGCAATAGGCTTATCTCCTATTCCTGTTCCAAGAAATATTAGACTTAAAAAAAGAGCTCCTAAAAAATTTCCAAAATACGATAAAGCACAAATTTTAATAGCATGTCTGTAATCTATCCCCTTAGTCATGGCCCCATTAGATAAAACTAATATATTCCCTGTAAAAAGATCTCCACCGGCCATCATTACAAAAGAAAGAGCTAGTGAAAATGTTAAACCATTTACTAAACTGACCACATTTGGATTGACATCTTTAAATATACTTAAATTTAAAGCCATTATCAATATACCTAAACCTACAAAAAACCCTGCCATCATTGAGCAAATAATATACTTAAACTTAGACTCACTATACATAGAAAGTTTTGATTTTGCCCCGCTTTGTAAAGAATTTAAAATTTCTCTATACATTTTTTCCTCCTCAAATTAAAAAACTTTTCTATTTATATAAATAGAAAAGTTTTTATTTTAAAATTAATAAAAATTATAATCCTAAAGATTTTCTAATTTTTAAAATCTTTTCTTCATAAGAATTATAAAGCTCTAGCGTCTCATCTAAGTCTATTTTTTGAAAACATAATTTATTGCCTGGTGACATTTGTGCTAATTTAGAAATATCTTCTTTTATTAAAGTTCCTATTTTAGTATAGCCTCCTGTGGTTTGTCTATCTGCTAATAAAACTATTGGCTTACCATCTGTTGGTACTTGGATTGAGCCTTTGACAGTGGAATCAGAAATTATATCAGAACCATTTTTAGTTTCTAAAGACTTTCCTTCAAGTCTTATACCCATTCTATCTGCATTTTTAGAAACTGTATAACCACCTGATCTAAAAAAGTCATGGATCCCTTTTTCAGTAAAATAATCATCTTGAGGTCCTAATACTACTCTTAAAACATTGAATTTAGATATTTTAGGAATATATTTCTCTTCTAGCTTATTTCCTTCTTTAGCATTTTTATTTACTAAGATATTAATCTCATCTTTTGCCTTTAAAGCTCTTCCCTTAAATCCACCTATAGAACTTTTTATAAGTGTGGACTTACTATTATTTACTTTTTCTACATCTATAACTCCACCAAAAGCCAAATAAGTTCTAACACCATTTTTTATCTTACCTACACTTAATTGACTCCCTGCTTTTATTAATATACTTTCATTCATATTTATAATTTGCCCATCTACTTTTGCATCAACTTCTCCACCAGTTAAAGCTATGACTATATCTTCTTCAAAAGTAATTATAGGTCCAAAATATGTTATTTCTAAAACAGCTTCTCCTCGTTCATTCCCTACAAGGGCATTTGCTAACTCGTAAGAATACTCATCCATAACTCCAGCTGGCGTTATTCCAAATTTTTGATAACCTATTCTTCCATAATCTTGAACAGTAGTTAAAATACCACCATTATTTATAATAATTTTAGCCATGCAAATCACCTACTGCTATATTTTTTATTTTCACCTTAAACTTACCTTCTTCTACTTCTTTCTTTATTTTATTATATTCCTCTTCATCTATTGCAATATATCTAATATAATCTCCTGAATTTACAAATACTGGAGGTTCTGCATTTTCATCATACAATTTCAAAGGAGTTCTTCCTATTAATTGCCAACCCCCAGGTGAAACTGATGGATACATACCAGTTTGACTTCCTGCTATTCCTACAGAACCCGCTGCTATTTTTAGCCTAGGACTTTTTAACCTAGGAGTTGCTATTCTTTCATCCATTCCACCTAAATAAGTAAAGCCAGGTGCAAAACCTAACATATACACTAGATAATCCGTACCTGTATGAATTTTAATAACTTCATCCGTACTTAAACCAGCATTTTTAGCTACAAAATCTAAGTCAGGCCCATATTCTTTTCCGTATAAAGTTGGTATTTCTATAAGTTTTACAGTCTCTTCTTCTAAACTAGCAGTTTCATTTTCAAATTCTTTTAATTTTCCTACAAGTTCTTTATAGGATATAAGTAAAGGATTATAAGAAATAGCAATAGACCTATAAGTTGGCACTAATTCCACTACACCTTTTAGTTTATTTTCTTCTATTTTTTTTATAGTAGACCTAATTTTAGAGTTTATTTCTTTTGATATTTCATTACCAAATTCCATAATTATGGCACTATCCCCTGCAATTAGATATTTTACTTGATTATACATACTTCCTCCTATAATTGATTAAGATAAGCTTGAAAACATATTTATTATAGCTTGTCCTCCTATATAAGCTGATATAGCTGTAACTATCCAACCTAAATAGAATAAAACATTTGAATGCTTATAATCTCCAACTATTGATTTTTTCTTACTTGCTATTAACATAACAGCTAAAGTTATAGGTAATATCAAACCATTAAGTGTTCCTACTAAAACTAATAATTTTTGAGGTTTACCTATAAATACAAAAGCTATAGTTGAAACTACTATGAATACTATAGTTACAATATTTTCTTTTTCAGCTACTGGTTTAAATAAGGTTTTTAAGAAAGATACTGATGTAAAAGCTGCTCCTACTACAGATGTTATGGCAGCTGCTGTAAATACAATACCAAATATCTTATAACCTATATTTCCACTGGCAATTTTAAAAGCAGATGCCGCAATATTCTTTTCATCTAATAAGGCTCCACTTGTTACTACTCCTAAAATAGCAAGGAATAAAAGTATTCTTACAACTAAGGCTACAACAATACCTAGCGTAGCTGACTTGTTCACTTGAGATAAATTTTCTTCCCCTGTTATTCCCGCATCTATAAGCCTATGTCCACCTGAAAATATAATATATCCACCAACAGTTCCTCCAAGTAAGGTTAGTATAGCACTTACTGTACTAGGAAAGTCTGAAGGGTTTACTGCACTTTTAGCAGCTTCTGCTACAGGAGGATTAGTTGTTACACAAACATAGGCAATTAAAATTATCATACTAGCACCTAAAATTTGAGTCAACTTATCCATAGCCTTTCCAGCTGATTTAGATGTAAATACTATAACACCTATTATTCCACCTATTACTGCTCCTAGTTTAGGATCTATGCCAAATATTACGTTAAGACCAAGTCCTGCTCCTCCGATATTTCCTATATTAAAAGCTAATCCACCCAAAGCGACTAGCAGTGCAACAAAATATCCAAGTCCAGGTAAAACTTTATTAGCTATATCTTGTCCTCTTAATTTTGATACGGCTATAACTCTCCATACATTTAACTGGGCTATATAGGACATAATAATTGATACAACTATTACAAAAGCAAAATCTGAAGTTAAGTCTCTTGTAAAAGTTGCTGTTTGAGTCATGAACCCTGGGCCTACAGCTGATGTTGCCATTAAAAATGCGGCCCCTAATAATACCGATAAATTGCTTTTCTTTTTATTATCCATTTACTATCCCTCACTTTATAAAATTTTCAATAGCTTTTATTTCTATATCAGCTTCTATTAAACCTTTTTTTATTTCTTTTACAAATTCTATAGCTCTAGGATTATCTCCATGAACGCAAATTGAATCCGCCTTTATGTCTATATCTTTTCCATTTGCAGTAGTTACTTTTCCCTCCTTAACCATTCTAATTACTCTTGGAATAGCCTCACTAGGATCCTTTACAAAAGCACCCGGTAAAGATCTATTAACTAAAGTTCCGTCCTCGTTATAACCCCTATCCGCAAAAACTTCTTCTGAAACCCTAAGCCCATATTCTTTAGCCTTTTTAGCTATATGACTACCACTAAGAACCATTAGAATTATATCTTTATCTAATTCTTCTATTCCTTTTACTATAGCTTCAGCAAGTTTTTCATCATTACAAGCTTTATTATAAAAACCTCCATGTAACTTCATATGTTGTAATTTTATTCCATGAGATTTAGTAAAAGCCATTAAAGCCCCTGTTTGATAAAGCATATAAGCTCTAGCTTCTTCAGGACTTATTGTCATTGCTCTTCTCCCAAATCCTAAGAGATCAGGATAACCTGGATGCGCTCCAACATTAACCCCATATTCTTTTGCCATTTTTACAGTTTTATCCATTATTAATGGATCTCCAGCATGCCACCCACAAGCTAAATTTATGCTGGTTACATGTTTTATTATTTCTTCATCCATTCCCAATTTATAGGATCCAAAACCTTCTCCTATATCACTATTTAAATCTACATAATAAGTCATATAATCTCCTCCCTTTTTATTTATATCACCATAATACAATAAAGCGTAAGTTTTGTAAACGTAAACATTTTATTGAAAAGTTAATTTATATATATTTTTTTATACAACTTTACTTGAATTTAACAAACATTAAATATATTTTTTTCAATATATATAATCTCTAATTCTATCTAGCTTATATTTACTAATTTATAGGATATAGATTTTTATTATATATTGAAAAATAAAAAGGCATGGATTTGAATAAATTAAATTCAAGTCTATGCCTTTTTATTTCACTTAATTATATTATAATCATCAAATAGTTTATCTACAAAAAATAAAGCTATAATATCTGGCCCCGTGTGAGCTCCAATAACCGTTCCCATTTGAATTATTGATATATTGTCCTCATTTATGGAATATTCATCTATAATAATTTCTTTTAATTTCTCTGCATTTTTTATATTGTCTCCATATGTTATACAAATAGTTTGATTTTTATTAAATTCTCCTACACTTCTTTCTTCTAGATATTGAGATAATTTCTTATAAAGTACTTTTTCTCCTCTTACTTTATTTATATTGCTTATCTTCCCATCTTTCCTATTATTTAACTCTAGAATAGGTTTTATATTTAGTAGTCCTCCTATGATTGCTTGGCTCTTTGAGACTCTACCTCCTCTTAATAAAAATTCAAAAGTTGTAACAGAAAAAATATAGTGCATATGATCTCTAAAAAACTCTAGGGCATTTATTATATAATTAATATCTTTGCCATCGCTAGCCATCATAGCAGCTCGTGAAACTAGCATACCAAATCCAGTTGCTGCACACTTAGAATCAAATATATGAATTTTTGCACTTTTATATTTCTTTAATATTTCATTTTTTACTATACATGCCCTTTCATAAGTTCCTGTTATTCCTGAACTTAAAGATATGTATAATATTTCTATGTTTTCTTTTGCGTATTTTTCAAAACAGTTTATATAATCAATATTGTTTACCTGACTAGTTCCGTAAACAACTTTATTTCTCATATTTTTAAACATTATTTCCGACGAAAGATCTTTTGATCCAGAATATTCTCTTTCACCATCGTTCAAAACAATAGGTAATACTTCTATATCATATTTTTTTAATATTTCAATCGGTAAATCTACTCCACTATCTGTTACTATTTTTATATTCATAATTTATCTCCATCAAAATTTAATCCTAGGTAAATTTATATTATTTTTTACAGCTATTATCCTAGTTAATATAACAATTAAGGCTGAAAGTATCATTAAAGTATCTACTTCAAAGCTATGTCTGAAAATTAAGTAAAAACAAGCTCCCAAAAAGGATGCCATGGCATATATTTGTTCTTCAAATATAAAAGGAATTCTATTAGAAAAAACATCTCTAATTATTCCCCCACCTACACCTGTTACCATACCAGCAAAAATCAAAAGAAATTTCATATCATAAAACCCCATTTCTATTGCTGTATTTATCCCTGTTACAGTAAAAGCTCCTAATCCTATAGCATCTAAAAAAAACATAATTTGCTCATATTTTTTCATGACCATTGAATTTATAATATTAGTTTTTAAATAAAATATTATAAATAAAATTAAAGAAAGAATTACTGCCATTAGGGCAAAAGAAGAATTTACAAACATTTTCGGTGGATTAATTCCTAATATAATATCTCTTATACATCCTCCTCCTATGGCAGTAGTAGCCCCTAAAACTATAACTCCTAAAAGATCCATCTTTTCTCTTATCCCTACTAAAGCACCAGATGAAGCAAAGGCCAGTGTCCCTATTATCTCTAATATAAAATCTATCTGCGTATAGCTTAGCATAATTTATCTCCTAATTGGTTTTACACCATTAACATTAAATTTTTGTTAATAAATTACATTATAACATTAATTTAAAAACCTCTTAAGACTGAAGGAACAAAATTTTTCTTTTCTAAGGTTGAATCAATTAATTTTATTAAATCTTTTTTATCTTTATTTAAAGTACCTTTTAATAAGACATAATTAGATGCATGGTTAGACCTAAATATAGTCCCTTCAGAATCAACTTCTTCTAAAAATAATCTCATTTCATAAAGTATTTCTTCTGGAGAAGGCATCTCAAATTTACCACTTTCATAATCCTTATATAAAGGAGTGTTTTTATATATTCTCATAGTTAAATAAGATACATAATCTGGCTTAGTCTTGCTTATTAGCTTAGCTGTATTAAGAGCATTTTGCTTGAACTTCTTTCTACCACCTAAACCTGCAATAATTGTTATAGATGTTTCAAATCCTACCTCTTTGCACTTATCCATAGCTGCTATATAGTCTTTGGTTGTTAATCCCTTATTTATATCTAAAAGTATTTCTTCATCTCCACTTTCAAATCCTATATACAACATCTTAAGACCTTTAGCATATAATTTCTTTAACTCTTCTACGCTTTTTCTATTAATATCTCCTGCTGTAGCATAGGATGAAATTCTTTCAACATTAGGAAAGTTACTATTTATATAATCTAATAAGCTTATTAAGTCATCTGTTTTTAATACTAAGGCATCCCCATCTGCTATAAATATTCTTTTAAAACTAGGGAAGTATTCCCTTATAGTTTCTAAATCAGAAATAATATCTTCTATAGGTCTGATTATAAAAGGTTCATCTTTATACATATAGCAAAAGGTACAGTCATTGTGTGAACAACCTATAGTAGCCTGGATTATTAAAGAACTAGCCTCACTTGGAGGTCTAAATACATTTCCATAATAGTTCATATATACCTACTTCCTTTTTAAACTTTTACCATTTTTATCTAATAAGTCTTCTTTAATCTTCCACAAATCATAAGATAAATCTACTATATACTCTTGTGGATTATCCAATCTTTTAACTTCTTCCCATATAGTTTTAAGTTCTTCTTGAACTAAGTTTCTTATTTCTTCTATTTCAGGAAGTTTATAAACTAATTTCCCCTTATCATATATTCTTACTAATAATGGTTTTGCAATGAAATTTTTAATAATCTTTCTTTTCCAAGTATATATAGGATGAAATATTTCATACTCTTTACTGTTATCTATAATTTCATCATGTAAAGTTACAACATCTGCTAAAGCCTTATTGCTTTCCTTATCATAAAGCCTATACACCTGTTTGAACCCTGGATTAGTTATTTTTGTTACATTTTCTGATATCTTTATTTTAGGAATTAAATTACCATCTTCTTCTACCCCTGTTAACTTATAAACTCCCCCAAAAACCGGAGCACTTTTTGAAGTTATAAGTCTTTCTCCTACCCCAAAAGAATCCAATTTGGCCCCTTGGTGCAATATATTTTTAATAGTAAACTCATCTAAGGAATTAGATGCCATTATTTTCACATCTTCATATCCTGCATCATCTAACATTTTTCTAGCCATTTTAGATAGATATGCTATATCTCCTGAATCTATTCTTATTCCCTTAGGTCTATATCCAGCTTTTACAACAACTTCATCAAATACCCTTATAGCATTTGGAATACCTTGCTTAAGCGTATCATAAGTATCGACTAGTAAAAAACATTGATCTGGATAAGCTTTAGCATAAGCTTTAAAAGCTTCATATTCACTATCAAATAATTGCACCCAAGAATGTGCCATGGTACCTAAGGCAGGAATTTTATAAATTTTTTCTGCTAGAGTATTGGCAGTGCCAAGACATCCTCCGATGTAAGATGCCCTAGCTCCTAAATTAGCCCCAGAATATCCTTGTGCTCTTCTACTTCCAAATTCTATTACAGGTCTCCCTTGGGCTGCTGATACTATTCGATTAGCTTTTGTAGCTATCATAGACTGGTGATTTATAGTTAATAAAATCATAGTTTCTAGCATTTGTGCCTGTATTATTGGTCCTCTTACTATAATAAGAGGCTCTTGAGGGAAAGCTATTGTTCCTTCAGGCATAGCCCAAACATCACATTCAAATTTAAAATTTCTTAAATAATCTAAATATTGATCATCAAATATCCCCTTACTTTTAAGAAACTCTATATCTTCTTCTGTGAATTTTAAATTTTCAAAATATTCTATAACTTGCTGTAACCCAGCAATTATTGCATAAGAAGCTTCATCTGGAACCGATCTAAAGAACATATCAAAATAGGCTATTTTCTTTTCTAACCCAGATTTAAAAAAACCATTACTCATTGCAAATTCATAAAAATCACATAGTAAGGTATAATTATTTTTATCAAATGTATTAATTTCCATTACATCCCCCTTGTATTATATATAATTATATAATTAAATATAATAACTTGCAAAGATTAAAATAAAGGATCCAATTTTTATAATTAAATATAAAAATTAGATCCTTTATTTTAAATTATTAATTTACCTGTATTCGACAAATAAGCACTTACTCTTTCTAAAGATATTAACATTTTCTCATACAATATTCCACTTTCAGGATCACAAGATCCTGTCTTCATTCTTTCCATATGTCTATTTCTATAATTATTGGTTTGATTCTCAACTTCTATATTAGAATTTCTTAATACTTTTATTCTTTCTTCTTTTGGGATTTTAGAGTATAAAACTTTAAACATTTCTTCAATTTCTTTTTCTATTATGAGCATCTCACTAGTAGACTCATCTGTATAAACCAAATCTCTATCTTTGTTTAGTTTGGAAAATTCAGCAATTGATTTTATATGATCTCCCATTCTTTCAATATCTCTTACAACTCTCATATAACCGGTAAACATACTAGCAAGGCTATCATCCATTCTTTTTCCTAATACATCAATAATATACTTAGTTATATTTGAATTTAAGTAATTTATAATTTCTTCATTATGAAATATAATATCGTATTTACTTTCATTGAAATCTTTAAAAATTTCTATAGATAAATTAAAGTTTTGTTTTGCTAAATCTAACATTCTATTAGCTTCCGCCCTAGTATTAGTTAGAGCTAAGTTTGGATCTACCATCTTTCTATCTGTTATATATTTTAAAGATAGAGGTTCTAATTCTCCATCTTTTCCTTTAACAGTTCTTACTGCTAAATTAGCTAATTTTTTATAGAACGGAAATAATATTATTGTTGTACTTATATTAAATAGAGTATGCATATTTGCTATCTGAGAAGCTCCGCTTTTGCCAGAAAAACTAGAAACAAATTCATCTATAGGCAAAAATAAAGTTATTATTATAAATATAAAAGTTCCAATTAAATTAAACCATACATGCACAGCAGAAGTCCTCTGTGCGTTTTTACTAGCTCCTATTGAAGATAAGACAGAAGTTATACAAGTTCCTATGTTAAAACCGCATATTATATACATACTAGAGCTTAAACTAATAAGTCCTTGATTAGATATAGCTTGTAATATACCTAATGATGATGATGATGATTGAATTATAGCAGTAAAAATTGCACCTGCAATTACTCCCAGTATAGGATTTTTAAACATTGTCATGAGGCTTATAAAAGACGGATCATTTTTTAAAGGAGCCATTGAAGATGACATAATTTCCATTCCCATAAATAGCATTCCAAGTCCTAATATAACTTGCCCACTATATCTCAACTTATCTTTTTTTAATCCTTTCAACATAACAAATCCAATAAAAGCCATAATAGGAGCATTGTCTGTTATGTTTAAAGCTACTAATTGCCCAGTTATGGTTGTTCCTACATTGGCTCCCATTATTACTCCTACAGCTTGATAAATATTCATAAGTCCTGCATTAACAAAACCTACTACCATAACTGTAGTTGCAGATGAAGATTGAATTACTGCTGTTACAGCTGCCCCAACAGCTACTCCTTTTAGTGGATTAGATGTTAGTTTTTCAATAACCCTATTCATCTTATTCCCAGCTACTAATTCTAGAGCTGAGCTCATTAAATCCATACCATATAAAAATAACACTAAGCCACCAAGTAAACTAAAAATATAAGTTATAGACATTTTATCCTCCCAGTTCTTTTTCAATAACAATCATAACTTATATTGTAAAAATTTTAAATATAAAATGTGAATATTGTAAAAAAATTTTTATTTTAATATTTTTTATTTCTTATCATTTCATTTAAAATAACTTGATCTGTGCTTTCCATACCAATTCTTGCTATTCTTCCAACAGTTTCTATAGTTTCATCTAAACTTTCTTTAACTATACCATCTCCTATTTCAAAAGAGTTTTTAGTTTTCGCTTGCTCCATAGCTAAAAACGCATTTCTTAAACTAGAAGCTATTTTCATAGCACAAGATGGTTTAGCTCCATCACAAATTATCCCAGAATTAACTACAAGCGAATTAGAAAGAGTTTCTTTTAAAGTTTCTCTACTCACTTTTTTTAACATAGCTATCCCACACACAGAAGCTGAAGCAGCACTTACAACACCACAATAGGCAGATAACTTTCCTATGCCTTGTTTAATATATAAACCTATTAAATTAGCGAAAATTAAAGCTCTATACAAGTCATCTTCTTCTACCTTATTATCTTTTGCATAAGTTACTATAGGAACTGCTACAGTTATTCCTTGATTTCCAGATCCCGAATTAATTACTACGGGTTTTTCACATCCACTCATTCTTGCATCCGATCCAGCACTTGCATAAGCTACATATTTTTCATAAGAATTTTCGAAACTTCTATCTAGAATTAAAGTCCCTATATTTGACCCCCAATCGTTTTTTAAACCTTCTTCTGCTATTTCATAATTAAATTCCATCTGCCTATCCAAAATATCTTTTATTTCTGAATAATCAACTTCTTTTGAAAAATCATATATTTTATCAAAGGTAAATTCAATTTCTTCTTCTTTTGAAGTATTTTCTTCTTTTTCAAAAATAATTTCTCCATTTTTTTCAATTAAAACTATATTTGTATGGCTATTAGCTATTATAACTCTAGCATAAGAATCGCCCTTTATAGCTTTTATTTCTATGTATAGATTAGCTATTCCTTTTTTTAAATTAACCTTACAAATTCCTTCTTCTATTAATCTATCACATTCTACTAGTCTAGATTTATCTATACCCGACAAGACTTCTAAATTTTTTTTTGGATTGCCTAAAATAGCTCCAGCTACTATTGATATTTTTAGCCCTTTTCTCCCCTCTGTTCCTGGAACTTTAACTGAATTGGCATTTTTAATAATATTCCCAGACAAATCAGCTATTATTTTATCTGGAATTTCTCCTAAAACTTCTCTGGCCTTAGCAGAAGCGTATGCTATAGCTATAGGTTCAGTACAACCAAAGGCTGGTATTAATTCACTTTTTAAAAAATCAATATAATTCATAATTAATCTCCTTATAATAATATTACTTATCTTATTTATAATGCAATTTATATGCCAACTTTATTTAATAAAACTAGATGAAATTATAAATTTTATTATCATTTTTGCAAATATAATAATTTTATTATCATAAATAGTAATAAAATAAATAATAAGAGACTACCTAGATAGGTAGTCTCTTATTATTTATTCAACCCCTTTGTATTCAGGATTGCCATTTCTTCCCGGTACTTTTTTAAATAGTCCAGTAACTATTAAAGCTATAGCACCATCTCCAGTAACGTTACAAGCTGTTCCAAAGCTATCTTGCAATGCAAAGATAGATAGCATTAAGGCAGTTCCTGTGTCATTAAATCCAAGTATGGCTGTTATCAATCCTAAAGATGCTACAACGGTTCCTCCAGGAACACCTGGTGCAGCTATAGCAAATATTCCAAGTAATAGTATGAAAACTATCATAGTTCCCACTTCTGGAAGCTTCCCATAAACAATTTGGGATACAGTCATCACGAAAAATACTTCTGTTAAGACAGACCCACATAAATGTACATTAGCACAAATTGGTATTACAAAATCCCTTATCTTAGGATCTAAGCTTTTAGATTTTCTTGCACATTTTAGCGCTACAGATAGAGTAGCTGCAGAAGACATAGTTCCACAAGCTGTTAAATAAGCTGGTGGATAATATTTAAAAACTTCTTTAGGGTTTGTTTTAGAAATTATACCACCTATACTATATAACAAAGTTAACCAAATAAAGTGTCCTATAATTACAATTAAAATTATTTTTAAAAATACAGGTAATTCATGGATAATTGCTCCTTCATAAGCCAACTCTGCAAAGGTAGCTGCAATATAGACTGGTAATATATTTATTACAACTTTATCTACAATAGCTAAAACAATATTATTAAATTCTAATAAAAGATTTTTCCATGAATTTGAATTAGTCCAAAGCACTGCAAGCCCTAACAAAACAGATGTTACTAAAGCAGTCATTACTGGCATTATTGGATCAATAGATAGTTTGAATAAGCTTTCAGGTATAACTTTACTTGCTCCTGTGTTTGATTGAATATTTAAATGCGGGATTATTAATCTACCTGCAACCAAACTAAACATAGCTGCACCAACAGAAGATATGTAACATATACTTAAAGTTGCTGTTAAAATTTTCCCTGCACTTTCTTTTAAAGAAACAATAGCAGGAGTTATAAATCCCAATATTATTAATGGTACTATATATCCTATTAAATCTCCCAATATTAATTTTATAGAATCTATTACAGCTATAATAGGGGTGTTAGCTATAATAGGGGTGTTAGCTATACTACCTATTCCTATACCTATTATTATTCCCATTAGTAATTTAAATACTAATGAATTAAAAAAACTTTTCTTTTTCATTTTTTCAGCCCCACTTACTTAAATTTTTTATATATTAAGATCTCTGCTTGATAACCTCAAGCAGAGATCTTAATATTATTTAGAATAGTCAAAAAATCCTATTTTAGTTTTTATTCCTAATTGTCCAGCTCTTACCATTTTTCTTAGTAAAGTATGAGCCCTATATTTTGGATCTTTAAACTCTTCATAAAGTACATCCATTATAGCAAGCACTACATCAAGTCCTATAAGATCCCCTAAAGCTAATGGTCCCATCGGATGATTTGCTCCTAATTTCATTGCTTGATCAATATCTTCTGCACTTGCTACTCCTTCAGCATATATAGCAATAGCCTCATTAATCATAGGTATTAAAATTCTATTAACTACAAACCCTGGTGCTTCAGCAACTTCAACAGGTTTTTTTCCAATCTCTTCAGAAAGATTAATAATAGTATTTTTTACTTCTTCATTAGTCATATATCCAGTAATAACTTCCACCAATTTCATAGCAGGTACTGGATTGAAAAAGTGCATTCCTACCACCTTATCTGGTCTAGAAGTTGCAGCTCCTATATCTGTTATAGATAGTGATGAAGTATTTGAAGCTAAAATTGTAGATTCTTTACATACTTCATCTAATTCTTTAAATATTGCTTTTTTTACTTTGGGATTTTCTGTTGCAGCCTCTATTACAAGATCTACATCCTTAATATCTTCAATATTTGAAGATGTACTTATATTAGAAATAGCTAGGTCCATTTCCTCTTTAGTCATTCTGCTTTTAGCAACATTTTTTTCATAACCTTTTCTTATTTTAACTTTTGCAGCTTCAAGTGCTTCTGTAGAAATATCCCTTATAATTACTTTATGCTTTGCAGCTAGAACTTGTGCAATTCCAGCTCCCATAGTGCCTGATCCAATTACAGCAATTTTCATAATTCTCCTCCTATTTAATTACCCTTGAAATCCGGAGATCTTTTTTCTAGAAATGCAGTCATTCCTTCTTTTTGATCCTCTGTAGAAAAACAAAGAGCAAAGTTTGACTTTTCTATGTTCATTGCAGTTTCTATGTCAGTTTGTAAACCATTGTTAATAGCGTCTTTAGCATATCTAACTGCCAACTTAGAATTTTTACTAATTTTACTAGCTATTTCCATAGCTTTTTCCATTAATTTTTCTGGCTCTACAACATAAGAAACAATTCCCACTCTAAGAGCTTCCTCTGCATCTATTATATCTCCTGTATAAATTAACTCTTTTGCCTTTGAAACTCCTATAGCACGGGGAAGTCTTTGAGATCCTCCAAAGCCTGGTGTAATCCCTAAACTTACTTCCGGCTGTCCAAACTTAGCTTTATTAGATGCTATTCTTATATCGCAAGATAAAGATAACTCACATCCTCCTCCTAAAGCATATCCATTTATAGCAGCTATGACTGGTTTATTTAATCTTTCGATTTTCATGCAAACATCCATACCTCTTTTTGCAAAGTGTCCTGATTGTTCTGAATTCAAATTAGACATTTCAGATATATCTCCACCTGCTATGAAAGATTTACCAACGCCTGTTATTATTACAACTTTTAAATCATCATTATTTTCTAATTCTGTAAAGCAGTCATCTAATTCTTCAAGCAAATCTGAGTTAAGAGCATTTAAACTTTTTGCCTTGTCTATAGTTACTGTACAAACTTCTTCCTCAAATTTAAGTTTCAAAAATTTATAGCTCATAATAATACCTATTTTAGTTCCTTTCAACAATTAAAGCAGTTCCTTGGCCTCCACCTATACATAGAGTTGCAAGCCCTGTTTTAGAATCTCTTTTTTTCATTTCATATAATAAAGTTATTAAAATTCTAGCTCCACTAGCTCCAATTGGATGACCTATAGCTATGGCTCCTCCATTTACATTTACCTTATCCATGTCAAGTTCAAGCTCTTTAGCTACAGCTGCTGCTTGAGCTGCAAATGCTTCATTAGCTTCAATTAAATCAATATCTTTAATTTCAATATTGGCTTTTTTAGCTGCTTTTCTTGAAGAAGGAATAGGTCCTGTACCCATTATAGCTGGGTCTACTCCTGCTGATGCATAAGATACTATTGTAGCTAAAGGTTCTACACCTAGTTCTTTTGCCTTTGATTCAGTCATTACAACTAACATAGCAGCTCCATCATTAATTCCTGACGCATTACCTGCTGTAACTGTACCATCTTTTTTAAAGGCAGATCTTAATTTAGCTAATTTTTCTTCTGTTACACCATCTTTAATATGCTCATCTTTATCAACAACTGTTACATTACCTTTTCTATCTTTAACCTCTACAGGAACAATTTCATCTTTAAAAACACCTTCAGCTCTAGCTTTAGATGCTCTATTTTGAGACACTTTTGCTAAACTATCTTGCATTTCTCTAGTTATTCCATATTTTTCAGAAACATTTTCAGCTGTAATTCCCATATGATAGTCATTGAAGGCATCCCATAGTCCATCTTTTATCATTGTATCAACTAATTTACCATCGCCCATTCTATAGCCCCATCTAGCTTTGTCCAAAACAAATGGTGCTTGGGACATTGATTCAGCTCCACCACATAAAATTACCTCAGCATCCCCTGCTTTTATAATTTGTGCTGCTAAAGAAACAACTCTTAACCCAGAACCACAAACCTTGTTAATAGTCATTGCTGGTGTTTCTTGAGATAAGCCTGCTTTTATAGTAATTTGTCTTGCAACATTTTGTCCAAGTCCTGCTTGTAGAACATTCCCTATAAGAACTTCATCAACCATATCTGAACCAACCTTAGCTCTTTTTAAGGCTTCTTTTGCTGCCACTACTCCAAGTTCAACAGCACTTACATTTTTAAAAGCTCCACCAAATGATCCAACTGGAGTTCTTGCTGCGCTTGCTATTACAATCTTTTCCATATTTCCTCCTAAATTATCTTAATAAAGTTCATCACTACTCTAATTAAATACATACCCAAATTTTTATTCTAATAAAATTTGATATATAAATATTATATCACTTTATTTAAATTAAAAAATAATAAGTACTTATTATATTTTAAAAAATTAGTAATAATTCTATATAGTGAAATGCATTCCGTTTATATTTCTTATTATACAAAGATATTTAAATATAATCAATATTTAATCTATTATTAAGATAAATACTTGTAACTACCTTATGATAATTACAAGTATTTATCTTATTTAACTATTAAATTTTTTTCTAATATATCTATTATTTGCTTAGCTGCATTTCCATCTCCATAAGGATTTATTGCATGAGCCATACTATCGTACTTTTCTTTATCATCTAGTAATTCTTTAAGTTCATTAAAAATCCTATTGTAATCAGATCCGACTAAAGAAGATGTATTTGCTAATACTCCTTCCATCCTTTCTGTTTCTTCTCTAACAACTATGACTGGCTTTCCAAGTGCAGGCGCTTCTTCTTGTATTCCCCCAGAATCGGTAACAATTATATTAACCTTATTCATTAGATTAGAAAATGGTAAGTAATCTAGAGGCTCTATTAAATGAATTTTTTTATTCTCTTTAAAGACCTTGTTAGCTATTTCTCTAACTTTGGGATTTAAATGTACAGGAAAAATCACTTCAACATCCTCATATGAATCAACTACATCTTTGACTGCATTAAATATATTCTCCATAGGTTTTCCTATGTTTTCTCTTCTATGGGAAGTCAATAAAATAAATCTCTTATTTCTATAATCTAATTTATTTAATAAGTTATCATCAAATTTAAAATCATCATCAATCGCATACTTTAAAGCATCTATAACTGTATTCCCTGTCACATAGATGTTTTCCTCAGGGTATCCTTCTCTTAAAAGATTATCTTTATTAGCCTGAGTAGGAGCAAAATGATAATTACTAATAACTCCTGTTAATCTTCTATTTGCTTCTTCTGGATACGGTGAATATAAATTTTTAGACCTAAGTCCAGCTTCTACATGTCCTATCTTTATTTTTTTATAAAAAGCGGCTACAGCTGATGCAAATACAGTACTTGTATCTCCTTGGACTAATAAAACATCTGGTTTTTCTTTTTCTAAAATTTTTTCAAGTCCTAACATTGAATTAACTGTAATATCTGTTAAAGTCTGACCTTGTTTAAATATATTCATATCATAATCAGGTTCTATATCAAAAATTTTAAGAACTTGATCTAACATTTCCCTATGTTGTCCTGTTACTGCAACAACTAATTCAATATTCTTTCTCTTTTCTAGCTCTTTAACAATTGGAGCCATTTTAATTGCCTCTGGTCTAGTTCCAAAAACACAAATTACTTTCAATCCTACTCCTCCTTAAGCTTAAACATTCCAGTAAAGTGGGCTATCATAATAACAGCTATAACTATTATCAAAAATATTAAAAGTCCTATTCTAGCTTTAAAATTAGCCACAATATTTGCAAGAATTCCAAATATTAAGGAGATACCATATAAAACTAAAACTGTTTGTCTCTGACTTAAACCTATATCTAACAGTCTATGATGTAAATGTCCTTTATCAGCAGATACTATGCTCCTTCCACTTAATTTTCTCCTTATCATAGCAAAAGTGGTATCAAAAACTGGTACTCCTAAAATTAAAACCGGTACAATTATAGTAAGAGCTGCGGCTGACTTCATTATACCCTCTACTGATATATAGGATAACATGAATCCTAAAAACAAAGCTCCTGTATCCCCCATAAATATTTTTGCCGGATTGAAATTATAGGGTAAAAATCCTAAACAAGATCCAGCAATTATGGCCGCCATAATAGCTATTTGATTATAGCCAAAATTATAAGCTATTATCATCAAAGATAAAGCACATATTAAGGATACTCCTGCTGCTAATCCATCTAAACCATCTATTAAGTTTATTATATTAGTAACTCCAACTATCCAAAATACTGTTATAGGTATAACTAAAAATTTTAAAAATATTACCCCCTCTCCTATACTAAAAGGATTTGTAAAAAATTCAATTTTCACTCCACCTAAAATAAGACAGAAAGAAGCTAATAATTGAAAAAGAATTTTCTTTTTAGGGCTTAATCCTTTTTTATCATCTATTAATCCAGATATTACAATTATAGTAGATCCTATTATTAAACCTATTATTTCCTTACTTATTCCTATAAAAACAACTATGGCTACAATACTTGATATGTACATAGCAAGTCCTCCAGCAAGAGGTATAGGTTTTTTATGAACACGCCTATTATCTTTAGGTATATCCATAAATCCATATTTTTTAGCTAGCTTCATTACAATAGGTGTTAACATTAAAACAATTAATAAAGCCAATAAAAAAGCGTATAATATAGTATTCATCTTTTCTCCATAAATTTTCTATTTTGTTCCAAATAGTCTATCTCCTGCATCTCCTAAACCAGGAACAATGTAAGCATGTTCATTCAATTTTTCATCTACATGAGCAACATAAATATCTACATCCGGATGAGCTTTTTTTACTTCTTCAATTCCTTCCGGAGCAGCTAAAATATTTAAAGACTTTATAGAAGTAACTCCATGAGCTTTTAATTCATCTATAGCTGCAATTAAAGAACCTCCTGTGGCTAGCATTGGATCTAAAAGAATCATCGTTCTCTCTTCAGCATCTTTAGGTAGCTTACAATAATAAGCAACTGGCTTATAGCTCTCTGGATCTCTATACATACCTATATGTCCTACTCTTGCAGCTGGTACAACTGATAGAACTCCATCTACCATGCCAAGTCCTGCTCTAAGAATTGGAACTATACCTATTTTTTTCCCAGAGATTTCTTTCCCCATACATTTCATTAATGGCGTTTCGATTTCTATATCCCTAAGTTCTAAATCTCTTGTAACTTCATAACCCATAAGGGCTGCAATTTCTCTTACAATATTTCTAAAGTCCATAGAACTAGTTTCTTTTTTTCTAAGTATTGTCAATTTATGTTGTATTAATGGGTGATCTGTTACTATTACTTTGCTCATCTATTTTCCTCCTATAATCCAAATACAATTTTACCACTCGAAGCTTTTAAAAGTCTATTCATTATACCTGCTCCTATACCTACTAAATCAAATCCTTCAGCATATATAATATCAATATCCTGATCGTCACATTCTCTTAAAGCTTCAAATAAATTACTTGCTACTTCAACAAGATTTTCTCTACTACCTAAATTAATTACTAAATCTGCACCCTCATATCCATCTAAACTTTCAGCTGTAGCAAGTACAGCTATCTTTTTATTTTTATTTTGAGCAATTCTCTTATTAATTTCCTTAACTATATTTTCTAAATTTCCTGCAAAAGTATAACATTCTGCTTTAGGTGCATAATGCCTATATTTTTGTCCTGGAGATTTAGGTATACTCTTATCATTAGAATCAATAGTTGTCTTATCTACTGCAATATTGGGAATAATAAGTCTTAAATCTTCTAGGGTTACTCCTCCAGGTCTTAAAATCATAGGTGGTGTAACTGTTAAATCTATTACCGTTGATTCTATCCCATAATTAGCTCTCCCACCATCTACAATAATATCAACCTTCCCATCTAAATCTTCCAAAACTCTTTTAAAAGATGTAGGCGATGGACGACCAGATATATTAGCCGATGGAGCTGCAATAGGAAGCTTTACTTCTTTTAAAATTTCTCTTGCTATAGGATGAGAAGGCATCCTAATTGCTACTGTATCTAAACCCCCAGTAACCACATCAGAAATTAATTTAGATCTTTTTAATATCATTGTTAAAGGCCCTGGCCAAAATATACTAATTAAATCTTCTCCCACCTTAGGTATTTCTTCTACTAAATCTTCTAACTGGGAAATTTCCCCTATGTGTAATATTAATGGATTATCAACGGGTCTACCTTTAGCTATAAAAATATTTTTACAAGCTTCTTCATCCATTCCATTAGCACCTAATCCATAAACAGTTTCTGTAGGAAAAACCACTAGTTTACCATCTTCAAAAGCTTTTTTTATATCCTTTAAATCATTTGCTTCTAATTTATCATTTTGTACTTTTATTATTTTTGTCTTCATTATATCAGACCTTTCCATATTTATAATATTATATCAATGATTCTTATTGTCTACAAGAATATAAATGATTTAGATATAATTATTTTATATTGTAGAATCCATTCCAAAAATCTTAATTTCCTTTATATAAAGTGTTTTATATGCTATAATTATTTTAAGAAAAAGTGTAATATTTTAAGGAGGAAAACAATGAATAGTGTATGGGAGTACGATGATTTTATTTTTAATGGTGATGAATTAAAAGGAATGACAAGAAAAGGTAAAGACAAGGTTAAGGTTGATGGACATACAGATATGATTGTTCCAAAAACTGCACCTGATGGAACACCTATTAGAAAAATTGGAGAAAATGCTTTCTATAGAAGAAAACTTACTAGTGTTGTTATTCCAGAAACTGTTGAATCAATAGGATATGATGCTTTTGGCGTTTGTAATCTTGTTGAAGTAGATATACCTGATGCAGTTACTAGAATTGATGGATTTGCTTTTTATAGAAACAATCTTGAAAAAGTTAAATTTCCTAAAAATCTAACTTTAATAGGCCCATCTGCTTTTGCATTAAATAAACTTGAAGAGGTTGAAATTCCAGATACTGTAGAAATAATTGATACTTCTGCATTTTATAAGAATGATTTAGAGGAAATTAAAATACCTAGTGCTATTAAAAAAATAAATATGTATGCTTTTTGTAAAAATAATATTGAAGAGGTTGAAGTTCCTAATTCAATTGAAAATCTTCATGAAGATGCTTTCGAAGAAAATACAACTATTACACGCAAATAAGAAAAATAAATTAATTATTTTATTTAAACCCCTAATATATTAGGGGTTTTTTCACATTTAACTATAATATCTGAAAAACAAAAACCAAGATAATTATTTATTTTTAAAATATATTATCTATCATCCGCCAAAAAATAACTTCTTAAATATTTAAACTTCTTACAAATATAATAAATAGTATGTCATCAATAGACAAATAGGTATTAATCATGATTATAACGGCTTGCCCATAAAGTTATCTTAAAGACCTAGTAGTAAAGACTAAAGCGCTCTTACTCATTATTTAAATTCTCTTTGCTTCCAATCACCAAGCACTTTAAAAGTATCTTGATCTAACTAGAGAATCCAATTCTTTAATATCTTATTTTCTACTATTTTAAATTGTCCTGTCATTAGCTCTATTTCAATTTAGTTATCTCTGTTAATCTTAATTCAGTATTTAAAAGAAACTTAATCATCATTTTAGTTCTTTGAGAAGTAATATACTGTAAATTAGATTGATTGAGTCGTTTATCTGATTATAAAATATCAGATACTTTCTTAGCCATCTTAAAAGCTCACCTTTTAATCTCTAGAAATTATCCCAAAGGTAGCTGCTAAAATTCCAACTATAAAAAATAAGATTTGTTTTGTAAATAAGCAATACATCCGGTAGCAAGTCAAAGTGCCTCCCAAGGAAAGGAAGAAGGGCTTTTTCCCCTTTATTTTATTCTCTCTATTCTTATTTTATTCGTCTATTTTTTCATAGCCACCTAATCTTATGTCCATTAAAGGGTATTACGAACTTATAAATTAAGTATATATTAGTTACTCAAAATCTTTCAATAAAGGGTAAAAATAATTTATACTAGATTTACTTTTTAACGTTACATTAATTGGTATACCATTTATTTTTTCTATTTCCGAAAAAATAATTTCTTCTTTAGAAAGTTTTGATATTTTAATAGAATTGTAATCTATTAAATAGAAATATACTATTAATCCATTATTATATTCTCCAACCCATGAACCAAACAAATCCATCCCAAATGATCCAATATTTATTAAATCTAACGTTAAATCTATCTTATTCTTTGATTTTTTTACTGTAGGGGTAGCTCCAAACAATTCATAAATTACAGAGATTATAAAAGGTATTAAAAAGACTTTAGAGTCTATTGTTTCATGAAGTAATAATTCTTGAAGCATTCCAAATAAAATTACAGCCAACCAAAGCAGCAAGATAATATTAGCAATTCTATATTTCCTTATAGGATAATCTTTAACTTTTTCATTATTAATAAATGAAAATTTTTTAGAACGACATCTAAATAAAATAAATATTAAACCAATCCCTAGAAAATAGAATAATATTTTAAATATATTTTGCAAATAAACACCTCCGTATTTACCTCAATTTAAAACAGTTATTAAATATTTAAGCTACTGACTTTTACTTATTTGTACTTAAGACAAACTCAAAAATTGATCTTCTTCTTTTTCTTGTAAATTCGAGCGGAATGACACTAATTAAAATTAAGCATAACAACTAATTTAAATTTATAAATGTAAAGAATTATCCTATCAATTCAAAACTTTAGCTTTGAAGTTTGTGCCTGAAAACCTCTGGCTTATTTCCAATATTTTTCAAATTATCTTTACACAAACTTCTTTATTTTTATAATTTTATTTTTAAAATTTTTTTATCAAATCATTTCTAAATTTTTCTTTTAGTTCAGAAGTTTCTGAATAAAATTTAATTTTCAATAATCGAACCTTTTTATTTTCAGTTAATACTTCTATATCGTTTATTTCTCCAAGATAAGTTGCAAATTAGTCTTTCCTATTTATCTTGAACTCTTAAATGATTTTCTTTAAGATCTAAAAATATTTCATAGGTCCAATTTCCATTTTGACTATATAATAAAAGGTATGACACGGATTTTCTAGTTTCACTTATAGAAATAAGAAATATGTCTAAAGCTTAAATAAGTTTTATTAATTAAATATCTTCTTATTAAACTTGAAATTAATAAAAACAATATGATGAAATTAATACTTTTTATAAAAAATAAATAAAAAATATTTTATTTAAAGATAATAACTTATATGAATTATTTATATATAAAAAATATGTGGTATGTATTTCTGGATAAACCATAATACAAGCCACATATTTAAATTAAATTCTAATTAAATTTTTCTAAATCATATAGATTTACTTTTATTAAAGTTTACTTAATTCAACCATTTCTCCAAAAGTTTCTAGTTGAGTTTTAACTTGTCCGAAATCAACCATTTGTTGGTCATAACCCATTTTTATTAGAGGAATTCCTGCTTCTTCAAAAGCTTTTTTCAATGAAGGGTATTCCATTTCCTCTGTATCGTTAAAGTTCATCATAAATAATAAGCAACCATCTGCATTACTTTCTTTTGCAAGATCAACTACATACTTAGGTCTCTTCCATATTTCTGGGTCATATAGTAATGGATCTTCATCCATTCTAGCAAATTGATCTGCTAAGGCCATCATAGGATCTTCAATACTCATATCTATATCAACTTTTAATCCTCTTGACTCATGAGCAACATCATCTGCAACTACACAAACTTTATATTTATCAAATACTTCAAGTAAGCCTGGATTATCTGTAATTACTCCACTTGTTATAACCTTAACTCCATCCCAATCTTCTTCTGGTAATTCTTTAAGCGCTGCATTTAATTTCTTAAGTAATTCAGAATGTTCTTCTTTTAGCATATTATAAGAAGCTTTTAAAACATTAGATCTATCAGAAGCTTTTATTGTTTGTGGATGGCTTGCTGCTAATTTTATAAATTCTCTTTTTAAAGCTCTATTTTCATTATAAATTTCAAAAGATTTTTTTAGGTTTTCATCTGTAATCTCAACATCACAAATTTTTTCTAATTCTTCTTTTGCTTGTTTAAATATTTTAGCATTATAAACTTTACCAAACTCTTCTTTTCTATGTTGCGCGTGGTTTAAAAATACCATAGGAATCTTTCTCCCTGCTGATACTTTATAATTTTGAGAAAATGGTCTTAAGGTATCATCTAATGTTGTAATCATGGAAGCAGATAGTCCATCTAGAGATCCATCTAAAGACATCTCTAGACATCTTAACGCTAATGAATAATAGAAAGTAGGGAAATAATTTTTAGCTAAATCAATTGGTCCTTGACCTCCCCATACTCCTAGTGGAAATAGCCCACCAGCATGAGCTATTTCTTCTGGAGCATAGTAAGGAAATATTCCTACTGCTTTTTTACCTTCTGCCAAATATTTATCTAATTGTGCTCTTTGATTCTCTGCAATATATTTAAATTTTTCTAAAAGTTCTTTTATATCAGTCATTGCTCTACCTCACTTTAAATAGTTGTTTTTGACCAGTCAGTTTCTTTAGTATTATCGAAGTTAGTATAAACTTCTTCTCCCTTAGCTTCTCTTTCAGCTTTTCTTTCGTTCATAATTTCTACTAAACCTTGAACTCTAGTTTTATACTGTTCAGCTGAGAAGTTTCTTTCATCTGCTTGATCGCCATCAAAGTGAACTACTGGAATATCTAAGTCTTCTTTCCATCTTCTTTCTATTTCAGGCATAGCTCCTGACCATGGTTTGCAACTACGGTTATAGTTTACTAAAGCTCCACTTATACCATTTTCTTTAGCCATAGTCTCTCTCCACTCAACACCGTCTTCTATGCATACTGAGCAAGGCGCTTTACAATAAGCTTCTGCCATTTCTCTTATTCCGTCATATCTAAACCCAAAAGCTGGAGCATATACTACAGCTGTTACATTAATTCCTTCATTCTTAAGTGGTTCATATAAAGGTCTTAAAGCTGGCCAACATGGAATACCTTCAAATAATATTCTATGCTCTTCAGGATATTCCCAAGTAGATGTTCCTTCTCTTACAGATTGTTCAAATTCTTCTGCTAGTAATTCAAAACCTTCTGCAGCTCTTACATCACATCTTGCTGCTACTATATCAGCCATATGATTAAACAGGTCAAATCCTGATAAAGGAGATGGTTGATATTTCATATAAGAACATGCTTTTAACCATGCTGCAGCTGTTCTATTTGCTACATCGCAAGCATCTTTAAATTTCTTTTCATCAAATTTTTTACCTGTTAGGTCTTCTAGTTGCTTAATTGCATGCTCAAACTGTCCAACTAAATAATCTACTTTTTCTTCTGGTACTTCTACTGTATTTTGGAAGGGAATATCAACCATAATCATTGGTATGTTATGCATTCTAGCTATATTTTCATACCACTTTGTCATCATATTACAAATATTGTTACAGCATAGTACAAAATCTGGTTGAGGCATTTTTCTTGCATCAGTTGGCTCTCCCGCAGCAAATGCTAAAGAGATTCTTGCGTAACCACAAATATCATTATCATATCCCATATCTTCTGCAGTTTGACAAAGTCTTAATCCATCTTTTTTAGCTGCTGTTGTTGCTGCATGGTTCTCTGGATATACTACGTGTAAATCAAAAGCTTTTGCTAATTCAATTGGGAATTTAGAAGAACTCCATCCTACCAATTCTCCTCTTTGTTTAGCATCCCATGCATCACCATATACACTATCTACAACACTACGTAAAACAGTTGCTGCTGGTTTTTTCCCTTCAATAGGTCTTGGTTTTTTCCCAGGTATTTTTTCTAATGGTTTTACAGTCATTTTTTCCTCCTAATATAATACATATATTAAACTTACTACTTTTTACTTCCCTTGTTTTTTTAAAATTAATTGCTGCTTTTGATAACCAAATAAAGCCGCTCCCAAAGCACCATTTAATTGACATAAAGGCGATGTATGAATCTTATGACCAGTATTTGCTTCTAAAGCTCTTACCATACCTTTATTTAAAGCAACTCCTCCTGTCATTATTACATCATCCTTAAGTCCTACTCTTTTAGCAAGTGAGCCTACTCTACTAGCTATAGCAAAATGTATCCCCTTTACTATATCTGGTATCTTAGCTCCCTGAGCTAATTGAGATATTACTTCTGATTCTGCAAAAACTGTACAAGTAGAAGAAATTGCTACATCTTCAGTTGACTTAGAATCCAATTCTTCTAATTCTGAAACACTTACTTCAAGTACTCTTGCAATTACATCTAAAAATCTACCAGTACCCGCAGCACATTTATCATTCATTACAAAATTTTCTAAAGTTCCACCATCACCTATTTTTAAGGCCTTTGCATCTTGCCCACCTATATCTATTATTGTATGAACTTTTGGAAAGAGAAAATACGCACCTTTTGCATGACAAGATAGTTCTGACATTTGAAAATCTGCTTCTTCTAATGCGTTTCTTCCATAACCAGTAGCCATTACAAAACTAATATCTTCTCTATTTAAATTAGCAGCTTCAAGTACTTCTTTCATAGCTCTTGATGGGCCTGAAGTTCCGGCTCCAACGTCTATAACAGCTTTAGCTACTATTTCTTTACCATCTTTTAATATTACACTTTTTGAGGCTGTTGAACCAACATCAACCCCCATAGTATAAATAGCTTCCCCCATTTAATCTCCTTCTCACAATAATTAAAATTTATTATTTATTTACAATTCAATTGTACTATTAAAATTTATAAAAGTCAAAATTACAAATATGATTAAAATGTACTTATAAAGATACTTTATATTATTCGTTTGCAACCTTTTTAATCATAATAAAAGGCAGGTAACCCTGCCTAATTTTATGAAACTTAATAGGCTAGCCATAGTTTTCATAACTTATATATACCGGCGATTTCTCGCCGGATTTTAATTATTTTGCAAAGTTATTATTAAAGTCACGTATTACTCTTGGAAGAAGCATTTGATGAACTGGACATACTCTTTCTGGGTTTTGATAGCAACTTTCTGTAAATGCTACTATATAGTTTCTTAATGCATTCATATTTACTATTTCATCTACCATACCTTGTTCTGCACAGAATTGAGGTCTAGATTTTTCTTTATACTCATCAATTAACTTATTCATTTTATCAATTGTTGGTTGTAAATCTTTACCAGCTTTTTTATCCTTTGCAAGTCTTCTTGAGTACATTGCATTAGCTGCAGTTTCTCCATTCATTACATTGATTTCAGTAGCTGCTGTTCCTAAACTAAATGCATTAGTTTCTCCTTGTGGTCCACCTAATACATAGTGTGCTGCTGCTGTACCTTTTCTTAAAGTTACTTCCATTTGAGGAATATCAGATTTTTGAATTGAATAAATTAGCGATTGTCCTAATCCCAATAATTCAGCAACTTCAGCTTCATCACCTACATCTATACCAGTTGTATCTTGTAACCAAATTATTGGTAGGCTATCTCTAGAACAAAGTGTAACAAATTCGTTCATTTTTATTAAACCTTGTCTATATAGTTTTCCACCAACACCTATAGCTTTTTCTTTATATTCAGGATAGTTCATTAGAAGTCCTTGAGTATTGGCTACAACCCCTACTGGAAGACCTCCAACTTTAGCAACTCCTGTTATCATTTCAGGTCCATAACCTTTTTTAAATTCCATAAACTCTGAACCATCAAATAGTCTAGAAATTACATCATACATATTGTAAGCTCTTTTTAAGTTAGTTGGTATTATTGAATATAAATCATTTCCATCATATGCTGGAGCTTTTGGATCATCAACTCTAAAGAATTCAATATCATAACTTGGTAGCATATTTACATATTTTCTAATTCCTTCAATTACGCCTTCTTCTTCTACATATACTTCTCTAAAAAATCCAGTTTGTGCAAAATGAACACCCACTGATCCTGGTGGTGCGACTTTCTTTTGATTCATAGTCATATCTGCTATTTGATTAGCACTTTCTTCATCTATAAATCCTTTTGGGTTCATTCCACCTAAAATTCCAGCTCCTCCTACAGCCATATTAGCATCTTTATGAGCCACTAATATTGTCGGAGATATTGAATGGTATCCACCACCAGCTGGGTTAGTTCCGTAAATACCAACTATTACGGGAATACCTAGTTGATTAAGTTGTGCATTTCTATAAAATGGAGTACCTCCACCACGTCTATTAGCATATACTTTTTCTTGTTCATCTAGTTTTACCCCTGAGCAGTTTAAAATATATACTAAAGGAACTCTTAGTCTCTTAGCTACATCTGAAGCACGTAATAAACTTTCTGCTTGACCAGCTACCCAAGCTCCTGCTAATTTTTTATTGTCTGAAGCAATAATCATTGCCCATTTTCCGTCTATTCTACCAAGTCCTTTTACTAGGTTTACAGTACCATTTGGATTTTCTCCTGGATTAAATAAAGTGTTTAATGGACACCATGTTCCTTCATCTATTAGCTCAGCTATACGTTGAATTGCAGTAAGTTCTCCTCTTTCATTTACTTTTTCATCAGGTTTTCCTGCTGCTAATACTTCTTCTACTCTAGCTTGTAATTCTTCTTCCACTTTTCTTAATTCTTCAATATTTTCTTTGTTTTGAGCTTTTAAAGGAGCTCCTACTGAAGACATGTTCTTAAAATAAGAATTCATTGAATAATTACTCATCTTTTTCTCCTTAATCTTATTCTTTAGGTACTTTTATAAAAGCTTCCCCTGGATCAATTTCTTCACGTATTAATTTAATTACTGATTCATCTGGTTCTTCAAGTACTACAGCTTTTGAAACATCAATATCAAAACCAGTATTTTCAAGAACATCTTCTGGACTTGAGCTTGGATAATATCCAGCTAAATACATTTTTTTAGTCTCTTCATCAAATTTTAATATACCCTTATCTGTTACTACCATTTGTGGTCCAACATTTTCTGATATTCCAGCTCTTGTACGTCCCCCAGGACCATCCATCCATCCTGGAGAAGTTACATAATCTATTTTTTCCATAAATCTTCTCTTCTCATGTTGCATCATTATTATAGTATTTACATAAGAAGCTATTCCGTTTGCTCCGCCAGAACCTGTAAATCTAGTTTTTGGATTATTATAGTCTCCAATAACTGTTGAGTTAACATTTCCGTATGGATCTATTTGAGCTCCACCAATAAAAGCAATCATTCTTTGTTTATCATGTAACCATTCACATTGTTCAAATCCAATGAAACGAATATTCGGCCATTGTACTGCACAATGAGCCATGAACCTATTATCTCCTACAGACCTTGGAACTTCTATTGGAGCACAATCCATAAGTCCACTTTCTACTATTATATTACAATCAGGAGCAAATGCTCTTTTTGCTACTGAAGCTCCTATTAGAGGTAGTCCAGTACCTACTATCACTATTTGATCATTTTTTATTTGTCTTGCGATAGTTACAGCTTGCATTTCTTTGTTTGTATAATTATCATATCTAGCCATTATTATTTAACCTCCTTTAGGACATTTGTAGCATATCCAAAGCCTTGAACAGGATGTAAATTAATTAATCTTGTTGCGCCTAACTTATTTAAATATTGATCATGATCTTCAATATCATAAACCCATTCTTTCATATAGTTATTGAAGTCTTCATCTTCTTTACTTACAACATTATACATTTTGTAAAATTCTGAATCGTAGTCATAATAATCATAACATTGTGATGGGTGAGCTCCATATGGAACATGAACAACTGCATCTACACAGAATCCTGGAATAGAATTTTTAGTTGGATCTAATCTAATTTCTTCATTACTTACAATCTCTTCACAAGTTACAATTGTTTTTCTAGCTGCTACTGCTATATCTATATCATGGAATTCATCTCCAATAATTCTACAAGTTCCATCTGGAGAAGCTACTTGAACGTGTATAACAGCTGTATCTATTTCAGGAACTGGAACAGCTACTACTTTTTTATCATCGTTAAATGGATTCTCTACATATACAAACTTATCATTTGGAAGTTTGTCGATTTTTTGTCTTTCTTCTTTTGAAATACCCCATTTATCAACTAAATCAGTTCCCATCATTAACTTTACTGGTAGGTATGGTAGTCCTAATGAAGCTGCATGTAATCTATACATTTCAACATCTTGTGAATAATCTTCAAAAAGAAGTTCTCCTTTTTCTATTTTTTTTCTAAATCTTCTTGATACGTTAGTATATCCAGAGTTTGCAGTATAACAGTTTATATATGCCTTAACTCTATCTTCCCCTATAAGCATATCCCAATCTCCACCTGCTGGACCTGCTTCTGCAATAAAGTCTTTTTGTCCTTGACGAAGAATTTCATATACTGCTGCATATGGCTTTCTATTTGTTGTAAACCCACCAAAAGAAATTACATCTCCATCTTCAACAAATTTACTTATAGCGTCTTTTAAACTATAAATCTTACTCAAAGTAATGCCTCCTCTTATAATATCTATAAATATATTTTTACATAAACAATTGGAACCCTATTGACTAGACTTCCAATTGTAACTATCTAACTTAATCAACCAAATAACATTAAAAATACTCCAGCTGCTACAGCTGAACCTATAACTCCTGCTACGTTAGGTCCCATAGCATGCATTAATAAGAAATTTGTTGGGTTATATTTCTTACCTTCTACTTGAGCTACCCTAGCTGCCATAGGAACTGCTGATACTCCAGCTGAACCTATAAGTGGGTTTATTTTCCCACCTGTGGCATAGTATAAAATTTTTCCGAACAATACTCCTCCAACTGTTGCAAAAGCAAAAGCCATAAGTCCAAGAGCTATGATTAATAGGGTCTGTAATTGTAGGAAGATTTCTCCATTAGCAGTTGCTCCTACAGTTATTCCAAGCATTATTGTTACTATATTCATTAAAGCATTTTGTGCTGTATCTGATAATCTATCAGTTACTCCTGATTCTTTTAATAAATTACCAAACATTAGTAGACCTAAAAGTGGTGCTACTGAAGGCAATAATAATGTTGTAAATACAACAACCACTACAGGGAAAATAATCTTTTCTGTTTTAGAAACTTTTCTTAAAGTTTCCATCTTTGTTTCTCTTTCTTTTTTAGTTGTTAACATCTTCATAATTGGCGGTTGAATTAAAGGTATTAATGCCATATAAGAATAAGCCGCTACCGCTATTGGTGCTAATAATTTAGGCGCTAATGTACTCGTTAAAAATATTGCTGTTGGACCATCTGCCCCACCGATTATAGCAATTGATGCTGCTTCTTGTGCCGTAAATTGTCCCGATCCTATTGCTGTCATAAAGGCAACATAAATTCCTACTTGTGCTGCTGAACCAAGTAGTAAAGAAATAGGATTTGCGATAAGTGGTCCAAAGTCTGTCATCGCTCCTACACCCATAAATATCAAGCATGGGAATAGTCCAGACTTAACCCCACTATATATAATTCTCAATACCCCTGAATTATACCAAGGGTCTGCTTCTGCCATTAAATTTGCTGCTGGTATATTTGCTAATAACATCCCAAAGGCAATTGGTAGTAATAATAATGGTTCAAATTGCTTTTTAATCGCTAGGTATAGTAGTACAAAAGCAACTAATATCATGACTCCACTTTGCCAAGTCATATTAGCGAATCCTGATTCTGATAATATACCAGATACAGCTTCTAAAAAATTCACTTATTTTAACCCTCCTTGTAATTTTCTATAGTTTCTATTTCTGTATTCTTATTTTACTTCTGCTAATAAAGCATCTGTATCAACTGCTTGACCTTCAGATACTTTTATAGAAACTGTTCCATCACATGGAGCAACTATTTCATTTTCCATCTTCATTGCTTCAAGAATAAGAATTACATCTCCTGCGCTCACTTTAGAGCCTTCTTTTGCTACAACTTTCCAAATATTTCCTGGCATTGGAGAAATAACCTTTTCTCCACCTGTTGAAGCTGGTGCTGGTTCAGCCTTTGGAGTTGGTGCCGGAGCTGCTTGTTGAACAGGCGCTGCTGGAGCTGAAGGTGCTGTTAAATCAGCCATTGTTAAAGGTTTTGCTCCTCCTCCGATTTTTTCAACTTCTACATCAAATACTCTTCCATCTACTTTAACTTGATATTTCATTTTATACACCCTTTCTAACTTTAATTATTTTTTTTCGTCAATAGACACTATTCTAAATTTATCTACCGGTTTTTTCATTTCTGCGCTTACTGCTGCTACAATAGCTGCAATTAAAGCAGCATCTTTTTGATCTTCTTTCTCCACTTTCTTCGGAGCTGTTTTTACCTTATTTTCATTTGTATTACTCTGACTTGTTTTAGTTGTTGTAGAATTAACAATAGCAGATGTAATCTTTATGAATAAAGCTAAACATATTAGAGTTAAAAATACAATTGAGAATCCCGTTAATGATACTTGAAATGCCTCAAAAAGAGTCATAGTTGAACCTTCCCACATTACTAACACCTCCTTCATTCCATATTGTAGAATGAATTCCATCTTTAAAATTATTATAGCAAAGCTCAATAACAATAGCAACTAAATAAAAGTTTAACTCCACTACTTTAATTAGATTATTTCACCACATACTTACTTACAATTATATCTTATCTAAGAATTTTATTAAAGTGTAAATTGAACTTTACTCTAAGAATTATTATATGAATTTTCAATAATTATTATAGTTTTTACCTACTAATTTTAGTATATAAACCTTATAAATATCTAAATCTTTCTATACTTTTCTTTTTAAAAGATATATAATTCTAAAGAGGTGATTTATATGAAAAAATTTTCTATTTTCTTAATTTTTATTTTTACTTTGATTTCTACCAATAATGTTTTTGCAATTAATGCTAGCCTATCTGAACAAAATATTAAATTAGATGGAGACAAAATTTATGTTGAAGGTTATAATATTGAAGGAAATAATTATTTTAGATTAAGAGATGTTGCAGCTATACTAAATAATAGCTCTGTTCAATTTAATGTAATATTTAATAAAGAAACTTCTACTGTAGAAATCGAAAGAAAATCTCCATATTCAAAATTAGAAAATGATTTGAAATCTAGAAAAAAAGAAAAACTTGAAATTTCCAAATCATTTCAAAAAGTAACTGTTGACAGTGAAAAGATAGTTTTTAATGGCTATTTGATTAATGGAAATAATTACTTCAAACTAAGAGATCTTGGAAAAACTATAGGATTTTATGTAGACTATGATGATGAAAGTAATTCTGTTATAATCAAAACTCAATCTGTTACTCCTTCTGATTTAATTAAAAGAACACACGTGAAATTTATTAGTTTAGCATCTGATTTAGACAAAAATAGAAGTGAAATTTCTATGAAAGATAAACTAAATTTATCTATTAATGATTTTTTATCAAATGTTGAATCTGTCGTTCTTTTAACATCTAAACAAACTCAGTTATCAGCTAATGCTGAATATGATATTGAAAACAATTTAATTGTTCTTAGTCCTAAACAGCTTAAATATAAAGGTCAGCTTAATTTTAATCCTGTCTTAAAAATAGAAGATGGATCTAATGAAAATTATATTAGCTTAAAATCTTCTAATATTGATTTAGAAGATATATCTAAAAATCTTGCTTCCAATAATTTTAAACTTGTATTAGGATATTATGTTGGAGAAAATGAATCTCAAAATTTTAGAGCTTTTTCTATTATTGAAGTCACTAAATAATTAATTTATTATAGGGTAAATATATTATGTAGATAGGAGGTAATAAAATGAAAGTAACTAAAGATACAGTTATAGGAGAAATCCTTGCAAATAAACCAGAAGCTATTGGTACTCTTATGAGTTTTGGAATGGGATGTGTTATGTGTCCTGCTTCTCAAATGGAAACTCTTGAAGAAGCTAGCATGGTTCATGGCTTAGATGTCAATCTTCTAGTTGATTCTTTAAATAAAAAATCTGAAGAAGATAAGTAATAGAATATATAAAAATTAAGAGCACATCCTAGATGTGCTCTTAATTTGCTCTTTTTTCTCTCAATTCTTCTTCATAGTTTTCTATTTCATCTTCAGAAATTATATCTTTAACTTTCATAAGTCTTGTTATATTAGCTCTTTCATTTTCATCAAGTTTACTTCTAATATACTTTATAGTTTCTTTTAAATCCGGAATAGTTTTGTACTCTAATCCATTTACCCTTCTTCTAGTCTTCTCTATTTCATCAGCCATAAGTTGTGTTGCTTTTTCAACTTCTGCTAATTTAAGTAGGCGCTTCATAACTTTGTTTAATTTATCAATTGCATAATCTAAGTCAGATGTTGTTTGGGCATATCCGTAAGGATAGATCGATCCAAATTCAGATTCATCAGAGGTTTTAAATTCCATTTTTGGTATTTCAATCGACATAATATTTTGAACTTCTATTTCTAAATTAGTTTTTTGAGTTGGAAAAGAAACTGCTACTTCTAACATTTCTGGAGTCATAAAGGCTGATGCTAACAAAAAATCTTTAAAAGATTCCGATAATTCTTTTTCAACTTCTTCTCTTAATGTTTTATTTTCTTTTACATTTTCTATAAATCTTCTCATTAACTCATCTTGTTTATCTTTTAAAAGCTTATGACCTCTCGTTGAAGTTGAAAGTCTATCTTTTAAAATCGAGAGATTCATTCTAGTGGGATTGACATTAAGTCTTGTCATTTAATCACCCTTCTTCTTTTTCTTCTCCAAGATACTTATCAATTAAACTATCTTTAATCCTCTTAAGTTCTCCCCTCGGAATTATAGATAACAATTCCCATCCTAAATCAAGTGTCTCTTCTATATCCCTGTCTTTATAATATCCTTGATTTACATATTTAGCTTCGAAAGCATCTGCAAATTTAGCAAAGGCTTTATCTGATTTAGAAAGAGCTGTTTCTCCTAGGATTACCGATAATTCTTTAGCTTCTTTGCCAGAAGTATAACCTGCATAAATTTGATTCATTGTATCAGCGTGATCTTCTCTAGTTTTTCCTTCCCCAACACCTTTGTCTTTTAAACGTGATAAAGAAGGTATTGCGTTTATCGGTGGTTGTAACCCTTGTTTATAAAGTTCCCTAGATAGTATTATTTGTCCCTCTGTTATATAGCCTGTTAAGTCTGGTATAGGATGAGTTATATCATCCTCAGGCATTGTTAATATAGGAATTTGAGTTATTGATCCTTCTCTTCCTTTTATACGACCTGCCCTCTCATAAATACTTGCAAGATCAGTATATAAGTATCCTGGATAACCTCTTCTTCCAGGTACTTCTTTACGAGCGGCAGAAACTTCTCTTAAAGCTTCTGCATAATTTGTCATATCAGTCATTATAACCAATACATGCATTCCCAACTCAAAAGCAAGGTATTCTGCACAAGTAAGAGCCATCTTTGGAGTAGCTAATCTTTCTATAGCTGGATCATCTGCAAGATTCATAAATAATACAGTTCTATCTATGGCTCCAGTTTCTTTAAAATCATCTATAAAAAACTGTGCTTCTTCAAATGTTATCCCCATAGCTGCAAAAACTACGGCAAACTTTTCATCTTTTCCTCTTACCTTTGCTTGTCTTGCTATCTGAGCAGCTACATTATTATGAGGTAAGCCTGCTCCTGAAAAAATAGGTAACTTTTGACCTCTTACAAGGGTATTTAATCCATCTATTGTAGATATACCAGTTTGAATAAATTCAGAAGGATAATTTCTACTTACTGGATTGATTGCAGTTCCATTTATATCAATTCTTTTTTCTGGAACAATATTTGGTCCATTATCTATTGGATTTCCAAGTCCATCAAATACTCTACCTATCATGTCAGGACTAGTCCCTAATTCTAATGGCCTTCCTAAGAATCTAACTACAGTATCTCTTAAATTAATACCACTTGAACCTTCAAAAATTTGAACCATGGCCTTATCTTGATCTATTTCTATAACTCTGCCACGTCTTCTTTCTCCACTTTGAAGTTTTATATCTACCAATTCATCAAAGGTTACACCTTCTACACCTTCAACTACCATAAGAGGTCCTACAACTTCTGTTACTGATTTATATTCTTTAAGCATTTATAGTACCTCCTTTTTTAATTAATTCTTCTACTTCTTTTTCTATATCAACAGAAATTTCATCTAACTTTTCTAATTCTTCTTCAGGTATGTTTTTAGCTCTAGCTATCTTTTCTCTTATAGGCATTTCTTCTATTTCAGAAAGATAAATTCCACTTTCTAAAGCTTTTAATGATTGATCATAAAATTTAAGAATAATTTTCATCATCTTATTTTGTTTATCTAAAGAACAGAAAGTATCTATATCATGAAAAGCATTTTGTTGTAAAAAATCTTCTCTTATAGACTTTGTTACTTCTAACTTTAGTTGATCTTTTTCTGATAATGAATCTCTTCCTACTAATCTAACAACTTCTTGAAGAGAGTTTTCTTCTTGTAATAAAGACATAGCTCTAATTCTATTTTTAGAAAATTCATCATCTATATTTTCATCAAAATATTTGTCCATTTTACTTTGATATAAAGAGTAAGAATCTAACCAATTTATAGCTGGAAAATGTCGTTTATATGAAAGATCATAATCTAATTTCCAAAATATTTTTACTATACGTAAAGTAGACTGAGATACTGGTTCAGATATATCGCCACCAGGAGGAGAAACTGCTCCTATAACAGAAAGCGCACCTTCCCTTTCATCTTCGCCTAAACATATTACACGTCCTGCTCTTTCATAAAAATCTGCAACTCTTGATGCTAAATAAGCTGGATAACCTTCATCTCCTGGCATCTCTTCAAGTCTACCACTCATTTCACGAAGTGCCTCAGCCCAACGCGATGTAGAATCTGCCATCATTGCTACAGAATAACCCATATCTCTATAATACTCTGAAATAGTTATTCCAGTATAAATTGATGCCTCACGAGCTGCTACAGGCATATTTGAAGTATTTGCTATTAAAACAGTTCTTTTCATTAGAGATTGTCCTGTTTTAACGTCTATAAGTTCCGGAAACTCCATAAGAACGTCTGTCATTTCATTACCACGCTCTCCACATCCAACATATACAATTATTTGAGCGTCTGCCCACTTAGCAAGTTGATGCTGTACTACTGTTTTACCACTTCCAAAAGGTCCAGGGATAGCTGCTGTACCACCTTTAGTTATAGGAAAAAAAGTATCTATCACTCTTTGTCCAGTTACCAAGGGAGTTTTAGGATCAATTTTTCTTTTATATCTTCTACCTTTTCTTACCGGCCATCTTTGAATCATATTGACTTCTTTTTTTCCATTTTCTGTTTCAAGAACTGCAACAATTCCTTCCACAGTATGTTGTCCTTCATTTATTTCTACGACCTTACCACTTATACCAATAGGTACCATTATTTTATGTTCTACTATTGGCGTTTCCTGTACTGTTCCAAGTACATCTCCTTCAGATACAAGGTCCCCAACCTTAGCTACAGCTTTAAAATCCCATTTCTTTTTTCTATCTAAATTATATATTTCTGTTCCTCTAACTAGAAAATCGCCTGTTTCTTCTTTTAATGTTTTTAATGGTCTTTGTATCCCATCAAACATTTGCTCTATAAGCCCAGGTCCTAATTCTACAGAAAGAGGATATCCTTTTGATATTACTTCATCTCCAGGGCCTATTCCAGTTGTTTCCTCATATACTTGTATAGAAGCTCTATCGCCTCTCATTTCAATGATTTCTCCGATTAATTTATCTTTTGAAACTTCAACTACATCGTATACATTGGCATCTTCCATGCCACTTGCAACAACTAATGGTCCGGAAACTTTAATTATTTTACCTGCTTTCAAAAAAGTTCCTCCTTTATAAAATATTAGATCCAACTGCTTTTTCAACATATTTATTTATGTTGTCCATTCCAATATTTAAACTACCCTGATTAGATGGTATCAAAATTATAGCTGGAAATAATTTATTATTATATCTATTTATTGTCTCCTTTACTTTGATAGCAAGCTGTTCCGTTATAAATATTACTCCATACTTTTCTTTGGCTAGAGTATCAATAATTTTTCTACATTCATCTGCTTCATAAGCAATTTTTACATCTATTCCTAAACTTTTAAAAGCTAAAACAGAATCTTTGTCTCCTACAACCGCTATTTTATACATAAGTTTCACGCAACCTTTCCCTAATAAAGGAAGAGTCTAATTTATTTAGCTTAGAAATCAAAATTATTCTAAGATTTTTAATTTCCATTTCTTTTGCATATAGATAAGCAAAAATAACTTCTGGTCCATAAGTAACTCTCTTAACATCTTTCAATGATTTCATGAAATAATTATCTTCTTCTTTTTCAAATATACTAAGAGACCCCGTTTTATTATAATTTTCAATACCTATTCCAACAGATTTAGCTATTCTTGTATTGCTAAATAAAGAACTATCATGAGAAATATCTCCATTAAAATATTTTTTATATTCTTTTTTAGATATACTTCCACCAGATATTAAAAGTTTGTCTAAAAATTTAATATCTCTATTTTGACTCTTACTTCTTAAAAGAATTGTTATATTAGTAAAGTCTATTAAATCCTCCAAATATTTTTTAAAAAATTCAACATCTAAAGAGTCTGCTAATTCAATCAACTTTTCAAAATACATTTTATCAATTATTAAATCTATTTCTTGAGGGTTTTTTGTATTTTCAAAATTTTCTTTTGCAAACTTCATCGCCTCTTTTAATGGACTGTCTTCTTTTTGGATTTTACTGAAACTTTCTTTAAACTCTGTCTCATTAAAATCTCCTAATTCAATATATAAATCATGAAAATCTTCTTCTAAAATATCTTCCTTTACTAAAACTTTCATATTATGGTAATAGTACTTATAAGCAAGCAAATCTACTATTCTTCTATCAGGACTTATAGAGTAAACTTCTTTAAAACTTCTAACCTGTTCTTTCTTAAGAACTTCCTCATAATTTTCAGCTTTATTTAATTTTACAATATGTTCTTGATATACTGTGTCCCCTAAAAATTTAAGGGCTTCAGATAAATCTGTTGCTTCTATTAACCTTTCCAAATAAACTTTACTTAAAAGCTTTTTTTCAAGAACCCTTATATTAGCAGATGATTGGATGAATTTATTCCTATCCATAATTACCTCCTATTAATCTTTAAATAACTTCTCAAAAATCTCAACTTCTAATTCAGTTTTTTTGGAATCTATTATATTTTCAAATTTATTGTTATAAATTACATTTGTATCTTCTATTATAAAACCATTTTCTATACTTTCTTCAGATATATTAATTCCTAAACCCGATTCTTTTACTTCTCCTAAATATTTATTAGGAACTTTTAAAATTGCATTTGGACTTAGCTTCAATCCTACTACAGAATTCTTCAAATATTTCAAATAATCATCTTCTGGTAAATTATTTAATCTTTCTAAAACAATTTCAAATACTTTTTGAATAATCTCATTTTTTGATTTTAAAACCATATCTCTAGCTTTTAATTCCGCACTAGAAATAGCTTTGCTTTTTATTTGTTCTTTTTCTGTTTCTGCTTTTCTTATAATACTGTGATACTCTTCTCTAGCTTTCTTTTCAGCTTCATCTATTAGTTTTTTAGCTTCTGACTCTGCATTTTCAATTATTTTTTCATTTTGCTTATGGGAGTCTTCCTTTAATTTGTTGATAATATTGTCTATGCTTGACACATTTCTAACCTCCTTATCCTAGGTTGTTCATAATTAAGAATGATATTGCAAGTCCTAAAATAGCATATAACTCTACCATAACGGATAAAATAATACCCTTAGTTTGATGTTCTTCATTTTTTGCTAATATATTAATACCCGCAGCTGCAACATTTCCTTGATACATACCTGAAAACCAACCTACTAGACCTACTGGAATCCCAGATACTAAAAGAATAAAACCTTTTGCTAGTTCTAAATCTGGTGAAAGTCTTAATAAGATAAGCATACCTATAACAAATCCATATAAACCTTGAGTTCCTGGCAATAATTGTAATACTAGTGCTTTACCAAATTTCTCCGGTTCTTCAATTATTACACCAGCGGCCGCTTGTCCTGCACGACCTACTCCTATAGATGATCCTATCCCTGAAAAAACAACTGCTATTGCAATTCCTAGAGCTCCTAATATAAAACCACCATTATTAATAAAAAATCCTTGTTCCATAATTTATTCCTCCTCTATAATATTAAAATAATTTGATTCTTCTACCATTTCTTTAAAAGGCTTTCCCCCACCTTCATAAAACTTATTAAACATCTCTACATAAGTTAATCTAGCAGTGTGTACATAAGCCGATAAAAATGATAAAAACATGTTAAATAATTGGAATATAATAAAAACTATTACTCCTCCAATTATTCCTAAGGGACCTGCTGAAAACAACATTTTAACAATCATATTTACTGCAATTGCTATAAATGTTCCTGCTAAAACAAGCGCCATAAGACGAATATAAGAAACAAAATCCCCTAAATAAGAAGTTATCCCATAAAGAGAATAGACTCCCCAGCCTATTTTAGCTCCTATACTTTTTTGGTCTCTTCCACCTGTTAAAACTATACCAACCATTCCAATGATAGTTATAATTTTTGCTACATTTTTTATCATTGGATTTTCTATTCCTACAAATCCTGATACTATTAAGACTATAATACCTAAAAGAGCCATATACCATAAGCCAACATCAAAAAAAGCATCCAAAGGCTTTTTATCTCTTATGTCCATATATGCCTTAATTCCTAAAGCATAGAAAATATGCACTCCACCTATAGCTAGCGACATTAAGATCATTTCAATATGATCGGTTTCTGGATTTATATAAGATTTTAAAGGTAACAAATCTCCAAAAAAAGATCCAAATACGAAGCCCCATATCATAGCTGAAATACCTAGATACATAAAGAATGTTACCATTCTTTCCTTAGTTTTATCTAAATTAAATAATTTTTTCCCAAGTAAGGTAGCTAAAAATAATAAAAATCCATATGCTATATCTCCAACCATAATCCCTGCAAACATAAAATAAAAAGGTGCAAAGAGTGGTGTTGGATCTATTTCGTTATACTTTGGCAAAGAATACATTGAAGTTAAAGGCTCAAATGCTTTTATAAATCTATTATTTGATAATTTTATTGGAACTTTTGGATCGTCTCTACTAGCTGGACTGATTTCTATATAGTATTTTGACCCCAAAGCTTTATCCAACATATTTATAAAATCTTCTTTCTTTTCTTCTGCAAAATAGCCTTCTATAAGATCTACTTCTTTAGTTTTTAAAAATTTTTCGCTTGAACCTAATTTTAATCTATAATTTCTGAGATAGTCATAATATATTTCAAAATCCTCTAAATTTTCACTTTCTCGCTGCAATTTATTATCTATTTCTTTTATTCTATCTCTATCTTGATCTATTTCTTCTTTAAGCTTTGTAATTTCAAATTCAACAGATTCATTTGCTTTTATAATAACTTTGGTAAAAGATGCTTTTCTTAAAATCTCGTTAACTTCTTCCTCTACATCTAAATCATATACTATAAGTACATAGTGTAAATTCGAATTACTACTTATGTTTTCTAAATAAGCTAAGTCAATTTTTCCAATCTCAGAAACTAATTTGTCATAAGATTTTATAGCCACAGTACCTGTATTTACTTTGACTCTCCTAAGACCATATAAATCCCTTATCTCTAGATTTAAAGAATCCCATGGATTTAACTCATTTATATTTGCCTCTTTATTTAATATTTCTTGTTTAATTCCATTTTTCTCATCTGACAGTTCTTTTAACTTATTATAATTATCAGTGAAATTAAATTTTTCTGCCCTTTTCTTTATTTCAGAAATAGTGATAGATTTATTTCCTTCTTTTAAACTTTCTACAGTACTTTTTTTATCTACATAAGACTTTAATAAATCTATAGCCCATTTTGAATTATTTATTTTTTCATCTAATTCTAATAAAATATCGGGAATTTTTATATTTTCCAGATACTCTTGATCTTCAGATTTATCTAATATATTCAAATGTACATCTTTAAAATCTTGCAAACTATTAAGTAAAGAATTTCTGTCTGATTGAAATGAAAATAAATTAAACTTATTCATTTTAACTATTGCCATTATTTACCACAACCTTTTCGACTATATAGTTAATAATGTCTGAATTTTCTAAATCCGACATATTACTTATATCTTTACTTTTGATCCTACCCTTTTTTATTATTGGGTCTGATAAAGCTTTTGCTTCTTTTTGCCCCTCATCTAAAATCTCTTTTCTTTTTTCTTGAGCTTCTTTTAAAATTTCTTTTTCTACTTCTTGTGATTTTTCTTGAGCTTCTTTTAAAATTTCTTGTGATTTTTTTTCAGATTCTAACTTTGATTTTTCCGCCTTATCTTCAGCTTCTTTTATCATATTTACTACATCTACCAAAAATATCACCCCCTTAATAAACATATTTAAATATGTATTTATCTTTTAACATTAGCTAATTTATATACCCAAATTTAAGCCTTTATATACTTGATTCAATAATAATATAAAATACCTTAACCTTTATACATATAAGGTCTAAGATATTTTAAAATTATTAATATACCTTAGACCTTACTCTATTCTTCCAATTCACTCGATTCTTCTTCGGGGAAATTATTAATGATTTCTCTAGCCCTATCTTTATCAACAATATATGCATCTACCTTATCTCTTCCTATTGGTACATAGTGTTTGTTGTATCCTTCAACTGTTTCTGTGTGAATATCTTCTTTATTTAATTTTAGTCCGTAGCTAGCTAAATAAGAAATTTCTCCATAATTTAAATCAGTCTCTACATACTCATCAATTATATCAAGAATTTTAGGTATTCTAAAAATAGTAGCAGGAGATTTTAATTTATCAAATAGTAATAATAGAAACCCTTGTTGTGCTGATATCCTACCTATATCTTGATCTTCATATGCTTTCCTTGCTCTTAGATATGATACTGCCTTTTCACCATCCAGGTGATTTGTTCCTTTTTTTAAATTTATTTCTAAAGCTGGAACTACCCAATCATCAGTATATGTATAATCTTCTAATTCCCACTCAATATCAATTCCATCTACAGCATCTACTATCCCTGATACAGCTTTATAATCTACTATTGCATAGTGGTCTATAGATACATCTAAAAAATCTTCCACTGTCTGAACTGTTAACTTTAAACCTCCATCCGGATAAACAAACTCATTAAATGAAGCATTTATTTTATTCAGACCCCAGCCATGTATTTTTACAAAAGAATCTCTAGGTATAGAAAGTAACTGAACCTTATCTTCTTTTGGAAATATGCTAAAAAGCATTATAGTATCTGATCTCATTCCATTTTTTTCTTCTGATGTCTCCTGAGTCGCTGTTTTATCCACTCCTAGAACTAATATCCTAAGTGGCTCATCTCCATTAAATACATTGGTTTTTTTACCTTTATTCTCAAAAGCTGACGTCTTATTTTCATTATTTAATTTATCTATTCCTTTATTTGAATACTGTGGTTTTATCCTATAAAAAATAGCTACCACTATTGCCAATAAAATAATAAATAAAACTATTAAAATATTTAAAACCTTCTTCACTTAATACCTCTCATACAAAAATTTTCATTATAATTAAAACTATTACAAATGGTAACCCTAAAAATCCTGTCAAAAAAGAAGTGACTGGATTTATTTCTATAGCTAATCCATAAGATCCTGCTATCAAATTAAATAAATATAATACCAAGGCTCCAGCTAAAATATTTATAGCAAACTTAATAACTATCTTTATAGATTTAAATATAAAAATAAGTAAAAGACATATTAAAATTGCTCCAACTATAAACTCCATATTATCACTCCTGATAATTCATTATAACATTAATTATACTACTTTAAAATAATATTTAAGTGTATAATTAATAAGGTGATAAAATGAAGATTTTCTTAGATGCCGATGCATCTCCTATAACTAAAGAATTAATTGAGTTTTCAAAAAATAGAAACATAGAACTAATAATAGTAAAAAATTATTTAACTAATATTGTAGATAGTTATCCTAAAATAATAGATGTTGATATCTCAAAAGAGTCAGCTGATTTATATATAGCTAATATGATAACTTCTAATGATATTGTTATAACTAATGACAGAGCTTTAAGTGCCCTAGTATTAGGAAAAAAAGCTAAGGTTATAGATTTTTTAGGTAACATAATAAATAATAAAAATATTGATGGGTATTTATACACCAGACATATTAATAAAATTATGAGAGATAAGGGTATATATAGTAAGAATAAAAAAAGAAGAAAAAAAGATAATTCACTTTTTATAAATGCCCTAAAAAATTTACTGGAGGTTAAAATGATTACTTTATTTGTATCAAGTAAATGCCCAGATTGCCCAGAAGCAATTGAGGCTTTTAATAAAACTGATTTGAATTATACTATTGTAGATATTACTGAATCTATGCCTAACTTAAAATCTTTTTTAAAACACAGAGATTTTAATCCATACTTTGACAAGATAAAATCCGAAAACTTAGTCGGAGTTCCCACTATAATGATTGGTGAAGGAGAAGAATTTATGGAGTATAGTTCTAGCAATCTAAGTAAACTTATTATGAAAAATAAATAAGCTTAGTTTTTAAAGACTAAGCTTATTTATTTTATATTTACAAGCATCTATTATTATTTCAGCTATATTTTCCTTTGAATACTTAGAAGCCTCTATACATAAATCATAATCAAAAGCATTTCCCCATCTACCATTGGCAAACTTTTTGTAATGATTTTTTCTTCTTAAATCTATTCTATTCATTCTAGCATTAGCTTTTTCTTCATCAATTTTTTCTGATTTCATAATATTTTTTACCCTAAAGTCTTTATCTCCAGCTATAAATACATTAAAAGTCTTATAGTTTTCTCTTAATACATAATTCGAACACTTGCCTAAAATTATACAAGAACCATTTTTTACTAAATTTCTAATGATTTTTGATTCAGCCAAAAAAATTGCATCTACATTACTTATATCCTCTTGGGAGTAAGAGTTATTTTCCCTATATAAATCATAAATTGTACCCTGTAAAAAACTATCATCTTTACTTATATAATCTGCGTCTACTTCACCTTCTAGAGTTTTTAACTCTATTATTTTTTCATCATAGACTGGTATATTCAACTTTTTCGATATTATATTAGAAATTTCATCTCCACAACTGCCATATTCTCTATCTATTGTAAAAATTAATTCACTATCAACTTCTTTATTTTTAAAAAATAAATTTTTAAAAATTCCTTTATTGCTCATATATTTACACCTTCATTCTCATTATAGATAATTCTTTCTCTTAAGATAATATATAATAACTACACTTATAATAAAACTAAGCAATATTAAATACCAAAAAGCAAAAGGATTTCTTTCCATTGGTAAATTAGTATTCATACCCCAAAGCCCCCCTATTATGGTAGGCACTGTCATAACTATGGTTATTGAAGTTAAAATTTTCATTACATCATTTAAATTATTACTTATTACATTGGAGTAAAGATCTGATAAATTTTCAAGGATTATAGTTGATTTTTCAATCATTATTATAGCTTGTTTATTTTCAACTTGTAAATCATGTAATAAGTCTTTTCTGAATTCTGAATGAAATATATTATCCAAATCAAAAATACTTTCTATTACAGGACCATTTTCCTTAGTTGCTATTTGAAAATTTATCATGCTTCTTTGAATATCAATCATGTCATATAAAGCTTCAGATTTACTAGATTTTTTTATTTTTTCTTCCAGTCTTATAATCTCATCATTTAAATTTTTTACATCCTCTATATAAGTTCTAGATATTCTCCAAGCTACTTCTAAAAGAAAATTTTCTATATTCTTAGATTCTTCGATCTTATGAAAACCATCTGCTTTTAAATTCGAAAAAACTTTTGAATTCTCATTTCTTACTGTAATTACAATTCCATCTAATACTATTAATGATACAGCTCTAGTTATATATATTAAGTTTGTAATTTTTACAGGATAATTTAAAATAAATAGATTAGGTCTATTATCTTTTAGGCCTTCTACCCTAGGTACTTCATCTGGATCTTTAACATCAAATATATAGTCTTTCGGTAAATTGTATTCTTCTATAACTTTTTCAATTTCTTCTTCCGTTGGATTTATTAATTCAATCCAAAATAATTCATCTTCACCACTGACTTCATGTAATTTGCCATTTTTCATTGAATGTCTAAATTCCATAACTTATTCTCCCATTAATATAATCTAACTTTTAAGATATTTTAAATTATTCTATTTATTTTGTATAAGAATATATTACTTTAAATATATGAAATGTATATGAAATGTATAAAAAAAGGACTCTTAAGAGTCCTTTTAGAGAATTAAAATAATTTTCCACCATATTGTAAGAATAGAGGTGCGAAAACAAGTGATACTACAGTTATAAGTTTTACTAAAATATTTAAAGAAGGCCCTGAAGTATCTTTGAATGGATCTCCTACAGTATCTCCAGTTACAGCAGCCTTGTGAGCTTCTGAACCTTTTCCACCATGGAATCCTCCTTCTATATATTTCTTAGCATTGTCCCAAGCACCACCAGCATTTGACATAAATATTGCCATTAAAACGCCTGTTATTAAAGCCCCTGCTTGTAAACCCCCTAAAGCTTCAGGTCCTAATAGTAAACCTACAGCTATAGGTGCTAAAACTGCTATTACTCCTGGTACTACCATTTCTTTTAAAGCTGCGCCAGTAGAGATATCAACACATTTTGCATATTCTGGTGTTGCTTTTCCTTCCATTATTCCTGGAATATCTCTAAATTGACGACGAACTTCATCAATCATGGCTGAAGATGCATTTCCTACTGCTGACATAGTTAGAGCGGAAAAAGCAAATGGAAGCATGCCTCCGATAAAAGCTCCTGCTATTACACGAGGTTTAGAAATATCAATTCCTTCTAATCCAGTAGCATTAATATAAGATACGAACAAAGCTAAAGCTGTAAGAGCTGCCGATCCTATTGCAAATCCTTTACCTATTGCAGCTGTTGTATTTCCTACAGCATCCAATGAGTCAGTTATTTCTCTTACTTCTTCTGGTAATTCACACATCTCTGCTATACCACCAGCATTATCTGCTATTGGTCCATATGCATCTACTGCTATAGTCATCGCTGTAGTTGAAAGCATACCTGATGCTGCAAGAGCAATACCAAATAAGCCGTATATTGTTTCTTCATTTCCACCTGCCCCTATATAAGCTACCATAATTCCAATAGCAATTATAATTATAGGTGCAACAGTTGACATCATTCCTACTGATAATCCTGATATAATATTAGTTGAAGCTCCCGTTTCAGATTCTTTAGCTATCCTTTTAACTGGATTGTAATCTGCAGAAGTTGAATACTCAGTAAATTTAGATATAATAAGTCCTACTATAATACCTGTAATAACAGGGATGAAAGGTTTAAGATCTCCAAAGATATTATTTGACAATATTCCCGCTGCAATTATAGTTACTCCAGCAGATACATATTCTCCATTATTCAAAGATTTTTGAGGGTTTTTGTCTCCTCTTACAAAAAACGCTGCAATAATTGAGGCTACAATTCCTATTGAAGATATTGATAAACCATAAATAATTCCTTTTTCTCCATATGAAGCTACCCCTAATGTTATTACTGAAAGTAAAGCTCCTACATAAGATTCAAATAAGTCAGCTCCCATTCCTGCTACGTCACCAACATTATCTCCTACATTGTCTGCAATTACTGCTGGATTTCTTGGATCATCTTCTGGAATTCCAGCTTCTACCTTACCTACCAAGTCAGCTCCAACATCTGCTGCTTTAGTATATATACCTCCACCAACTCTTGCGAAAAGAGCAATAGAAGAAGCACCTAAAGAAAATCCTGTTACTACTGTTACATCTTTTGAAGTTAAGTAATAAGCCATTGATAAGCCTATAATGCCAAGGCCTACAACACTCATTCCCATTACTGCTCCACCAGAAAAAGCTATATCTAAAGCTTTTCCTAAGCCTGATGTCCAAGCAGCATTTGCAGTTCTAACATTTGCTTTAGTAGCAACTCTCATACCTACGTATCCAGCTATTACTGAACAAATAGCTCCTGCTACGAAACAAATTGCTGTTGCAATACTACTTAAACCTACAGCTAATACAATAGCTAATACAATTACAAAAATTACAAGAGCTTTATATTCTCTTGTTAAAAATGCCATAGCTCCATCTTCTATATAGGAAGCGATTTCTTTCATTCTATCATTTCCTGGGTCTTGTTTAGATACAAAGCTTGCTTTATATCCTGCAAAAAGAAGCGCTAAGACACCAACTGCTGCTGACATAAATAAAATTTTGTCCAATTTCTCTCCTCCTTATACAATTATTTGATAAAAGCAAGTCCTAATACTGCTAAAACAAATACAAGTGATGTGATCTTTATTATACGATTTTTAAATTCTTTTTCGCTTGTACCTCTATGTTCTCCCCAATCCGAACTTTCTCCACCGCTTAATGTTCCAAGTCCTGCTTGGGAACTCTCAGTAATAGCTACAGTAACTATCATAATAATAGCACTAACAGCAATTACCACAGATAATATCATTTCCATTCTAAACCTCCTCATACTTACATATCTATAACATATAAATTCTAACATAGGGTTTTTATAAAAGCAATGAAAAATCCCTTGAATATCAAAATATAATAAAAAATAAGGCTATATAACCTTACTTTAAATTTCTCTATTTTTTCTTGATTCATCTATAGGTATAGATTTTCTAATGTCTTCTACTTCTTTTAAATCTATATTAGTAATTATTATTCCTTCACCTTCTCCTAATGAAACTATTTGTTCACCCATGGGATTAATTATCATCGAGTGTCCATAAGCATTTTTAGATAGATCCTCATCTCTGGCTATACTAGCTCCTACCACAAATGATTGATAATCTACTGCTCTTGCTCTTAAAAGAAGTTCCCAGTGTTTTTCTCCTGTAGCTACAGTAAAGGTTCCTGGAATAAAAAATACTTTAGCGCCTGATTTTTTCATCTTTTCAAACAATTCAGGGAATCTCAAATCATAGCATATAACTATTCCCAATTTCCCAAGCTCTGTATCAAAAACATCAAGTTTATTTCCTGCAACTATATTTTTCGACTCTTTAAAATTAACTTTTCCTTCTATATTAACATCAAATAAGTTAGTTTTTCTATAACTATAAATTTCCCTTCCATTTCTGTCAAATATAAAACTTTCATTATAGGCTTTTTCTAAGCCAGCTTTTATAGGAATTGAGCCTCCTATTAAAATAATATCTTCTTCTTTAGCTATTTTTTTCATAAATTCATAGCTTTTACCTTCTTTTTCTTCAGCAAATTTAATAAAATAATCATTCCTATAAGGACAGTTCCACATTTCTGGTAATACAACTAAATCAGCACCTTTATGAGCTGCCTCTTTTATCATTTTTTCAGCTCTTTTTAAATTCTCATCTTTATTCCCTTTAGCGCTAATTTGAACTACTGCACATTTAAATTCTTTCATAATGTCATCCTTTTAAAAAATATTATAAGTTACTAAAACTACTAAACCTAATACTATTCTATAAAAACCAAAAACTTTAAAATCATGTTTTTTAATATAGTCCATAAACTTCACTATTACAGCATAAGCAACTATAAAAGATACTAAACTACCTAATATCAACTGTAACCATTGGGTAGCAGTAAAACCTAAGCCCATCTTTATTATTTTTAATCCTGTTGCTCCTAACATAGTTGGTATAGCTAAAAAAAACGAAAATTCTGCTGAAGTTTTCCTAGAGCAACCAAGCAACATAGCCCCTATAATAGTAGCTGCTGAACGAGATGTCCCTGGTACCATAGCTAAACATTGAAATATCCCTATAAGAAATGCTGTTTTAACAGTAATGCTATCTAAACTTTCAAATTTAAATGAGTTCTTTTTTCTACTTTCCATTAAAATGATTATTATTCCATACACTATTAACGCCAAAGATACTGTTACTTCATTAAAAAGATACTTGTCAATAATATCATCAAAAAGAAATCCTAAAACAGCAGCCGGCAAGAAAGCTACTATTATTTTAGCTATTAATCTCATAGTTTTTTTATCTCTTAATTGCCATCTTCTTTTTAAGCTTAAATCTGATTTATTTGCTAAGTCAATATTCAACTTAGATTTATCTATAGGATTTAATTCTTTGAAATACAAAATTAAAACCGATAAGATTGCTCCTAATTGTATTATTACCATAAAAGCATTTTCAAATGACCTTGGAGATAAAGAAAAATATTTACTGGCCAATATTAAATGTCCGGTAGATGAAACTGGTAAAAATTCAGTTATTCCTTCAATTATTCCAAGTATTATTACTTTTAAAAACTCCATGTTTCCTCCTAGATTTTTTTATTAAAATATTTTGTTAAATATCTTAATAATTAATTTATTGGAAATAAAATTTATTATATCACTTATTTATCTTTGTTGAATTGAAACTTTATATTATTAATAATTATAGATATAAATAAAATAATTCTCACATATAATTAGAAGATGCTGCTATTAGCAGCATTATAATAATTGTATTTAAATATTTTACTATGACTAATATTCTCTTTCCATATTTAAAAATTTTGTATATTCTTTTTTAAATACAAGGTCTATAGTTCCAGTTGGTCCATTTCTATGCTTTGCAATTATTACTTCGCCTGTATTTGGTTTTTCACTTTCTTCCTTATTGTAGTATTCATCTCTATATAAAAACATTACTATATCCGCATCTTGCTCTATAGCTCCCGATTCTCTTAAATCTGATAGTATTGGTCTATGATCACTTCTCGTCTCAGGCATACGTGATAATTGTGATAAGGCTATTAATGGGACTTCGAGTTCTTTAGCTATAGCTTTTAGATTCCTAGATATTGCAGAAATTTCTTGTTGTCTTGATTCTATCTTAGCACCCATTTGCATAAGTTGTAAATAATCCACAACAATTAAATCTAAACCTTTTTCAGATTTCATCCTCCTACACTTAGCCTTTAGTTCTAGTGGAGATATGCCAGCCGTATCATCTATTTCTATTTTCATTTCAGACAATATAGGCATAGTATTTATTACTTTAAGCCACTCATCTTCATTTAAATTTCCACTAATAATTTTTTGCAAATCTACATGAGCCGTGGATGATATAATCCTTTGTACTAACTGGTTTTTACTCATTTCTAGTGAAAACATTGCTACTGAAGCTCCTCCCTTAAGAGCAGCATTTGTTGCAATATTAACCATTAAAGCTGTTTTTCCCATAGACGGTCTGGCAGCAAGTAAAATCAAGTCTGATTTTTGTAAACCTGACAACTTGTAATCTAAGTCTACAAACCCCGTTGTAAGCCCTGTCAAACCACTAGGATTTTGAGCTCTTTTTTCCATTTCTGCAAAAGACTCTAATAAAACTTCTTTTACATGAACCAACCCATTTCTATGAGAGTCTTGAGTTATATCAAAAATACTTTTCTCTGCACTTTCTATTATAGAATCAACGTCATTTTGTTGAGCATAAGCATTTGACATAATTTGATCTGAAGTCTCTATTAACTTTCTCAATATAGACTTTTCTTTTATTATATTACAATAATTTTTAGTATTTGCTATAGCTGGTACTGAACTTGATAGTGTAGCTAAATAAGTTATTCCCCCTATATCATTTAATGAATTTCTTTTTTTTAATTCTTCTGAAGCGGTTAAAACATCTACCTCTTCATTTTTATTATAAATAGATGAAATAGCAGAATATATTTCTCCATTAGCTTCATTGTAAAAATCCTCCGGTCTTAAAATTTCTATTGCTGTAGTTATAGCATTTTTTGATAATAACATAGCACCCAAAGCCGATTGTTCAGCTCCTAAACTATTAGGCGGGATTTTTAAATTAAGATCTTCCATTTACTTAGCTTCCACTTCAATTTTTACATTTGCAACTATATCTTTATATAACTTTACAGAAACTGTTTTTATACCTTCTGTTTTTATATTTCCTTCTAATTCAATTTTCTTTTTATCTACTTCTATTTTAGCTTGTTCTTCCAAGGCATTTTTTATATCATTTGAAGTTATAGCTCCAAATAGCCTACCATTTTCTCCTGCTTTTGCTAATATTTTAATTTTCTTTTTTTCGAGTTCTTTTTTTATTTCATTATATTTTTTTATATTAGCTCGCTCTTCTTCTTCTTCTTCTTTTCTATCTCTTTTCCATTGCTCAAGATTTTCATCGTTTGCTTCTATTGCCATTTTTCTTGGAAATAAAAAATTTCTAGCATAACCATCTTTAGCTTCAATTAAATCATCTTTTTTACCAAGATTTTTAACATCTTTTAATAAAATTATCTTCATTATTCATCTTCCTTTTCTTCGTTTAAATATGTTTCTATTGCGTTTACTAATATAGATTCTGCCTCATCTAAATTCTTTACGTCCAATCGAGTTCCTGCCATATTTAAATGACCTCCTCCTCCGATTTTTTCAAGAATTAATTGTACAGATATATTTCCTCTACTTCGACCAGAAATATGAACTCCTTCAGATATTCTAGTCATAACAAAGCTTGCATTCACTCCATTAATATCTAAAATTTCATCTGCAGCTTGAGCTGAAATTAATATTGAATTTTCAGCTTCTTTTTCTAATCTAGATATTGCAAATTCTTCAAAGATTATTTTAGTATTATGAATTACCTCTGCCCTATTTAGCATTGTATCCAAATCATCTTGGAATAATTGTTTTACTTTTATCATATCTGCTCCAGCTCTTCTCAGTATTGAAGCCGCTTCAAAAGTTCTAACCCCTGTTTGTAAACTAAAATTTTTAGTATCTACAACTATACCACTCATTAAAGCATCCGCTTCGAAATGAGTCAAATTAAGCTCGTCATTCATATAAGTTAACATTTCAGTAACTAATTCACAAGTCGATGATGCATAAGGTTCTATATAACTTAAAACAGGCTTATCTACAATTTCTTTACCTCTCCTATGGTGGTCTATTATTACAACTTGAGAAACTAAATCAATTAAGCTCGGCGCTTCTGCAAAAGATGGTTTGTGATTGTCGACTAATATTACTAAAGATCTTTGTCCTATAATAGTCTTGGCATAATCTTCCTTAATTATATTTTTATATATCTCTTCTTCTTCTTCCTTCATTCTATTTAATAAGTTATCGATAGATGGATTCGATTTATTTAAAACTATATAACCCTTTTTCTCCCTATTCATAACAGCTCTTAAAACTCCTATAGCTGCTCCTATAGCATCCATATCCGCATTTTTATGACCCATTATAAATACATCGCTAGCACCATCAATAAGTTGTTTTAAAGCTATACCCAATACTCTTGCTTTAACCTTGTTTCTTTTTTCTACAGCCTTAGATTTTCCTCCAAAGAATTCATAATTGTCTTCTACTTTTATTACCGCTTGATCTCCTCCACGTCCTAAGGCTAAGTCTACACAAGTATCAGACTCCTTATTAGCTTCTTTAAAACTTAAACCAAAAGATGAAACTCCAACAGAAAGAGTAATTGGTATTTTATTACCTTTGTCTAATTCCCTTAAATCATCTAATAGATCAAATTTTTTTTCTTTGATTTGTTTTAAAGAACCAAAACTCATAATAATTAAATATTTATCATTATCATATTTTCTTACAAGTGCATTGAAATCTTTAAAATAATCTATAATTGTAGAATCTATTTCAGCTATTAATAGAGGTTTATTTGCTGTTGGCGTAGAGTCAATAGCATCATCAAAATTATCAACTTCTATTTTTGCCACTATCGGATTTTCTAAAATATATTTTTCTCTTAAATGACTATAATCACTATTATCCACAAAATAAAACATTATTATTTTATTGTTTTGTGAAGATGACTTTTCTACATCTACTATTTTATGGTGTACTTGATAATTTTTTTCTCCTAAAGATAAATCTATAACTTCAAGATTTTCTCCTGAAATTACACTATCTATATCCAAATCAGGAAGTATTTCTTCTAAGTTATTATTTACATCTATATCCTCTGAGACCATATTTATAAACTCTGTATTATACCACAGAATTTTTTTATTCTCATCTAGTAATACTATTGGAAAAGGCATTTTAAAAATGACCTGCTTTGTTATGCTATCAAAGTCATCTTTAATATTTTCAATATACTTTTTAATTTCTTCATTTTTAATATTTATTCTTTTATATAATTTATAAACTATATAAATATATATTATTAGACAAACAAAGCCTAAAATAGGTTTTACAAAAAGTAGAAATAATATTATTAGTAAAGAAAACATTAAGTATGTCTTATAATCATTAATATTGTATTTTTCTTCCATCTTATTCTCCTTATTATGGTAATCTTCTTAAATTAAAAATAATATCTAATAAAGCTACCACTATTAATAAAATCCAACTACCAGGTATAGATAACAATATAAATATACATATACCCTTAAACACGCTTCCTAGTTTTATACGACTAAGAAAAAATGTAATTACAGAAAGTCCTAAAACAAATAAAATACTTCCAAACAATATGAGAAGATTATCAACAATAACCGAAGAAAAATCTCCTACAAAAGCTTTTATTATTATTCCTAATATAAATAATAAGCTAATCATATAAGTAAGACCACTAGGTAATCTTAAAAACCTAAAAGATGAGGGTTGTGGTATAAATCTACCCTTTTTTAAAAGTGACCTTCCTACTATTAAATAGGTTATATAGGAAGTCACTAAAGACCCTACCACAAGCAATCCCGGTAATATCTGTAGAAACTTATTATATAAAACTGTTAAAGTAGCTTCGTCTAATAAAGTAGAATAACTATCAGAATCTATGATTGATTTTTGTATATTTATAAAATTATTTAAGGTAGCTTGAGAGTTTAAATATTCAGCATTTATCCCATAAGAATAACAATTAAACAATATTGATATAAATAAAACACTAGTAGAAAAAAGTAAAACAGAGATTACATCTTTCTTCTTCAAAATCATATAATGAAATATCAGTATCATAGGAGCAAAAATCCCAAAAATAAACATACCTATTAATAAATCACTTGCCATAGCTACAATCCCACAACTTACTATGAATATAAACATTATTTTAATAATACCATCTATTAAGGATTCTGTAATAAATATTGCTGGTAAAAATAAATAACTTATTGGAAACACTATCCCAGCTAATGATATTAATATTGATTTAACTAACAAATTAAAAATTCTACCATAATCCTTGTTTATATTAACCAACTCCTAACTATTTTATTTTAACATATTAATCTGTTTTTTTATAGTTTCTATATAAGTAGACTTATTATTAATGTTTATCTCAATATATGAATTGTATTCCACTTTATGGTATAATTAACATAATTAAGATAATATATATAAAGGAGCTGATAAATTGGTTCAATCTCTAATCAAAGCTGCTAATATTTTAGAATTTATGAAAATTCAAAATAAAGAATATACAATTGCAGAAATATCAAACGCTATTAAAATACCACCTAGTACAACCCATAGAATTTTAAGTACTCTTATTAAATGCGAGTTTATAACTAAAGATGATAAATCTCATCTTTATAAATTAGGTCCAGGTTTAATTTCCTTGGGAGTAGCTGCAACAGCTAATATAAGTTTACAAGCTGAAGCTGGACCTATTTTAAAAAACCTATCTATTAATAGTGGTGAAGACTCATTTTTAATAATAAAATCTGGTAACACAGGTTTAGTCATAGGTAAATATGAAGGAGCACACTCTTTAAAAGTTGTAGAAAATTTTGGTCGTGAAATAGTATTACACAAGGGTGCTATAAGAAAAGTTATTCTTGCAAATCAATCTGATGATTACATCGAAGAGTATATAAATTCATATGCTGAATTAGAAAAATTAGATATTGATAAATTAAAAGAGGATATAGAAAGTATAAGGACTAATAAAATAGCCTTATCTATGGCAGAATATATTGATGATGCAATGGGTATAGGAGCGCCAGTTTACAATCATAAAGAAGAATTTGTTGCTTCTATTGGTATAGTTGCTCCTTTATCAAGAGGAAAATTAATAAAAGATAAATTAATTAAGGATGTCAGGTTAGCTGCTAAAAAACTTTCAAACAGACTTGGATATTTTTAAAAATAAATTTTAAACATACCTAAAACTATAACAAATAAAAGCTGATTGCCATATTTTATAGGTGTCAGCTTTCTTAATGCTCATTGATATTTAAAATTATTCTATTAACTAAATCTTCCAAACTTTTAGATTTATTTTTACATGCAAATTCTATCTTAAGATTTTATTTGTGGATTTACTTACTGCATTATCAGATAGGTTTCTTTTTCCAATTAAGAAGCGCTCTATATTAAAAGCTTCTAAAATATTATCTATCTTTATATTATCATACTCTTAACCACGATATGAATGAAATATTTTTATATTTTTCAATGAGTAACGACATCTTATAATGCTTTGTCAACCAGGTCTACATCTTTTTTATCTTTAGCAGAATACTCGATTATTTCTCTATTAGCTAGATTTATTATGCTTCATACATAATTCCATTTGTTTACTACTCTAACATATATAAGATCATTTACTACAGCTTCTAAAGCGTCTCTATTATCAAACGCTCTATCTACTATATTTGAAATATTTGATTCATTACAGCCTTTGGCATGAACTTTATATTGAGAAACTGTATAATTCTATACTGGGGGAACTTGGATAACAAATTTCTAGATATTCTTCTTTTGGATACTTGTTAGCCAAGCTCCTCTAATTATTTTTTTATTAAAATCTTTAAGTTCTGGCAAGTCTTCTTTTATTTTCTCTTCAACTTGGTCAAACAAAGAAAAACAAATAATATCAATGTACACAAAGGGAATGACTACAAGAGATATATCAAGTCACATCAAAGATATTTACGGTTTTGTATTTCAGAAACAATGGTAAGCAAAATAACCAATAAAATACTACCAACAATAGAAAAATTACCAAATAGGCCACTAGAAAAAATCTATCCCATGATTTTCCTAGATGCAATACACTATCCTGTAAGAGAAAATGAGGTAGTAGTAAAAAACAGTATATATAGCCCTAGTTGTTATTATTGTCTCTATTCCCATGATCTCCCCCTAGTAGTAAAAAACAGTATATATAGCCCTAGGATACAATTTAGAAGGCTACAAAGAGATATTAGGTATATGGGTAGGAGAAAATGAAACAAGTAAATATTGGCTATTAGTATTAAACCAATTATAAGAAAGAGGATTAGAAGATATACTAATAGTATCAACAGATAATCTTCCAGGATTCAGTCAGTCAATAGAAGCAGTATATCCAAAAGCCGAAATACAAAAATGTATAATCCATCAAATAAAAAACTCTACAAAGTATCTAAGTTACAAAGACATAAAAGAATTAATGAAAGATTTAAAAATATTATATAAGGCACCAACAGAAGAATTAGCATTAAAAAACTTAGACATATTTGAAGAAAAATGAGTTAAGAAATATCCTATGTGTGTAAATTCTTGGAGGAATAACTGGGCTGAACTATCCACTTACTTCAAATATCCACAAGGTATAATAAAGCTAATATATACAACAAATGCCATGGAAAACTTTAATAGGCAGTTAAGAAAAGTAACAAAAAACAAAACCATTTTCCCTAACGACTATGCTTTACAAAAAAGCCTCTACTTAGCTATGATAGATGCTTCAAATAAATAGTCATATAGGATAATAGGATGGAATCAAATACTATCTCAATTATCAATATTTTTTTGAAGGGAGGTTCTAAAATCAGATAAAAAAACATTATAAAATTAGCTTCAAATTCCTTGAGTTTGACAGTTTATTAAAGTCGTGTAGAATTAAGTTAAGCTCCATTTATATAGAAAATGGACATCTATTGATACACAAAATTATTTACAGAGCTTATCAAACTTTTTGATACCTCTAATAACTTACTCTTTCTGCTAATACCTTATTTCTCTTTATTAGAAATAATAAGGTTTACTTTTTACCCAGTAGTAGTGCAGCTTGATTTAAAATATCATTTTCCATCTCAAGGTGTTTATTTCTTTTTCTTAGCTCTACCAATTCTTTCTCTTGCTCTGTCATATTATTCTTTGCATTAAAAGATTCAGTTTTATTATATCTTACCACCATTGCCTTATGGTTGATGGAGATACTCTATACTTTTCACATAGTTCTTTATAGGTATGGTTACCTTGGTTATATAGATTGACCAATTGCTTCTTGAAATTTCCCTCATAGTATTTTGACATGTTTTCTCCTCCTAATATTACTATATACCGTTAGGAGGAAATCTTTCCTATTTAGGAAAACCTATACACTATAATAGTAAACTTTTTGTTAATTATATGGAATCTGTTTCAACTAAATTAAAAATATAACCAAGATAAATTCGAAACATACAAATCCCATACTATTGAAAAAAGTTTTTTAAAAAATTTAATGAATAATAACTTTAAATAGTCATGTATGAAAAATTTCAAGAAAAGTCCACTAACTATAGAATAAAAACAATGAAAAATATTGATGTAAAAATGATAATAAATCAAAATCAACAATAGTGAAAAACTCATAACGAAGTTATCCATATGAAATACAATTATAAGAAAGTATATACTTAAAGAAAATTACTATAAATCATAGCTACATTAACACAAACCAATAGAATAAAATAAAAATTCTTAATAAATAGATAAATTCAAAAAGAAAAATACGAAGTACATTAGGATATTATCTCTCATCAATAAGTATATAGTCAAAGAAATGATATACTACCTATAATATTCCAAAATTTAATGAAAATTCTAGTAAACACTTGAAAAAATTAAAAACTGCATTTTCGCTAGAACAGATTTTAGACAAAAGCCTATCAACTACCCATAACTTTGAAACCGTATACAATTAGATGAATAAAAGTTTTTAGAAGTATCATCTTATAAAGACAAAACAATTTAATATGATAATAAACAATATAAAAATTTAATATTATAATAGCTACTTCCAAGTGGCTTAACCATATGATAAGCTTTTTTATTTTACTGATAGTGAATATATTATAAAGATTAACTAATGAAAATAGTAATGATTTGTTAAGATTATTTCCCAAAAGAAACTAGATTTATTATAAGTTACCTAAAGAGAGTTAATAAATGTTATATAAAGTAAACTTAAGACTGAGAAAAATCTAGAATTCGATACATTAATTAAAACTCCTTCAGAAAATAGAATTTGTTTACGAAAATATTACAATAATAATTAATTCAAACTTTAATAAAATATGAATATAAATAAAAAAGGACTTATTCATGAATAAGTCCTCATCGTTGATATAGAAACGCTAATACTTTCTTTAATTAATAAATATTTTAACTAAAATTTCTATTAATTACATGATATTAGCTCAAATTTAAATACTTATAATTTATAGCCTAACTTTGTTAAAAGTTACTTTCTTATTATCTGTATCAATAATTTTCAGAGCTGTATTTTTAAATTTATTAACATCTCCTGTAACATAAAAATCGATAAATTGTTTTTTAGGTGAACCAATTTCATTACTGTTTTTATCTTCAAGAATATTTTTAAGTTTATCTACAGTATTTATAGCAGGATCAACTATATTTATATTTTTTGAATCTTCACTAAAAAAATTTTTAAATACTTGCTTAACTAGAGGAAAATGTGTACATCCTAAAATCAAAGTATCATAATCATATCCTCCAAAATCTTTTAAGTAATTTTTTATTAAATTATAAACATAATCATCAGATATATGTCCATTTTCTATAGCCATTACCAAATCAGGACATCCTATTGACCTAACTTCTATATTGGGATTTAAATCATAAATTGTATTTTCATATATACCACTTTTTACTGTTCCATTTGTTGCAATAAGTGCTATTTTCCCATTTCTTGTTGAGCTTAGAGCATATTCACACGCCGGTTCAACTACTCCAATAATTGGAAATTCAAAAAATTTTTTTGATTTTTCTAATCCATAAGCAGTAGCAGTATTACAAGATATAACACATGCATCTAAGTTTTTTCCTTTTAGAAATTCAATACATTCTAGTGTGAATTTTTCCACTTCTTTTGAACTTCTAACACCATATGGAACTCTATTTGTATCTCCTAGATACACCATATTTTCATTTGATAGAATTCTTAAAGCTTCTTTTAATACAGATAATCCCCCTACACCACTATCAAAAAAACCTATTTTAAAATTCTTCACTTAAACCACCTCTTAAATTTTTTACACTAATTTTTACTCTAAATTTAATTCTAATATTTATTACTTAAATGAATGATAAAGATATTATTATTATAAAAATATTTACAAAATCAATAAACATGCCTCCAACTATAGGTAATACAAAAAAAGCTGTTTTTGAATAAGTGTAATTTTCACAAATAGACTCCATATTTGCAACTCCATTAGGAGTAGCTCCCATTCCAAAACCACAATGACCACCCGCTAGTACAGCAGCATCATAATTAGAACCCATTACCTTAAATGTTACAAAATAAGCAAACAAAGCTATTAATATTGCTTGTGCTAATAATAAAATTATTAAAGGTTTTGCTAAATCAATAAGCTCCCATAATTTCAAATTCATCAAAGCCATACCTAAAAATAAATTAAGTCCAACATTGCCAACTATATCCACTTCTTCTATAGGAACTATATTAGTTCCTTTATCAGAAATATATCTTCCTAAAATGGCAAGTATCATAGGTCCAATATATGAAGGGAATTTTGCCATATCAGTAAAATTCTTGATTATAGAATTTAATAACATTGTTAAGTAACTGCCTAAAAACATAGCTACTAATATTACGAAGAAAGCCCTTAAAATTTTATCTCCATTTAGTAACTTTTCTTTAGATTTTAGCAAAGATTCATCTAAATCAACTTCATCTTCTTTTTTTCTACTCGCTAATAAATTTCTACCCTTTATTAACTTATTAGCTAAAGGTCCTCCCATTAGTGAACCAGCAACTAGACCAAATGTAGCTGCTGAATAAGCAACTGTTTCAGCTCCAACAACTCCAGCTTTTTCTACTAAAGGAGCTATCCCAGCAGATGTCCCATGTCCACCAGTCATAGGTGTAGAACCTGTCATAAGTGCAAGCCCTTTATCTATTCCTACGACATTTGATAATCCAAGTGCCAAACCATTTTGCAAGATACATAAAGTTCCAGCTAATATAAGAAAAATCAGCACTTTAGGTCCAGCTTTTTTAAGTATTTGTATACTAGCTCCAAAACCTACACTTGTGAAAAATATTACCATAAAAAATGATTGTAATGTAGTATCAAATTCAATTAATACTTTCCCTGACAAATTAAAAAATAAGTTAATAATTGCAAATAAAAATCCTCCTATTACCGGGGCTGGAATTGCAAATTTTTCTAAAAAATTAATTTTTTTTCTTAACACCCTCCCTATTAATAATAGGCAAACTGCAAATCCTATCGTTTGAATCATGTCTAATGTAATTTTCATATTATCATCCTTTCATTATTATTCGTTAGCTAAAGTATACATGAAAAGCATTTCCTTGTAAAGTACTATTAAGATTTTATATAAAACTTTTATTTTTGTAATATTTGTTGATAAAATATAAATTTTTAAACGATAATAGTAAATAAGTTTCTATTTCTTTTATTGATTTCTAATAAATTAATAGGATTCTATTAAAAATATTTAAAATCGAGTACACTTTTTAAAATTATTTATATTACATTTATAATTAAAATTCAAAATTTTATTAATAAATAATTAAAAAAATAAAAAGCCTATGGACGATAGTCAAGCTATACTTCCATAGACTTTTATA
>JBQDBK010000004.1:0-143829 GCA_052090825.1 Peptoniphilaceae bacterium | reverse complement strand
TTAACAATTTTAGGAATTATATCTGGTAAAGCCATTAACCCAAATCTTCTTTCCCCATTTTTTTCTAGCTCTAAGATTAAGTACTCAGAACCATTTTCTAAAAATGGAAATGGATGCTCAAAGCCTATTACCTGAGGAGATAGGATAGGTTGTATATACTCTTCAAAATATTTATAAATAGCCTTTCTCTGCGCCTTTGTCAACTCATATATTTCTAAATTATATATTCCTTTCTCCCTGAATTTATTTTCTACAAAAGAAAAAACCCTATCTTTCTCCCTATATAAGTCTATTAAATTATCAAATATTAATTTAAGCTCTTCTTTTGGACTCAACCCACTTCTCTTATCAGGCTTAGTGTCTTTTAGTAGACTTAAATCTGTTAATCTCCCGACTCTTACCATTATAAATTCATCTAGATTAGAACAAAATATTTGTAGAAAATTTAATTTTTCAAAAAGTGGGACATTTTCATCTAAGGCTTCTGCTAAAACTCTTTGATTAAATTTTAACCAAGATAGTTCCCTATTTTGCGTAAAAGTATAATCATGTTCCATTTTACATTTCCTCTCTTCTTAAATAAATATATCCTTCTCTAGCTCCATTCTTACAAATTTCAACCTCACCCATATTCAGTCTTCTCATTATTTCGTCGAGTATTATCATCCCTGGTACTTGAGTGTGAATACGATCAGGACTCACTTGTAAAGCCTTGTGTAAAGTTTTAGAGTCTCTGTTTACAAACTTTTCTATTAAATTTTGGGCATCGGTTACATATATATGTTTATTAGTGTCTTTTTCAAAAACTTCCTGGGCTATGTTCCCACTTGCCCTAACCGTTCCACCTATACCATAAAAATTATTAGTTTTATATACTGGTATAGGGTAGTCATTTAATATATTAGCTATATAGTATCTCATAGAATCAACTTCTTGAGGACTAGGTATAATTTCACTTACAAATTTTTTAAATAAGGACAAAGACCCTTCCTTAATACTTACAGAATCATTATATTTTCCCTTATTTATAAGTATTATTTCCGTACTTCCTCCACCTATATCTATAATATAACCTTCTTCTATATCCTTTTCTAGACTGGCCCCTAGAAAATCACAATAACTTTCTAACTCTCCACTTAAGACATTTATGTCAAGTCCTGTAGCTTCTTTTATTTCTTCGACAACCTCTTTAGAATTGCTGACATTTCTAATTGCTGCAGTTGCGAATATATAAGTTTCGTCTAAATCAAATTCTTCAATTATACCTTTAAATTTTTTTAAAATTTTTATTACTTTCTTAATTCCTGCCTTGCTCAGTTCATCCTCTTCAACATAAGAGCTAAGACCAGCAAAGGTTTTTTTACTAGAAATAACCTTATACTTTTTCTTCTGTTCTCTATACATATTAAATCTTATTGTATTTGAACCTATGTCTATTACTCCAAATCTATTAGTATCTGTCATTATTTCCCCCTATTTTAACTCTATCTTACCATATCATTTTTAGGTAAAATTTATGTAAATTCGATGTATTTTTTCCATTACATATAATAAAAAAGAGACTTTAAATTCCAAGCCCCTTTGTTATTCTTAAATTCTCCACTAATTTATATCCTAAAATAGCGGAAAAAAGACCTAAGAAAATTCCACCTAAAATATCACTTGGATAATGAACATATAAATACAGTCTTGAAAAAGCCATAATAAATGCAAATACAAAAAAAAGAATAGAATTTTTCTTATTATAAAAAAATATAGAAAATGCTGTTGCAAAGGCTGAATAAGTATGTCCTGAAGGAAATGAAAAATCCTTTAACTCTCTAACTAATATATTAACTTCAGCAAAATTATAGGGCCTTGGCCTTGCAATTAAAGGTTTTAATATGAAATTACCAAAAATCAAACAAAAAACTAAGCTTACTAATATAGTTAATCCAATTTTTCTAGTAGACTTTTTTATAAAAAACACAAGACCTATAATAATAAAAATTACACCAGCTGTTCCTAAATTAGTTATAAATACCATTAATTTATCTAAAATTGGATTTCTAAATTCATAAATTGAGTCTAATATTAATTTATCCATTATATTCCTTTATCAAAAAACAGTGGACATGTCCACTGTCTATAGTTTACATTTGATTGTGTTCATCTACCCACTCTTTGGCTTCTTCCACAGATTCTTCTGTTGGATTTTCTACTCCTGTTTCAGCATCTTTATTTTTAGCCTTTGAATAAACATCACCAGCTGGTTGATCTTGATAATCCATTTGATTATCTTGCTCTAACCTTGCATCAATTTGTTTTTTCTTTTGTTCTGTCATACTATCTTTTTTATTTTCATCTGTCATTTAAATTACCTCCATTTATTGTTTCCCATTTAATGTTTTTTATTTTATTCATTTATACCCAATAATAATAAAATTATAGTTTATTTTAATATTCTATTTTCATTGACTTAAGTTTAAACTTTACTTAAAATGAGTCTAAGGAGAAAACTATGAATCAAGAAAGTGTAAGAAATTTTAAAAAAATTTTTATTTATTTAATAATTTATATAGTTCTTAGTAGTTTAATTATTTATTTTGATATAAATAGAAGATACTTAATATTTAATGTGGGTCTGTCTTTTATTGCTTATATTATGAGTAATGTCAGTTTAAGTTATAAAAATAAATATGCTATTTGTGCCTTATCTTTAATAATTACTATTCTTTTTTATCCAAATACTATTTATATGTTTACCGATCTTATACACATAAAAAGCTTAGAATATTATGAAATAGTATCGGCCAAAGCCATTTATAGTCTTGAATTAAGTAAGTGGATAAAATTAAGTTGTGATAGCCTTATGGTTACCCTATCACTTATACTGGGTTTTGAAAGTTTTATTAATATGCTAAAAACAGTAAGATGTTATAGATATAAAATTGCAAGCTTTATATTGTTAGTATTAGTATCAGGTATGAGCGGGTTAGCAATTTATATAGGCAGATTTTTAAGATTTAATTCTTGGGATATAAAAAGTTTTAAAGTAATTATAGATTATCTTTTAAATAATTTAACTATGAATGACTATTATTTAATAGCAACCTTTTCAATAGTACATTTTATAGTAATAATTTTATTTGCCAATATGAAAAGTAATTAGGAGGAAGAATGAAAGAATTTAGAGCTTACCTTGCATCACACTTTTTCAATGCTGCCATGTTTACTTGGACGGAGATGATGGCAAGGAAAATAGAAGAAAACACAAACCTTAAGCTATACGTTCCACAAAGAAATGATTCCATAAATGATAAAAAAAATAATGATGAAGCCATAACTGACATAGGTATATCAAAGGCAGATACAGCTGAACTTAAAAAAGCAAATATCCTAATAGCCTGTCTTGATGGTATAGCAATTGATCCTGGAGTATCAGCAGAAATTATGGGGTATGGTCTTATAAAAGAACTAGAGGAAGAATATGGAATAAAAGATTTCCCAAGAACTATTATAGGTATAATAACAGATATGAGATATCTTGGAACAGGAGAAAATAAGGTATATAGAAATCAAATGGTTATAGGTAAGGTAAAAGAACATGGTCATTTAGTTGTAGGCTACCCTACAAGTGAGTCCTATATAGAAGAAACAATTGAAATAATTAACAAGTTTATAGAAGAAAATAAATAAGTCTAGTTCAAACTAGACTTATTTAAGTTATTAACATTTATTTAATTTTTTAAAATTTTTATCCACATTTTTAAATTTTTTCTCAACATCTATGGATAAAGTTCATATACTCTTAAGTTTATCAGAATATGTCCGATTTACTTGTGGTATGGAAAATTATTAATAATCCTATAAGCTCTATAAACTTGCTCCAATAGGATTAGCCTCATTAATTGGTGAGGGAAAGTCATATCAGAAAAAGAAAGTTTAAAATTTGACCTTTTTATAACTTCATCTGATAGACCTAAAGAACCGCCTATTACAAAAGTAATAGTTGATACTCCATGAATTTGAAGATCCTCTATTTTTTTTGCAAAAACTTCTGAGGATAATTTTTTACCCTTTATTTCAAGGCTAATAAGGTAGTCATTATCCTTAATGTGCTTTAAAATCCTATCTCCTTCTTTATTTTTCACTATTTCCATTTCACTTTCAGAAAGTCGCTCAGGAGCTGATTCATCTGAAACTTCAATAATTTTAGTATTCGCATGAACAGAAAGTCTTTTTAAAAACTCATTAATACCATCTTTAATATATTTTTCTTTTACTTTCCCAACACAAATAATATTTATATTCATATTATTTTAATTTTTTTACAGCTTCTATAGCTCCGTCAAAATCAACTTCATTAGTTACTTCAGAAACATATTCAACATAAGAAACTTTTCCATCTTTATCTACAACTACAATACCACGGCTTAATATTTTTAATTCTTCAATTAAAAATCCATATTTTTCTCCAAACTCATGATCTTTATAATCAGAAACTATCATTGCATTTTCAATTCCCTCGGCTGCACAAAATCTTCCTTGAGCAAATGGTAGGTCGTTTGATACAGTTATAATTACAACGTCTTCTGATAATTTTGTCGCCTCTTCATTAAAAGTTTTAGTTTGTAAAGAGCATACTCCAGTGTCAATTGAAGGTACTACTGAATAAACAATGATTTTCCCCTTGTAATCTTCTGAATTAAACTCTGATAAATCTGGTTTTACAGCTTTAAAACTTGGAGCCATATCCCCAACTTTAATTTCCTTACCTAGTAGATGCATTTCATCTCCGCCAAATGTAATATTCATTTTATTCCTCCTATATTCATATCTATTTATATCGAATTTATTAACCTCTACTTTAATTTATATCCATTTTTAAATAAAAATAACTTTTTTATATAAAAATGGTATAATGTTTACATAATTATATAGGAGTGATCATTTATGAAATATAAGCATAAAGCAGTTGTGCTTGGTACAAATTATTATATAGGTCTTTCAGTTGTTAGAAATCTAGGTAGAAATGGTGTAAAAGTAACTACAGTAGATTATGAAGAAAGTCACTATGGAGTATCTAAATATGTTAGAGAAAGACTAATAGGACCACACTATAAAAAAGAAGAAAAGGAATTAGTTAAGTTTTTAATAGAATATTCTAAAAAACAAGCTCATAAACCAGTTTTAATCCCTACAGCAGACCTTTATGTAGAGTTCATGGAAGCTAATTTCGATGAGCTTAAAGAATACTACTTATGGCCTAACCAAATAAAAGGACTTCTTGTAGATTTAATGGATAAAGAAAATTTACTTAAATATACACAACCCCTTAGAATTAAAACACCAGAAATAATACCAATGGATGCTGAAAACTTATATAGTAGAGTTACCGAAGAACTTGGTTATCCTTGTATAGTAAAACCTAAGGATTCTATGCCTTTTGTAAATCAATATCGTTCAAAAGTATTTTTTGTTAATTCAGAAGAAGAACTTATTGAAAAAATAGAATTGTGCAAAAAAGATAATCAAGAAGTATTTGTTCAAAGAATTGTTAAGGGCCCTGAAACTAATTGCTATTCATTTGATGTATATATGGATAAAAATCAAGAAGTTATATCCTATATGACCACTAATAAAATAAGACAGTGGCCAGTTAATTTTGGAGCAAGTACTTATGCGAAACAACACTATATCCCTGAACTTTATGATATTTGTGTTCCCTTATTTAAACATGTTAAATATAGGGGATTTGCAGAAGTCGAATTAAAAAGAGATGAAAATACTGGTATAATATATCTTGTAGAAGTCAATGTAAGATTCGTTAATTTTACAGAACTTCAATGTTATATGGGTATGAACACACCAATGATGTACTTCTTAGACTCTATAGGAGAGCCATATAGTGGTCCTATTATAGAGGAAGATAAGGAAGTCTACTGGAAGTATAAATACGAAGATATCCCTGCTATAAGAAAGTATTTAGCCACTAAACAAATGACTCTTGGACAAATAATTTCTGACTACAGATTTAAAAAAGTTAACTCTACTTGGGCACTAGATGATCCAAAACCAGGTTGGACTTTTTTTAAGTGGGCGATTGCAAAAAGATTTAAAAAATAAAATAGTTTAAATAAAAATTAATATGCTTTTTGCTAGTAAAAAATAGAGGTGGATTTAATTTTCTACCTCTAATTTTATTGAAGTTTTAATATATATTTTTATAATAATTTAAATATAAAATTTAACTAAATCTTTAAAATGTAATTACTTATTTCCAGAATCTCTTATATCTAAAAGTTCTTCGGGAAAGGGTTCCCATAAATATTGTTCTGATAAATAGTCTTTCCCAGATCTAATTACATAACCCTTCATTAAATGAATTAAAGTTCCTAAATGTAATTGATCTTCTCTTAATTTATGAAAACTATCTAAAATAAAATCTTTCTCTTCTTTCTTTAAGTCATCTGAAAAATATCCAAAAATATGCATTAAAGAATTAATAGCCCTACTCTTTTCTATTGGTTCATCTAAAAGTAAAATTAAATTTTCTTCATATTTACTAAATACATCTTCTAAGGGCATTTTATCCTGATTAGCTATAATATTACCCAATACTTTTAATTTTTCTTGATTGTACATCATAAAAAGATACTTGTGTTTAGTATGAAAATCTATCAAACCTTTTATCCCTAATTCTTTGCTATTTTTAAACCTCATATTTGTAAATAACTTTATTAAAAAATGCTCACGAATACTTAAATTAGTTAATCTTCCCTCTTCCTCAACTGCTGCATAAGGAAAATAATCATATACTTTTTCAGCAAATTTACCTATTCCCTTACTTGAACTAGGTCCCTTTTCAAAACTATAATAAACTTTTACATCCTTAATACCACAAGTAGGCGATCTGCCCTTCAAAATAGCTCCTTCTACTTCTATTCCCTCTAAAGTCTTGCAAGAATACTCTTCCATTTCCTTAGTTACAATTTTATCAGTTTCTGGTTGGTAAAGTTCACAAACTCCATTTTTCTTCACAAGACGAATAGACGGCCTAGGTATACCTAAGCCTATTTCCACTTCTGGGCAAAGCTTAATAAAATCAACATAACTTTCTAAAGACTTTACAAAAGGAACATTTACAATTTGCCCATCATACCTACAAGGGCTAAATCCTAAACACCTACTTACTAAAACCCTTGGTTTATCTATCATACTAAATTCTCCTTTCAAGATTTATATCAAAAATAAAATCTTACTTTCTATACATTTTATCACTTATAAAAATTCTATTAAAGGATAAAGGAGTTAAGATTAAATTCTTAAAATTTAAAAATAAGCCCTAGAAATAATCTAGGACTCGCAAATAAAAAACTATTTAGAAACTATTCTATAATAAACTCTAGATGTTAATTTATAAACTATTAAATAAAATAAAAGATAGACTATATAAACTATTAAAAATGCAATGATCTTATACTTAGTAACCAATACACCAAGTATATTCAGCATAAAGCTAATGACAGGAAAAACAGCACACATATGAACACCAGCAACTATAGGAGGAAGTAGGAAAACAGTCCTTACTTGACTATTTATGGAAGTTTTAACTTCTTTTTCTGTCATTCCAACCCTTCTAAAGATTCTAAACCTCTTAACATCTTCATATCCTTCTGAAAGTTGTTTATAATAAATTACAAGACTTGTTCCAAGAATAAACATTGTAGATAAAATTAAGCCTACAAAAAATATACCACCATATATCATATTAAATTCTCTTCTTTCATCTTCTTTTACAAGAATTCTCATATCTTTAAGTGAATTTAAATCTCCTAGGAGTTTATCTTTGTTAACACCATTTGCATTAAAAAAACTTCTACTATATCATTATGGTAAAAAAAATAAATGTTTAAATTCAGAATTATTCTCTTTTTAAAAAGTTAAATATATTGTTCTAGGTTAAAACATCAAAAAATAAGATATTTTTTGAGTTAAAGTAAAAATATAAGATAGATAAAAATAGTTGAACTACATAAATAAAATTTTTGATATAAAATAAACAAATTAGATAAGAAATAAAATTATATGAAGTATATCTAGATTTGGCATTTGTTTATATATTTTTTTGTAGAGAGTTCTTTAGATTATTAAAAATATATTTATGAGTTAATAAAATAAAATTTAAAAGGTCTATAATCTGTATTTAAGAGATTATAGACCTTTTAATCGAATTTATTATTAATATTTTCCGTTTTATTGATGCACTAAATTTTATATCTTTTGTTAATTTTTTTATTCTATCATTTATATTTTTATACTTTTTAAGATGAGGTATTTTATTAAATAACTCCTCTTAATTTAAAAATCCCATATAAAATCCCTAAAAAAATATAACTCATAAATATATTTTTAAATATTTTATCATTTTCTAATTTAGCATAAACTAAACTTAAGATTATAGATATAATAACTAAAGCATATTTTATACTTCCCACATGTTTTGTAATTTGACCGATATTTAAGCCATTTCTAATTACAAAAAAATCTAGTAATACAAAAATCATTACACAAATTATGAGAATTTTTTGAATTATATTTTTCACCTTATACTACCTCTTATTTTTCTTCTATTTTCTTATATTCTTCTAGTGCTTTCTTTAATATATTTATAGCATCTCTTAAGTCTTCTTCTCCCATTACATAGGCTATCCTAACTTGTTTTTTACCTACATTACTATTATGGTAAAATCCATATCCCGGAGCTATCATAATGGTTTTTCCATCTAGATCAAAGTCTGTTAGAAGCCATTTTGCGAAATCATCTGTATCTTCAACTGGAAGTTCAGGCATTAAATAGAAAGCTCCTTTTGGTTTATATACTTTTACTCCTTCAATCTTATTTAATTCCTCATATAAGACGTCTCTTCTCTTTTGGTAGATTTCTTTTATTTCTTCAAAATAGCTATCGCTTACATCGTATAAATGGCTTGCTCCAATTTGATCTACTGTTGAAACTGCTAGTCTGCTGGTTGCTAGTTTTATAAAGGCTGACATAAGCTCTTCATTTTTACAAGCTATTGATCCTATTCTAGCACCACAAGCTCCAAACCTTTTTGAAATAGAATCTAGTAAAATTAATCTGTCGTCTATATCTTCAATTTGTGCAAAGGAAAAGAATTCTTCTCCATCAAATACAAATTCTCTGTATACTTCATCAGCTATTATAAATAAATTTTTTTCTTTGGCTACTTTGACAATTCTTCTTACTTCTTCTTCTGAATAAACTGCCCCTGTTGGGTTTGAAGGATTGGCTAGGAGTATTGCCCTTGTCTTATCTGTTACATTAGATAATATTTCTTCATAACTTGGTAGGCTGTATCCATTTTCTACTGTAGTATTAAAGGTTTGAATTGAAATTCCACATTGTTTAAATACTGTATAGTAGTTTGAATAGTAAGGATTTGTTGTAAGTATTGCATCTCCTACATCTGTTATTGCTATTATTGAAAATAAAAGTGCCTCACTTGCTCCATTTGTAATTACTATTTCTTTATCTGGATCAAAATGCAAACCACTTTTAGCATAATATTGAGACGTCTTTTCTCTTAGTGCTTCTAATCCAACTGATGGTGCATACTCAAGTGTGTGCATTTGAAGTTGTCTTAGGGCATCAAAAAATTCCTCTGGTGTTTTTGTATCAGGAGCACCAATATTTAAATGATAAACTTTCTTTCCTTTCTCCTTAGCTTCATTTGCTAGGGGAGTTAATTTTCTTATTGCTGAATAAGGTACTTCTTTTACTCTTTTTGACATTTTCATCTTTTTCCCACCTTTTTATTCATTTATTCTTAATCTTAAATCATCACCAAAAAATTTTACTGGTATAAATTTATGAAATACCCGTGAAAATACCCTATCTGTATAGGTTTTTGATAATTCTTTTGGCGATAAATTTGTTGATATTAGTGTTTTCTTCCCTTTTAAAATTCTAGTATTTACTATATTAAAAATTTCAGATGTCGAAAATGAATTAATTAATTCTATTCCCAGATCATCTATTATTAAAAGCTCACAATCAAATAGCATATTGTATTTTCTTTGAGCTAAATCACTTCTTCTAAACTTTCTTTCTTCAACCACATCTAATAGGTTAAATGCCATTTGATATATAACTCCAACATTCCTATCTAATAATTCTTTAGCTATACAATTTAACAAAAAGGTCTTACCTTGGCCTGTAGCTCCATAAAACAAGAGGTTCATATCATTTTTCTGATTAAATGTTTTTATAAAATCTCTTGATAATTTTAATATCATTTCCATATTTTCTCTAGGAGAAATTTCTTCTGCTGGATAAATTTCTCTTGAAAAAATATTTAAATCAAAACTATTAAAATTCTCTCTTTCTAAGGTATATGAAATATTGCTTATTTCATATAATTCTCTTGAGAGTTTTGATTTTAGGCAAGAACACTTTTGACCATTTTCTAAAACTCCCTTATCTTTACATTTATTACAAGCGTAGTGTAAGTCTAAATAGTCTCTAGAATATCCATTTTTTAAAAGTAAATCTTCTTTTTCTATCCTTAATGAATATATATCTTCATTAATTTTTCTTAGTTCTTCCATTGATGGAGATTCTACTTGAGATATAGAAGCTTGGATTGCTAGTCTTAGAATTAATTGATCTATCTTCTCTATTCTAGGTATTTTTAAGTATATTTCTTCTTTTCGAGTATTTAAAATTTTTTGATTTTCTTCTCTGATGTCATCATATTCTCTCTCTATTTTCCTAAAAATATCCTTCATCTTATCACCTTAATTTCTTATAAAAGACTTCCCTTTTCTTTCTTGCTAGCTCTTCAAGATCTTCTTCGCTATACTTATCTGTCAACTGCTCAAAATTATGAAATTTAGTCTTTTTATTTTTGCTTGGTTTTTTATCTAAAGTTTTTATTTCATCAGGAGTTTTTATGCCTTTTTCAAACCAAGAATTTAATATCCTATTTACATATCCTAGATTAGGATTATTTATATTTATAGATCTATCACAAGCTGCCATTACCATTTCCATAGAAAAATTCAATTTATCAAACCAAGAATTTACTGTTTCAAAATCCACATTATTGTAAGATTTATTAGAAATTCCTATTCTATCTTTTACCTTAATTAATCTATAGTATCTTTCATCGTGCTCCTTGTAAGATTTCTCTATATCTTCTTTAGTTCTTATGTTATTTTTTGACCAGTTTCTTATAACAGCCTCTATATATTTTAAGGAGTCCTTTTTCTTCACTTCTGTTGAATACCAAAAAGCCTCTTCTATTATTTCTACTGGCATATTATAAGTGTCTCTCCATGTTGCTATATCTTGTTTTTGAGATAAGGTTAAATTTCCTCTCATAAAATAGTCTGCTGTTGATAATAAAGTAGCTATTTTTTTATCGTCAAGTAGGTCATTTCTATCAATTTTTTCTGATTCCTTAGGGCTTGTATATATATTCTCTATATATATTTCTTTTAAACTTAAAAATATAATATTAAATTTACCATCTTCCCTAATTTCTTTTTCTACTATTCCTACTTCTTCCCAATAATCCCAAGCTTTTAAAACATCTGACTCTAGTAATCCAAGTAGTTCCGCTAGTAAGCGAAAATTGAACTCCTCAAGACCACCAGAGTCTTTAGCTAATTTATACCCCATTAAATAAACTTTAACAAAGTTTCCATCCGCTTGTGGCATATAATCATTAAGGAATATATTTTCAACTGGGGTGTCTCCTAAATCCATTTTTAATTTTTTGAATTTGAAATACATTTTACCACCTCATTGAAAGTATTTTTATCTAAAACCATCTTATCTGCGTAAAAAAATAATTTTCCCATTATATTAATAAAACTATCCTTATTTTCTATATAATCTAAGCTATTTTTATCTAGTTTTCCATTTGGATAAACCATTATAGATGATGAATACTTTTTAAATCCAAATTTTTCATATAGATTTATAGCCCTTTTATTGTATCTTGCTACAAGCAAAAATATTTTAACGAACTTAAATTTGTTAAAATAAAAGTCTAGCATAATTCTTAACGCTTCTTTTCCATAGCCTTTCTCTATCTTTCCAGGATCTATAACAAGACCTAAAATTGCACTTTTTTTTATTTTATTTAGTTTTTTAAAACTAATATAACCTATGGGTTTATTATCTAAAAAAATAGTATAATATTTTGAATTTTTTCTATTTTTCCAATTATACCATTCTAAGATTTCTTGATCTGTCGTTTCTTCAAAATTATAATCTTGATATAGATTACTTTTATGTTTCGACCAATTTTTAAATTCATAGACATCATCTAATGTCATGATATCAAAAGATAGTTTATCACTATAAATCATCAAAATACCTTCTTTATATAATACTATTTTTAAGTCTTTTTGTAAAAATATTTTTCATCTATAAGAAATATTTATCTACTTCAAAAGTTGATTCTGAATTAGTTATAACTAAAATTTTATCCCCTATTAATAATTTATCTTCTGCTGTTGGGACAAATTCAATACCATCTCTTGTAATTGAGACTATATTCATAGGTGCTGGCCACTGGGCATCCCTTAAACTTAAATTAATGCAATCCATATTATCCATAATTATATATTCATTTAAATTATATTGATTTGATTGACTAGATGTTTTATTTTTAAATCTTTCCATAATGCCTTTAAATAAAGAATCGTAAATTGGTTCTTCATTACACATATCTGCTACAAAATAAGCTACTATTGAAACCATTGTTAAATTTAAAAGTTGGGAAAAGGATCCTGTCATTTCCATTACTAAAACTATACTCATTATAGGCGCTCTTACAACTGCAGTTAAAACTCCTGCCATTCCTAGTATCATAAAATTAACATATAGATCATCTATATTTATAAAAATACTAGATATATTGAAGAATATAAGTCCTACAAGTGCTCCTAATACCAGAACGGGTAAAAATATACCTCCTTGAACTCCACTTCCATAGGATATAAAAGTATATAGCATCTTTGCAAATAACAATATTACAAGTATTTTTATTCCATAGTTTTCTCTAGCCATTTCCTCTACTAGATGGTGTCCTCCTCCAACTATTGTATGAAAATTGTATCCTATAAAAACTGCTAATATAAATATAAATATAAGTTTTACATAAGCTGGAACTTGAACTTTCCTATACAATTTTTGAAATCCGACCAGCCCCTTATTAAAGATTACTCCTATTAAGCCAGAAAATATTCCTATTATCATTACTATCCAAATTAAATCTACTGGAAAATTTTTAATTACTTTAAAAGAAAAAGCTGTTTCTTGTCCCATTAGTGAAAAAGATATAGCATTTGCTATTACTGAAGATATTATACAAGGTATTAAGATAAATTCTGAAAAAGATTTGTGAAGTTCTTCTAGAGAAAATAGGGTTGCTGCTAAAGGTGCATTAAAGGCTGCTGCTAAGCCAGCACTCGCTCCTGCACTAATCATATATTTTTCATGAGCACTATCTCTTTTTAAAATTTTAGCTAATAGTTTTGCTCCTGCTCCCCCTATTTGTATAGATGGACCTTCTCTTCCTAATGAAAGTCCTGCTAAGGCTGCCATTGACCCTCCTATAAATTTAGAAGGTATTATTCTATTTTCTTTCATGGAAATTTTTCCTAATATTTCTGCCCTTATTTGTGGTATACCTGATCCTCCACTAAGAGGAGAATATTTTAACAAGTAATTTACTATCAAGCCCATAAGTGTAAAACCTGCTATTACTAAAATTACTTTATCACTTTGAAAAATAATATTTCTTATCTTTTCTAGATTAAAAATTATATACCTATATAAAACTGATAAAGCACCTGAAAAAATTCCCACTAAAATACCATCAAATAGCAATTTAAAATTAATTTTCCCAAATATTACATTATAAATAAATTTTCTTTTCAATAAAATCACCTTTAGTTGAACTATATGAGTTATTGTCTCCAATTTCCAAATTTAAAATACAAAGCATTTAAAATACAAGTTACTACCCATGATATAGGATATGATATATAAATTATTTCTATATTTGTCCAAACCTCAAGGGCTGTATATATCCATATCATCCTAAGTCCACACATTGAAAATATTGATATTACCATAGGAATCAGTGCCTTGCCTGCACCTCTTACAAATCCACCTAATATTTCACTGACTCCAAATATTATAAAACCACTTGATAGATACCTAAAACATGTAACCCCGTATTGAATAACTTCTTCATCATTACTAAATAAACCTATTATCGGCCTTATGAAGATATTACCTATTATTGCCAAGCTTGCTGCTGTAGTTAAAACTAGAATCAAGGATATTTTAACTCCTTCTCTTATTCTATTAAATTTTTTAGCTCCAAAATTTTGTCCTGCAAAAGTTGTTGCTGCTAGGGCAAGAGCTTGAATTGCCATTAATATAAATCCATCAATTCTTCCTTCTGCAGCAAACCCAGCTATTGCTTCTGCTCCAAAACTATTTACTTTTGCTTGGATAAGTACATTTGACAATGATATAACAGAAGATTGAATTCCTGTTGGTATTCCAATTTTAAATATAAGTGCCAAGGTATCTTTATAAAATTTAATTTCTTTTATATTTAATTTAAAAATTCTATCTGAATGAATTAAGTTATAAGTTACTAAAATAGCTGCAATTATTTGTGATATTAAAGTGGATAAGGCTGACCCTAAAATAGATAAATTAAAAATTCTTATTAATATATAGTTTAAAATTATATTTATAATTGCTGATATTAATAGAAAGTTAAAGGGTCTTTTAGAATCTCCAATTGATCTTAAAATTCCTGAGCCCATATTGTATATTAAAAGAGGAGTGACTCCTATAAAAAATATTCTCATATATGTTACAGCATCTCCAATAATTTCTTTTGGAGTATCTAACATAGATAAGATTATAGGAGATAAAAAATAGCCTATAGCCGATAAAATAATTCCACCAACTATTGATACAGCATATGCTGTATGTATGGAATTATGTAAACTTTTCCTATCAGAACTTCCATAAAATTGTGAAACTACAACAGAAGCTCCCGTTGTTAGACCTAAGAATAATCCTATTAATAAACTCGCTACAGGTCCTGTTGCTCCTACGGCTGCCATTGGTTCTTTACCTGCAAACTTACCAACCATCATCAAGTCTGCTGTATTATATAATTGTTGCAAGAAATTTGACAAAAGCAGAGGAATAGCAAAATAAATTATTCCAGATACAATTGAGCCTTCTGTTAAGTTTATATTTCTATTTTTATTTAACCTCATTATTTAACCTCCTAAAACTTCAATTATAAAACTTTAATTGAAGTTTTTACAAGCTTAAAGATAATTATATCATACTTATTCTAGTATTCATTTGATTAGGAGAGCTTTTTTATTTATTTATTGATATTTATTACTTTTATATTTAAACTTAATATATAGGAATTATAATCTTTTTATTATTATATTATCTATAAATTTATTTAAAGGAGTATTAAATGAAAAAAATCAAATTATTTTTACTTATTTTGTCTGTTTTATTAATTTCTTCTTGCTCTAATAATTCAAATATTAAGGAAATAGACAATTCAGAAAAGACTAAAGAATTATTCTACTCTCCCTTAAGTGGCCTTGAAGTAGAGGAAGATATTTCTTTGCAACCTGCCTTTGCTGTAATGCTTGATAATCATCCAGATGCTATTCCTCAATCTGGTTTAAATTCTGCTGAAGTAATATATGAGTTTAAAGCTGAAGGTGAATTTACTAGATTTCTGGCTTTTTTTATGAAAGACAAGGCAGATGTTATAGGTCCTGTTAGGTCAGCTAGACCTTATTTTGTTAATACTGCTAAAGAGTTTAATGCTATCTATGCACATTGGGGAGGATCTGACGCTGGGTATGCTCAAATTCCAACTCTTGGACTAAAAGACCTTGATGGAATTTATCTTGAGGGTAGTACTTTTTATAGAAATAAGGAAGTTAATAAAAGAAGACCCCACGACGGCTATACTAGCTATAAATTAATGTACGATAAATCTAAGGAGCTTGGATACTTAGATAATCTAGATAAGGTTAAAAAATTAAATTTTGACATATCTTCTGACCTTAATAATGTTAAGAAGCAAATGGGAGATATTGAGGCTAAAAAGCTTTCTATAGATTTTTTCAAGCATTATAATATGACTTTTGAATATGCTCCAGATAGCAATTCATACCTAGCAATTAGAAATGGCGAGCCTGTTGTTGATGAGAGGGATAATTCTCCTCTTATGCCAAAAAACATAATTCTTCAATTTGCTAAATCTTCTATCACTGGGCCAAAAGAAACCCTTACTATTGATCATATTGGAAGTGGAGAAGGTAAATTATTTACTGTTGGAAAAGTAATTGATATAGTTTGGGAAAAGACAGACGCAGCTTCTAAAACAATTTTTAAAACTTTGGATGGACAAAAGATTTTACTAACTCCAGGTTTAAGCTTTGTAGAGGTTGCTGATCCAACAGATAATATTCAAATTGAACCAGGTCTTGAAAGTGAAAATCAAGCTGATAATTCTCAAAATGAAAACTCTAATAATAAAAACTAGCAGAAATTCTGCTAGTTTTTTTCTTTTATTCGGTTTTCCCCATAGAAATCTCTATATCTTCATCCATACTTGCTATAGTTTTTATTGCTATTTCTATTGCTTTTGAAATTATATTAAGAGACATACTAGGGGTTCCATCTGATTTTGAAACTACTTGTTCTGGTGTGTAGGGAACATGGATAAAGCCACTTTTTATATTTCTATTAAATTTATTTATATAGTATTGAATACTGTATAAAACATCATTACATACAAAGGTCCCTGCACTATAAGATAGGTTAGCTGGTATATTATTTTCTCTTAAATTTTCTACTATGGCTTTTACTGGTAAATTTGAAAAATAAGCATTTTGACCATCTTCAAATATTTTTTCACCCTTAGCTTGCTTACCTTCATTATCAGGAATTCTAGCATCAGCATAATTAATTCCAATAAATTCAACTTTTATTGATGAGTATCCTCCAGCTTGACCTACTGATAAAACAACATCAGGATTTACTTCTTCAATTTTTTCTATAATTTTTTGTGGAGCTTTTTTATAAATTGTTGGTATTTCTAACTTTATAATTTCTGTTTTATCTAATTTTTCTGGTAATATTCTAATTGCTTCTAAGGCAGGATTTATCTTCTCTCCACCAAAGGCATCAAAGGCTGTTAGTAATATTTTCATATCCTCACTTCCTAAATTTTATAAATAAGAGCTAATATTTAAAATAGCTAAATTATTTCTAGATTGATTTACTACTAGAAAAATTACTATTATTAATAAAATAATAAGAAAAATTACTATACTCTTACCATGCTCATTTAACGAATCTCGTAAATTTTCAATATCTAACTTATCTATAATGCACATATTAACACTCCTTATTAAAACTTTTTTACTATATACCCTCTTTTCATCTTATAAAGGCTAGTATTAAGTAATTTATTGCTAATAAGCTTAAAATTATATTTAAACTTACTTTTCCCTTTATATTTATATATGCTATTATTATAAAAATTATAAGATTCACAAATCCTGTGATTTTAAGTACTTTTAATTCTTCTCCTGAAGTTTGAAGTAAATACTTACTTATTTCAAAGAATATTTGAGCTTGAAAAGAATAAAATACTAGGCAAAATTATTTTTGAGTTATTTATTAAATTTACTTTGTCTGTAAAAATAAAAATTATCTTTTCTCTAAATAATAAAAATACTAAGTCTAATAAAATATAAAATCCAAAAATTATTTTTGTAGCAATTTTTCGTATTAATTTTAAAGCATCTTTATCTTCTTTTTTCTATACTTTCTCCTAATGAAACTATTACAGAATTAGCATACATATACATTGGAGCTAAGGCTATGAAAACTAGTTTCATACTTAAACTATAACTTGCAAATAATTTTAAGGATATTTGACTTATAAAGGTTGTTACTCCTAGCATAAAGATTGAACCTTCTAAAAATTCTTGAATTACTAAAGGAATACTTTTTTTTATTAAAAAAATAATTTTACTTGCTTTTACTTTAAAAGCTTTTATTATTTCAAATTTTACTATATAGATATAATATAAAGATTGGATTAAATTGCTTAAAACAGAAGCTATGGCTATTCCGTATATTCTAGCTTTTCCTGAAAATACATAATAAACTAAAACAAAGGATGCTATTAAGTTAAAAATTCCACTTATCATTCCTACTATCATTATGCTTTTTGTCTTATTACTTACCTTTAAAAAATTTGTTAGAGAGAAATTTACCATTGTTAGTAAAATTTCTATGGACATTATTTTAAAATAGATAGATGAAATCCTTAATATATCTCCTTTAAAGGCATATAAATATGCTAATATATTTTTGGAATAGACATTTACAAGAATCATAAAAATTAATCCTATTATAAAGTTAATTATTAAAATTGACTTAAAATAGGATTAAAATTCAGCTTTATTTTTTGTTATTACTTTTGATGAATATATGTTGAAACTAAGGCTTCCAACTCCTACTATGGCCAGTATTGAATTTATTAAATTTGATACAGCTTCTGTTTGTGCTATAACCCCTAATGATATTCTTGCTATTATTCCTGTAAGTATAGTAGTTATAATATATTAATAAAATTATTCATTACTAGGGAAAGTGGAAAATTATTTAAATGCTTTGTTATTTCTTTTTCTTTATGACTATTCATGATATTGATTATCCTTTATAGAGTTTGTCTAATTATAGTTATTATACATAAATAAATAGGACTAGCTAGTCCTATTTATTTATATCATATAAAATTTTCAAACCATATAAGGTAAGATTTTTATCTATTTTAAATTTATATTTTGCATTTTTAGTTACAAAATCACTATATTCTCCTGTTATTACAATATTTAAATCATTTAGATCCAACTTTAATTCTAATCCTATGTCTTCTATTATCCCATTTAATATATTTTTATAAGAATAATATATCCCTGATTGAATAGCTTTTGTTGTTGTATTCCCAATTACTTTACTTGGTTCTACAATTTCCACTCTTGGTAATTTTGCACTATAAATTGATAGCGATTGTTGAAATATTTTAATTCCTGGTAAAATTAAACCTCCCAAAAATTCATTTTTACTTCCTATTACATCTATAGTTATAACCGAACTAAGGTCAACTACTATTCCAGGACCTCCAAATCTTTTTATAAGACTTACTGCATTTACTATCCTATCAGATCCCACATCTTTTGGATTTTCACATTTTATATTAAGGCCTGTTTTAACGCCTACGCCTATAAGAATAGGATCTTTATTAAAATGATCTTTTACCATTTTAATAATGGTTTCTTTCATTTCGGGCACAACAGATGATATTATAACATCTGTTATTTCTTCTATTTGAATTTTTTCAGAAATTAAAAGTTTAAATAATATATAAAGTTCATCTGAAGACTTTTTATTATCAGTTTTAATTTTATAATTTGTTATTAAATTATCATTTTTAAATATCCCAAAACTAATATCTTTATTATCTATATTTATTGCAAGTAACATTATTTACCTCTACTTAGAGTCATAGCTCTTACTACTGATGTTGTTATTACAACGCTTATAATGGCTTCTGGAACACCCGATGTTATTATAAGACCTAGTATAGCTGTTTTTGCCTCTGCTACTGGTCTACCTATAATATCCATATATTTTTGAGCATAAATTATATAAATTCCGCCTAAAACTAATATGGTATTGGTCATAGAGCCCATAAGTGCTCCACACATAACCGATAAATCACCCTTGTAATTTTTAGTTAAAAATAACATTCCAATAGCTACTATAAGTAATATTACACTTAAGACTATTGTTAAAGTTTTGGCATCAGTAACTATATTTTTATAAAGTAAATATAATAACATTGATATAATTACTACCCACAAACCTATAGAGATTTTTTTAGACTTATCTTTTCCTACTAATCTAATTGAATTATATACATAGTATGAAACCAAGCCTATTAGTATTCTAGGTAGAACTGAAATAAGTGGATTTAAAAAAACTACTGAAACTGGTGTAGGTCTAGTTATAGCATTAAATATACTTGATAAGCCAAATATTAATCCAACTGCCATACCTACTATTGGCCCTTCTAATATACCTGCAACTATTACTGGTATATGCATAGTTGTTGCATTAATAAGTCCCAGTGGTATAAAACCCAAAGGAGTCAACCCTAAAGCTATGGTTATTGCTCCTAGCATAGATGCTATTACTAACTTTCTGTTCTTTGAATTTCTCATTTTTTACCTCCTGATAGGGTTCTTTAAGATACCCTTCAATAAATTTATTTACTAAAATCTATGAATTTATTTCTCCATAGGATATTAGCCCACCTAATGATTTTGAGCTATAGACTCCGTTTGCTATTGCTCTTGATATTACCTTGGCTGCCAGTGAACCAACCATGGATATATCTGCTTCAACTTCTCCTGTTGCCATAGTAAATATAGTATCCCCATCAAACATGGTGTGTACTGGATTAATGCTTCTAGCATATCCATCGTGTGCCATTTGAGATACCTTGTTGCAATTTGCTTTTGTCAATTTCGCATTTGTTGCAACTAGAGAAATTGTTGTATTTGTTGCTCTATTAAAAGCATTATAATCACTTGCTTTTTCTTGATATATTTCCAAAGTATCTAGAAATTTTTTCTTTTTTCTATCATAAGGTCCTGCTATTTTTATTCCTTTTTCATAGTCATATATATCACCAAAAGCGTTTAATACTGTTATAGCTGATACTACAAGATTTCCTACTTTAATTGATGCTTGACCAATTCCAGATTTTACTGAAAAATCATTTCCTAAAATTTTTCCAACACTTGCTCCCATACCTGCACCAAGGCATCCTTGCGATTTGTCATCATATTTTGCATTTAAAGCTGCCTTATAACCCATATCTTTATCTGGTCTAACTAAAGGATTTCCAACTGCTAAATCAAATATTACAGCACCCACTACTATGGGAACCTTACAAACTGTAACATCCATTCCTATATTATTTTCTTCAAGATAGTTCATTATTCCAGAAGAAGCATCAAGCCCGTAGGCTGATCCTCCACTTAAGCTTACTGCATGAACTTTTTCTACAAGATTTTCTGCCTTCAATAGGTCAGTTTCTCTTGTTCCTGGAGCTGATCCTCTAACGTCTACTCCACATACTGCCCCTTCTTGACATATTGCAAGACTCACTCCAGTTAAGGCTTTTTCATCTTGGGCATGTCCTAATTTTATTCCATCTACATCAGTTAAAAAACCTTCATACATCATTTAACTTTATCCTCTTTTATAAAATCTACAAGATTTGTAAATAGGGTATCTTTTTTAATATCATTAGAAGTATTTTCATCTTTTAAAACTTTTATAAGCTCAAAGGCTAGTACTTGGGCAAATGAAGGTCCCATTGAAGTTATAATATTATTATTATACACTAGTGGTTCATTTTTTCTACTCTGAATTTTTAAGTTTTTTTCATATCCTGGATAGCAAGTAAAAGAGTCTTCTTCTAAAAGTCCAGCCTTATCTAAAACAATAGGTCCAGCACAAATTGCAGCTATAGTCTTATTTTCTTCTTTGTACATTTTTACAAGTTCTAAAACCTTATTATTACTAGCAAGATTTGTAGCCCCTGGTAAACCACCTGGTATATATAAGGCTCTATAATCTTCTATCTTTATCTCATTAAAAGTCTTATCAGCTAATATTGTCACATTATGAGCAGACTTAACTTTTTCTTTTCCACTTATACTCACAAGGTCCACTTCAAGATCTGCACGTCTTAAGTAATCACAAACTGTTAATGCCTCTATGTCTTCAAATCCATCTGCTAAAAAAATAAGTAAATCTTTCATATTATTTCCTCCTTACATATTCCTATGTTTTTCTACGGCTGCATTTATGGCGCCAATAATTGCAGACCTAAATCCTTCATCTTCTAATATCTTTACCCCTTCTATAGTTGTTCCACCAGGGGAAGTTACCATATCTTTTAAATAAGCAGGATGATTTTTACTGTCTAGGACCATTTTGGCTGAACCTAAAACTGTTTGGGCTATAAATTCATAACTATCTGCTCTTTTCATCCCATTTAAAACTGCTCCATCTGCAGCTGCTTCTATAAACATATAGACAAAAGCTGGAAGTGAACCACAGGCTGCTGCAAAAGCAGAAAATTGACCTTCATCTAAGATAGTAGCTTTACCAAATAAGTTAAACAATTCTACTACTTTTTTAGTCTCATCTTTAGTTACTTTCTCGTTAGGACAAATTGCTGTCATAGCTTCATTTACCATAGCTGGTGTATTTGGCATGGTCATAAGTATTTTTTTATCTACAAATAACTTGTTTAATTTGTCTATAGTAAATCCTGCTGCTATTGATATTAAAACCTTACTATCATCTAAATATTTGTTTATTTCTTTGGCTACAATTTGGTATATGTTTGGTTTCACTGCTAATATTATATATTTTGAATTTTTTACTACATCTATATTTGAATTCGTAATTTCAACGTTTTCTATATTTTTATATTTTTCTAATTTTTGAGAAGATTTGTTTGATATTATTATCTGTTTATTGTTTGCTATTAGGGCTTTTGCTATTGCACCACCCATGTTTCCTGCTCCTATTATACCTATTTTTTCCATAACATCCTCCTTTAACTAATTATTGCATAGTTTTACTTTTTTTTAAAGTGGTATGCTAATATGTTATGTTATAATATTTTTAGGTGATTTTATGGAAAATAATAAATCAAAAAATCTTAGTTTAATAAATATTTTTATAACTTTTTTTAAAATAAATGCTATTACTTTTGGTGGTGGCTATACTATTGTTCCTGTTATAAGTGATATATATGTTAATGAAAAAAAATTAATACCTGAAGATGATATGATGGATATTGTTGCAATTGCTCAAAGTGGTCCAGGGGCAATGGCAATTTCTGCTTCAATTTTAACTGGTTACAAACTTAGGGGTTTTATTGGTGCTCTTGTAGCCTTAGTTGCATCTGCTAGTCCCTGTCTTATTATTCTTTCAATAATTGCTAATTTTTATAATCAGTTTAGGGATAATTTTTATATAAATTCAGCTCTTAATGGGATTAGTGGGATTATTTCTGCTGTTTTACTTTTAACTGTTTTTAATATGGCTAAAAATTCCTATAAAAAATATCCTATTTTTACAATTGCTTTAATAATTTTAATTTTTTATCTTGGATATTTTTTAAAGATTAATACTGCTTATTTAATCCTACTTTGTGGTTTTTTAGGCATTATAGTTTTTTATCTTTCAAATAGGAGGAATAAGAGTGATTCTTAAGTTATTTCAGCTTTATGCTATCTTTTTTAAAATGGGTGTATTTGCCTTTGGTGGAGGATATGCTTCCTTACCTCTTATAGAAAAATATATAGTTAATGATTATCAATGGATTAGTATGATAGAGTTTACAGATTTAATTTCTATTTCTCAAATGACGCCTGGCCCAATTGCTATAAATGCTGCTTCTTTTGTTGGTCAAAAGGTTATGGGTTTACCTGGAGCTATTTTTGCAACTGCAGGTTTTGTAACTCCTCAATTGATTTTAATGCTTACCTTAGGTTATTTTTTATTTAAAAAGAATAAAAAGTTTAAATTTTTAGACTGGGCTTTAAATGGAATTAAAGCTGGAATTGTATCCCTAATTTTTATTACTGCCTTAAAATTAATTGAAACTAGTGTTTTCCCAAATGGTTTTTCAAATATTAATATTACAGCTGGTATATGTTTTATTGTCGGTTTTATTATGTATTTAAAGAAGCTCAGTATTTTTAAATTAGTCTCAATTGGTGCTATTCTTGGAATAATATTTAATATTTACTTAATTTAAAAATAGACAAATTTAAAAGAATTTTATCTCTTCTAACCTGTCTATTTTTATTCTATACTTCTATTTTTTATTTACTATTTTTTCTATTTGAAGTTTTATATTCTCTTCTCCAGGGCTTGTATAAGTTTCTACTTTATTTTCACCTAAATAAACTGAATAATAAAATTTATTATCTTCCCTATAGGGTTTATTTTCTATCATTCGTATTTCTAAGACTTCCTTATCCTTATTTTTTAAACTTAAAATAAGAGTGTCATTATCTACAGCAGATTCTAAACCAAATGAATTTGTCTTTTTTAATTTACTAAGTAGGTCTAAAATTTTTTCTTCATCTTCCCTACTTACTTTTATAGGAATAGTTTTTTCATCTTTTTCACTATATTTTCCTAGATAAAAATCAGTAAAGCTAATTTTATTTTTATCTCCCAAGGAAACTTCTCTAAGTTCATTTTTTTTATTGCAAGCTACTAAAAAAGTTACTATTAAAATTGGCAAAACAATTAATTTATATTTTCTCATATTTCCCCTCCTAAGTCTTATACTACTTCAAATTGAGATTTATACAAGTCTGCATAAAATCCATCTTTTTCTAATAATTCTTCATGGTTACCTTGTTCTACAATGTTACCTTCATTTAATACAAGGATTAAATCTGCATCTACTATTGTGGAAAGTCTATGAGCTATTATAAATGATGTCTTACCCTCTGATAATTTTTCCATACCTTTTTGTATTAGACTTTCAGTCCTTGTATCTACTGAACTTGTAGCCTCGTCTAATATTAGTATTTTAGGGTCAGACAAGATAGCTCTTGCAATTGTTATTAGCTGCTTTTGTCCTTGAGAAATATTATTTCCTTGCTCATTTATATTTAATTCATAACCATTAGGTTGAGTCATTATGAAATGATGAGCATGGGCAGCTTTTGAAGCTTCTATAACTTCTTCATCTGTTTTATTTAAATCTCCATATTTAATATTATCTTTAATACTTCCATTAAATAACCAAGTATCTTGAAGTACCATACCAAATATTCCTCTTAGGGAATCCCTTGTATACTCTCTTATATCTACTCCGTCAATTTTTATTGAACCGCTATTTAATTCATAAAACCTCAATAAAAGCTTTATTAGAGTAGTTTTTCCTGCTCCTGTTGGTCCTACTATTGCGATTTTCATTCCAGGTTTAATATCACAAGAAAAGTCTTCTATTATAGTTTCATTTTCTTTATATCCAAAATTTACATTTTTAAAAGTTACTCTACCCTTTACATCTTCTTCTTTTAAAATTTTATTTTCTTCTTGTTCTAACTCTTCTTCATCTAAAACTTCAAAAACTCTTTCTGCTGAAGCTAAAGTACTTTGCAGTACAGAACTCATTTGAGCAACTTGAGACATAGGTCTAGTAAAAGATCTTATATATTGAATAAAAGAAACTATATCTCCAACTTGAATATCCTTTCTTATTGCTAAGTATCCACCTAAAATTGATACAAATACATAACCTAAATTACCTATAAAATTTATCATAGGCATCATCATTGAAGATACAAATTGTGATTTCCAAGATGAGTCATATAATTTATCATTAATTTGTGAAAACTCTTCTCTTGTCTGTTTTTCTCCATTAAAAGCTTTTATTATCTGATATCCTGCAAAAGCTTCTTCTACGTGAGAATTTACTAATCCAACTGTTTTTGAATTTTCTTTAAAATATTTTTGAGAATTTTTAACTATTAATCCAACTATTAAAGCAGATATAGGAATTATTAATAATGCTGCTAAAGTCATTTTAAAACTTATTGAAAGCATCATAATCAAAACACCTATTATCGTAACTAAACTTGATATTATCTGACTTACCGATTGATTTAAAGTTGTAGATATCTTATCTACATCATTTATAACCCTACTTAAAATTTCCCCATGAGTCTTTTTATCAAAATAATTTAAAGGTAGTCTATTTATTTTTAAACTTAACTCTCTTCTCATCTTAAAAGATATTTTTTGTGCAACCCTAGCAACTAAAATCCCTTTTATATAAGAAAATATTGAGCTGGTTATATAAAGTCCTAATATAAACAATAAAATTTTCTTTATTCCTTCAAAATCAAAAGCGTTAGGATTTCCTCCTATTTTTCCTATTAAACCTTCATATATTTTATTTACTGCACTTCCTAATACCTTAGGTCCATAGATAGTAAATATAACTGATAACAAGGAAAAAATAATCATTAATATTAAACTAAGCTTGTAGTCTTTTAAATAATTTAATAGTTTTTTTAAACTTTTTCTAAAGTTTTTTGGTTTTTCGAATTTTTTATTTAATTCTCTTTCTTTTTTTAGATTTAGTTCTTTTTTATTTTCTATATTTGATTTCTTCATTCCATATCCTCCTTTTTTAATTGTGAGGATGCTATTTGCTTGTATACATTACAATTTTTTATTAATTCAGAATGTTTTCCTTGACCAACAATTTCTCCATCTTCAAGTACAACTATATTATCAGCATTTATAATTGTACCTATTCTTTGTGCAACTATTATCATAGTTGAGTTCTTAGATTCTTCATTTAAAGCTTTTCTTAAATTATAGTCCGTTCTAAAATCTAAGGCTGAAAAACTATCATCAAATATATATATTTCTGGTTTTGATGCTATAGCTCTTGCTATTGAAAGTCTTTGTTTTTGACCACCTGATACATTCGATCCACTTTGAGATATCCTATGATTCAAACCTTCCTTAAATTTCGAAACAAATTCTTTAGACTGGGACATATTAATAGCCTTTTCTACTCTTTTTTCATCTATATTCTCATTTTTCCCAATTCTAATATTTGATTCTACTGTACCTGTAAAAAGATTTGTCTTTTGCGGAACGAATCCTATTTTATCTCTTAAATCCTTAATATCTATATCTCTAACATCTATTCCATCAATTAAAACTTGACCCTGTGTAACATCATAAAATCTAGGTATCAAATTTATTAAGGCACTTTTACCAGAACCAGTGGAGCCTATAAAGGCTGTTATTTCACCTTTATTTATTTTTAAATTTATATTTTTAAGAGCATTTTCTGGAGCATTATCATATTTAAAATATACATTTTTAAATTCTATATTTCCATTAATTTTTTCTTTTAATTTTATAGGGTTTTCTTTATTTTTTATTTCAATCTCTTCATTAACTACTTCAGCAACTCTGTTTAAAGAAACTAAGGCCCTAGGTAGCATTATAGAAACCATAGTTATCATTAAAAATGACATTATTATCTGCATGGAGTATTGCATAAAGGCCATCATATCTCCTACTTGAATTAAACCCTGATTTATTTCATGGGCACCTATCCAAACTATCAATAAGCTTGTACTATTCATTAAAACCATTATAAATGGATCCATAGAAGCCATTATGTTTGCAATTCTTTGATTTGTATCAGTTAAAACTCTATTTGCCTTGCTAAATCTTTTTTCTTCATGATTTTCTGTTACAAAAGCTCTTATTACTAAAAGTCCATTTAATATTTCTCTAGTTATTAATTGAAGATTATCTATTAATTTTTGAACTTTTTTAAATAAAGGAATAGCAAAAGAGAATATTGTAGCAACAACTCCAACAATTAATACTACTGCTAAGGCTATTATCCAAGCCATACTAACATTGGTAGTTAAGGCTTTATAAATTCCACCTATTCCTAAAATAGGAGCATAAAATATAATTCTAAGAGCTATTACAAGCATATTTTGCACCTGCTGTATATCATTGTTACTTCTAGTTATTAAAGATGATGTTGAAAATTTGTCAAACTCCCTATTTGAAAATGATATTACTTTTTCAAATGATTCTTGTCTTAAATTTCTACCAAAATCAGCTGCAACTCTAGAAGCTATAAAACCCACACTTATAGATGCTAATAAAGCTAGTAAGGCTATTAAAATCATCTTTAAACCTGTTTGCATAATATATTGATTTTGAATCCCACTTAACTCTATACCAAGTTTTTCATATTCTTCAGCCACTAGTCTCATAGAGCTTTGTAAGGATATACTTTCGGGCAAATTATTGAAAGTCTTATCTATTTTTAAAAGTATTTCAGATTTTTTAGATTCAGGTAATTTTTCTAGTAATCTAAAAGCTTCATCTCCTTTAGGTAGATTTATTTCAACTTTAGTTCCTATTTTTTCCATTCCCTGAGGCTGTCCTTCTTCAATATACTTCATAACCAATAGAGATTTTGCAAAAATTCTTTGTAAGTCTTTATCTTTAATTTTCTCTAAATTAGTTAGAAAATAAGTATTTTCTTTATCTTCTATTTTTTTATATAGAGGATTATCTAGATTTCTTAAATTATTTTCCTTTTTATAAATAGAGTCTATCTTAGAAAAATCTTCATCATTTGTAACTAACTTTAATTTATTAAAAGTATTTCCAGTAATTATAAATGGGACACTACTTTCTATACCAGATTGTTGGATACCTACATTTACTATTTTAGCCATATAATCTGGCAAACTTAATTCAGCAAAAGCCTGCCCAAATAATATTAAAATTATTAAAATAATAAATTTCCAATATTTAGTCAATTTTTTTATTAAAAATTTCATTTTATTATTCCTTCTTTTTCTTATGATTGTAAATGATTTATTACATGAAAATATATTTACCCTTAATTATATACAAATAACTTCTCTTTATTATACTTTATTTAAATATCTAATATTTAAATAAAGTATATCTAATGTTATAATATATATATACATATATTAAATAAGGAGGTATTTATATGTGGACTAGAGCATTTTTAAAAGATAATGCCAAAGAATTTTTAAAAAAATATACTAAAACTTCAATTATAATTTGTCTTATATTTTATTTATTAGTATCTATGTTTAGTATTAATTCTATAAATATTAAGGAAAACCAAGAATTTCCTTTTATAAATTCTAGTAATATGATTACAGTAAATATTAATGGTTTATTTCAAAATATTAATGTTAATAATATTTTGAATAATGATGATATTACAAATAAATATATTTTTGCTATTAATCCATTAAATTTAAATTATGGTCAACCTTTTTATAATTATTTAAGTATGAATTTTGAAATTAATGAAGCAACTTATTTAAATTTATCTATTTTATTTTTTGTCATATCTATATTTCTTATAAAACCATTATCTATAGGTTTAAAAAGATATTTTATAAATGGTTATAAAAATGATTCAAAATTATCTTATTTATTTTCGGCTTTTACTGATGGTTCTTGGTTTAAATTAGCTTTGAAACTAACTCTTAAAGATATTTATTTGTTACTTTGGAGCTTATTATTAATAATTCCAGGAATAATTAAATCTTATGAATATTATTATGTAGACTATATTTTAGCAGAAAATCCTGATATGAGTCTTAGTGAAGCTATAAACATAAGTAAAAGAAGAACTGAAGGTGAGAAATTTGATATATTTGTACTGAACCTATCATTTATAGGCTGGATAATTTTAGCTTCGTTAACACTTAATATTGGATATATTATTCTTAATCCTTATATGGAAGCAACTTATGCTTCACTTTATATATTCAATAAACTTAAAGATGAGGGAAGACTTGAAAATGATAAAGATAGTATAAAAGGCGAAGTTTATATATAAAAATAAAAGCTAACTTAAGTTAGCTTTTATTTTTTTCTCTATATTTTTTAGGACTGTAACCTGTTACTTTCTTAAAAGTACTACTAAAATAGCTTAGACTTTTAAAACCTACTTTAATTGATATTTCTAAAATGGTTAAATCTGTATTTAATAATAATTTTTTAGATTCTTCTATTCTCAAATTAATTAAAAAGTTAGAAAAATTAATATTTCTCTTTTCTTTAAAAATTCTACTAAAATAACTTTTATTGTACCCTGATATATAAGATATATCATCTAAACTTATATCTAACATAGAATATTTTTTCATATATGCTACTGCTAAATCAATATTATCTTCTTTTTTATTTTCTTTAAATAGATTTATTAACTTAATTAAAAATTCACTTGTACATTTTTCTATATCATTTATAGTATTTGCTCTTAAAATTTTTGTGTTTGCTTCTAATAAGTCTTTTGATATCTTATATTCATTTTCTAAATTTAAATTTGAAAAATATATACTTATTTCAGATAAAATTGTTATCAAATTAGACTTTATATATACTTCTTTTACATTATTTTTTAAAAATTTATCAAATAAAGACTTTATTATAGAATTTACATGATTTGAATTTTTTAAACCCAACTGAATTATTAACCTATGTATTATTTCTTCATAATTAAATTCTTCATATAGATCTCCATTGTTTTTTATATATTTATGAATCTTACCTCTACCTAATTTAAAAATAGAATCCAAGGACCTAAAGGATTCTTCATAGGCTTTTTTTATATTTTTATAATTATCAAAATATTCGCTTAAACCTATGCTCACTGAATTACCTGTTATTTTTAAAATATAGTTTTTTATTTTACTCGCTAATTGAAGGCTATAATCTTCTGCTTCTTTTTTACTTCTATTACCACAGTCTAATAGTAATATTATTTTATCAGTACCTATTAAAGTTGCAGAAAGGCTTTTTATATCTTTAGTATACTTTCTAATATAATTAAGCAGATTTCTTTTTAATTTGTATCTGTAAAAATTATCTTTTTCTTCACAAATTTTCCAAAAATCATCATAAACTATACTAAAAACAATGTTAGGTTTTATACTTATTCCTACACAGGTAAATAAATCATTTAATACATTTAACCTATCAATATTTCCATATATTAAATCATAAACATATTCGCTATAAATCATATCTTTAATAAATTCTACTTCTTTTTTATTATTTGAATCTTTATCAAAGCTTATATATAATCCATCAATATTTTCGGAATATTTATATTTATTATTAAATAATAATTTTAAAAGATTCTCACTACTTAATTCATAATTTAAAAGATTTTCATTTGAATCCATAATTAAATATTTATCCAATTCTTTTTTAAATTTAAAATATTTCATTATTTCCCTCTATTCTTTTTTATATTATACAAAATATATGAAGAATATAAAAATAAAATAAGTCTTTTTAAAAAGAAGACTTATTTTATATTTAGTTTATTCTGAAATTCCCTCTAATCCTTTATCAACTAAGTACTGTAGTTTAGGATCAATTTGTGGTGGTCTCATTTCAAATTGATTATCTACATAGGTAAAATTAAAATAACCTAACCTAGCAACTGGTTTTATTGAAGGTATATCTACCATACCATCTTTTATAAATTCATCTTTTATATGAATTCCTATTACTTCTCCTACTATAAGATCTACTGTATTCATCTTATCTTTTCCTGCTATTCTTAGAGTTTGAACGTATTTACATTCATATTGAACTGGAGAATTTTTAACCCTTGCAACATTTATTAAGTTAGAATCAGCTTTTTCTAATCCAGCATATTCAAATTTATCCTTATATTCTTCTGGAAATTCAACTATAGAAGTTAAATTCATTTCTTCTCTTAAATCATAAGGTACCATATTATAGACGAACTCTCCAGTTCTTTCTATATTTTTAACAGTTCTTTTTCTATCATCATATATATTTTGATTTGCTGAAAACAAAACTAAAGGTGGATCAAAAGTTAAATTTGTAAATTGACTATATGGAGCTATATTATCTGTTCCATCCTCATTTTTTGTTGATATCCAACCTATAACTCTAGGTACTGTACAAGACTTAAATGGATTGTGTTCAAATCCGTGATTATTTTTTTTTGGTTCATAAAACATAATTTTCCTCCTTATTATTTAAATTAATATATTTGCAATTGGAACAATTATCAAAAATGATATTATTGTTCTTTCCAACCATATAATAAATATATCTTTCATTGATATTGGTATGTCTGTTGCGACTATGGCTGGAACTGTTGTTGAAAACATTATTATTTGACTTATACTTATAACTGCTATTATAAATCTTGTAATGTTAGGTGCATCTTTTATTAACATTACTGGTAAATACATTTCTGCTAAACCTAAAAAAACTGCTTTAGAAGCTAATAGTGGTTCTGGTATTTTTAATAGTAAAGTTAAGGGATATAATACATATCCAAATATGTCAAATATTGAAGTATAAGCTGCTAAAATTAAAGCTATTAAACCTATAGACATAAAATTTGGCAAAATCTCAAATACTAAATTAAATGAATCTTTAACTCCTTTAATAACATTAGGAATTACAGGTCCTCCATTTTCACATGCTATTAAAGCATTGTTTAAAGCTACTTTAAAAATATTTCCTTCAACATTTTCTTCTGGAAAACCTTCTTTACCTAAGTGATATTCTTCTGTTACTGACTTTAGAGGTTTTAATCTTGCTACTATTGCTGTAACTGCAAAGGTTGTGAATAGAGCTGATGCAAAAAATATATCCCAGTAATCCATAATATTAGCTGTTTTTGCAACTAAAACGAAAAATGAAACACTAACAGTTGAAAATCCTGTTACAATTATTGAGGCTTCTTTAGTATTGTATTTTCTCTGTCTATACATTTCATTAGTAATAAGTATCCCCATAGCAGTAGAACCCATAAATGAAGCTATAGCATCTACTGATGATTTGCCCGGAGTTTTCCATATTTTACTCATTATAGGTCTTAAAAACTGTCCAACAAAATCTATAAAACCATAATTCATTAAAAATGTTAAAAAAATTGAACATATTGGAATCAAAGTACCTACTTGAATAACTAGTGAGTCAAATAGAAACAAACCATGATCTTCTCTTAAAATAGCTTCAGGTCCTACATTAAAGAAAACTAATAATGTACTTATAGCACCTAGTATTTTAGTTAAGCTAAATATTAAACTTACTTTATTTTTATTCCAAGTCTTATTTTTAAATGGCATTATAGCTGCATATAAAATTACTAACAAAGAATATATTCTTACTATTGGATAAAATTTACTTGTTATGTAATTTATAACTACTTCTATAGGAATCGTTCTCATTCCATTAAAAGTTATAGGTATAAAAAACATAAATACTCCTATAGCACTAAGAATTAAGAATTTTAAAAACAATTTAACTCTATTATTCATTAATAAACCTCCTTTTTGAATATGTTTTCCTTTTTTAAATTGTATTTCAATTAAATATCTATATCAATTAAATATATTTACTAGAAATTTAATTATATTTACTTTTATAAAAAAAAACAGATTAGAAATTTCTAATCTGTTTTTTATCTCTTGTATTGTATTTTATTTTATATGATGGATAGATACTTCTTCTATTACTCCATTTTGATATTTTTCTATTTCATAAATATATTCTCCATCATCAATCATCTCACCTATTTCTAAATCTCTTCCTTCCATTTCAAAAAGAGTTGATACTAAACCTCCTAGGGTTTCTATATCCTTATTTTCTATTTCAGCTTCTATATGATAATTATACTTATTATTTATTTCATCTATTACAGCTGAAGCAGAGAATACTTTATTGTGTCCTGCTAATATAAGTTCACTTGATGATGATCCATGTGTTAAATATTTTCTAACTATAAATAATACAGTAATAGCTAAGACTCCTATTAAAATATCCGACATAGATTTTGATTCTATAAGCATTTTTCTTGTTATTACAAGAGTAATTAAATGTATTATAGTTATGTCTGTTTGAGCTACCATGGATAATATAAATTCCATTGCTATTACTAATATTAATACATGTGATAAGAAAGCCTTAAATAGACTTGCGCTAATTTCTACATCACTTTTTAATATTATTACATAATAATTAATTATATCTGGTATAGAGATAAGAATACCAATTATTAAAATTATAGATATTAACATTTCAAATATTAATATCGACTTATTTAACTTTAATAAAAATTTTCTTCTATTCATATTACACATCCATTATTTTCTTTATTTCGTTTCTCATCTTTTTTAAAACTTTCTTTTCTAGCCTAGATACTGTCATTTGTGAAATATTAAGTTTTTTAGCTATTGTAATTTGAGTTTGTCTATTAAAATACCTATCTATTAAAATAGTTTTTTCCACTTCATTTAAATCTTCCATAGCTTTTTCTAGAAAATCTTTTATTTCTATTTTATCAAAATATTTTTCATCTTCTCCTATTAAATCAGAAAGATTTACTTCTCTATCATCTCCGCTAGAATCATAGGTAATGTCTAATGATTGAGGTGAATATACTTTACTAGCCTCCATTGACTCTAAAACTTCTTCTTCTGTTATTCCTAAATATTCTGCTATGTCATATACTGTTGGAGTTTTTTGTTTTTCTTGAGCCAAATGGACTTTAGCAAGATTTATTTTTTTAGATAATTCTTGTATTCTCCTTGGAACTCTTATTGTCCATCCCTTATCTCTAAAATATTTTTTTATTTCTCCAATTATAGTTGGTGTAGCAAAAGATGAAAATTCATATCCTCTTTCTATATCATACCTATCTATTGCATAAATTAGTCCTATTGATGCAACTTGATAAATATCATCAAAATCTATTCCTCTACCAGCATATTTTTTAGATAGTATTTCAGCTATATAAAGATGCTCTTTTATTAATATATCTCTTAATTCAGGATCTTTATTTTTATCATATTCGTTAAATAATTCTTTTTTTTCTTCTTTTGTCAAATTTCTGTCTAACTTATAGTAATCTTCCTTTTTCATAATATATACACCTATATATTTACTTCTAAAATTAAAGAATCTTTGTCAGTGTAACTATTATCCACCATACAATTTATAATGGTTAGGGATAAATCTAATTCTTCTTTATTTTCAATATCTTTTTCACATATAGTTTTTATCTCTATTATTATTTTTTCTTCTGATATCTTGAATTCCACTTCTATTTCTTCAGAACATTCAAGTTTAAATGCTATGTTTAAACCTTCACTAAATGCCATTTTTACATCTTCTAAACTTTCTATATCAAAGTTTAATGTAGATAAAATTCCTGATAAAAATAATCTTGCTGAACTTAAATATTTTGCATTTCGAGGTATTTTTATATTTATATTTTCCATATTTAGTCCCTCATTTCAAATGTATTATCTAATTTCGTTATGGTAAATAATTTTTTTATACTTGGTTTTATATTTCTAAGACTTATTTTATTTTCATTTTCACTTATTATGTTTAATATGAAAATTAAAGCTCCTAAACCTGTTGAATCCACATATTCTAATTTTTCTCCATCTATTAGAATATTTTTTTTATCTTTTTCATACAATTTTATTACTTCTTTTTTAAAATTAGGTGTTGTATATACATCTAATTCTCCTTGGGGATAAATTATAAGTTCTTCATCATTTTTATATTCTATATTAAACATAATTTCCTCCTTATTCACCTATATACTTGGCAACTGCAACTACATTTGAATTTGTTATATTCATAAGTTTTACTCCAGTGGTTGCTCTACCCATAACAGATATACCTTCTGTTTCAATCCTTATTATAATCCCTTTTGAAGTTATCATCATAATTTCATCATTTTTATCGATTACTTTAGCAGCTATAAGATCTCCTGTTTTTTCTTTAACTTTATAAGTTATTATACCTTTTCCACCTCTTGATTGTAACCTATAATCCTTAAGTGGAGTCATTTTTCCATAACCCTTTTCAGATATAACTAATAAATTTTTATTATCGTCTACTATATCACAACTTACCACTTCATCGTCATCATTTAAATCTATTGACTTAACTCCCATTGAAGATCTTCCTGTGATTCTAATATCTTCTTCTGAAAATCTTATGCTTTGTCCTTTTTTAGTTGTAAGTATTAGTTCTTCATTTCCTCTTGTAATTCTAGTTTCTATAATTGAATCTCCCTCTTTTAAAGTCATTCCAATTATTCCGTTTTTCCTTATATTTTTAAATTCTTTAAAAGAGGTCCTCTTTATTAAACCATTTTTAGTTGCCATTAGGACATTTAAATCTGGTTCAAATTCTTTGACTGGTATTATAGATTGAACTTTCTCATCTTTTGATAGATCTAATATATTTATTATAGCAGTTCCTCTAGAAACTCTTGAACTTTGTGGTATCTCATATGCTTTAAGTCTATATATTCTACCTAAATTAGTAAAAAATAATATTGAATCATGAGTTGAAGTTATAAATAAATCACATACAAAATCATCTTCTCTTGTGCTTAGAGCTGAAATTCCCCTACCTCCTCTTTTTTGAGGTTTATAGGTACCTTCTGGCATTCTTTTTATATATCCAGATTGAGTTAGAGTTATTACAACATCTTCTTCATTTAAAAGATCTTCTAATTCAATTTCTTCTGCTGAAGGTTTTATTACAGTTCTTCTTAAATCTCCGTATTTATCCCTAATTTCTATTAATTCTTCTTTAATTAAATTCATTAACAATTCATGACTTTCAAGTATTGACCTTAAATAATTTATAGTTTTTATTAATTCTTCATATTCTTTATCTAATTTTTCTCTTTCTAGACCTGTTAATCGTCTTATTCTCATATCTAGAATAGCTTGTCCTTGAAGATCACTTAAGCCAAATTCTTCTGTGAATTTTTCCTTTGCCTCTTGATCATTATTTGATCCTCTTACTATTTCAATGATTCTATCAATATTATCTAAGGCTATTTTTAAACCTTCAACTATGTGAGCTCTAGCTTCAGCCTTATTTAAATCAAATTTTGTTCTTCTTGTAATAACTTCTACTTGATGATCTATATAGTGTCTTATTAATTCTTTAAGATTTAAAACTTTTGGTACTCCATTTACTAAGGCTAAATTTATTATCCCAAAAGTAACTTGCATTTGGGTATTTTTATAAAGTTTATTTAAAACTACATTAGGATTGGCATCTCTTTTTAATTCAACTACTATCCTAATTCCCTTACGGTTAGATTCATCTCTTAAATTAGATATACCTTCTATCACTTTTTCTTTTGCTAAATCAGCTATTTTCATAAATAAATTTGATTTATTTACTTGGTAAGGTATTTCTGTTATTACAATTCTAGACTTATTTTTTATTTCTTCTATTTCTGCAACAGCTCTTACTTGAATTTTACCTCTTCCTGTTTCATAAGCTTTTTTTATACCTTCTTTTCCCATAATATGAGCTCCAGTTGGAAAATCTGGACCCTTTATTAGAGTCATTAACTCAGGAATTGTAATTTCATCATTTTCTATATATTTTATTATGCCATCTATAACTTCTCTTAAGTTATGTGGTGGCATATTAGTTGCCATACCTACTGCTATTCCTGAAGATCCATTAACTAAAAGATTTGGAAATCTTGCTGGTAATACAGATGGCTCCATTTCTTCTTCGTCAAAATTAGGTTTAAAATCAACTGTATCTTTATTTATATCTTTAAGCATTTCAAGAGCAAGCTTATGCATTCTAACTTCTGTGTAACGCATAGCTGCCGCTCTATCCCCGTCTATATTACCAAAGTTACCTTGTCCATCAACTAAAGGATATCTTGTACTAAATGGTTGAGCAAGCCTAACTGCTGCTTCATATATAGATGAATCTCCATGAGGGTGAAACTTACCCATTACATCTCCTACTAGTCTTGCTGATTTTCTGTAAGGTCCTGTCGGAAATAAGCCTAATACTTGCATTCCATATATTATTCTTCTGTGTACTGGTTTTAAACCATCTCTTACATCTGGTAATGCACGAGACACTATTACACTCATAGAATATTCAAGATAGGATTTTCTCATTTTTTCTCTTAATCCTACATTAATTATTCCTTTATTATCTAGTTCATTCATAATGTCCTCCTATGCATCTATATTTTCAACATATATAGCATTATCTTGTATAAATTCACGTCTTGGTTCTACATCTGCTCCCATAAGTATAGAAAAAGTTTCGTCTGCTTCTATAGCATCTTCTATTTCTACCCTAAGTAAAATTCTATGGTCAGGATTCATTGTAGTTTCCCATAAATCTTCTGGATTCATTTCACCAAGACCTTTGTATCTTTTAATATCATATTTTTTGTTTCTACCTAAACCATCTAAGGCGTTTTTAAGCTCGCTTTCATCGTAGCAATACCTAACTGCCTTACTACCCTTTACAATACCATATAAAGGTGGTTTTGCAACGTAGACATGCCCTTCTTCAATTAATGGACGCATATATCTAAAGAAAAATGTTAATAATAAAGTCATTATATGTGCACCATCTACGTCAGCATCTGTCATTATTATAATTTTATTATATCTTAAATTTTCTATATTAAATTCATTTCCAATTCCTGTTCCAAAGGCTGTTATCATAGCCTTTATTTCATCCGAATTTAATATTTTATCAAGTCTTGCTTTTTCAACATTCATTATTTTACCACGTAGGGGTAATATTGCTTGAAAAACTGAATCTCTAGCATCTTTAGCTGAACCACCAGCTGAGTCCCCCTCTACCAAGTAAATTTCAGTTGTTTCATTATCTGCATTTTGACAATCTGCTAATTTACCTGGAAGTGTCATTGATTCTAAGACATTTTTCTTCCTAGTTAAATCTCTAGCTTTTCTTGCTGCTTCTCTAGCTCTTCTAGCTGATAAAGCCTTATCTAAAATAACTTTTGAAACTTTAGGATTTTCTTCTAAAAAAGTATTTAACATTTCTGATACTGCAGAATCTACTACACCACGTATTTCAGAGTTACCTAACTTTGATTTAGTTTGCCCTTCAAATTGTGGTTGAGCTAATTTTACAGAAAGCACAGCTGTAATACCTTCTCTAACATCATCACTTGATAAGTTTTCTTCTTTTTCTTTTATTAAATTAGCTTTTCTTCCATAGTTATTTATTGTTCTTGTAAGGGCTGATTTAAATCCAGAAAGATGGGTTCCACCTTCTTCTGTATTTATATTATTTGCAAATGTTAGTATATTTTCACTATAGGAATCTGTATATTGAATAGCTATTTCTACTGCTGTATTTTCTCTTACTTCATCAATGTAAATTACTTTTTTGTGAAGGGGTGTTTTCTTTTTATTTATATATTCTACAAAAGATTTTATACCACCTTCATAATAATAAACTTCTTGCTTTTCTATTCTCTCATCTATAAATTCTATTTTTATACCCTTGTTTAAAAAGGCCATTTCTCTAAATCTTTTAGATAAAACATTGTAGTCAAAATCTATTTCTTCGAATATTTCAGGATCTGGAATAAAATGTATTTTAGTACCTGTTTCACCATTACTAACTTTACCAATTACTTTAAGCTCTGTAATTGCAGTTCCTCTTGAAAATTCTTGTTGATATATTTTTTCTTCTCTTTTTATAGTTGCTATTAAGTTAGTTGATAATGCATTTACTACAGAAACTCCAACACCATGCAAACCACCTGAAACCTTATAGGCTCCGTTGTTAAACTTTCCCCCTGCATGTAGGATAGTAAGTACTGTTTCTACTGTACTTTTTTTTGTTTGAGGATGTATCTCTGTTGGAATTCCTGATCCATTATCTGTAACTGAAACTGACCCATCTTTATATATTTCAATTATTATATGATCACATATTCCGGCCAAAGCCTCGTCAATCGAATTATCAACAATTTCATATACTAAATGATGCAGCCCTTTTATACCAGTTGAACCAATATACATTCCTGGTCTTTTTCTAACTGGTTCAAGTCCTGTTAAAACTTGTATATCCTCAGCTCCATAATGTCTATTGTTATCTTTACTCATTATATTTCTCCTAATCTTATATTAAAAATTTCTCCATCTTGTACTTCATATAAATTACCTTTTAAACTTTTTAAATCCTCTATTACATTATCTGTTGATGTTATAAAAGTCTGAACATCTTTTATACTGTTCATTAAGTACTCAGTCCTATATTTATCAAGTTCTGAAAAAACATCATCTAATAAAAGCAGAGGATTGTTTTTTTTATGTTCTCTAATTAAGTCTATTTCACCTAATTTAAGAGCTAATATAACAGTTCTCATCTCACCCTGAGATCCATAAGTTTTAGCTGATAATTTATTAATTTGAAAATCTAAATCATCTCTATGAGGTCCAATAGTAGTGAATCTTTTCTCAATATCTCTTAAATGAAATTTTTTTAAATATTCATTAAATAATTCTTCCATTTCTTTTTCTTCTGAATTAAAAGGTATAGTACTAAGATAAATTATTCTTAAGTCTCCACCACCTGAAAGATTTTTAAAATGTAATTTAGTGTATTTTTCAAAGTTTTTTATGATTTTTAGTCTTTCTTTTAAAATCTTTACTCCGTAGCTTGCTAATTGAAAATTATAAACTTTTAATAAATCATAATTTACATCTTTTTTTAAAAATTTATTTCTTTGAAATAATATTTTCTTATACATAGATAAATTATAATCATACATTGGATTTATCTTTGATATTAAAATGTCTAAATACTTTCTTCTTTCACCTGGTGATAATTTTATCATATTTAAATCAGATGGGGAAAATATTACAGAACTAAAATCTCTTCTGAATTCTCTTAAACTTAATTCTTCATCATTTAAGAAATATTTGTTTTTTCCCATCTTATTTATTTCAATAGAAACTTCATCTAGATAATCAAAATTTAGTATGCTAGCTTTTAATTTAGATTTACTACTTCCTAATTTTAAAACTTCATCATCTCTATTAGTCTTAAAAGATTTACCAAGACTTATTGTATATATAGCTTCAAGAAGGTTAGTTTTCCCCATAGCATTTTTTCCTATTATTAAATTAATATTTTCACTTGGATTAAATTTTAATTTTTCATAATTTCTAAAATTTGAAAGTTCTAGATTTAAAATTTTCATTATTCACCAACAGTGTATTCTTCTCCGTCAAAAGTAACAATATCTCCCTTATAGAGTTTTCTACCTCTTCTTAATTCTTCTTCTCCATTAACTTTAACATAACCATCTAAAATAATCATTTTAGCTTCTCCACTACTTTGAACTAAATCATTAATTTTTAAAAAATTATCTAATTTTATATAATCTTTTTCCATAATTTCTCCTAATTTGCCAGTCTTACTGGAAGAACTAAATAAATATAATTTGGATCGTCTTCTTCTTTTAAAATACAAGGGTTTATTGAATCAGTGAAATTTAATTTTATATTTTCACTATTCATCATTTTTATTCCTTCTAATAAATATTTAGAATTAAAGGCTATTTTTAATCCTTCTCCTTGAATTTCAGCTTCAACATTTTCTTCAACTGACCCTATTTCTGAATTTGAAGTTATTTGAACATTCATTTCTTTTACATCTAATTTTACTAAATTAGCCTTATCTTCCTTAGCAAGTAAAGATGCTCTTTCTAAAGAATTTTGGAAATCTTCTTTTTTTACATCTACTATATTAGTATGTTCATTTCTTATTAATCCCTCATAATTAAAGTATTCTCCACTTAATAAAGTAGAATATAAATAAGTTTCACTAACTGAAAATAAAATTTGATTTTTTCCAATTTTTATATTTATTTCATCATTATCATCTGCTATTTTTATTAATTCATTTAAACTTCTTGCAGGAATAATTGCCGAAGTCTTCTCAGAAGAATCTATTTTTATACTTTTAAGTGCCATTCTAAAACCATCTAAGGCTACAAAATTAATAACTCCAGAATCTATATCCATTAAAACACCTGTAAAGGCTATTCTTGTTTCATCTGGAGATACGGCAAAAGAAGTTTTCCTTATAGATTCTTTAAATAAATTTGCATTTATATTTATAGATATATCATCTTCTATTTTTGGTAAGTTTGGAAATTCGTCAGTTGCTTGAGTCTGTAAATTAAATTCTGATTTTAAAGCTTTTATAGTCATATTAGTTTGTTCGACTTTTATATCTATATTGTCATCTTGTAATTTTCTTATAATATCTCCAAATAATCTTGAATTTACTACACATTCACCTTCTTCTAAAACTATTGCTGGAAGAGATGTTTCTATACTTATTTCTGTATCAGATGCTATTAACTTTAAAATGTTATTTTTTGCAACAATTAATATACCTTCTAATATTTGCATAGTTGTTCTAGAAGATATTGCTTTTTGCGCTATTGAAATATGTTTTGTTAAATCTTTTCTATTAACTTTAATTTTCATTTTTGACCTCCTAATAATAGTTTATATAGATAATAATAGTAGTAGGGCCTGTTAATTTGTGAATAAGTCTATTTATTGTTGATAAAGCCCATTTTATTTCTATTGGTAACTTGTTGATAAGTATATGATATATTCTATAGATATCAACATTATTTTTTATTCTTTTATATCTCTTTTTAGATTATTTATTTTTATTTTTAAAGAGGTATCATTTTCCATATCTTTTTCTATTTTATTATAGGCATGTATAACTGTTGAGTGATCTCTTCCTCCAAATTCTTCTCCAATTTTAGGTAGAGATAAATCAGTTAATTCTCTTGTTAAAAACATGGCTATTTGCCTAGGATGAGCTATACTTCTAGTTCTTTTTTTAGAGTCGATATCTTCGACTGTTATTTTAAAGTTTTTTGCAACAACTTCTTTTATAGTTTTTGAGTTAACAACTTTAGTTTTTTTAGTAGAATATATATCTTTAAGGACTATTGCTGCTGTTTGTTCATTAATAGTTCCAGTTGTGAGTTTTGAATAAGCCATAACTCTTGAAAGTGCTCCTTCAAGTTCACGGATATTACTTTTTACATTATGGGCTATAAAATTAATTACTTCATCGGGTACATCGTAACCCTCGGAATTTGCTTTAGATCTAAGAATTGCTATTCTTGTTTCTAAATCTGGAGCTGATATGTCTACAACAAGGCCCCAAGCAAATCTAGAGATAAGCCTATCCTCTAGAGATTTAATATCCTTAGGAGGTTTATCTGATGTAAGTATTATTTGTTTATTTTGTCCATGAAGTTCATTAAATGTATGAAAAAATTCCTCCTGAGTCCTATCTTTGTCAGCAATAAATTGTATATCATCTATTAATAATAAATCTACTTTTCTATATTTATTTCTAAAACTTTCATTTTTATTGGTTTGTATAGAATTTATAAGTTCATTAGTAAATTGTTCACTAGTTACATATAAGATTTTTTTACTACTATCCATTTTATTTACAAAATGACCTATTGCTTGCATTAAATGTGTTTTACCAAGTCCAACTCCTCCATATATAAATAGAGGATTTGAATGGGCATCGGATGGATTAGTGTAATTTTCAGCTACAGCTAAAGAGGCTGCATGAGCAAATTCATTACTTTTACCTACTACAAAATTTTCAAAAATATATTTTGGATTTAATCTATTTTCTGGTAAAAATTCATTATTTGTTTTACGAGATGGTAAAGTTTGCTCATCTTCAGTTAATATAATTGGATCATATTCACTACCCATAATTTCTTTAATACATTTCTTTACGATTCTAAGTTGAGATGGATTATTAGTAAGTCGTGCTTTAATAAAATCTATAGGTACGGTAACATAAAAATTTTTATTATCTTCGTCAATTTCCTTTAATTTCATGTCTTTAAACCAAGTATCAAAGGATACAGAAGTCATAGATTGGGATTGAAGCTTTTCCATAACTTGATCCCAGATGTTTTGAAGTTGTGAATTCATATTTAACCTCCTAAATATATAAACAACTTAAATTTGTGAATTATATTTTATGTATAAACTTATCAACAATTGTTAATAAGTTGTTAGTAACTATATAAATTATAATATCTAAATTTAGCTTTGTGGATAACTATTACATAAAAGTATTGATATAATTAAATTATTCATAAAAAAATAAAAGTTATAAACATTCTATCAACAAAATGTGAATAACTTTATTTATAAACAACTTTTATTTATATTCACAGGCAATAAACTTTATCCACATACATTTTAACAAAAAAACTTATACTTATCAACAACTAGGAATTACTATATTTATTATATAATCAACTTATTAAAGATATTAGTATTTACAGTTTTTCTTGACATTTATCCATGCTTTAAATATAATTTTTAAAGTACATCTAATATGAAAGGAGTTGAAAAACATGAAAAGAACTTATCAACCAAAAAATAAACAAAGAAAAAGAGAGCATGGTTTCAGAGCTAGAATGAGAACAAGAGCTGGAAGAAACATTTTAAAAGCAAGAAGAAGAAAAGGTAGAAAAATTCTTTCTGCTTAAGTTGGAGAATTATGAAGGATTGTTATTTAAAGAAAAATATTGATTTTCAAAGAGTATATAGTAAACGAAATATAAATGGAAATAGGAATATAACAGTTTTTTTTAAGAAAAATAATCTTAAAAATAAAAGAGTTGGTTTTACAATTACTAAAAAACTAGGAAATGCTGTTACTAGGAATAAAATGAAAAGAAGGTTAAGAGAAATATATAGATCTAACTTTAATTTATTAAAAGATGGATATGATTATGTATTTGTTATGAAAAAATCAAGTGTTGGGTTAAGCTATAGTGAATTAGAAAAGTCTTTCAAACATGTAGCTAAGAGAATCAGGTGATTACTATTACTAAAATAATGCTTTTTTTAATAAAATTTTATCAAAAATTCATTTCCAAATATATATTAGTTGGTGCTCATTGTAGGTTTAGTCCTACATGTTCACAATATTCTTACGAAGCCTATCAAAAATATGGATTTCTAAAAGGATCTTATTTATCAATAAAGAGGATTTTAAGATGTAATCCGTTTTGTAAAGGTGGTTACGATCCTCTAATTTAAGGAGGCATAATGAGTGCTATAAGTAGAGTTTTGGGGATGTTTCTGAAATTAATATATGATATTATTTCAGGTGTTTTTCCATCAGAACCAGAAACAATTTCTTTTTTTGCAATGTCAATAATAATTTCAACTATAATTATTAAATTGGCAGTATTACCAGTAAGTATTTCTATGATAAAAAATCAAAAAAAAATGGCAGAATTAAAGCCAGAATTAGATAAATTGCAAAAGAAATACAAAAATGATCCAAAGACTTTAGCTGTAAAACAACAACAATTATATAAAGATTCAAATTATAATATGCTAGCAGGTTGTTTACCAATGATTATTCAAATGGTAGTTTTAATAGGTTTTTATAGAGTATTTATGTTTCCAGCAAAATATGCTTTTACAGATAAGGCATTTTTTGAAGGAATGAGTAAATCTTTCTTTTTTATAGAAAATTTAGAGAATATAGATACTACAATGATATTTGGTGTTATAGCAGCTATAAGTACTTTTTTAGTTTCTTATGTGTCTAGTAAGAATCCTGCTACAAGTGGTCAAGGTGATCAAGGACAATCAATGATGAAATCAATGATGATATTCATGCCAATTATGATTCTTTGGATGTCTAGAAAATTACAAGCAGGACTTGTTTTATATTGGATTATAAGTAATTTATTTTCACTTATTCAACAAATAGTTACTAATAAAATGATATCTAAAGATGTTGCTGCGGAGGAAGTTAAATGAACTACGTAATAAAAACAGCAAAGACTGTAGAAGAAGCCGTAAGACAGGCTCTAAAAGAATTAAATGTAAATAGGGACCAAGTTGAAATAGAAGTAATAGAAGAATCTTCAAAAGGTTTTCTAGGAATTATTGGTTCTAAAGATGCAACTGTTAAAGTATCTAAAATAGAGGATACTCAAGATATATTAAATGAAATATTTAATTCTAATTCAGAGAAGAGCCAAAATAGCCTTAAAAAGGATGAATTTGAATATAATGCGCAAGCACAAGATATAAATGAAAATTTTGACAATGAACTTGAAGTTGAAAATTTACATGCAGACAAAAAAGAAAAAATTAGTGATATAGAAACAAAAAATACTTCAGCAGAAATAAACTATGAAAATCTAACTAGAGAATTTATGGAAAAAGTATTAAATAGTTTAGATATTGATTACAGCTTAGATATTTCTAAAAAAGATAACATATTAAATGTAAATATTTCAGGAGATGAAGAAAAACTTGGAATAGTAATTGGTAAAAGGGGTGTAACTCTTGATTCCATACAATACATTTTAAGTCTTATAATAAATAAAAATTCTGAAGAATATATTAGAGTTATAGTTGATTCTAGTGGGTATAGAGAAAAAAGACAAAAAACTTTAAAAGAATTAGCTGAAAAAATGGCAGCTAAAGTTTTAAAGACTAATAGATCTATAAGACTTGAACCTATGAATTCTGTTGATAGAAAAATAATTCATGAATCATTGCAAGATTACGAAGGAGTTATTACTCACTCTGAAGGGAGAGATCCTTTTAGAAAAGTGGTAATTCAAAAAGAGAGAAAATATTAAAAGATTAGGTTTAAACCTAATCTTTTTTTTACATAATAATCTATAATATCTTTAAAAAAAACTATTTTAAAGATATTATAGTCTTAGGGGGTGCAATAACTTAAAATGGGAAATGATTTTTTTGATAAAGAAGATTTAAAAAAAGTAAAAAATATTGTTTCATCTACCTTAAAAATTTCAATAGAAGAAATAAACCAATTTGTGGAAAAGACTAAAAAACGAAGAGGAGCCAATTTAATACCTGTAAAAAATAAAAATTTAGTTGAACAAAAGCCTAAAGAGGAAGGAATTTCAAAGGTAATAATGGTCATTTCCGGAACTTTATTGGCAATTTATGGAATAATGTCCATATTTAACTTGATTAATTATTTTTTTTCTTATAAATATAGTTTATTAAAAACCTTATTTACCTATCAATTGCCAGTAGTTATAATATCTTTTCTTTTTTTAAGATACGGAAAGAGATTATATGCTAGAATGATAAGGTTTAAAAAATACCTAAGAGAATTTGGAAATTCAACAGTAGCTACTGTAAAAGATATGGCCATAGCAACAAATACAAATCCAGATCTAGTAATAAAAGAACTTAAAATTTTTATAAATAAAGGTTATCTAAAAGAAGCTAGATTAGTTGAAAATCAAAGTATTATAGTATTGGATAAAGAAACTTACAATGAATATAAGAAATATTCTATAAATATACCTGAAAATAAAAAAGGGATTGATAAAGTAGAGTCAGAATTTTTAGTAAAATTAATGAAATATAAAAAAAGTCTTCCCTATCCTATTAAGGATAGCGTAGAGGAGCTTATAGTAATAGTTGAGAAGTTATTTACCAATGTTGGTCCAAATAGTGATAAAGATTCTTATGATAAGTTTATTAATTACTATTTACCAGCTACTATTAAACTTTTAAAAGAATATGAGAATTTAGAAAACAATGAAATGGATTTAGAAAATGAAAAAGAATTAAAAAGAGAAATAGAAGAATCTTTAAAAGAAATAGTAAAAGCCTTTAAAAAGCTTTTAGAATCTACATTTGAGATGAATTATATGGATATAAAAACTGATATCTCAGTATTAAAGGCCATGTTAAAAAATGAAGGTTTAATGGAAGATGATTTTAAATAGGGGGCAATAATGGATAAAGAAATAAAATTAACTTTAGATGATGATTTAGAAGAAATACCTAAGATTAAAGATTTAGAAATCAGAGAAAGTAAGTCAGAAATAGAGTTTTCTGAATCAGAAAAAAAACAAATAGAAGAATTTGCAGAAAAAATTGATATAAAAGACTCTAATACAGTTCTTCAATACGGGGCATCAGCTCAAAAGAAAATAGCTAATTTTTCTGAACAAACTCTAGAAAAAGTTAGAACAAAAGACTTATCAGAAGTTGGAGATTTACTTACAAATGTTGTAACAGATCTTAAAAATTTTGATGTTGATGAAAATGAAAAGGGTTTAAAAGGAATCTTTAAAAAGTCTGTAAATAAAGCTAATAAAATAAAAGCCAAATATGAAAAAATAGAGAATAACGTAGATGAAGTTAAAAAAAATTTAGAAGAGCACCAAGTTAAGCTTTTAAAAGATATAGCTACTTTGGATTATATGTATGAATTAAACAGAGACTATTATAAAGAATTAGTTATGTATGTAGAGGCAGGTAGGAAGAAGTTAGACATAGCAAAAAATAAAGAATTAGTAGAACTTAAAAAACAAGCTGATTTATCAAACTTGCCAGTAGATGCACAAAAAGTTAATGATTACAATAATATGATAAATAGGTTTGAAAAAAAGTTATATGATTTAGAGCTTACAAAGTCAATATCCTTGCAAATGGCTCCACAAATAAGAATGGTTCAATCTTCAAATACAGTAATGGTTGAAAAAATTCAATCCACTATAGTAAATACTATACCACTTTGGAAGTCTCAAATGGTTATAGGATTAAGTGCTAATCACTCAATGGAAGCAGCTAAGGCACAAAAAGAAGTAAGTGATTTTACAAACGAATTATTAAAGAAAAATGCTGAGAAAATTAAAATGAGTACAGTTGAAACAGCAAGGCAAAGCGAAAGAGGAATTGTAGATATAGAAACTATAAAGTCTACAAATAATACTTTAATAGAAGCCTTAAATGAAGTTAGAAATATTCAAATAGAGGGATCTAAAAAGAGACAGGAAGCTTCCTTAGAACTTAAAGAAATGGAAGAAAATTTAAAGAGGTCTTTAATGGAAATAGCAAATAAAAAGAAGTAAAAGAGTAAGTTAACTTACTCTTTTACTTCTTTTTTTAAATCTTAAATAGCTATAAATTATAAGTAGCGCACTATATAGCACTAAAGATTGATAAGTTTCCATAGCTTTAAGAGGATCAGCTATTAATTTATCATTATTAAAAATTATTCTTCTTAAAAAGACAAATATAACATTAGAAAAAAGCATAAAGTAAAAATAGTAAGATCACTTATGCAGAGCTTTCCAATTTTTTGCTTTTATTTTATTCTTTATTTTATCAAATGAGCTTATAAATAAAACTATTAAAACTAATAGTAATGATAAAGAAGAGAAAAATAAAATAGTGTATCCTAAATCAACTTCAGTATTCTTAAAGAAAATTGTAAGAAGATATGAAATTCCATAGATAAATAAATGGCAGAAGGATACAATTGATCCTATTATAGCAAGATCTTTTCTAATATATGCAAGTCTTCTAATAATTTTATTTTTTTTATCCAAAACTCCTAAAAATATAACAATAATAAAGAAAGAATAGCCTAAAGCTCCTCTTTTAACACTATTAAAAAGATACATTAAAAAAGGATTTATATTTTCGGTATGATATCCGTTGATATATAAATTAATAAATATACCTATTACTGATATAGATATTAATGAATAGAGAATATAGTGAATTTTAGGGTGTTTTTTAATATTTTCTCCTAAAAAAATAGAATATATTATTGCAAAAATTAGATTAGGGACTATATATCCCTTTAAAAAAAGTGCTTCAAAAAACATATTATCACCTCCTATTTTAACAAAGGTAAATTATAGTATTTTTTTAATACACTTTGTTAATAAATAATACTTTAATAATTTAAAAAAATTAAATAAAGATTGTAATTATAAGAAAAGTTATAAAAAATAACATTTTTAATTATAATATATATTATGAAATTTATTAGGATTTTCATCAAAGGCATCAAACTTAATTTTAATTATTTTTATGATAAAATCTTCACTAAAATTTTTAATTTTTTTAAATATTATTTCTCCTTAGCTATTAATACTAAAACTATTTAAATTTTAGTAAAAGCAATAAACTACCTATTTTAAGTATACTTAGTTAAGCACTTATAAAAGCTAGTTTTCAACTTAAACTAAATAAATTGATTTATAAGACTTTCATTTTTCTACTTAATAAATCTAAAATAAAATTTAAAATGGGTAATTGTTAAATAATAAAAATTAAAATATTTGAAAAAGTGGAAAAATACTTAAGTTTAGTATATTATAATAAGTTAGTGAAAGATGGTGATTTAATGATTATTTCAGATACAATTTCAGCTATTTCAACTGCTACAGGTGAAGCAGGGATAGGAATAGTTAGAATGAGTGGAGAAAATGCAGTAGATATAGCAAATTCGATTTTCAAACCAATGGGTAAGAGAACTTTAATTGAAAGTAATAACAGGACCATGGTCTATGGTCATATATATGATAATGATAAGTTAATAGATGAGGTATTAATTGTAAAAATGCTGGCTCCACAAACTTATACAAGAGAAGATGTTGTGGAAATATATTGCCATGGTGGAATAATATCTGTTAGAAAGATATTAAACTTAACTTTAGATAGAGGAGCAAGGCTAGCAGAAGCAGGAGAATTTACTAAGAGAGCTTTTTTAAATGGTCGTTTAGATTTAACCCAGGCAGAAGCAGTTATTGATATTATAAAATCAAAATCTGACTTATCTTATGAAATGAGTATTAAACAATTAGAAGGTTCCCTAAAAGGAGTTTTAGATAAAATAAAAGATAAACTTCTTTCAATGAGTGCATTAGTTATAGCAAATATAGATTTTCCAGAAGATGAGATAGAAGAGCTCACATATGCCAATTTAAAGAAAGATGCCACAGAAGCAATGTCTATGGTCGAAGACTTATTAAAAAACTCAAATAGGGGGCGTCTATTGCGTGATGGGATTAATACTACTATATTAGGAAAGCCAAATGTTGGTAAAAGTACTTTACTAAATGGTCTTTTAAAGTATGAAAGAGCTATAGTAACTAATATAGAAGGTACTACAAGAGATGTAATAAGTGACTATATAAATTTAGATGGAATTTTATTAAAAATAACAGATACTGCTGGAATTAGAGACACTGATGATGAAGTTGAGAAAATCGGAGTAAATCTTGCAAAGGAAGCGGTAGAAGAGAGTGATTTAATAATAGCTATATTTGATAGTTCTAGAGAATTTAACAAGGATGATTATGAAATTGTTAAGTTAATAGAAAACAAAAAGAGTATAATTTTAATGAATAAAGCCGATTTAGATAAAAAAGTATCTAAGGATGAAATTGAAAAACTTTTAGGAGATAGAGACTATATAGATATTTCAATTATAGGAGAAGGTCAAATTCAAAATATTGAAGAAAAAATAAAAAATATGTTTTTTGAAGGTGAGCTTCAGCTTACAAGTGATGTTTATGTTAATAATTTAAGACATATTAGGGCCTTAAAAAAATGTAAAGAAGCAATAAAAGATGTCTTAGATGATATAGACAATGAAATGTTTTTAGATCTTTTAGGAGTAAATCTAGATATAGCTATGTCTAGTATAGGTGAGATAAGTGGAGAAACTACTACTGAAGATATTTTAGATAAGGTCTTTAGTGAATTTTGTATTGGGAAGTAGGAATATAATATATGGGAAATATAAGAAGATATATTAAGGGAGAATATGATGTTGTAGTTGTTGGTGGAGGTCATGCTGGTAGTGAAGCTGCTTTGGCAAGTGCTAGAATGGGACTTAAAACAGCTCTATTGTGTATAAATTTAGATTCAATAGCTGCAATGAGTTGTAATCCAAATATTGGAGGTACTGGAAAAGGACATCTAGTTAGAGAAATAGATGCTCTTGGAGGAGAAATGGCAAGAGTAATTGATAAGACTTTTATCCAATCTAGGATGTTAAATACTTCAAAAGGGCCAGCAGTTCATTCTTTAAGAGTACAAGCAGATAAAAGAATGTACCATGATGTAATGAAAAGAGTTATAGAAAATCAAGAAAATCTTGATTTAAAAGAAGCAGAGGCTATAGAAGTTCTTACAGAAGGTGGAAAAGTTACTGGAGTATTAGTAAAGACAGGAGCTATATATATAACTAAAACTGTAGTTTTATGTACTGGGACTTATTTAAGAGGAAGAATTTATATAGGAGAATTAAACTATTCATCAGGACCTCAAGGTTTTAGTCCAGCAAATGAACTATCTAATTCCTTAGAAAACTTAGGTTTAGGTTTAATGAGATTAAAAACAGGAACTCCTGCTAGGGTATTAAGATCTTCTATAGATTTTTCTGAAATGGAAGTTCAAAAGGGAGATGAAAAGATTGTACCGTTTTCTTTTGACAATATAGACAAGGACTTAAATAAAAAACAAGAGGACTGTTATTTAACATATACAACTAAAAAGACCCATGAGATTATTTTAAATAATATAAATAGGTCTGCTCTTTATTTAGGAGACATTGAAGGAGTTGGGCCAAGATACTGTCCTTCTATAGAAGATAAGGTAATGAGGTTTAACGATAAGGACTCACATCAAGTTTTTATAGAACCGGAAGGTCTAACAACTGATGAGATGTATATTCAAGGAGTTTCCTCCTCCCTACCTGAAGAAGTTCAAACTGAATTTTATAGAGAAATAAAAGGCTTAGAGAAAGCTAAAATTTTAAGGCCTGCCTATGCCATAGAATATGATGCTATAGATGCAACTGTATTAAAAAGAAGTTTGGAACACATGGAAATAGAAGGTTTATTCTGTGCAGGACAAATTAACGGATCGTCAGGATATGAAGAGGCAGCAGCACAAGGACTGATAGCTGGGATAAATGCTGGCCTAAAAGTAAAAGGTCAAGAGCAATTAGTTTTAAAAAGATCAGAAGCTTATATAGGAGTTCTTATAGATGACTTGGTAACTAAAGGAACAAAAGAACCTTATAGGATGATGACTTCTAGGGCTGAATACAGACTTACCTTAAGGCAAGATAATGCAGATCTTAGACTTACTGAAATAGGTAGGAAAATAGGCTTAGTAGATGATGAGAAGTATGAAAAATTTTTGTATAGGAAAGAGGCTATTGAAAAAGAATTAGAAAGATTATCAAAAATAAAAGTAAATCCATCTGAAGAAAATAACAAAATTTTAGAAGGATTATCTACAACACCACTTAAAAATGGCTTAAGTCTAAAAGAATTAATAAGAAGGCCTGAATTAAACTACAAAATAGTTGAGAAATTTGACAAAGATAGACCTAATTTAAGAGAAGATATTATAGAAGAAGTTGAAATTGAAATTAAATACGAAGGTTATATTAAAAAACAGCAAGTTCAAATTAATCAATTTAAAAAATTAGAAAGTAAAAAATTATCAATAGATTTAGACTATTCAAAAATAGAAGGCCTTAGATTAGAAGCTAGAGAAAAGTTAAATAACATAAAACCAGAATCTATAGCCCAAGCCTCAAGAATAACAGGTGTTTCACCAGCTGATATTAACGTACTTTTAATTTATTTAGAACAAAACAGGAGAAAAAATGAACTTAAAAAGTAGAATTGAAGATTTTGGATTAGACTCAAATGTAAGTGTAGATTTAAATAAATACAGGGACCTAATGTTAGAGTGGAATAAGAAAATTAACTTGACTGCAATAACAGAAGAAAAAGAAGTCGATATCAAACATTTTTTAGATTCCCTTTCTCTTTTTAAAACAAAGTATTTAGAGGGAGAGAAAACCTTGATAGACATTGGTACGGGTGCAGGTTTTCCTGGAATAGTATTAAAAACTTATAATAAAGACTTAAAAATAACTTTATTAGATTCTTTAAATAAAAGAATAAAATTTTTAAATGAAGTTATAGATGAACTAAAACTTGATAAAATAGAAACGGTCCATGGAAGAGCTGAAGAATTAGGTAGAAATAAAGATTTTAGAGAAAAATACGACATTGCTACATCAAGAGCGGTAGCAAATCTATCTACTCTTTTAGAGTATGATTTGCCCTTTGTAAAAATAGGAGGTTATTTCATAGCTATGAAAGGACCAGAATATAAGGTGGAATTAGAAAAAGCAGATAATGCTATAAAAAAATTGGGTGGAGAATTAAAAGAAGTTATAGAAGTAGAACTACCTATGGATATAAAACACTATTTAGTTATAATTAAGAAAATATCTCCAACAGATAAGATTTACCCAAGAGCCGGTGGAAAACCAAAGAGTAAACCACTATAACTCAGTTAGAATTATATTGATATTTAAGAATAATCCTTGAATTGGCAAAAATATAAAGTATAATTAATATATAAGGACATAAAAGAATGCTCCACGTGGAGCATTCTTTTATGTAGAAAATATTAAAAACTACAATGCTCCACGTGGAGCATTGATAAAAAAACAAGAATAAATAGAGAAGAATAATATTTGAGGATGATAAAATGGGAAAAGTAATTACTATATTTAATCAAAAAGGTGGAGTAGGTAAAACAACTACGGTTGTAAATCTTTCTGTAGCCCTAGCTAGACAGAAGAAAAAAGTTTTAGTTGTAGATATGGACCCTCAAGCTAATGCCACTAGTGCATTATCAGAAGAAAAAAGTGAAAAAAATATATATGATTTGTTAATTGAAGATTGTAATGAAGTCATATGTGAGGGGGATAAAAAACATCCTGATATTATAGCCTCTAGTTCAGAACTTGCTGGAATAGAATTAGATATATCCTCAAAAGAAAAATGGCAATATATTTTAAAAGACAAACTAAAACCTATAGTTGATAATTATGATTATATAATAGTAGACTCGCCTCCTTCCTTAGGTGTTTTATCTATGTTATCTCTAGTAGCATCTGATAGCATACTTATACCAGTTCAAAGTGAGTATTATGCTTTGGAGGGAGTAGGCCAATTAATGAATACTATAACTTTAGTTAAAGATAATTTTAATCCTGATATAAAAATAGAGGGAGTACTAATGTGTATGTATGATAGTAGGACTAATCTATCTACTCAAGTAAAAAATGAAGTAGAAAACTTTTTTAAAGATTTAGTATATGATGTTACCATACCTAGAAATGTAAGGTTGGCTGAAGCACCTAGTTTTGGACTTAGTATTTTTGATTATGATAAGTTTTCAAAAGGAGCAAGGTCTTATAATAAACTAGCAAAAGAATTTTTAAAAAGAAATCAGGTGTAAATATGGTAAAAAAAACAGGACTTGGGAGAGGTATAAATAATTTTATTAAAGATACTGATGCTGTAGATAAACTTTTAAATAATGGTTTCAATAAGGAATTACAGATAATAAAAATAGAAGAAATAAAAGTTAATGAAAATCAAGCTCGTAAAGATTTTAATCAAGAAGCTTTAGAGGAATTATCAGAATCTATAAGAGAATATGGAATAATACAACCCATAGTTTTAAGAAAAATTTCAGATGGTTATACAATAATTGCAGGAGAAAGAAGATTTAGAGCCGCTAAAATGGCAAATTTAAAAGAAATTCCTGCAATTGTTAAAGATATAACAGAAGAAGAAGCTGACAAGATTTCATTAATAGAAAATATTCAAAGAGTAGACCTAAATCCGATTGAAGAGGCCTTAGGATATAAGTCTATACTTTCTTCTTATAAAATGACTCAAGAAGAATTGGCTAATGCCCTAGGGAAAAGTAGACAATATATTGGAAATACTATAAGACTATTAAAATTAGATCCAAGAGTTATTGAGTTTATGAAAGAAGGTCTTTTATCTACATCTCATGGTAAACTACTTCTTTCTATAAAAGATTTTGAACAACAGTATAAAGAAGCTCAAAGAATAATAAAATCGGGTAATACGGTAAAAGAATCAAGAGATCTTTTAGGAAAGAAAAATAAAAAAGAAGATGTAAAAGATATATTTCTTGATAAGGCTCAGAGAGACCTATCTAAAGCCCTAGGAACTAAAGTTTCTTTTAAAGCTAGAGGTAAGAAAAAGAATATTGTTATAGAATATTATAATGAAGAAGATTTAATTAGGATATATGAGACTATTCTAGGAAGTGAAAATTGATGAGATATTATAATATGTACTTGGTAAATGCCTTTACTGATAAAGCCTATAATGGTAATGCTACAGGAGTAGTAGTTTCTGATTCGAGAATGACAAGTGAAGAAATGCAAAATATAGCAAGAGATTTAAATCAATCAGAAACTGTATTCATAAGCAGATTAGATGTTGGTATTTATAAAACTAGGTTTTTTACTCCAGAAAAAGAACTAGATCTTTGTGGACACGCAACAATAGCAACATTCTACTCTATTTGTGAAAATGAGTATATAGCTCCCATAGATGATGGAATAAAGAAAATAACTCAGCATGCCAAATATTGTAAAATACCCGTTGAACTTGAGTATGAATCTAGCAAGATAAAAAATGTATATATGAATTTGCAAATTGAGGAAATGGGATTAAATACTTCTTTAGATAAGTTATTAAAAGCCCTAAATTTATCTAGAGAAAAACTAGGCTTTGGAGATCATGAGCTTTTACCAAAAAAAATATCAAGTGGAATTTCAGATATTTTAATACCAGTAAAAGATGTAGAGACTCTAAGCAAAATTAAGCCTGATTATAAATTAATGAAGGAAATATCTAAAGATGAAAATATAATAAGTTTTCAAGTATTTACCTTAGAAGGTGAAAATAAAGTTAGACAAAGAACTTTTTCACCATCTATAGGTATTAATGAAGAGGCAGGATCAGGTACCTCTACTGGAGCAACTTTATTTTACTTAAAAGAAGAAAAACTTATAAATTCAAATTCCATAATCTCAACACAAGGGATAGAACTTAATAGAAAATCAGTTTTAACAGCTGAAATATTAGGTAATGGGAAAATCAGAGTAGGCGGAAAAGCCTATGTTTATATGAATGGAGTATTAAATGTGTAGGAGTGATTACTATTAAAAGGTCTAAAAGTAAAAATAAGACAAGACTTTTTATAATTGTATTTTTAGTATTATTACTTTTTCTATCTTATAAACTTCTTGCTAAAAGAAATAATATATTAAGCTTAGAAGTTAGTAAAGTTTCTTACGTTGAATTTATCGACTTTAACTCAAATACCATAACAAAGATAAGTGACAAAACTAAAGTTAGAGAAATTCTAATAGGTCTAAATTCCTTAAAAGGAGAAAAAGTAAAATTTGACTCTGAAGAAAGTGAAGAATTAGATGTTATAAATATATATGATAATAGTTTTTCAAGAACTGAATTAGCCAAAACAGGATATTTTATAAAGATAAATAAGCAATGGTATAAATTAGATAGAAATAGTTCAAATAAATTTGATAATATTTTTAAAGATTATAATAGGTTAAACTATAAATAAAAAGAAAGCTATTTAAATAGCTTTCTTTTTATTTATAGTTTTTCTAGCTAATTTAGATACAAGAGTAAAAATAAGAACAGCCGCTAAAGAAGCAGTAGTATTATCTTTATCAAATCTTGGTGAAACTTCTGCTATATCGAAACTAATAACCTTATCATAAGTTAAAATATGTTTTAAGATTAAAATGACTATTTCAGGATCCAATCCCAGTGGTTGTGGAGCACTAACACCAGGAGCAAAAGAAGATGAAAACACATCGCTACATATAGTAACATAGGCTGAATCAACCTTACGCATAAAATCATCAACTTGCTCAAAAATTGAAAATAAATCATGGTGAATCATATCTTTAGCAAGAACATATTCAACTCCTGCAGCATCGGCAAACTTAAATAGACTAGTAGTATTGGAATGCTTTTGTATACCCATAACTAAATAATGATAATCAAAATCATTTTCCATATTTAAGTCGTACATTTGTCTAAACATTGTGCCAGAAGAACCGCCATTTTCTTTGTAAGGTCTAAGATCAAAATGTGCATCAAAGTTAATTATACCGATTTCTTTCTTATCTTCAAAATTGTGTTTAAATAGTCCCTTATAGTGTCCAAAAGTCACATCATGGCCTCCGCCTAAGACTATAGGAAATAAGTTTAAACTCAAAATTTTATCTACAGCTTCAGCCAAAACATCTTGTGCTTCATCTAAAGTAAGGTCATCTGGTGAAATATTACCTGCGTCAAAAATTTTTACTTCCTTATCAAAATGACATGGAAGTTTAGCTAGTTCAGCCCTAATATTTTTAGGACCATAAGCAGCTCCTATTCTACCCTTATTCAAGTTTATTCCATAGTCACTTTGAAAACCAATAATTGCAAAGCCTAATTTACCTGTAAAAGATTTTAAATTTTCATCGTTTAAATCTATAAACTCAACCCATTGATGCCATCTAAAAGAATCGTAATCTGTATAGCTGTCAATACGACCATTCCAAGAAGATTTATCCTCAACATAATAGTTATTTAACAAAATATCACCTCATAATAAATTTATATATACATTTTACACCTATATTAGTTATATATACCACATAAAAAATAATTAAATTGTAATTTAGACATTTAACTTTAACATTTAAGTAAAAAGATAAGATTAATTTAAAAAGTTTATCTTTTTCTAAAATAGTTGAAAGAAGACTTTTTAAATAATTTTTTTATCTTCTATATAAGTACAAGTAAAAGAAAGCTATAGCCCAACTTTGAACAACACTTGGATATTTTCTAGTAACTACTAATACAATTAGGCTTATTAAAGTCAGGCGGAGTTAAGATATATAAATACAAGAATAAGAAATATTTTTAAGTATGTTTTTATTTTATAAACTACATTAGAGGTATATTCTCTTTAAAATAAACTTTCTTCACCTAAAATAATCAAATAAGAACTATAGTTAAAATTATAGTTTGTTTACTTTATATTTAATGATATAACTTTATTTTGCTTTAATTATATAAATAAAAATTGCATAATTAAAAGTAAGATATTTTTAAGAAATAAGAATTTTTAAATTCAAAGATTAATTTTAACTTTTTTAGTTATGACTTTAGGTAATTTATTTGGTAGAGTAAAATTTGGGAAATTTAGTTTTGGTATAACAGGAACTCTTTTTGTAGGATTATTTTTAGGATATTTATTAACTAGATATTCAGTAAATCTATTAGAAGTTTTAGGACCAGATGATAAACTTTCATCCAGATTAATAGCTGTAACAGAAGGACAAATTATTGATAAGAGTTTAATGCAATTATCTTTATTAATTTTTATAATTGGAACAGGTCTATTAGCAGCTAAAGATATGAAATATACAATATCTAAGTATGGAAAACAATTTGTTGCTTTAGCAATAATAATACCACTAACGGGGGCACTTACATCTTATGGGTGTTCTAAGTTTTTTAATGGTATAAGTCCTTTTGAAGCAACAGGAACTTATACTGGATCATTAACTAGTTCAGCAGGACTTGCAGCAGCAGTTGAATCTTCTGAAGTAGAATCAAGAGAAATAGCAATGGAATTCCCTAATATGGCCGACGAGTCTAAGCAAAAAGTTTTAAACATGATAAATCATGGGAAGAAAGTAGAGGCTGAATTAAAAGGGAAAGAGTTTTCCAATGAATTGACGCTAGAGAATACTAAAGAAATTAGTCCAAAAGATACTGAAATATTTATTAACGAGGCTAAAACAGGAGTAGGAGTAGGTCACTCAATAGGATATCCATTTGGTGTTTTATTCCTTATACTGGCAGTAAATTTCATACCAGCTATTTTTAAATTTGATGTTGAAGAAGAGAAAAGATTATATTTTGCTCAAAAAACAAAAGACATGGAAAATATGGATATGAATAATAACATAAAAGAAGTAAAAATGGATTTTGCAGCTTTTTCTATTGTAGCATTTTTAGGATATGCTTTAGGAAGTCTTAAGATTTATCTTGGCCCTTTAGGATACTTTTCTTTAGGTAGCATAGGTGGTTCAATAATAGTTTCTTTAATATTAGGTTCAATAGGTAAAGTAGGACCTCTAACATTTAGAATGGATTCTACTGTATTAGGAAAATTAAGAACATATTTCCTATCATTATTTTTAGCAGGAACTGGCCTTAATTTTGGCTATAAAGTAGTTCAAGCTGTAATTGGAAATGGAATAGTTATAGCTTTAATATCTATTATAGTATCTATACTTGTAGGCTTCTTAGTAGGAAGATATTTATTTAAAGTTAACTGGACAGTACTATCTGGAGCTATTACTGGCGGAATGACTTCTGCACCAGGATTAGGAGCAGCAATAGATGCAGTTGGATGTGATGAACCTGCCACTTCATATGGTGCTACACAGCCACTAGCTACATTATTTATGGTAATATTCTCCATAATAATACACAAATTACCTATATAAAATTTAAAATACAAAAAAGCAATCTAAATTATTTCAATTTAGATTGCTTTTTTCTTAAGGCAACCACCAAGCATTAAATTCAAAATGTGGTTTATCTTGATAATTTTCGAAATAGTATCCAGGAGTTAAACCTACTTCAAGACCTATATCAGCACACTTTCTAAAAAAATCATCATCACCATAGGGTTTGTTTCCAGCTTTTACTATATCAAAAGCTCTTCTTTCTGTGTGTTTACTATTTTTAGTCCAAGTTACAATTAAACCAGGTCGACTCCTACCTTGCTCATATAGGTAATTTTGTCGTTTTTGGCTCCTATAAGTTTCACTTATTTTAACATTTAGATTTTCTTCATAACATCTTTCAAGAAATTTAAGTGCAAGATTTTTTGTGTGAGGAGATAATTGATTAATATCACTTACTATTTCTTTGGGATTATTAGATATTTTATCGTAAGTGGCATGATCGAAAATAAGAGAGTACAGACCAATCCTATGAAATATGTAAATAAAGCTTATTAGTAAGAATGTAAATATTAAAAATTTTTTTATCCTTTTCATATATATCTCCTTGTAGAATAATTTAATTTTAATTAGTAGAAGATAAACTTTATAAGTTATTATCTTTAACTATAAAGTATATAAATTTTTTGCTTAAGATAAGTATATAGAATAAATCTTAAGAATTACTTAAGGATTCTATAAGTATTTATAAAATTGAGAAAAATTCCTAATTTGTTTTAGTAGCTTTTTAATTTGATTAAAAATTCTAAGTAAATATATTTAAAAATTTATAAGCAAAGAAATATAAGTATAAGCTAAGATAATATTTCTGTTTATTTTTGTGAGCTGCCACAACCTTTTGAGTAGATTTTACCTTATTTTGTTAGATTATTTTTTATTAATTTATCCATTTTTCTTCTAGCTGATCTAGTATATCAGCTAATTTAGTAAAAGTAATGTTATTTATTCTTAAGTTTGAAATAAAAGTAGATATTTTAAGAGGTATTTTTTTATAGACTTGTCTTTAAAATATATTAAAAACATCATCTGTATGAATTGATTAATTTTAAAAATTATATAATTGCTTTACTAAAGCTTATTGTACCCACATTAGCATATGAAATTGGAAACTCTATATTATAATTTAATTTTAATTAATTATATACACCAATACCAGGCGTAAATATTTAATCATAATTTGATGAAATATTTTTAATTTCTTCAGCATTATAAGCTATATTGACTCTCTAGAACTAACAATGTATAATTTAAGTCAATTTAACAAAATTAAGTCGAGTTTAATAAGTAATTTAATGGGAGGGATAATTATGGATTCAATAAAATTAGCAAAGGAAAAGGAAAGTTTATGTATTCAAATGAGAAGAGATTTGCATCAAATTCCTGAGCTTGAGCTTGAGCTTCCAAAGACAAGTAAGTATGTTAAAGAAAAACTTAAGGAATTTGGGATTGAGTATAGGGAATTTATAAATGGAAATGGAATTGCAGCACTAGTTAAGGGCGATTTAGGAGAAGGAAAATGTGTGGCTATAAGAGCTGATATGGACGCTCTTCCAGTAACTGAGGAAACTGGACTTGATTTTAGCTCTACACACCATGGAAACATGCATGCATGTGGACACGATTCTCATACAGCTATTTTGCTTACTGTTGCAAAGATTATTTCTGAAAATAAAGACAAGTTTAAAGGATCAATTAAATTTATCTTTCAACCAGGAGAAGAGATTCCTGGTGGAGCTAAGCCAATGATAGACGAGGGAGTTTTAGAAAATCCTAAGGTAGATTATATTTTCGGAATGCACGGAGGTTCCCTATCAGACATTCCACACGGGGCTATTGGCTTTAGAGAAAATGCTCTTATGGCTTCTATGGATAAATTTGCTATAAAAATAAAAGGTAGTGGAGGGCATGCAGCTAATCCACAAAATACAGTTGATCCAATAATAATTTCTGCAGAGGTATTAATGGGATTACAAAAAATTGTATCTAGAGAGTTAGCTCCTTATGAAAGTGGACTTGTATCTGTTTGTAAAATAAATGGTGGTTCAAATCAAAATATAATACCAGACGAAGTAAATATGCTGGGTACAGCAAGAGCTTTAAATGAAGAAACTAGAGATACAATTGAAAAAAGAGTAAATGAGATTTCTAAAGGTATATCAGAAACTTATGGTGGAAGTGCAGAAGTTGTTTATGAGAGATTTTATCCAGTTTTAAACAATGATCCTGAAGTAACAAAATTTGTAAAAGATATAGCTACTGAATTATTCCCTAATGAAGTTGTTGATATAAAAAATCCAACAATGGGCGGAGAAGACATGGCCTTTTATTTACAAGAAGTTCCTGGAACATTTATGTTTTTATCAAATTTAAAAGCTAATAAAGATGGAAAATTTTATCCAAACCATAATTCAAAATTTGATTTAGATGAATCTATGTTTTATAAGGGAGTGGCCCTGTTTGTAGAAGCTGCCATCAAAAAATTAAATTCTTAAGGAGGGGCATAATGAAAGAAAAGTCTTTATTTAAAGATTATAAGTTACATTTAACTGTTGCTATAGTTTGTATTATTGCTGAATTAATAGGAGCAAAATCAATAAACCTAGGTAGCATAAATATAGTATTTTCACCATTAATATGGTCAATGATAATTGTTTTTTTACTTTATATGTCACCTTTTAAAATAGTAACTAAGGAAAATGCAAAAAATTCTAATATGATGATGGGTTTTATGCTGGCTTTATTAATTGCTAAGTTAGGAGTTACTAGTGGAGCTCAGTTAGAAGAAATAAAAAAAGCAGGATTAGCTTTAGTCCTTCAAAATTTTGGGAACCTTGGAACTATTTTAATATCATTACCTATAGCACTTATGCTTGGTTTAAGAAGAGAATCTGTTGGTATGTGTCATGCTATGAGTCGTGAAGCAAATGTTGGTCTAATTCAAAATAATTATGGTTCTGAATCTCCTGAGTTTAGAGGAGTTATGGCTGTATATATAATAGGGACTATATTTGGACCTATTATAATGAGCGTGATTTCATCAATAACAATTAGCTTAGGCTTTGTTTCTCCACTAGCTGCAGCTATGGGAGTTGGTGCAGGTTCAGCATCTATGATGACCGCAGGTCTTGCTGCTTTAATTCAGAGCTACCCAGACTTAGAAAGTCAATTAATAGCTTTTGCAGGACTTTCAAACCTTATATCTTCAGTAGTTGCCCTACCTTTGGGTATGTTTTTAGGATTACCAATTACAGAGTTTCTTTATAGAAAACTTATTAGAAATAAGAGAGGAGAATAAATATGCAAAAGGTCAAAGAAAATATATTTAATGTCTCTTTAGGACTATTAATTTGTATAGTATTATCAGTTATATGTAATATTGTAGGCTATAAGTTTTCAATTATAGAATCTTTACCAGGTTTACTTATTTTATCGGGAATATCTTTAGCAGGTTATTTTTTATCTTTTATAATACCTACAGAGAAAATAAATTCCGTTCTTTGGATATCCATACTAGCTATCTTAATAGCGTCTCCAATATCACCTGTTTCAGAAAGTGTAATATACCATGTTAGCAATGTAAGTATTATGGCAGTTGTTACACCAATATTAGCTTATGCAGGTGTAATAATAGGAAAAGATTGGAATGCATTTAAAGAAGTTGGAGTAAAAGGAATTATAGTCTCCATATTTGTTATTATAGGAACTTTTTTAATATCAAGTTTAATGGGAGATTTCTTTATGAAAATATTTTAATAAAATATATAAAAAGCTGGATTTTTTAAAAAATCTAGCTTTTTCAATTTTAAAATAAAAAAACTTGATATAAAATCAAGTTAATTTAAGTCCCACATCGGACAGCCATAAGGCCAATTGAATAAATTTTTATTTGAACTCGTTGTGTAATCTAAGATAGGTCTTAAACCTTTAATCTTATAAGTAAATGATATAATTTTTTTAAAAAAATGTCAAGAAGTTATATCTTTAAATTATTAATTTAGTATAAATTTATTCAAATAAATAGATGAAAACTTATAAAAGATATATAATAATATAAAACAAGTTTAATAAAATATAAGGAGGTTATAGAAATGACAAAAAATCTAGCAAATAAAGACTACTTTGTTGGATTAGATATAGGTACAAATTCAGTTGGATGGGCAGTAACAGACAAAAGCTATAATTTATTAAAATTTAATAATCATAAAATGTGGGGAGCAAGATTATTTGAGGAAGCGAGTACTGCTCAAGAGAGAAGAACACACCGCTCTAATAGAAGAAGATTGCAAAGAAGAAAATATAGATTAGACTTACTTGAAGAAATATTTACTAAAGAAATACATAAAATAGACCCTGAGTTTTTTATGAGACTAAGAGAAAGTATGTATCACTATGACGACAGGAGTTTAAAAAATGACTCAATACTCTTTAATGATAGTAAAGGATATAAAGATAAAGATTTTTTCTCAAAATACCCAACCATCTATCATCTAAGAGATGCCTTAATAAAGGGAAAAGAAGAAGATATAAGAGCTGTTTTTTTGGCAATACACCACATAATTAAGTACAGAGGACATTTTTTATTAAGTGGCAATGAAATTAATATTGGAAATTCTTTAGCATCAATACTTGAAGATTTATTTAATTTTATTAACTATAATTTAGGAATCACAGTAGACTATAAAGGAAAAATCTCAAACATAGAGAAAATAGCTTTAAATAAAGAGCTTTCTAAAAGTGATAAACAAAAATTAATAGTAAAGGAACTTGATTCTAAATATAAAAAAGAATTAAGTGAAATTTTTAAACTCTCTTTTGGCTTAAAAGGGAATATGGAGAAAATATTTGATGGAATTGAAGTAGAATTAAATTATGAAGATGCTGATAATGACATAAAAAAAGTTCAGTTTAATGATTCTTTCGAAGAAAAAATTTCAAATTTAGAAGACTTTTATGGAGAATACTTTGAATTAATAAATACATGTAAAAAGTTTTATGATACTGTCAGTCTCTCTCAGATTTTAATAGATAATAAAGGCCTTTCAGAGTCTAAGATTATAGTTTATGAAAAGCATAAAGAAGATTTAAAAATATTAAAGAAGCTCTTAAAATATATAGATGAAAGTCTTAGTCTAGCGAAAAAAGATAAATTATATTATAAAGTTTTAAAAGAAGACCTTGATAAAGGAAAAAACTATGTAAATTATTCAGGAAAGCCTAAAAATGGTAAAAGGGTAGATAGGGAAGAATTTTATAAATTTATAAAGAATATACTAGCTGAGGTAAGAGAAGATAAGTTGTCAAAAGAAGATAAGGATAAAATTAACTACATCTATTCTGAAATGGATATAGAAAGATTTTTGCCATTACAAAGAGATAAGATAAATGGAGTAATACCTTACCAACTACAGATGAAAGAACTTACTTTAATACTTGATTCGGCTTCAAAGTATCTGACTTTCTTAAATAAAGTAGAAGATGGTATATCAAATAAAGAAAAAATTATTTCCTTAATTAAATTTAGAGTTCCATATTATGTGGGTCCATTAAATGATTATAACAATGTAGAAGATAAAAATGGCTACGCTTGGGTGGAAAAAAAGAAAAGAGAAAAAATTAAACCTTGGAATTTTTCACAAGTAGTAGATATAGAAAAAAGTGCAGAAAAATTCATAAAAAATCTAACAAATAAGTGTGGATATTTAAAAGAGGAAATTGTACTACCTAAAAACTCAATAATATATAGTAAATTTATGGTATTAAACGAGCTTAATAATTTACAGTATAGAAATCAAAAACTAGACCCTGAATTAAAAATGAATATATATGAAGATTTATTTCTTGAAAAAAAAGACAATAGAAAAATAACTGAAAAGAGAATATTAGAATATATAAGAATAAAGGGGATAGATGATGGAAAAGGAATTTTAACTGGTCTAGATGGCGAAATACACAGTGATATGAAATCATATAGAGATATGATTAAAATTATGGAAGATGATTTTAATATTGATATGGCTGAAGATATAATAAGATGGATTACAGTATTTCGAGGAGAAAGAAAAATCTTAAAAAATAAAATAAAAGATGTTTATGGAGATAAATTAAATCAAAATCAAATAGAAAAGCTATCTAAATTAAAATATAGAGATTGGGGAAGATTATCAAAAAAATTATTAACAGGAATAAGATCGGAAATAGATGTAGATGAAATTAATTTTCCAGTAAGTATATTAGAAGCAATGGAAGTAAGTAACAATAATTTTATGCAATTACTTTCAAGTAAGTATGACTATATAAATAAAATTAACCAGGAATATTATCAAGATGAAGATAAAGATACACTAGAAATAATAGAAGATTTATACCTATCACCAGCAATAAAAAGAAGTATATTTCAAGCAAGTAAAATATTAGAAGAAATAAACAAGATTATGGGTTATGAGCCTAAAAAAATATTTATTGAAATGACTAGAACAAATAAAGCAGAAAAAAATAAGACAAAAGCAAGAAAGGATAAATTAGCAGAATTATATAAGTCACTAAAAAAAGATCCACAATATAAAAATTTAATAGAAGAATTTAATTCAACAGAAGCTAAAGATTTTAAAATAAAAAAATTATACCTATATTTCACTCAATTAGGCAAATGTGCCTATAGTGGAGAGAGTATAAACTTCGATGAACTCTTTACCAATAGTTACGATATAGACCATATATATCCAAGAAGCAAGACAAAAGATGATAGTATTCACAAGAATTTAGTCCTAGTAAAAGCTAAATACAATAGAGAAAAAAGCGATGTCTATCCTTTAGAAAAGAATATTCAAGACAAGATGAGAAATTTCTGGACTCTTCTATATAAAAAAGAATTTATAACAGAAGAAAAATATAATAGACTAATGAGAAATAGGCCATTAACAGCAGAAGAATTATCAAAATTTATTGCCAGACAATTAGTTGAGACATCACAATCAACAAAGTCAACAGGAGAAGTTTTAAGTAAAATATATAAAAATAGCCAAATATGTTATGTAAAAGCAGAAAATGTAAGTGATTTTAGACATGGGTCAAGTAGAAAAATTTCAAAGGATGACAAACCAAAAGCCTTCATAAAGTCTCGACTAGTAAATGATTTTCACCATGCAAAAGACGCATATTTAAACATAGTAGTAGGTAACGTCTACGATGTTAAATTTACCAAAAGTCCTATAAACTTTATAAAAAATGAAAATAAAGATAATAAACATAAATATAGCTTAAACTATATGTTCAGATATCCAGTGGAAAGAAATGGATATGAGGCATGGAATCCAGATTTATCAATGAAAATAGTAGAAAAGATGATGAAAAGTAATGATGTAAGAATAACAAGACATGTTAAGCCATCAAATGGGGCCTTATACGATGCCACTCTATATAAGGCAAAAGAAGCAAAACAAGACATTTATTTCCCAATAAAAACGAAAGATAATACACCTCTAAAAGATGTAACAAAATATGGAGGATACACAAAAATAAAAATAGCCTACTATTCAGTATATAAGTATAAATTTAAAAATAAGGATTCTATAAAATATGAAACAATAATTATTCCAATTCCAATATATTTAATTAAGGCAAATAATAATATTAATGACTTTGTAAAAGACTACTTGAAAAAAAGGATAAAAGGGGACTTACTAGAATATTGGAAAATCTATGATAGATTGTATAAAAATTCACTTGTAAAAATTGATGGCTATTACTATTATCTAGGAGGAAAAACAGGAGATAACATTTATATAAATAATGGACTAAATATTATTATAGATGAAAAAATAGAAAACATATTAAATAGAATATCCAAAAATATTGACTATGACCTAGGTATAAAGTTTGATGAAGAGGAATTAATAGAAGTCTTTGATTATTTAGTAGGAAAGAGCCAAGAAAATATATTTAAGCTTAGAAAAAAAGATATATACAAGGTAATTGGAGGAGAAGAGATCAGAAAAAGATTTCTTAAGTTAGATAATACTGATAAGTCTAAAATTTTACTTCAGATAATAAATATTTTAACAGAAAAAAATACTACTTATGATTTAAAGAAAATAAAAAGTTCTTATTCCAGGGCAAAAACAAGTATGAGACTAGATAAATTAAAGGAATTTAAAGTAATAAATCAATCAATAACAGGTTTATATGTAAATGAAAAAGATATATTAAAATAAGGGGGGTCTTCCTCCCTTGGTATAAAAGGGTGATGATATGGGTTGGAGAATTGTAAAAATAGAAAGCAGGGCTAAGCTTGACTACAAGATGAATTATTTAGTTTGTAGAAAAGAAGGTGAAATCTCAAGAATTTTTATAGATGAAATATCCCTTTTAATTATAGAAAATACATCAATAAGTATTACAGCAGCTCTAATGGTAAAACTTATTGAAAAAAAGATAAAAGTTATATTTTGTGATTCAAGGAGAAATCCTTCCTTTGAATTAATGCCCTACTATGGTAGTCACGATACTAGTCTAAAAGTTAGAAAGCAAGCTCAATGGTCCCAGCTTAATAAAATGTTAATATGGACTTCTGTAGTCAGGCAAAAAATAGAAAATCAAATGAAGGTTTTAAAAGAATATGGACATATAGAATATAAACTATTAGAAAACTATATAAGTGATTTAGAATTTGACGATGAAAGCAATAGGGAAGGTCATGCAGCTAAAGTTTATTTCAATGCACTCTTTGGAAAAACCTTTTCAAGAGAAGATGAAAATAATATAAATGCGGCCCTGGATTACGGATATTCCATAATACTTTCAATTGTAAACAGAGAAATATCTATTCTGGGTTATGTTAGTCAGTTAGGAATACACCATAATAATATGTTTAACAACTTTAACTTAGGTTCAGACCTAGTAGAAGCTCTAAGAATTTTTGTGGATAAAAGAGTATTAAACATGGACCATAGAGATTTTTCTAAAGAAGAAAAATATGAAATTATATCTATGCTCAACCAGGGAGTTAAGGTAAATAATAAGATACACACCCTAAGTGATGCTATAGGAATATATTGTAGAAGTGTTTTAGAAGCAATAAATCAAGGAGACCAATCCCTAATTAATTATATAGAGGAGTTGAAATGAGTTATAGGTTTATGAGAATTTTAGTTATGTTTGATTTACCAGTAAATACATCTTCTGAAAGAAAAGACTATAGAGATTTTAGAAGATTTTTAATAAAAAATGGCTTTTTAATGATGCAAGAGTCAGTCTATTGTAAATTACTTTTAAACAGGACAGCAGTAGATACTATTTTAAACAATATTGACAAAAACAAGCCAGGAAGAGGATTAATTCAAGCCTTGATAATAACAGAAAAACAATTTGCAAATATGAAATTAATAGTTGGAGAAGTAAAAAAAGATGTTATAGATACAGATGAGAGGTTTATAATTATATGATAAGACTTGCAAACCTAGATTGGAGTTTTCAATTAGAATTTTTTGGCGGAACCATAATAGATTTATATATAGAGAATAAAAAATATTTTAGAAGCATTCTTTATGAATTATATAGTCAAATAGATGGATTTGAAGGGAAGTTTATAATTTCAAAGGATAATAAAGAAATTCAAATTAATAAAAATATAGACTTGATAATGGATTTTTTTACCATTAATCCAAATTCTAGGAAGCTGAATTCTAAATTAATTGCACACTTGTGTGAAATAGTAAAAGAAGACTATGAGAAAAAAGAAAAAATAATTAGAGATTTGAATATTTTTTTTGATGATCTCTTATATGAAGGAGAATTTGATTTAAATAGAGATGAAAATATAAAATTGGAAAATTTGCTTAAATTGGGAAATTTTTATTTTGATTATCAAGAAAAAGACTCTTTAGATAAGCTAATTTCATACATAGGGGTTGCAAGGAAATATTTGGGAATAAATTTATTTATTTTAATTAATGCGAGAAAATATTTTCTGGAAGAAGAATTAAATAATTTTATAGAAATATGCAAACTAAAGGATTTTAATATTTTATTTATAGAGTCAGTGAGAGAAGACTTTGAAAAATTTGACTTGGATTCAGAAAAAAGCTATATTATAGATAAGGACCTATGTGAACTCTATTAGACTCACATATACTTTCAAAGTCAAATTTTGAATTTGAGGTTTTAGAGTTGTGTAATCTAAGATAGGTCTTAAACTAATTTTAACTCTTTTAAAACAATACCCCTAGTTTGAGAGTTGTGTAATCTAAGATAGGTCTTAAACCATTTGCATTTTTACCAACCGTTTTGAAAGTTTGAGAGTTGTGTAATCTAAGATAGGTCTTAAACATATTAGTAGAAAGGTAGTGGTGGATTAATGTTTGAGAGTTGTGTAATCTAAGATAGGTCTTAAACTAGTAAACTCTCCTGGTGGTAGTGTGTATGGTTTGAGAGTTGTGTAATCTAAGATAGGTCTTAAACAGGTGAAGAAGTTGCTGTTATAAACCAATCGTTTGAGAGTTGTGTAATCTAAGATAGGTCTTAAACTTAAATCTTCTAGGTATTGTATAGGAGCATGTTTGAGAGTTGTGTAATCTAAGATAGGTCTTAAACTTATTGCCATTATTTATCCCTTTCCTTTCTGTTTGAGAGTTGTGTAATCTAAGATAGGTCTTAAACTAACTGGTTTGATTTTATCTCCGCGAGATGGTTTGAGAGTTGTGTAATCTAAGATAGGTCTTAAACGCGGGAACTTGATTACAAGGGGAGCACCACGTTTGAGAGTTGTGTAATCTAAGATAGGTCTTAAACAGTTAGAAACTACTGTCACATACCTACTAAGTTTGAGAGTTGTGTAATCTAAGATAGGTCTTAAACATCTATATCTAAGTTATCTAACCTAATACTGTTTGAGAGTTGTGTAATCTAAGATAGGTCTTAAACAGTTTGTCAGAATAATACTTGAGTAAAACTCATACATAATCTAATATCAAAATTATTTAGAAAGGAATTATTTTAATATGAAAATTAAAAGTATGAATCTTATTAATATTATTTGCTTTGCCGGTGTTTTTGTAATTATGTCGGGATTAATAAGTTCGAGTGAAGATTTATTAGGAAGAGTTGTTCCGGCTATATTACTCGTTTGGTCTGCTAGTAACGTAGATTTAATTATAAAGAACTATTTAAATAAAAATAAATAATTTTAACTTAAGTTTGTCTTAATAGAACTTGTGTCAAATTCATTAAAATAGCTGAATAGATTGAGATTTGAAGGATAGAGTTAGTTTTATACTCTGTTCTTTTTTTGTTTTGTTTTTTAAGTTTGTCATAACAGTTAGTTTAATATATTTATGTAAAGTTAGTGTTTTTGTCCATTATAATTAGAAAACCAAAAGACAAAAATATATTTACTCTTATTGAGTTGGCTTTTGGTGCTTAAAAGCCAATGGACAAAATAGAAAAAGTCAAGGATTGCTTAGGTGGAGATTTTTTAAAGTGGTTTTCTTTAAAAAATACTACCTGATCCTTTACTTTTTATAAACGATTATTGCCAAGTTTGAGAGTTGTGTAATCTAAGATAGGTATTAAACATGATCTATTTCTGGAAAATCTACTGATTGTACAGTTGCTAGTGGTTGTATCAGCAAAAGACACATAAATGTAAATAAAATAAAACTTTTTTCATAATAAAACCCTCCTGGATGTTGGGTCATTTTTTAGTTATTGAATATAATAGTAATATGTATTATAGTAAGGTATATTACATCACATTATTATATACAAGGATACCATAATAATATTATTTTACATATTATATACGAAAAAAGGAGCTTTGAGCTAAAAATGAATAAAAAAAATGTAATTTTAATAACAACCGTTTTAATTTTAATAATTATAATCATTAAAATTAATTTCATACCCACCAAAACTACATACATAATTGGAACTTACCAATCAACAGAATATTTACCAGATCTTTATGAGTATAGTTTTTTTCAAGATGGTACTTTTGATGTAAATTTAAATGGTGAAATACACAGAAATCTAATATACAAAAGATATAAAGATAATATATTTATCTGTAAATATAATTATAAAACAGAAATGCTGGTTATTTGGGATAATAAATTTTATATATATGATACAAAAAAAGATAGAGTTGTCGAGATGAATAAGGTATCAAGTGTACCAAGTGTAATACATTGAGTTAATATATATTAACTCAATTAAAAAAATAAAAATATTTATAAGAAGTTTATTTTATTGATAGTTGTGTAATCTAAGATAGGTCTTAAACCTTAAAATAGAATTTCATAAAATAAATCTCCTCCTTGTAATTTGAATTTAAAATAGTATACCATAAAATTACATAAAAGGATTAGAATTAATTTTTAGGAGGACGAGAATTATGAATAATAAATTTTTAAAGTTATTTATTTTAATTATTTATCTTATAGGTTTTATATTTTCTGTGCTGGCTAATATTTATAAAAGTCATAACTTAGCTGAAGTTTCTATGTGGCTTTATATTTTATTTGGATTAATTATTATTTTGTCGTTTATTTTAAAAAAATAATATCTTTGATAGTTTGAGAGTTGTGTAATCTAAGATAGGTCTTATACAAGGATGATAATTTTAATACAAGCAAAACAAACGTTATTAGAAAAATAATAGAGCCTATTTATATTAGTAATAACAATTATTACTTAGTAAAAGAATTATCTAATATTATAAAACAAATTTAATTAATAGACCTATCTCCGTGTCTACTCTATTAAATGCTATAATATAATTATTTATAAATGTTTTGATAATTATACTATAAAAGGAGAAAGGTAAACTTATGAGAAAAAGTATAAAATGGTTTTTATTAGTTACTACTATTATTATTTTTAGTTTAGTTATAAATCATAAGCTTAATTATAATAAGGTAAAAGTTCCTAAATCAGATAATTTTAACAATATAACATTTATTAATGTTGTTAATGGTAGGGGAGTAGAAAAAAGGACAATTTATAAAAAGTCAGATATAAACAAATTATTAGATATACTAGAGAATTCAAAAAAAATAAATAAAGATAGTGTTTCTAATCTTCCTGATAAAGATAAGTTTACTATAATTACTTTTGAAATGTTAGAAGGTGGATATATTATAAACTCAATTTATGAAGAAAATAACCACTTTTATTTAGAACAGCCCTATTATGGTATTTTTGAGTTGGATTTTGAAAATATACATTCATTGATAAACAGAGTTAGGGAAAAAGATAATAAACAAAATATTTCAGTAAATATTGAAGATATCTTAAAAGGTAATTTCTAGAGATAATTTTGAGAGTTTCTTTTTTTATTAATTTAAGTTTTTGAGGCTTATAAGTTTATTGGTAAACTCATCTGACTTATAATTAAATTTTACATATAAATAAAAAAAACTTCTAGGAAGTAAATCTGCTCCCTAGAAGTTTTTTTAGTTTAATATTTAGTCTTCTTCGAAAACAAGCTGGGCATCTTGATTGAAGAAACTTTTATAGGCTAGTTCGATAAATATAATTACTGAAATTGATACAGAACCAAGTATTCCAAGCATAATGGCAATTTGATATTCTATTGCTGTTATTGGAGATATGCCAGAGAGTATTTGTCCTGTCATCATACCTGGCAAGAAGACTATACCCATACCAAGCATGGAGTTTATGGTAGGAAGAATAGCTGAGTCAAAGGCATGGTCTAAAATATCTTTAGTAGCCTCTTTAGGACTTGCTCCAATAATTAAATACTCTTCAATAAGATCCTTTTTGGCTTTCATATCAGAATTTAAAATATTAACTCCTAGAGATATTCCAGTCATAGAATTTCCAATAAGCATACCTGCTAGGGGAATAAAATATTGCGGGTCATACCAAGGGCTTATTCTAATTACAACTAATAAAAAGTATAGAAGAGTTGAAACTGTTGCAGAAGAAATTGATATTGCTATAATTCTCTTTTGTTTTTTGGATATTTTACTTTTAACCCTATTTATTATTGTATAAATGGCAAATAATTCCATGGCTATAAGAACTAAGATTGTAAAAATAGGGGACGGATTTTTAAAGAGGAAGACTAGGAGGTAACCAGTTAGGACTAATTGTAGTGTCATTCTAATTGAAGATATTATTATTTCCTTTTCTCTTGAAATCCCTCTTTTTTTAACTATAAAAAGTAAGATTAAAACAAATACATAGGCCAGTGACATTTGGACTAGGCTTAATTTAATTACTCCATTCATTTAATGACCTCCTTTAATCTTCCATTTTTAAGGACAACTATATGGTCTCCAAAGTTTTCAGATATATTTTTTGAGTGGGTAACCATAATCAGAGTTTTATTATTTTCTTTTGAGTAGTTTACTATATCAGATATAATCTCTTCCTCATTTTCCAAGTCTAGAGCAGAGGTAGGTTCATCTAATAAGACTACTTGGCTGTCAAGGGCCATAATTCTTGCTAAGGCAAGGCGTTGTTTTTCTCCTCCTGAAAGTTTTGAAGAGTCCATATTAATGTCTTTATGTAAATTAACTCTTTTTAGGATTTGTATCATATCCTGATCACTTAAAGGGGTCTTGTCAGAAAATTGAAGGGCTATATTTAAATTATCTTTAATACTACCCGGCAAGTTTAAGTGATTTTGGGAAAGCATAGTTACTTCTTTTCTTAGTTTTATAGAATCTATCTTGGATAAGTCTTTTCCCTTGTAAAGTATTTGACCAGAATCAGGTGAGATTAGCTTATTTAATAATTTTAAGAGTGTAGATTTACCACTTCCACTTTCACCTAAAATAACGTTTACTTTATTTTTATAAAATTTTAATTGGTCTATATTTAAAATATTTTTGTAATTTATATTTTTTAATTCAAACATTTGCTCACCTCTTTCTTATTATATACATTTTTTTCATTTTTTCAAAATATTATAGATATATATTAAAAAATAAAAAACTCGGTTAAAAAACCGAGTTTTTTATTTTACGAGTTTTTAATTATTTTATAAGTTTATTTACTAAATCATAGATTTCAGAAGGGCTCTTTGCTATTTCATCTGCTTCTGATAGTTCTTCTTCATCAGCAAAACCATAAGCACAGCCTATTGACCTAAGATTGTGGACTTTTGCAACTTCCATATCATGGAACCTATCCCCAATCATAATGAAATCGTCCTTATATTTTTCTTTTATATCTTTAAATATTTCAGGTTTTGGAATGTAATTATATTTTTCAGCCCAATAATAATCATCAAAAAACCTATCTAAGTTAAAGTATTCCCTATTTCTTTCTAGATATCTTGTATTACTATTAGTTAATAAAATTAACTTGTGGCCATCTTTTTTTAATTTGATCAACAAGTCTTCCACTCCATCATATAACTCAGCCTTATTGTCTGAAATATTATCGATCATTTTATCAGCTATCATTTGTCCAGCTTGTTTTTTATAACTATCAGCGATTTCTGGAGCAAAACTTTCCCACATTTCTTCCTTGTTATAACCTAACCATTTACTTATTTCTGAATCTTTAAAATTTTTGACAGGTAGAATATTTTCACTGACTAGATAATCATATCCTTTTAGAAATGCATCTTTGTATATTTTCATTGTATCGTGAATAGTTCCATCGTAATCAAAAATCAAATTCGCCATTATTTTTCAATCTCCTTAATTAAGTTTACCATTTCTATTGTTGAAAGAGCACACTCATAGCCTTTATTTCCAACTTTTGAACCAGCTCTTTCAATAGCTTGTTCTATATTTTCAGTAGTTAAAACGCCAAAGGATACAGGAATGTCACTTTTTAAACTAACATTTGCTATTCCCTTTGAAACCTCGCTACATACATAGTCATAATGACTTGTAGATCCTCTAATAACAGCTCCTAGAGCTATAACTGCATCATATTTTTTAGACTTAGTTAATTTGGAAGCAATTAAGGGAATTTCAAAGGCTCCTGGTACCCAAAAAACATCAATATCGTCTTTATTTACTTCATGACGGACAAGTCCATCAATAGCTCCAGACAATAATTTTGATGTTATAAATTCATTGAATCTCGCAACAATTATACCCACTTTAATATTTTTTGAAACTAAATTACCTTCGAATACTTTCATTTTAAACCTCCTATATATTTAATAAATGTCCCATTTTTTCTTGTTTTGTTTTTAAATAAAATTTATCCTTATCATGTGCTTTCATTTCAATAGGAATTCTTTTTAAGATTTCCATGCCAAAATCTTGAAGTTGATAGATTTTATCTGGATTATTAGTAAGTAATCGCATACTTTTAAGGCCTAAATCTTTTAGGATTTGTGCACCTATATAGTATTCTCTTAAATCGCCATCAAACCCAAGAGCTATATTTGCCTCTAGGGTATCCATGCCTTTATCTTGAAGTTCATAGGCACGTAGTTTGTTAATAAGTCCAATGCCACGCCCTTCTTGTCTCATATACAAAAGTACACCTCTTCCTTCTTTTGCTATTTGAGACATGGCAGAGGCAAATTGTTCTCCACAGTCGCAGCGTAGAGACCCAAAGGTATCACCAGTTAAACATTCTGAGTGGACTCTGACAAGTAAATTTTCTCCATCCCCTATTTCTCCCTTAACTAGGGCAACATGGTGTTCTCCATTAAGTTTATTAACATATCCATAAGCTTTAAAATCACCATATTTAGTTGGCATATTAACCTTTGTTACTCTTTTTACAAGTTTGTCATGTTTTTTTCTATAATTTTGAAGTGCTTTAATTGTAGTAAATTTTATATTAAATTTTTCTGCTAGTTTAATTAGGTCTTTTGTACGCATCATATTTCCATCATCGTTCATAATTTCACAACAAAGGCCACATTCTTTTAAACCAGCTATTTTCATAAGATCAACAGTTGCTTCAGTATGGCCATTTCTTTCAAGTACTCCATTATCCTTAGCAAGAAGTGGAAACATATGGCCGGGTCTTCTAAAGTCTTCAGGTTTAGAATTTTCATCAACACATTTCATAGCTGTAAGAGACCTTTCATAGGCTGATATACCTGTGGTGGTGTCAATGTGGTCTATGGAAACTGTAAAGGCAGTTTCATGATTATCGGTATTTTGATTTACCATTTGAGGTATGGCTAATTTTGTAATATATTTTTTGCTCATAGGCATACATATTAGGCCCTTACCGTAACTAGCCATAAAGTTGACATTCTCTTTTGTAGCAAACTCAGCTGCACAAATAAAGTCCCCCTCATTTTCCCTATCTTCATCGTCTGTAACAAGAATAATTTTTCCTTCTTTTAAATCTTCAACAACTTCTTCAATGGTGTTAAATCTAAACATATTTCCTCCTTAATAGCCATTTAAGCTTAAAAATTCTCTAGTAATTTTACTTTTATTTTCACTTTTAAAATTTAAAAATTTTTCTATATATTTTCCAATAAGGTCATTTTCTAAATTTACTTCATCTCCAAGTATTTTAAAATTAAGACTGGTAGACTTTATTGTGTGGGGGATACAAGATACTTTAAAACTCACTTGGTCTAGGTCTGCCACAGTAAGGCTTATGCCATCAATTGTTATGGATCCCTTTAAAATAATGTATTTTAAAATATTCTCACTAGTGGAAATCCTAAACCAAAGGGCAGTATCATCTTTATATTTTTCAATAATTTTACCCACTCCATCCACATGCCCGCTAACAATATGGCCTCCAAATCTACCATTCATTGGCATGGCTCTCTCTAAATTTATTTTTTGACCAATTTTTAATTTTGATAGGGCTGACCTATTTAAAGTTTCATGCATAATGTCAGCTTTAAAGGAAGTATTGGAAAATTCAGTAACCGTTAAACAAATACCATTTACACAAATGCTATCTCCAATTTTTAAATCTCTTAGAATTAAATTTGCTTCAATTTCAAATTGGCAAGAATGGGTTGATTTTTTTATTGACTTAATTTCCCCAAGCTCTTCTACAATACCTGTAAACATACTAGACCTCCCCTTCTATTAAAAAATCACAAGCTAAATTTGTAATTTTCATATTTTTTAAAGTTAAAGCTTCTTCAATAGTAGCCATGCCAAGGCCTCCTATAGGATTTTTCGCCTTACTTCCACCAATTAATTTGGGGCCTATGTAGGCATATACTTTATTAATAAGTTTTTCTTCAAGCAAAGATCCATTTAAACTAGAACCACCTTCAACAAGTAAACTGTCTATTTTTAATTGGCCTAACTTATACATAAGGTCATTTAAGTCAAGTTTCTTATTTTTTTCTCTTATAGGTAAAATCTCACACGATTTGTCAATGTAAGCTTTATAAGAATTTGTATCTTTAACAGTAGTTGCAATTATAGTCTTAATATCTTTGGCACTTTTTACTATTTTAGAATCAAGAGGTGTTCTAAGTTTAGAATCGCAAATTATTCTAATGGGATCTTGACTATTTTCAATTCTAGAATTTAGCATGGGATCATCACTTAAAACAGTTCCAATGCCTACCATAATAGCCTTATATCTATGCCTTAATCCATGAGAATGTTTTCTGGATACTTCTGAACTTATCCATTTAGAGTCCCCAGTGTAACAAGCTATTTTTCCGTCTAGGCTCATGGCATATTTAAGAGCTACATAAGGTCTTTTATGTGTAATATAGTGAAAAAAGATTTTATTTAATTCAAGACATTCTTCTTCTAAAACTCCGCTTACAACTTCTACATTATTATCTTTTAATTCTTTAATTCCTTTTCCTGAAACCAATGGATTAGGGTCTTGGCAGCCTATAATTACCTTAGATATACCTTCCTCTATAATTCTTTTGCTACAAGGGGGTTGAGATCCGTAGTGGGAACAAGGTTCAAGGTTAACATAAAGGCTTGCTCCTTTTAGAGACTCACTGGCCTTATTTATAGCATCTACCTCTGCGTGTACATGCCCATATCTTTTGTGGTAACCCTTAGAAATAATCTTTCCATTTTTTACAATTATGGCTCCAACTAAGGGGTTAGGAGAAACAAACCCCATACCATTTTTTGCAAGTTCAATTACCATTTTCATATAGTCTTTATCTTTCAAAAGAAAAACCTCCAATAAAAAATAGCCCTGAATATATTCAGGGCTAGCTAAATCAAATAAAAAAACTGAAATGAATTAACATTTCAGAGCTAAATAAAAAATATCTTCTACCATCCAGACTATACTGTCGGCTTTGGAATTTCACCAAATCAACCTTTCGGCTCGTGGGCTATACCACCGGTAGGGAATTACACCCTGCCCTGAAGATTAGTATTTAATTAAGAAAATTGTATACTTTATTTTAATATTAGTCAAGTCTCTTTTTACATTCTATGTATAATTATGGTAAAATATATAATATTTTTATATAAATTAATTAACGAAGAAAGGAAGTGAAATTATTAAAAATTTAAAGAAAGTTTTATTTTTATTATTAACAATAATAGTCATATATCTTATTTTTAATAAGTGGACTAGCTTATTTATAAAAAGTGATTTTTATAAGGAATATTCTTTAAATAAGTTTTCAACTATAGTTTTAAGCTATCTAAGTTTAGTTTTAATAATTTTACTACATGTTATTATACATGAGTCGGGGCACTTTTTCTTTGCCATAAAATCTGGCTATAAATTTATTTTCTTTAGACTAGGATCTCTAACTTTAATTAGGAATAAAGATGGACATTTTAAGTTAAAAAAATTTACAATACCAGGAACCTTAGGTCAGTCCCTATCTTTTCCTGAGGGTAAGGCTTATGAAGAATATAATTATAAATTATGGCTATACGGAGGGGTAATCTTTAATCTAATAGCTTCTTTTATAAGTCTAATATTAATGTTTATGGTAGAAAGCTATGGTTTTAAGGCTTTTGCATTTTTATTTACTTCTGTAGGGTTATTACTTGCTTTAACAAATGGAATTCCCTATTCAGAATATATTGATAATGATGCTATGACCATAAAGAAACTCCAAAAGTATAAAGGTTATAGGGAATTTATTAGATACGGTTTAAAAATTAATTATTTAGATTTAATGGGAAAGTCTATATTAGACTTAGATAATGATGAACTTACTTATATTTTAGAAAAAGATTATAAATATTCTGAACCTACAATTATCCAAGGAGATTATTATTTAGCAAAAAAAGATTTAGAAAAAGCAAAAGAGAAATATTATTTATCTTTGAATAAGAAGCTTATATCTTCAGAAATACAAAATATTTCAGTTGTAAGTGAATTAATATACATTAATGCCCTAGAAGGCAATAAATCAGAATGTGAGAATTTAATGACCAATAACTATAAAAATATGTCTAAAAAGTTTGAAAAAGTATTAATTAATACTTTTTATTCAAATTATGCACATGAATTACTTATTAATAAAAATTTTAAAAAAGGACAAAAAATAAAAGATAAGTTTGAAAAATTCATAAAATACTATCCTTTTATAGGTCAAATAAAAGCAGCCAAAGAAAAATTTTTATTAATTGATAGTTTGGCAAGTAAAGAATTATAGGAGTAGAAATATATGGAACAGAAAAAAAGTAAGATGGGAATAACTTATATATTTGCCTTGTTTTTAACAATTACTTCCATATTTATTAGTGGGTATGGATATAAAGAAGGTCTAATCGCAAATATTTTTGTAGAAGCAAAGATAATTTTATTTAATTACATACTAATATTATTATTTATATTGGCTTTAAAATATATTTTCAAATCCTTAAGCATGTCTTTTATAATAAGTTCTCTTATTATAAACATTGGAGCTTATGTCAATTATGTAAAAATACTTTATAGACAAGAACCCTTACTAGCAAGAGACCTTGGATTAATAAGAGAAGCTGCTACTATGTCTCAAAAGTATGATATGAATTTTAGGTCTGTAAATGGGATTTTATTAATTGCTTCAATAATTTTAACTATACTTATAGTTTTTGCTATAAGAAAATATGAGTTTAATTATAAGCACAGGATAATTAAGGCTGTTGTGGTTTTAGCACTTTTAATAGGCTTTAGTGAGACTTTAGCATCTGATTATAAGATATATCATACATTAGGAGCAAAGAGTGGACTTAATATGTGGCTTGAAATGGACTCTTACCAGTCAAAGGGTTTTGTCTATCCCTTTGTCTACTCTATAAAGCAATCAAGACCTTACAAATATGAAGATTTTAATAAAAATGAAGCAGAAGCAGTCTTTAATAAGTACTCGGATAAAGAGATAGCTGAGGACAAAAAGATAAACTTTGTAATAGTAATGTTAGAATCTTTTAAGGATTTTTCTAAGCTAGAAAATGAAAACTTTAAGTTTGAAAGAGACCCATATGAATATTTTCATAAACTACAAGCAGAATCTGTAAGTGGAAGACTATTAGTTAATTCTTTTGGAGGAGGAACTTTCCTTACAGAGACTAATGTTTTAACTGGCTATAAAAATAATCCACCTTTTAATAGAAAGACTAAATCTTATGTAAGATATTTCAAAGAAAATGGTTATAATACTTACGCTTTTCATCCTTATGTGGGAAGTTTTTACAATAGAAATAATGTCTATCCTAGAATAGGTTTTGATGAGTTCTTTGAACAAGAAAGAACATTTAAAGATATGGGGGATTATCCTATTAATGATAATCAACTTTATCCAATTATGATGGAAAAATGGAATGAATTAAAAAATGAGCCTAGACTCTTTTTTGCTGTAACTTATCAGAATCATGGTCCCTATCCAAATGATAGGTTGATATATGAAGAACCTATTTTAGAATGGAGAGATAACTATGATTTAAACTCATATAATTATTTTAATAATTATATGGGGGGAATAGAACAAGCTTCAAATTCTTTAAAGATACTAAGGGACAATTTACAAAAAAGTAGTGAGCCTACTGTATTAATAGTATTTGGAGACCATTCGCCATCAATGGGGGAAAATAATAAGATATTTGATATGCTTGGAATAAATCATGATTTAAAAACTAGCCAAGGCATAGTAAATACCTATGAAACACCTTATATTATTTGGGCTAATAACGCCTGTGAAAATATGTTGGGCAAAAAAATCATAGGAGAAGGAAGGGATATGGAACCAGCCTTTTTAATGAATGAAGTATTTTCTTATGTTGGATATGATGGGCCAGCCTATAACCAATATTTGAGTGAAGTTAAGCAAGAACTAACAGTAATAAAAAATTCTTTCTTTAAATCTAAGGGTGAGTTTACTAAGGACTTAGAGGATAGCGCTAAGAAAAAATTAAAAGAATTTAAAAATGTAGAATACTATGTTTCTCATATGCTAGATAAGGAGAAAGAATAATATGTTAAATGTAGAACTGTATAGGTTTAAAGTAAAGAAAGAAAAGTCTTCTAGGGTAGATGACTGGCTTAAATTTTTAAATGACAATATGGAGGATACCCTTTTAACTTTAGAAGATGAGAAAATGTATGTTGAATCTATCCACAGAGAAATTATAAATGGGGAAGAGCTTTTATATTGGTATTCAATTCAAGGAAGTGGTGGTAAGGATGTAAGTGACTCCACTTCCTATATAGACATAGAACATTTAAAATACTGGGATGAATGTATTGACAGCGACTATAAAAATAATGAAATTCCGACAAAAGTAATTATGATACCTAAAAGAATAAGAGAAGAAATGAAATAAGAAAGCCAGAAGGTTAAATTAACCTTCTGGCTTTTAAAATGTCTATCTTATTTTTTCTCCACATTCAGGGCAATATTTATAATTTTCTTTTAGATATTCACCACAATAAGGACAGTATTTAATTCGTTTTTTATCTAAATTGGTATCTTCTTTATTAATAATTTTTTCTTCAAATAGGTCACTTCTACTTTTATTTAAGAGGGAAGATTCCTTATATAAATTTTTGAAATTTTTCTTAAATATATAATCTTCTCCATCTAGTTTATCTTTATTTTTTATAATGCGACTATTAGCAAATTTATTTGTTTCAAAATCATCATGGTCATTTAAATTTTCTTCTTTATGAAATTTAGAAATTTCCCTTTTAGTTTTTAATTTTTTAATAAGTAACTGTAATTGAAATATACCCATAAGAATAAAAATAATCCCTACAAGGGGCAAGATAAAACCTATTAACTTTTGGTCGCTTTGCCTTATATTACTAGTTGCTATATAGGAAAAATAAGCCCAAAAAACACCAATTATAATCATTAAAATAGCTAATAAAAAATTTTCTAAAGATGGCTTAGAACTATTATTTTTCATATTTATCCCTCTCTATCTATATATAATATAATACCATTAAATTATAAGAATTAATAAAAATTTAAAAATATTATATGATATATTAAGGAAGTAAGCTTTATATTATATAATTATGAGGTGGTTGGATTGAAAAAGATAAAACTAGCTATAGGTCAAATAAAGATTGAAAATGGTAATACCAAGGAAAATTTAAAGAAGATTATTGCTTATATGCAAAGGGCATCTAATGAAGAATGTGATTTAATAGTATTTCCAGAATTAGCCTATACTGGATATCTTTTAAATAAAGAAGAGTTACAAAATTTAGCAGAAGGACAAGAAGGGTATTTTGTAAAAACTATTCAAGAAAAATCAAGAGACTTAAAAATATCTACCCTTGTTGGATATGTTGAAAAAGATAGTTTAATTGAAGGTGTTATTTATAATTCTTGCATATTTGTAGATAAAAAAGGAAAGATATTAGAAAATGCTAGAAAAGTTAATCTTTGGAAACGAGAAAAATCTAAATTCAAGACAGGACATGAGTTTCCAGTTGTAAATACTGAGTTTGGTAAAATTGGAATTTTAATATGCTATGATATGGAATTTCCAGAACCGCCAAGATTAGAAGCTTTAAAAGGAGCAGATTTAGTATTAGTTCCTTCTCTATGGTCTAAGTTCGGAGAAAACAGGTGGCATATCTACTTATCTGCCAATTCACTTTTTAATTTATATTTTATGGTAGGAGCAAACACTATTGATGATAATTGTTGTGGGAAGTCAAAAATAGTCTCTCCAATGGGAAAAACCTTAATAGAGGGACCAGGACGAGAGGAAGCCTTACTAATTCAAGAGATAGACTTAGATGAATTAATTGTAGCTAGGAATAAAATACCATACTTTACAGATTTGGATACGTCTGTTTATTCAAAAGATTTTTTAAAAAGATAATTTTTATAACTGGATTAATCTGATTTTGATAAAAAGTTAGATTATTTAACTTAAGTAAAGTTAACTTATTGCATAGGCATTAGAATGTGATTATTTACGTGCAATTTAAGATTTTTAATTTAAGATTTTTATAGATAATAATTTAAAGCTTTTGTAACTTAACTTAAATAGAATATGATATAATTAATAGTTAGAATTATAAAAGAAATATAAATGGGGTTTAAATTTGAAAGAAAATAGAGAAATAAGATCAGTTAAAGAAATTGAAAGATCTTTAATTAAATCATATAGGAAGTATATTTGGGTTAAGTTTGTCAGGGCTATAAATGAATTTGAAATGGTTGAGGAAAATGACAAAATAGCTGTTGCAATATCTGGGGGCAAGGATTCATTAACCTTGGCAAAGCTTTTTCAAGAGCTTAAAAGACATGGGAAAATGAAGTTTGACCTTGAGTTTATATCTATGGACCCAGGATACAAAAAAGAAAATAGGGAAATATTAGAATATAATTGCGAGAAGCTTGGTATACCAGTAAAAATTCATAATTCAGATGTATTTGAAGTAGCCAATAGACTAGACGGAGAAAAGCCTTGTTATATGTGTGCTAGGATGAGAAGAGGTAATTTATATGCTAAAGCCCAAGAACTTGGTTGTAATAAATTAGCTTTAGGACATCATTTTGATGATGTAATTGAAACAATTTTATTAAATGTTTTATTTGCGGGTAATTATAAGACAATGATGCCAAAGCTTCATTCAAAAAACTTTGAAGGTTTGGAGTTAATAAGACCTATGTATTATGTAAAGGAAGAGTCCATAATAAGGTTTATGAATTCTACAGGGTTAAGCGCCTTAGACTGTGCTTGTGATGTTGCTGAAAAAAAAGAAGGCAATATGAGATTTTTTATAAAGGATCTAATTAAAGATTTAAAGAAAATTAATCCTAATGTAGATATAAATATATTAAAATCTGCAGAGAATGTAGATTTAGGAGCGATTGTTGGATATAAATATAAAGATAAAAAGCATCTATTTTTAGAAAGTTATTATAATCAAGATTAACTAAGATTTGTAAGTGTATTGAGTTTTAAATATTTATTGTTAAGGAGATTAGCATGGAAAATTTATTTACAGAAAAGATTAAGGAAGATATTTATTATATAGGCGTAAATGATAGAGAAACCCAACTTTTTGAAAATATGTGGCCTTTGCCAGAAGGCGTTGCATATAATTCATTTTTAATAAAAAGTGAAAAAAATATTATCTTAGATCTTGTTAAGATAAATACCTTTGATACTTACATTGAAAAGGTAAAAGAAATTTTAGACGGAGAAGATTTGCACTATATAATTATAAATCACGTGGAACCAGACCACTCATCAGGTATTTTAAATATGCTTAAAATATATCCCGATGTAAAGATTGTTTGTAATAAAAAAACTGTTCCAATGTTAAAGTCTTACTATGACATAGAAGATAATCTTATTATAGTAGGGGATGGAGAAACAATAGAACTTGGAAATAGAAAATTTACTTTTTATATGACTCCAATGGTTCATTGGCCAGAGTCCATGGTATGTTATGATGAAGATACAAAAACTTTATTCTCACAAGATATATTTGGAGGATTTGGAACTTTAAATGGAGCTTTATTCGATGACCAAGTCAAGTTTAATGATAACTACTATTCTGAAACAACAAGGTATTTTATAAACATAGTAGGGAAATATGCTTCTCAAGCATTAAGAGCTCTAAATAAATTAGATGGTTTGGATATAGAAACAATTTGCCCAGTACATGGTCCAATTTGGAGAAGTAATCCAGGGAAGATATTTAACTTATATAAAGAATTAGCAAGTCAAAAGACAACTGATGGAGTTGTAATAATTTATGGTTCCATGTATGGAAACACTCAAAGAATGGCGGAGGCTGTGGCAAGAGGTGTTGCAAAGGGTGGAGTAACTGATATAAAAATTAGAGATATTTCAAAAACTCATTTTTCATATTTGTTAGCTGAAACTTGGAAGTACAAGGGAGTTATTTTAGGCTCTTGTTCTTATAACAATAACATATTTCCACCTATGGGTTTCTTGATGTCTGAATTAAAGCACCAAAAGATGAAAAATAATATTTGGGGGCTTTTTGGTTCCTATTCTTGGAGTGGTGGAGCCATGAGACAATTAAGACAATTTACAGAAGATATGAAACTAAATGTTTTGAGTAGACAACCAGAAGTAAAGGGAGCTGCAAGTGATGAAGAAATAGAGGAGCTTATAGCTCTTGGAGAAGAGATGGCTAAAGCTATATTAGAAAATAAGTAATAACTTTAAAATACTGATCTCTAAGTAGGGGTCAGTATTTTTATTCCTTTATAAAATGTAGAATTTTTGATAAAATTAGTCTCGAGGTGGCAAAATGAAAAAACAATTAAGTATTTTCTTGCTTATAGTAATGCTTTTACCAAATATAGCCTATGCAGAAAATATAAATGAAGAAAAGATAGAAAGCAAAATAGAAGATTCTCTTAATGTAAGGAATCAAGATATATTTGTGCATACAAAGGATGGAGTCCAAAGAGCTACATTATCAGAAGCAAATAAGATAGCAGAATTGAAAAAATTGCCAATGACGGATTTAACTAAATCCTACATATTAGGAGACTATAAAAGTGGTAAGATACTTGAATCATATAATATAGATGAAGTTAGGGGAATGGCATCAACATCTAAACTGGTTTCAATATTTGTAGTTTATGATGAAATAAAAAAAGGAAATATATCAAAAGATGATATTGTAACAATTGATCATGAATGTTCGTCTTTAATTGGTTCAAGTTATAAGTTAAAAGAAAATGATCAAAAAAAGGTAAGTGAATTAATAGAAGCTTCTTTAATAGTTTCCGCAAATGATGCAATTACAGCCCTTGCAAAACATATATCGGGAAGTAAAGAGGCCTTTGTTGATCGTATGAATGAGAAGTGCCAAGAGTTGGGTTTAAAAAATGCCCATATGGTAAATCCAACTGGTTTAACAGATTATTCTATAGAAGACTATAATAAAATGACTACAAGGGAAATGTTTATTTTAACAAGACAGCTTATAAATGAATATCCAGAAATACTTAAGATAACACAAAAGGATAAGCTATCAGATGATTCAAGAGATTTTTTAGAATATAATACAAATCCTATTTTAGGTATTGTAGATGATATAGACGGCTTAAAGACGGGTTATACAAATGCAGCAGGTAGGTGTTTAATAGCTACCGGTCTAAGCAAGGGTGTAGAAGGAAAAACAATTGATACTAGATTAATAGGAATTACCACAGGTTCAACTAATGATTTAAAAAGATATGTTGCAGCTAGGGAGCTTATGGAAAATGGCTTAAAGGATTATAAATATACTATAATAGGTAATCCTGACAAGCCGGTAACAAAGATAAAAGTGGAAGATGCTGTAGAAAAAGAAATTGATGTATATGAAGTAGCATCTAGTTCAGTACTTTGGAATTCAAAGAGTAAAATAGATAAAAATATAAAATTAAAAGAAAATTTAAAGGCACCTTTAGCAGCTGGAGAAGTTGTAGGAAGTATAAGTTTTAGTTTAAATGGTGAAGAAATTTCAGAACAAGATTTAATAGTTAAAGACAGAGTAGCCCAAAAAGGTATTTTAAATAAAATAATATATATATATCAGGATATATTTAGAAATATAGAAAAAGCGGGATAATAAAAGAAGCTAGTTTCTTTTTTGTTTAAAATCAACTTATGAGTATATTATTTTACTAAAATAGAGTAAATAATATATATTAAAAATAAAAGTTTAGTTAGAAGTCATATATGAGATTAAAGAGAGACTTTTTTATATAAACTAAAGTTATATTATAAATACTAGTTATATTAAGTAATTAATCACTTATATGTGATAAAATTAAACGATAATAATATTAAAATGTTACTTGTTAAAATATAGATTTTATAAGAAGGGGATGTAAGTGACAGAAATTTTAAAAGCTGATGGTTTATATGATAAAATTTTAGAAAAACTTAAAAAAAAAATAGCAGATAAAAACATAAGTCCTGTGATGTCAATAATAAGATTTGGCAAAAAGGATCAAGATCTGGCCTATGAAAGAGGGATAAAAAAAAGTGCCGAGAAACTTAATATAGAAGTAAGAGTAGAAGAGTTGGATGTAGATACCAGTCAAGAAGAAGTTTTAAATTTAATAGAAAAAATAAATAAAAATGAAAAAATAGGAGGTCTTTTAGTATTTAGACCTATACCTCAAGGGTTAGAAGAAGAAAAAATAAATTCATCAATTGGGGTGGATAAAGATATAGACTGTATGAATCCAATAAATAAAGCAAAGGTCTATTCTGGAGATATTTCAGGATTCCTACCCTTGTCACCAAAGGCATCAGTTGAGCTTCTTAATTACTACAATATGGATTTAGAGGGGAAAAACTGCCTTATTATAAATCATTCAAATGTAGTAGGAAAACCACTATCTATGATTCTTTTAGCCAAATGGGCAACTGTTACAATAGCTCATATTAGGACAAAGAATTTAAAGGAATTAAGTAGAAACGCAGATTATATTTTTACCGCCATTGGAAAGGCTCAGATGCTTGATGAAAGCTACTTTAATGAAAATGCTATAGTAATTGATATAGGACTTTCTAGAAATTCTGAGGGGAAAATGAGAGGAGATTTGGACTTTAAATCTGTTGATGGAAAAATTTCAGCCTATTCTCCAGTTCCAGGGGGTGTTGGGAAAATCACAAATCTTTTATTGTTAGAAAATTTAGTAAATTATTATATGTAGTTAGGAAAATTTGTTTTTTAAATAGTAAATAAGACATAGTACTAGAATTTATAAATTCTAGTACTATGTCTTATTTTATTGTTCACTTAAATTTTATTAATACTAGTTATGCAAAAAGACGGAACTCAGAAGAGTTCCGTCTTTGATAAGTTTTAAAAACTCATTTTATTATTTTTCTAATTTAGACCAATCACGGTTTGGTATTAATTCAACCCATTTTTCATATGATTTGTTACTTTTTCTAATATAGTTATGGCTATTAGTTGCCTCTTGAATAGCTACATAATACCAAGAATTTATATCCATATTATCTGACCATTTAATCATATCATCCAATAAGTCAGTTTCATTTTCTGGTATTCTTGATAGCACTCTGTTTATTAAAGTAACTGCTTCAGATCTAGTAATATCTTTTTCAGGTTTAAATGTTCCATCTGGATAGCCTTTAATCCATCCTAGTGCAGCAGCTTTTTTAATATGATCTGCTGACCAGTGTCCATTAATATCTGAAAAGTTCATATTTGAATTTGGTGAACTATCTGCAAAGCGAGCGGCAATGGCAGCAAATTCTGCTCTTGTTATATTTTCATTTGGCTTAAAATTATTATCCTTATAACCTTTAACAATAGACATTTTACCCATAGTAGATATAGCATTAGAGAACCAATCATTGTTATTAACATCGTTGAAATTATTAACTTGTGTCATATTTTCTGTTTTTATATCCTCTTTTAATAATCTAAAGAATATTGTTGCTACTTCAGCTCTTGTTATATTGCCATTAGGTCTAATACTACCATCTGGATAACCTATTATATAAGCATAGTGTTTTTCAGTATTTAATTTAGACGGACCAGTCCATATAGTGGTCCCCCTAAGTATTATAGGTTCTTTAATAGGCTCATCGTCTTCTACTGGAGGGTTTATTATTACATCATCTCCCGGATCGTCCTTGACTGGAGGGTCTATTATCAAATCTCTTTCAACATAACCCACATTTAGATTAATAAATTTCTTAGAAGGGGTTAATTCAAATATATCACTCATTCCGTCACTATTAATATGGTTTCCATTTTTTATACTTAAGTCTTTTTTATAGGTAAATTTATTATCGCCTTTATCTACTTTTATTTTTATTTTTTTGTTTATTGGAAGGTTAATAAAATAATCACCATTGTTATCAGTAATAGCTTTTATTACGTTTCCGCTAGAACTTTTTAACGGATTACCATTTTCATCTAATACTGTAATTTCTTTATTAGATAATACTTGTTCATTTGAATCAAAAACACCATTTTCATTCTCATCTAGGAAGGCTTTACCTTTTATACCATGTAGGAATATCTTTAAAGTAGAATTATTAGATACTGAAAAAGTAGCATTTTCATTTGTAGAATCAGATTCTGTCCTGTAATAAATTTTATTTATAGCATTTAATTCACTTCTAGAACTGTAAATATTAGAAACTTTTATTTTATTGGTTACTGGAATATCAAAGGTATAACGAGCACTTCTGATATATTCTGATTTATCTGATTTTGTATATACTATTTTTATAGATTTAACATCTTCAAGATTAGATGGAATATTACTTGTCCATTGCGAGTTGTTTTTGGAGAAGTCTTCTATACTCTCTCCACTAAATGGTCTATTAGTGCTGTAATAAGTCTTAAATTCGCTTAGGTCAGAAATCCCTTGATTGAATTTGTCAAAACCATTTATTTCAATAGGAGCTCTTAGAAAGATATCATAATCTGAACCATTTGAGTCTCCCTTATAAGGAAGTACATCTACAATTGAAATAGAATCAATTTTAAGATCATCTAAGAGATTTTTAAATATGCTAATTCTATAGAAGGAAGAATCTCCTATTTCAGATTGGCCAAATAATGGACTTCTCACATAGTTTTTATCTAAACTACCCTTAGATGTTTTGGTAATTTTGTATAGGCCTGGTAATTTTGTATAGAAAGTAGAATCTGCATGACCAATTAGCTCTAAACTATTTCCATCTTTATCTATATCATACTTATCAGGATAATTATTTAATACATTATTTCTTGTATATTCTTTAAATATCTCATGACCTTCAACATTAAGAAATATATCATTTTTGTCTTCTTCTAATAGAGGATCTACTACTTTAGCATAGAAAGATAAAGTAAATAGGTCCCCTCTAATTAGTGCATAACCATTATTTTCTCTATCTATTCCAATAATAGGATTTAATTTCCAAATGAGAGCTTGTCTATTTGTACCTTGATAATTGTCTTCAAGTAAAGGCTTAGCCTCAAGTCCATCTTTATAAACAAGGGGGCCATCCTTAACAATATTTTTTTCTGTATTTTTAACAATATTTTTAAAAGTTTCTATTTGTTCCGAGAATAAGGCTAATTTTTTATTATAATTTTCTAGTTCTTTAAGATATTCATTATTATTATAATCATTAACTTCTGATAATAATTGTTGGTACTCTTTCATTTTCTGATTGTACTCAGGACTTCCTTCGGCTATATCAGGATATGCCTCTTTAAAGGGAAGAATAGAATATTTTTCAGGTTCATACTGACCAATTAAATCTCGAAAAGCATTATAATACAAATAAGTCTTATGTGTTTGATCACTATAATATTCATAACCAGGGGGTAACAAATTTGTTAATTGATTAAAGCTTAACTCATCTCCATCTGCAAAAATATCTTTTAACTTAACATTAATATTTACTTTAATAATTTCTCCAGTGTTTTTTCTATTATCTATGGAAGTATTATTACTTTGTCTTATTGCTATTCCAGTTTCATCATAGGATATTATTTTAAAATCAGCCTTTGCTTGTTTTTGGAAGGATTTTTTAAAGGCATCCTTGTTATAATATTTTCCTTTAACAGATGCTGTATTTGAAAAGCTTAACTTAAATTAGAATTTAAATTCTTATATTTCTCAGGATCTCTTAACTTCCCATAGATTTCTATATTCAGTTGATATTTAGCTGAAGGTTTAAATATATTATTTTTATCAGATTTAAATGAGAAAGAATAAGTACCTTCAGGAACAGCGTATATATTTCGACCAGAAACATTTTCATCATTTAAATCAAAGTTTATCGATTCTTTTTTAATTTCATCTCGATTTTCATCATAGAAAAATATTGTGCTACTACCATCAATATTAGTATCTTTTGATGATACAATTAATTTTGTCATTTTAAGCTCTTTGGGAAAACCATCATCTTTAATTTCTAAGTTTTTAATTTGTAAGTTTTTAGAAGAAATATTTGGTGAAGTAAAATGAGATTGATTGTAAAAATTTAATTTATAAAGTTTTATTTCATCATTTACATTTTTTTTATTTAAAAGTTTTTTTCCAGAATATTTTACAAATGAATTACTAAATATTGCTTTTTTTAAGATTAAATTAGGAGTTGTTTTAGCAGTATCTGTTCTTTTTATGTCTCTACCGTCAATTGTAGTGAAGGTAGCATTAATAGTGTTAGTTAATTCAGTATCTTTTGTTTCAAAATTTCTGTATTTAAACAAAACTTTAGTTATATCAGGTTCAATTGTATTAGATGCAATAAAACTATAAATTGGAAATCCTTTTTCATCTATTTTTATAAATTTAGCAGAATTACTCGCTTGGTTATAAGTCGTCCTCTCTTGGGAGTCATCGCCAGAATTATAGTATTCTGCTCCTTTTTGAAGAGGGATATCAACTTCGACTTTCTTAAAATACTCTAATCCCTTTCCTTTGGTAGAATCTTTTTTACTTAGGTATAAATCTTCTTTCAGAGTTTTCTCTTGTCCATTTTCTATAATCTTTTTACCAGCTGGAATATAGTAGCGAATTCCAATTATTAATTCTACAGGTATTAAATAATTATCATCTGATGGTGAAATAGTTTGTTCTTCTGAATCCTTATATCCTATATCACCTATTTTAGTTCCGTTAAAATCATAAGGATCAAATTTTGATACAATTTTAAAATCATATTTATCATATTTAACAACATTTTCTGTATTTTTTATTTCTGAACGATCTTTATTATTTATTAAGTTTGCAGAAATTAAATGTTCATAAGCTTTTGGTGTATTCGGTTTAGTAATTAAATCAAATGGGATTTCGATTATATCACCAGGGCCAAATACAGGAAAATTATACTTAATAATTAGATTTTCAGAACTTTCTGATTGTTCTATTGTATATTCAGAAGATCCAATTCCCTTTATATTTGTAAAGAAAAGATCATAAGGCCATCCATTTTTACTTGTAAAAGAATCATCTTCAACAATCCATTTCTTAGGAACCTTAACTTCAAGAGATACATTTTTATATGATGTAGCATTTTTATCCAAAGTCAGAGTTAATTTATAATTCACTCTTTGATGTGTGTAAAACCCATCTACAGGCCTAAAACCATCAATTTTATCTGAATCGATATAAATTGAAAGGTTAAAGTCATCAGATCCATTTGATCTGCCAGCTAATGAAAAGTTTGAAATATTATTTTCTATATTTTCATCCTATATTTTCATCAATAAGTTCAAGTTTGGGATCCGATACTTTATTATTAATAACTTTTTCATCGTTTGATTCAAACTCACTCTCCTCATTTGAGATGGAGTTGTTACTTTTTCCACTATTTTCCATATTTTCTGTCTTACTTTCATTATTTTTAGAGTCTGTAATTTCTTTTTCGTTTGATAAGACATTAGCATTAGTTGTGCTATCTTCAGAATTATATTCAATAGCGTAGCTAATAGAAGTTGTAAAATTACTAAAGAACAATACAAGTGCTAAAATAAATGTTAAAATACGTTTATTCATTTTTTTCTCCTTTTTTAAATTTAGTAGCAATAAATTCGTTAGTGCATTTAATACTATACTATAGTAATACATAATTTATAATAAAACAAACATCATTTCTAAAAATATATAAAAAATTATTTTAAACAATGCTTAATATCATTCTATATAGAAAATAAAAATAAATGTAAATTATTGGTATATAAATAGTAAATTTTTAGTAAATAAAATATTTAATAAATTCATACAAAACAGCATTCCAAACAAAATTATAGACGAATTAAAATATTTCGTATAAATGAAGTGATCTTTTAGTAAAATTAAATTATTCAACATTATGATTTTAATTTGTTTGGCATAATAATATTAGTAAAGTTTCTGAGAAGTGATCTTTATATAAATAAAAAGATTAAATTTTAAATCATCTTATAAAATTAAGCGAAAGTGTCAAGAAATAAGATGAAAACGCATATTTATTTGACGTTTTATAGATTGAGCACTGTTAGGCTTAACTTGTAAATAAAGAGTAAAATTCTAAGTGAAATTTTAGGAGGAATAAACTTGAAAAGAGTAATGTGTATCCCAAATTATTCAGAGGGAAGAGATTTAGAAAAAATTGATAAAATCGTAGAATGCTTTAGAGCAAAAGAAAATGTAAAATTAGTAGATTATCAACCAGATAAAGATCACAATAGATTAGTAGTAGAAGTAATTGGAGAACCAGAGGCAGTTATTAAGGCAGTTCTTGAGTCTGTAGAAGTAGCTAAAGAAGTTATAGATATGACTAAACATGAAGGTGCTCATCCAAGAATGGGAGCAGTAGATGTTATTCCATTTGTACCGGTAACAGAAGTTACTACTGAAGATTGCGTTGAATATGCAAAAACAGTAGGACAAGCTATTGGAGAAATGGGAATTCCAGTATACCTTTACGAAGATGCAGCTACAAGCCCAAGCAGAAAAAACTTAGCTAAGGTTCGTAAGGGACAATATGAGGGTTTCTTTGAAAAAATTAAAGAAGAAGAATGGAAACCAGACTTTGGTCCTCAAGAAATGAATGCAAAAAGCGGAGCTACAGCAGTTGCAGCTAGATTCCATTTAGTAGCATTCAACGTAAATTTAAATACAAGCAATGTTGAAATAGCAGATGCTATTGCTAAAAAAGTTCGTCATATAGGTGGAGGACTTAGATTTGTTAAAGCAATAGGACTTCCTCTAGAAGAAAAAGGCTTAGTTCAAGTTTCAATGAACCTTGTAAATTTTGAAAAAACAAGAATTTACCAAGCAATTGAAATGATTAAATCAGAAGCTAGAAGATATGGTGTTACAGTTGCAAATACTGAATTAATAGGTATGGTACCACTACAAGCTTTAATTGACTCTGCTGCATACTATATGCAAATAGAAGATCTTAAAGCAGAACAAGTAATTGAAACTTTACTAATAGAAGAATAATTTAGGGGGATAAAATGTCAGAATTTAAAACAGATATTCAAATAGCTGAAGAAGCTAATATGCTACCAATTGTTGATGTAGCAAAAAAATGTGGCTTAAACGAAGATGAAATTGAGAACTATGGTAAATATAAAGCCAAAATCTCATTTGATGCAATAAATAGATTAAAAGATGAAAAAAACGGAAAGTTAATTCTAGTAACAGCTATAACTCCAACTCCAGCTGGAGAAGGAAAATCAACAGTTTCAATAGGACTAACTCAAGGTCTTAATAAAATTGGTAAAAATTCTGTAGTAGCTCTTAGAGAACCTTCTTTAGGACCAGTATTTGGTGTTAAAGGTGGAGCAGCAGGTGGTGGATATTCACAAGTAGTTCCAATGGAAGATATCAACCTTCACTTCACAGGAGACCTTCATGCTATGACAGCGGCTAATAACCTATTATCAGCTTTAATAGATAACCACATTCATCAAGGGAATGCTCTTAGAATAGATTCTAGAAATATTACTTGGAAAAGAGTTCTAGACATGAATGATAGATCTCTAAGAAATATTGTTATTGGTATGGGTGGAAAAGCTTCTGGTTTTACAAGAGAAGACCACTTTATGATAACTGTAGCTTCTGAAATTATGGCAGCTCTTTGTTTAGCTTCTGATCTAGAAGACTTAAAAACAAGATTAGCTAAAATGATTATTGGATATAACCTAGATGGAGAACCAGTAACAGCTGGAGACTTAAATGCTCAAGGTGCTATGGTTATGTTATTAAAGGATGCAATAAAACCAAATATAGTACAAACGCTAGAAAATACACCAGCCTTAATCCATGGTGGACCATTTGCCAATATAGCTCACGGATGTAACTCACTAATAGCAACAAAATTAGGTTTAAAAATGAGTGACTATTTAGTAACTGAAGCAGGTTTTGGTGCAGACCTGGGAGCAGAAAAGTTCTTAGACATTAAATGTAGACTAGGAGACTTAAATCCAGATGCAGTTGTTATAGTTGCAACAATTAAAGCTTTAAAAATGCATGGTGGAGTTCCAAAAACTAAATTAAGTGAAGAAAATGTTCAAGCTTTAGAAGAAGGATTTGCAAACTTAGGACGTCACATTGAAAACATTAAGAAATTTGGTTTACCAGTAATAGTAGCTGTAAATAAGTTTGCTCAAGATACAGATGCAGAAATAAATAAATTAATTGAAAAATGTAAAGAATATGGTGTAGAAGTTTCTCTTTGCGAAGGATGGGCAAAGGGTGGAGAAGGTACAAAAGATTTAGCAGAAAAAGTTGTTAAGTTAATTGATGAACAACCTTCTAACTACAAACCACTTTACGATGTTGAATTAAGCATTGAAGAAAAACTTGAAAAAATTGTAAAAGAAATTTATAGAGGCGGAAAAGTAACTCTTACAAATAAAGCTAAAAAGCAAGTTAAAAAATTAGAAGAATTAGGATTAGACAAAATGCCAATTTGTATGGCTAAAACACAATTCTCATTCTCAGATGATAAGTCAGCTTATGGAGCTCCTACTGGATTTGAAATAACAGTACAAAATGTAAGAGTTTCAGCAGGCGCAGGATTTATTGTATGTGAAACAGGAGATATAATGGTTCTACCAGGACTTCCAAAAGTTCCAGCAGCAAATAATATGGACGTAGATGCTGATGGTCATATGGTAGGCTTATTCTAAGGAGGATAAAATGTTAAAAGATTTATCTGTAAAAGATTTTGTAGCAGAAACAGCTTCTGACTCACCAGCACCAGGTGGTGGATCAGTATCTGCTTTAGCAGCAGCTCAAGCAGCAGCGCTTCTAGGAATGGTTGCTAACTTAACTGTGAAAAGCAAGAAGTATGAAGAAGTTCATGAAGAAATGAAACCTTTAATAAGCGAACTAAAAGCTTATGAGGAAGAATTCGTTGATTTTATAGACAGAGATGCTAATTCTTTCAATGGAGTAATGGAAGCTTTTAAAATGCCAAAAGAAACTGAAGAAGAAAAAGCTGCAAGAACAGAAAAAATTCAAGCTGAATATAAAAATGCAGCAAATGTACCTTTAAGTGTTGGATTAAAAGCAATGGAACTTTTAAAATATGCTGAAATATTAGTAGAAAAGGGAAATAAAAATGCTATAACAGATGTTGGAGTAGGTTTATTAAACTTAAAACTTGCAGTTACAGGTGCCTTTTATAACGTGAAAATAAATCTAGGTTCAATTAAAGATGCAGAATATGTAGAAAATCTTAAAAAACAAATGGAAGAAGCTCTTAAAGAAGTTGAAAAGAGAACTGCTCCTATGTTAGAAAAAGTTGAATCTGAAATTAATTAATATATAAAATAGGGGCTGAATAGTCCCTATTTTTTACATAAGAAATAATTTTAAAGGTGATAATTTGAAAAATATTTTATTAGTAGATTTTGGCTCTACTTATACAAAACTGACTTTAGTAGACTTACTTAAAGAAAGTATAATAGAAACAACAAATACAATAACAACTGTAGAAAGTGATGCACTTATAGGTTATAAAAAAGCCCTAAGTCAATTAAAATATAAGGGTAAAATCGACAAAGTTTTAGCTTGTTCTTCTGCTGCCGGAGGGCTTAAAATGATTGCCATAGGTTTGACAAAAAATCTAACAGCAGAAGCTGCTAAAAGAGCTGCTCTAGGAGCAGGGGCTAGAGTTTTAAAAACTTATTTTTATGAGTTAAGTGATAAGGATATTGAAGAAATAAATAATTCAGAATGTGATATTATTTTATTATCAGGTGGCACAGAAGGTGGAAATAAGGACAATATTATTTTTAATGCAAAAAAACTTACTAAATTAGATAAGGATATTCCAATAGTAATATCAGGTAATAGCCAAGCCAGAGAAGAATTAAAAGAAATATTTTATAATAGTAATCAGACCTACTATATAACGGATAATGTAATGCCTGCTGTTAATACTATAAACCCAGAGTCAGCTCAAGAATATATAAGAAAAATTTTTATGGATAGAATTACTAGGGCTAAGGGTATGAATAAGATTGAAGAAGAAATTGCAGGTATACTTATGCCTACACCAGGAGCTGTAATAAAAGCTGCTAAAGTTTTATCAACTGGAACAGAAAGAGAAAGTGGTCTTGGAGATTTAATGGTAGTTGATGTAGGTGGAGCAACAACAGATGTTCATTCTATTGCAGATGGATTTCCCAAAAACAGAGAAATTAGATTTGAGGGTTTAAGAGAACCCTTTGCTAAGAGAACTGTAGAAGGAGACTTGGGTATGAGGTATTCTGCCTATAGTCTTTATCAAGCTTGTGGTCAAGATAAGATAAAATCTTATTTGCAAAATGATTGTGATATAATGGCTAATATAGAAAAAAGAACAGAAAACATAAAATTTGTTCCAAAAATTCAAGATGATTATGACTTTGACGAGGCAATGGCAAAAGTTGCTATTGAAATTGCTGTAAATAGGCATAGTGGCAAAATAAGAAGGGAATTTTCCTATAGTAGGTATATTTATTATCAAAGAGGAAAGGACCTTAGTCACATAAAATATATAATAGGTACAGGAGGAGTAATAGTTCACTCAAAGAATCCTCAAGATATTTTAAAAGCATCATTAAATAAAGAAAGCTTATATTCACTTGTTCCAGAGAAACCTGAATTTCTTGTAGACAAAAGCTATATTTTATCAGCAATGGGCCTACTTGCAGAAGTGGAGCCAGATATAGCAGTTAGAATAATGAAGAAATATATAAAGAAAGCGTGATAATTTTATGAAACAAACTTTTGACTATTTTAGAGCTAATCCAGCAGGAAATATAACAGGATTTGTAGTATGGCCAGTATTTCCTGGCTATAGAGAAGCCTATACTAAAGCTATAATGGAGCAAATAGATAGCGAAGTAGAACAGGTTGGATTTATTTCTCCAAGCTATGATGGGCCTCCATTGAGAATGGATATGATGGGTGGAGAATTTTGTGCGAATGCAACAAGAGCCTATGGATATTATGCAGCAACATTTCTTGGAGAAAAAGGTTATGTTGATGTAGAAGTTTATGTTAGTGGTATAGATCATCCTTTAATGGTTAGGGCTAATCTTGATGAGGGGACTTCTTATGTAGAATTACCAGCACCAGTTTCAAAAGATTTTTTAGAAGTAGATGGTTCTAAATATAAAGTATATGAGTTAAGTGGCATAAGTCATTTAATTGTTGATGATAGAAAAGAAGATGAAGCTTTTATGAAAGAAGCTTTAGAATTATTAAAAACTAATTTTAATTCTCCAGCTTATGGAATCCTATTATATAACAAAGAAGATTTAAGTATGACTCCTTATGTATATGTGGAAGGTTCTCAAACTCTTATTAGAGAATCATCTTGTGCTTCAGGAACAGTAGCTCTAGCTCAACATCTTAACAAGGATATGGACGAATCTTTTACAACTTCAATAAAACAACCTAATGGAATTTTAGAAGTTATTACTAGAAAAGTTGATGATGAGATCTATTACACAATAGGTGGTAAAGTTGATATTTCAGAAGTAAAAAAAGTTACTATAGAAATTCCAGCAGAAGAAGTAAAAAGAGTTAAAGAAAAATATAAAAAAGAGAAAATAGAAGTTAAAGAATAGAGACAAGTTTTCAAACCAGAGATATTTAAATATCTCTGGTTTTCTTATTTTTAGGAATTGTAATTATAATTAATTTTATGATAAAATGTAGTCGTAATTAAATAAAATTGAAAGTAAGGATATTATGAAAAAAATTTATGCACTTTTTTTAATTTTTATATTTTTAAACTCTAACGTATATGCAGAGAACTTATCTGTATATGAAGGAAAACAAAAATTAAAAATAGATGGCACTGATGTGAGTGTTAATAATTATGTTATAAATAATTATAATTATTTTAGAATAAGGGATATAGCTAGTTTACTTAAGGGAACAAAGAAAAATTTTGATATAATCTATAGAAAAGATTCCAATAGAATTGATTTAATAAAGGGAAAAGACTATTCAGGAAAAGAAAGACTGGACCAAAGGCAAAATCCTATTCTAAAGAAGTCTAACGCCAAGCTATTTATAAATAATAGGGAAATTTTGATATCTAGTTTTAATATAAATGGATATAATTATTATAAGTTCAGAGACATAGCCTCAATTCTAGATTTTTATATAGACTTTGATGAAAATACAAGGTATATAGAAGTAACCACTACACTAGGATATAGGTCCAAGGGAGAAGATTATCTTAAGGCTCCAAGCCTAGGGTATATTAAAGATAAGAATGATTTCTATAATTCAATAAGTAAGAGTTACTTTAAATTATATGAAATACAAAAAAAAGTAACTGAAGATTTAAGAAATAATGGTTCAGACAGTTCCAGTATAATTTCTTTAAAGAAAAGTATAGCTTCTTATTATGATTACTATCAAAGGATTTATAATTCTTCTTATTTAAAAAATAATAAAAATATAAAAGAGAAGTATAAAGATTTCTTAAAAGCATATGAAAAGCAAATGCAGAGTTATAATATTATTGTTAAATCAACAAGAGAGGTAAAGAATGATAGTTTTCCTAAGGATATAGAAGTTTATTATAGGGATACTGAAGCTGTAAAAGAAAGGCTTGTTGAAATAATTGAATTAATAAAAAATTGATTTCTTTAGAAAAGCGCTATAATTTAGAATATTAATTATAGTGCTTTTTAAGAAAATTTTAACAAAGAAATGAGGTTGTTAGAATTGATACATTTATTAGTAGCTAGTGCCAATATAGAAGAAAGTAGTAAAACTTTTGAGGAGGCTTTTAAATCAATAGATAAGATATCTCAGCCTAGCTTTTGGCAAAGTTTTGATTGGAACAATTTAGGGAAAAAATTTATCTTAACTATCTTAATATTTATAATTGGAAGGTTTATAATAAAGTTTTTAATAGGCACTTTAGATAAAATCGCTGCTAAGCAAGGGGTTAGCTTAGGTATTAGATATTTCATAAGAAGAGCTATGGAATTCATCTTATATTTTATATTAATATCTATTTTAGCTAGTAGTTTAGGGGCAGAAACCAATTCTTTAGCAGCTATTATTGGATCTTTAGGTATAGCTCTTGCTCTAGCCTTAAGAGACTCTATTTCGGACGTGGCTTCTGGAATTATTATGGTTGTAATACGTTCTATAAAAAGTGGAGATTTTGTTATTTTAAAAGAAGATACAGAATTACTACAAGTAAAAGAAATTAGACTTTTTAACACTATACTTAGAAATAGAAATAATATGATGGTAATATTACCAAATACTAATATAATACAAAATAAAATTAAAAACCTTTCTAGGGGAGGAGAATATGTTTTAGTAGATGTTAGAGTTTCTGTTGCATATAAATCTGATTTGAAGAAGGTAAAAGATACAATATCTGAAGTAGTAGAAGAAGAGGATTTGATCCTAAAAGGTATAGATTATATAGTTGGAGTAGACAAGTTAGCTGATAGTGGAATAGATATATTGGTTAGTGCTCCAGTAATTCCTAAAGATTATTTTAAGGCTAGGTTGGCTTTAACCGAAAGTATAAAAGTAGCTCTAGACAAGTTAGCTGATAGTGGAATAGATATATTGGTTAGTGCTCCAGTAATTCCTAAAGATTATTTTAAGGCTAGGTTGGCTTTAACCGAAAGTATAAAAGTAGCTCTAGACAAGGCGGGAATAGAAATACCATTCCCACAAATTGAAATGAATTTAGTTAATAAAAAAGAAGATAAATAAAGATGTTACTTTAGTAGCATCTTTATTTATCTAGCTCATTAATTATTACAGTTGTATTATCCCCTGCAAATATATTATGTTTAAGATTAGTTTTGGTATCAATGTATTCTATGCAATTATCATCATAAGTAAAGTCAAATTTCCCTTTAAGTTTAAATATTTCTTGACCAGAAGCATTATATATTATAATTTCTCTATTAATTCCACCAGTGTATTCAGATTGGATATTCTTTTTAAATCTTTGAAAGCCGGCACTATTTATAAATAGTGCTGAACATGAAGCTAGTAGAAGTAAAAAAATTATTGTTCCAATAAGAACTGTTTTTTTAAAGCTTTTCATAAATTTTAATTTCTCCCCTCAATTGAAAGTAAGATTTTTTTTATATCAAGACCACCGGCATATCCTATTAAACTACCATTAGAACCTATAACTCTGTGGCATGGAATGATAAGAGGAAGAGGGTTTTTATTATTAGCGTTTCCAACTGCTCTTGAAGAGTTAGGATTTCCTATAGCTTTTGCAATATCTTTGTAGGTCTTAGTGCTTCCATAAGGGATTTCAAGTAAGGCTCTATAGACCTTTTTTTGAAAGTCGCTTCCACTAATTTCTAGATCAACAGTAAAATCTTTAAGTTGACCTTTTAAGTAAGAATTTATTTCTTCATAACATTTTTTTATAGTTTCACTTTCAAAATCATCTTCAGACTTATCTTCTGTAAAGCTTATTTTTACTATTTTACCCTTATTTTCATAAATAGTTAAGGGACCAATCTCAGACTTATAAGAAAACTTAGTAGAATATTTGGGGTTCAAGTCTTTCCCCTCCATACATATCTTCAAGTTCTTCTTTGTGGTAGATATAACCCTCATCATCAAAGAACTTAGCTCCAGTTGGACATTTTTTAATACAAGCACAACATTTCATACATTTCCCAGGTACTTTCCAAACTTCATCAAAATCAATTGATCCAAGAGGGCAGGAGTTAGCACAAATTTTGCAATCTATACATAAATCTCTATTAGTTTTTGGTTTTATTTTAATAAAGTTAATTAAGGTACCATGCCTATCTCTTGGAGTATAGTAAGGTCTATAGGGTACTTGGCCTATCATTTCAGGTTCTTCTAAATTATTACTTTGAATTTTATTAGCTATTTCTTTTGCGAAATTTTTAACTATAGTTAGGTCTTTATTGTCTGGTCTATTTTTAGCTAAAGTTTTTGAGAAAGAATGCTCACCTATAAAAGCTCCCCCGCCTATAATTTTAAGGTCAGCATTTTTAAGTAAGTCTCTATGTTCTACAAGACAGTCATCTACATTTCTATTTCCATATAGAGAGATAGAAACTGCTAAAGCATCATTTCCTTCTATGGTTTTTAGATAAGGTAAAAGTAGGTTTGGAACTCTTCCTGCTATAGTTGGCATGGCTGAAATAACTAAGTCTTCCTCAGTAAAAATAGGTATTTTTTTCCTAACATCAGGACTAGTATAGTTGTAGTCAACTATATTATCTATTTTTAGAATTTTAGAAATTTCTTTTGAAAGTTCTTCCACTACGGTCTTGCTAGTATCAGTTCCAGTAAAGTAAAATTTTATTATTCTTTTAATCATAAAGTCCTCCTTTAGTTTTATTATATACTTAAAATGAAAATTTTAATAATATCAAATATATTATATTAAAATTAGTAGATAAGCTATTTTAAAGCGACTTTATTTAATTATTGAGTTTAAATTTTTTTCTTCTAATTTTCTACTAGTGTATTCTCCCAGTAAAGTATAAACAACCGCTAAAAGAGGTACGAATATCCACATACCTACTATACCAAAAAGACTTCCTCCAATAACTATACCAAAAAGAGACCACATCGCCGGCAAACCAAGAGAATCTCCTACAATTTTTGGATATATTATATTTCCTTGAATTTGTTGGAAGACTAACATCATTATTAAAAAAATAAAAGCACTGCTAGGGGACTCAATAAGTATGAAAACAAATCCAATACCTGCTCCTATTATAGGTCCAATAATAGGAATAAGATCCATAAAACCTACAAAAGTTGCTATCATTGCAGCATAAGGCAGTTTTAATAATAACATACCAAAGAAAGTCATAAGACCAATAATAAATGCATCTAAAATTTGTCCTTTAATAAAAGAGTGAAAATAATAATCAGCTAATCGAAATATATGAATTATATAATCAGATTTTTTTTCACTTAGTATAGAATGCAATAATCTTTGTGATTGTCTTTTTATTCTTTCCTTATCTAATAAAATATATATAGAAAATACAAAAGCTAAAACAGAATTAGTCACGCTATTTGCAAGAGAAGAGGTTATATTTATACCTTGTAAAACTATAGTAGAGTCTTTTTTTATTATTATTTGTTTAATATTATCAAATAGGCTATCCCAAGAAAAATTAGAATATTGTTTTTCAAATGATATAGCATATTCTTCCAAGTATTTATTATTTTTCATAATAGAAAGTAAATTATCTATAAATATTGGTAATTTGCTTTTTAAAGCTGTTGCAGACTCTATAAGTTGTGGAATTATTAAAACTATTATAAAGCTTATAATAATACCTGCTATAAGCAAAGAAATTAAAAGTGATAAGGGTCTTTTAAGCTTTTGCAGTTTAGGATTTTTAATATTTTTAAACACTACATTTTCAAAGAAATTCATAGGAATTTTAAGTATAAAAGCAATAGCTCCTCCTACTATAAAAGGTGAAATTATATTTAGTAAATATTTGGCAAAAGACCAAACATGGGATATATTAAGCATAAAAAAGTAAAATACTATAGCTGAAAATATAAGCATTGAATTTTTAAAGTATGTGCTACTCTTATTTGTCATTTCTATCTCTCCTAAATTAGTTTCATAGATTTAATAGTGGTGGTACATATTATCCAGTATCAAAATAATGCTAAGTAATAACTCTTTTCCATTGACTATAGTCTCTAAATTTTTATAATTTACATTATAAATTTTATGCGTTCCTTCTAGATTTCCCTTTATTTTAGCAACAAGCTTATCTTTATTTAAAACTTCAAACTCTTGAGAATTAATTGTTCCACCTATAGTTAATTTTCCGAAATTTGTTCTTATGTAAAGGTCAGGTATTTTTAAGTTTTTCCCATTCCTTACAAAATAAGAATCATCTTTTATAAATATTGTAAAAAGTGTATCTTTTAAAAGACTAGAATGGTGCTTATATATCTTTATAATCTCTTCCTTTGAGGAAGAAGTTACAGAGATTTTAGAGTGATATATTTCACGGCCCTTTAAAAAGTTGATAAAAGGGCTATAAAAATCAACCTCTGCTTTGTATATATTTTTTTCATCAAAAAAAATTTTATATTTATAATCATCTAAAATAGTATAGTCAGAAATTACTGTTAAATTATTCATAATATCACCTAGACTTATTTTACATTATTAGCTAACTTCTTTCAATTTATATATTTATAAAGTAGAGAATAAGTGCTTATTTCTAAGCTTTATTAAGATTATTATCAATTTGATTAAGCCTTTTTTCTATTGTATAATTACAGGATAGTGAGGAGAGTAAATATGCTTGTAAAAAAAATATTAGAAATAGGAAATTATAATAAAGAAAATGAGAATAGGTTAAAAATTTCTATCCTATCATCAAGCTTAGGCTTATTTTTTAATTTAATTCTGGCTATATTAAAAGTGCTACTTTTTATAAGCACACAGTCAGTTTCTATTTTAGCAGATGCCATTAATAATTTAACTGATTCCATTTCATCTATAGTAACTATTATTGGAGCAAAATTGTCTGAAAAGCCAGCGGATGAAGACCACCCCTATGGTCATGGCAGGATAGAGTATATATCGGCCTTTGTAGTTGCTGTTTTTGTATTATTAGCAGGGATTGAATTTATAAAGGTTTCTGTAAATAGGATAATGAATCCTAAAGTAATAGAATTTGATACTATAGCTATAGTACTAATGTCTTTATCTATCTTTGTTAAACTTTATATGAGTATATTTTATAATAAAATTTTTAAAAAAATAAATTCACTTCAAATAAAAGCTCAGTCTAAAGATTCTCTAGCAGATGTTGTTGTGACAGGTGTGGTTATTGTATCTATTCTTATATACAAGTTGACTGGATATATAGTTGATGGTTATGCTGGACTTATAGTAAGTTTATTTATAATATATTCTGGATATGAATTGATTTCTGATACTATAAGTGAACTTATAGGGCAGGTTCCAATTGATTTATTGGCAAAAGTTGAAGAAGATATCCTAAAATATGATTCAATAAAGGGAGTACATGATATGGTAATAGTCAATTATGGGCCTCAAAGGAAGTATCTTTCTTTAGACGTTGAAATGGATTATAGTATGAGCTTGTTAGACGCTCATACTATAATAGATAGGATAGAGGAAAAAATAGAAGAAAAGTATGATATTATTTTATCTATTCATACAGATCCTGTAGGAATTTACTCAAAAGAAGAGAAAATAATAATCGAAGAACTAAAAAAAATAATTAATGAGAATAAAAAGATTTTATCTTTCCATGATATATCCCATGAAGGTGATGTTTTTAAGTTAGACATTGTAATAGATGGTAACACTAAATTAAACGAAGAGGAAGAAAAAGACTTGAAAAAGTTTATAGAAGATAGGTTAAGTCTTATTTTAAATTGTAATTATATAATAAATATAGATAGATATTTTCTTTAATAAAATGCATATTTTAGATAATACAATCTAGTTATTATTTAGATTATAGAAAATAGTAAAGAAGTAATAAAATATGAGTAAATATAAGGCTAGGTATAGAGCGTATTAATATACTTAATTTAGAAGATAAAATATTTACTTAGTTTAGAAGTTAATAAATCGTGTGAAAAGTAAAAACTATAGATTTTTTATTATTGCAAAGGAAAATAAATCATGAAAATATTAATAATAGGTGCAGGAAAAGTTGGGAAGAAAATAGTTGATATTATGGAACTAGAAGATCACTACATAACTGTAGTGGACTCTAAACAAGAAGCCATATCAGAAATAAAAAGAAGTCCTAAAGTAAAAACTATTTTAAAGGATGGTTTAGACAAAGAATTTCTTGAGGAATTAAAAGTTAAAGAATTTGATTATATTGTTGCCGCAACAGATTCTGATAAAAATAATATATTGATTTCCACCTTAACTAAGAGTTTAGGAGGAAAGAATACAATAGCAAGGATTAATAGGGCAGATTCTAGCGGACAACTTTCATATTTAAAAAAATATTTAGGGATAGACTATATTGTAAACCCAGAGCTTGAAACATCTAAATTAATAGAAAAAATTATTAAGGATGATATTGTTTATCAGGCAGATAATTTTGGTAGAGGTAAAATTGAAGTAGTAGAGCATGATGTAAATCTTGATCCTGAGTTTGAAGGAAATAAAATAAAGAATATAGGGTCTCTTGCAACTATACTTGTAATAGGAATATTCAGAAATGATAATATTATAATTCCAGATGGAGAGACAGTAATAGAAAAAGGCGATAGAATTTATCTTATGGGTCTATCAAGAGATATTATGAATTTTAAGATGAAATACTTTAAGCTAGAGAAAAAGGATAGAAGAAAAAAAATTACCATAGCTGGAAGTAGTGACATATCAAGTCAAATATCAAATATGTGCAAAAATCATAATGTTACAATAATTGAAGAAGATAGAGAGAAGTCTAAGTATTTAAGAAGAAATATGAAGGATGCCTTAATAATAAATACATCATTAGAAGGAGCAAATTTTTTCAAAGAAGAAAGCTTAAGCGATAGCGATGTATTTATAGCCTTGACAGAAAATGATGAACTAAATATAGTACTTGCTATTATGGCAAAAAAATATGGGATAAATCAAGTTATTATAAAAGTTAAATCTTTAAACTATATGAAGATTTTAGATACTTTAGGCCTAACAGCAATAGTAAATCCACTTACAGTAGCTTCTAATGAGATAATAAAACGATTAAGAGCAAATAAGGGGGTTTCAGTAAATCTTACCTTTAATGGAGAAGCCGAAGTTCTTGAAATAGAATTAAGCGAAAAAAGTCAAGTTATTAATAAGAATCTTGAAGAAATAAATCTTCCATCAGGAATAATAATTGGAGGAATCATAAGAAGTGATGGAAGTGCAGTTATCCCTAGAGGTAAAACTAAATTACTAAAGGGAGATACTATAGTAGTATTTTGTAAGAAAAATATGAAAAAGAAATTGGAAAATTTTATAGATCCACAGACTAATAGGAACTTTTTATCTAATTTCTTCTATTAAGGAGATGAGAGAATGAATAAGATATTAAAAAACGATTGGAATGATCTTTTAGAAGAAGAGTTTCACAAAGATTATTATAAAGAGTTAAGAAAGCTTTTAATAGAAGAATATAAAACTCAAAAAATATTTCCTCCAGCTGATGAAATTTTTAATGCTTTTAACTATACTGCTTATAAGGATGTTAAAGTACTTATCCTAGGGCAAGACCCCTATCATAATTATAATCAAGCTCACGGACTTTCTTTTTCAGTTAGAGATGGAATAAAAATTCCTCCTTCTCTAAAAAATATATATAAAGAATTAAATGATGATCTAGGTATAGAAATTCCTAAAACTGGGTATTTATTAAATTGGGCAAAAGAAGGAATAATGCTTTTAAATACAACACTAACAGTTAGGGCCCATTCACCAATGAGTCATTCTAAAATAGGATGGGAGATCTTTACTAACAGAGTAATAGAAATTTTAGATAAAAGGGATAAACCTATGGTTTTTATATTATGGGGTAAGCATGCCCAATCAAAGGAAAAATTAATAAAGAATAAAAATCATTTAATAATAAAAGGACCGCATCCGAGTCCACTATCTGCACATAGGGGATTTTTTGGATCTAAACCTTTTTCTAGAGCAAATAAATTTTTAGAAGAGAATAATATAGTTCCACCCAGCTGGGAAATAGGAGGATAAAATGGAATATTTAAAGTCAGATTTTGCAGAATTGAGAAAAATTAATATTGGAGAAGTTCCAGCCTATGTAATCACACCAAAAAATAATCTAAAAGAGCAAAAAACTATAGTTTTTTATCATGGTTGGGGAAGTGATGCTAAGTCTCAGATATTTAGAGGAAATATTTTTGCAAGTTATGGATATCAAGTTTTAATTCCTGAAGCTAGATTTCACGGGGAAAGAGGGCAGCTTGACTATGAAGACGAAGAAATAGCAAAAAGATATATGGCCCAAGTTATAATGCACAATATAGAAGAATTTCCAAAGATTCATAAATATATTATAGAAGAATTAAGCGCAGACCCAAATAATATTGCTGTAGGTGGACATTCAATGGGGGCAATTACAAGCGGAGGTATTTTTACCTTTAAGACTGATTTAAAAACTGCTCTTATATTTAATGGTACAATGGATTGGAAATGGCTTGTCGATAAATCTATAGAAGATGAAGATGAAATAAGTTATGAAAGAATGAGAATAAATGACTTTCTATTACAGATGAATCCCATGGATCATTTAGAGGATATTAAAGACAGATACTTGGTTTTATTTAATGGAGAAGACGATGATGTAGTAGATCCAAGTTCTATGGAAAAATTCTATAAAGAAGCACTTAAGCACTATCAAGATAAGAGTTTAATAAATTTTGAAAAATTTGAAGATACGTTTCATCAACTAACAACACAAATGCTAGATAAAGCCATTATGTTTATAAAAGAAAAAATTAATTTTTAAATTAAGGTAAAGAAGGGGAAGTAATGGTAGATTATAGATATGACACACAACTTTTAATTGAAGGAAAGAATCTTTCAGAAGAAATTATTAGAGAATATTTCACAAAAGAATTTAATGGAGATTGTCTTTTAGCAGTAGGGGACGATGAACTAATAAAAATTCACTATCATACTAATGAACCTTGGAAGGTACTAGAATACTGTTCTAGTTTAGGTGAAATTTTTGACATAGTCGTTGAAGATATGGATAGGCAGGCTAGAGGATTAAAGGGGTAAGAGATGATAAAATTTGAAAATGCTAGTAAGTTCTATGGTAATAATCTTGCCTTAAAAAATTTAAATTTAGAAATAAAAGATGGAGAGATATTTGGTTTATTAGGCCATAATGGGGCAGGGAAAACAACTACAATTAAAGCTTTAATAGGTATGATTGAATTAAGTGAAGGGAAAATTTTAGTTGGAGATGATGATATATCAAAAAATCCAATAGAAATAAAAAAGAGAATAGGATATGTTGCTGATTCTCCAGATTTATTTTTACGTTTAACCCCCTTAGACCTATTTGGCTTTCTTGCTAAAATATATGAAGTTTCAGATGAACTTAGAGATGAAAGGGTTAATGAACTAGCAGATGTTTTTGAGTTTACTGCATTAAACCAAACTATAGCTAGTTTATCCCATGGGAATAGACAAAAGGTATTTATAATTGGAGCCCTTTTATCTAATCCAGATATATGGATATTAGATGAGCCTTTAACAGGACTTGACCCTCAATCATCTTTTAGGTTAAAAGAAATGATGAAAAATCATGCCAAGGAAGGGAATACAGTTTTATTTTCAACTCACATGTTAGAAATAGCAGAAGCTTTATGTGACAGAATAGGAATATTGAGAAAGGGAGAGCTTATATTTTTAGGGACTATGGAAGAATTGAAAATAGCACATGGGAATACAAGCTTAGAAGAAATCTATCTAAATTTAATAGGTTCCTATAATCCAGAAAATATGGAAGAGGATCATGACCAAGGGAAAATAGTAGACAAAAAAGATTTTAATAATTCAAATGATGATTTACAAAAAAAAGAGGGATCTGATGACTAGCCTAGAAGAAATTAAAAGCTTGTTGAAAATACAACTCTTAAATATGAATCCTCTATATACAGATCAATTAAGGGAAAGAAATAAAGAAAATTATAAAGAAAATCCTAGTAAAATATATAAAGATATTTTATATAAGAATTTTGGTTTAGGAACCATTATGCTATTTTTAATATATGGAGGACTGGCCCTAGCAGTAGATTTTAAGACTATGCCCTTTACAATTGATAGTATGATCATCTTTACCTTTATGCTAGCTTTTGCAAATGAATTTACAGTAATTTATAATGTTTTTTACGAAAGTAAAGATATTGAAGCCTATATGCCCTTGCCAATAAGACCATTGTCTCTATATACAGCCAAGTTAATAGTTGTATCAATGGGAAGTTTTTCTCTTTTATCTCCCATGATAGTATATTTTATTTTTTATTTTTGGGACTTTTCTTGGGGATTTTCTAGTCTGATATTAGGTTTAATATGGTTTTTAAATTTATTTTTATTAAACCAAATATTTGGGATATCTGTAATGAATGTAATAACAAGAACAAGTTTAATAAAAAAATTTAGAACGGGAGTCTTAATAGCAATAACTACAGCCGTTCAAGTTGTAGGAATAGGATTTTATTATTTTTTACAAAGGGAGATTTTACAAAGCAGGGGAAAATCAGGATTTTTAAATAAAACTAGTCCTTTCACTAACATAATGAATTGGGGGAATCCTTGGATTTTAGGTATAATTTCTTTAATTGTTTTAGGAGGAATATTTTATATTTTAGTAAAAAAAGATAAAGATAAATATTATTCCACTGTTTTAAATACTAAGGAAGAAAAGACTAAAGTAGAAAGAGAGAATAAAAATAGAAACATAAGTCTAAATAGGTTCTTATTTAAGTATAATTTAGGTCTTATTAGTAATTCTACTGTAATAAATTCTTGTGTAGTTGCACCAACAATCACTCCTATGTTTATCTTAATGTCATTTATAATTAATTCTCAAGAATTATTTAGTAGGGATATTAATTATTCCATGGATTTATCTATACTAATATCTATATTAATAGGTGTAGTAATGGCAATTATTATAGGGGTATATCCTAGTTCTTTACCAAGGGTTTTTGTATCTATTGAAGGAGAAAACTTAGATTATGTAATGTCAACTCCTTTGAATCTAAAAAAACATTGGAGAAGTAAGTTGATGATATCAGTAGGGATTATGGGAGCTGTATCCTTGATTTCTATTATAGTTGTCTATTTAGTTTTACCGATTAATAAATTATTAATATTAATAAGCCTTATTTTCTTTTTCTCACTTTTATATTCTAAGTATAAGAATGATTTATACTATGACTTTAAAAATAGGGTTGTTAATTATCAAACTGTTTCAGAAATTTTTCAAAGAACTGATAAAATGATTATGGGAATAAAAATTATTGGAGCATTTATCTTAGCTGTTATTCTACCTTTTTTATCAATTCATATAGGTGGGAAAATAGGCTACAATAAAGTATCTATTTTATTTGTTATTACATGGATAATTTTAAACTTTATTTTAAATAATAGAGTGAAAGAATTTTGGGAAAAATAAAAAATTTATATAAGATGATAAAGAGTTGATTTCTTTAATTTAAAGAGGTCAACTTTTTATTTTATAGTTTAGTTTACTTATAATTTTATTTTTTATTCAAAGAAACTATTTTTAATATTTTATCTAAGACTTTATCAATACTTTCAGAAGAATCAATGATATAGTCAGAAAATTTATCAAAATCTTGAGATACTTTTAATCTTTCTTCAATTTCTTTATCACTTTCTCCTCTAAGCTTCATCCTCTTTATCTTATCTTTATCAGAAGTTTTAAGATAAATGCAGATGGAGTTTTTAAATTTCTTTTTAATTTCTATAACACCATTTAAATCTACTATAATTAAAATATTTTTATGACTAGATACATATTTTTCCAATTCATTTTTAGGAATACCATAATAGTTATTAGAATAGTAGGTAACTCCAAGAAAAAAATCTTTTTCATTTTTCAAGATAAAATCTTCTTTAGAGCAAAAGAAATAATCTAGACCATTAATTTCCCCAGGTCGTATTGGCCTTGTAGTATAAGTTATAAGTTTGTGGAAATTTTCTTTTTCATTTAATAAATTTGCTATTGTAGTTTTTCCGGAACCAGAGTCTCCAACAATTAAGTAAATCATATTACACCACCTAAAAATACTATAAAAAATTTATTTTGATAAAATTATAAATAATAGTTGATTAAAGTATACTAAATATTTATGAAAAAGGGTATATATAAACAATAAAATATAAATATAGATAGGAGATAAAAATGAATTTTTTAAATGATAGACCAATAGGTGTTTTCGATAGTGGAGTAGGTGGTCTGAGTGTACTTAAAGAATTAAAAAAAACTTTTCCTAATGAAAATTTTATATATGTGGCAGATACCTTGAGGATGCCCTATGGAGAAAGAGAAGCTCAAGAAATAGTCCAGTATACTAGAGAGTGCTTTAAAAAGCTAGAGGAAGAAAATGTTAAGTTAGTAGTTATAGCTTGTAATACATCAACAAGTTATAGCTTAGAAGAAATGAAAAAAGAATTTGATTTTCCTGTTATCGGGGTAACAGGAGCAGGTTCCCTAGATGCCTCTTTAGCAACAAAAAATAAAAAAATATTAATAATGGCAACTAATGCTACTGTTAAAAGTGGTATTTTTGAAGAGCTTGTTGGAAAGGTTGATTCTAAGGTAGAGATAAAATTAAAAGGGTGCCCTCAACTTGTTAGGGCAGTAGAAGAAGGTAAAGGTCAAAAGGCAGAGTATGAAATTGCTAAGTCTTGTATAGGGGAGTTTAAAAATTATGATTATGATACCCTACTATTAGGGTGCACTCACTTTCCTTTGGCAAAAAAAGCTATAGAAGAAGTTTTAAAAGAAGAAAATAAAAAAGTTAATTTAATAGATCCTGCAAAGTCAATAGCAATAGATTTAAAGACAATTATGACTGATTTAAGAATTTTATCAGAAAAAAACCAGGCTAGTATAAAATATTTTGTAACAGGAGATGAGGCTAAATTCAAAAAAGTAGCTTATAAATTGTTGAATTTAAAAGAAGAAGAACTGGAAGTAGAGAATTTTGAAGTAGAAAGTTAATAATTAATGACTTTATCTTTTTACATAAATTTTGTGTATATTATTATTAATAGGGTATATAAATTACAGAAAGTAAAAAAGTATTTTTTTAGAAAATAAACAAAAAGGAGAATTTAAATGGCTAACGATTATCATGAACCGGCAAATGAAATGAGTGAAAAGGACAGAGATATAATAAGAGCTATTAATAGTTTCAAAGAAGAAATAGAAGCTGTTGATTGGTATGCGCAAAGAGTTGCAGTAGCAACAGATGAAGAGTTAAAAGATATAATGTGGCACAATGCTGTTGAAGAGATGGAGCATGCTATGATGACTCTTGAATGGTTAAGAAGAAATCAAGAGGGTTGGGATGAACAAATGAGGACTTACTTATTTACTGATAAGCCTATCTTAGAAGTAGAAGAAGGTCAGGGTTCTGAAGAATCTGATCATAATTCTAAAGATTTAGGAATAGGACAACTTTAAAGTACACTAGAGAATTTATAAAAATTAATATATTTACAAGGAGATATTATGGATATTTTAAAAAGAAATTTAGCGCCGATATCAAAAAAAGCGTGGGATGAAATAGATGAGTCAGCAAAAGATGTTTTAACATCTATGCTTTCTGCAAGAAAAGTTTTAAAATTAAATGGACCTAAGGGCTGGGATTATACAGCTGTAGGAGAAGGAAGACTAGACGTAATTGAGGATGGAAAAGCCGGAGAGCTTTGTATAGGAACTTATAAATTGAAACCACTTGTAGAAGGAAGAGTTAGCTTTGAACTTAATAAGTGGGAGCTTGATAATATTTCAAGGGGAGCAAAAGATATAGATTTAGATCCACTTGAAAAAGCTTGTGAGAAATTAGCACTTTTTGAAGAAAATGCTATTTATAATGGTTATAAAGATGGAGATATAGATGGACTTATAGCTTCTGCAGGTCATACTTTTGAGTTAGGGAATAATGGGAATGATATTATAAAAGCAGTATCTGATGGAAGGTATGCTCTATTTAATTCCTATATTAAGCCACCTTATGATTTAATAGTTTCACAGGAAGTTTATGATAAAGTAAACAAGATTTATGATGGTGTTAATATCTACAAAATTATAGAAGAGACAATAGGTGGAAGTATAATTAGATCTAAAGTAATTGAAGGGGCAATAATGATTCCTCATCAAGATGAAGACTTGGAATTTACTGTAGGTGTTGATTTTTCAATAGGATATGAAAAAGAATTAGACCATACAGTTCAATTATTTGTTACCGAATCTATTATGTTAAGAGTTTTAGATGAAGATAAGGTAGTTTATTTTAAATAAAATAAATAGATTTTAATAGCCTATTGGCTTTAATTTAAAAATTAAAGCCAATAGGCTATTTTTTTATATAAAAAAATAATTGAATAAAATTTAAAGCTATGTTACACTTTAAGTGCAATAATCGTATGGGTTCATACCAAACAGTTAAGAAAGGAGGATATTTTGTATAAGTTAAATTATTCTAGTAAAGATCCTATCTATCAACAGATAGTAGAGCAAACTAAAAGTGCAATAATAAAAGGATATTTTAAAGAAGGAGATAAGCTTCCCTCAATAAGAGAGATGGCAAAAAACCTTCTTGTTAACCAGTCAACTATAACCAGAGCTTATAAAGAAATGGAAGGCTTGGGGATAATTACTACTATATCAGGCAAAGGAACTTTTATCTCTCTAGATTCAAAAAAAATGGATTGGGAAAAAGAAAAGTTAATAGATAAAATTAAAGATATTTTTAGAGAAAGTATATTTTTAGGAATGACAATAAAAGACTTAGAAAAATTATATAAAGAAGTAGAAGAGGAGGGGAAATGTGAAAATTTCAAAGATAAGTAAATCTTTTGGTGATAAAAAAGTTTTAGATAATATTTCTTTTGAATTAGAAAAGGGTCAAATAACTTCTATTGTTGGAAGGAATGGTTCCGGTAAGACAACTCTTTTAAAAACAATAAACAGGATTTTAGATCCTGATAGGGGAGATATCTTAATTGATGGTAAAAGCTTGATTAAAGAAGAGGCTCTTCAAAGAGAAATAGTATATTTACCAGATAGGTTTGATTTTTTCCTATATAGCAATGCAGAGAAAACAATGAATTTTTACAAAATTATATATCCTAATTTTGATGAAAAATTCGTTATAGAAGAGGCAGAGAAATTAAAACTTTCCTTAAAGAAGAGTTTTAAAAGTCAATCTAAGGGAAATAAGGCAATACTTGGTCTTTTGATAGTTCTTGCAACAAATGCCCAATATTTATTCTTAGATGAAATATTAGATGGAATGGACATTTTGAATAAGGAAATTATAATTAAATATTTATTAGATGCTACAGAAAGTGGAAAGTCTATTTTAATAAGTTCACATCAGCTTAATGAGTTACAAGGTATTTCAGATAAGGTTATATATTTAAATTTAAGCGGAAATATAGAGAAATTTGAAGATACTAATGAAAGTGTCCACAAAATTCAAATAGTGACCAAAGAGATCCTGCCAAAAGATATATCTAATATGTCAATAATAAGAAGTCATTTGGGCCGAGTTTATATAGTATTATTTGATGGCAGTTTAGAAGAAATAGAAGAAAAATTAAATTGTGAAGATATAGTCCAGTATGACATTTTACCAATACAAATGGAAGACTTATTTTATTTAGAAAAAGGGAAGGAGCAAGTAGATGAGAGACTTTAAAGAATATTTTCAAATCCTTTGGAAGAAAAATTCTATATGGCTAGGAATACTTGCAATACTTGCAATTTTATTTCAAGGTCTTAGTATGAATTACACAATAAAAGATACAACTTTTTATTTTTATAGTTCAGTTAGAGCTATAGAAATTATTCATGACAATCTTGATAAAGATAATTCTATTATAAATAAAAAAATAAACGAACATTGGGATACTTACTGGACAGATAAAGATAAGATAATTGAAAAATATAAGGATAGAAAAAATGGAGAAGAAACTTTAAATAAGGCAAAGAGTCAATTTAATGAAATATTAGAAAAACGAAATTATAGCTTGAAAGATTTAAAAAAATACAATGAAGGAGCAAGTGAATATGAATATGAGTATGTAAAAGATGTGCAAATATTACAAGAATTATATAACTTTCATCATAGTTATATTGAAGATAATCACAACAATAACTATAATAATTATAATTTTGCAAGCCTAGACCTTAGCAATGATGTATTTTTTGATGGGAGTATGATATTTATAGTTGTAATATTAGGCTTTTTATTGATGAGCATGGAACATTTAACACCTTATTATGAGTTTTCAAGAATGTATCCTTGGAGCCATGGAAAAACCTACTTGATGAAAGTTATATTTGGGGGACTCTATATTTTACTCCTATATATAATATCAATTTTAATGAAAATTGCTATACTTAAGGGAGCCCAACTAAGTGATTTATTTAGCTTTAATATATTTGGACCAAGTGGCATTATACACTTGTCTTCTATATTTGGTTTGTATTTAATAATAATGGCCAGTGGAGCAATATCAGGAAATGTATTAGGACATATAGGAATGATAATAATTTCATTAGCTGGCATAGACTTAATAAGAGGAAATTTAATTCAAATATTTGAGACCTTAAAATTAAATACTAATGATGGTTGGTTATTTGTCTTAGATAAAAAGTTTTCTAATCTTCCAGAATTATTACAAGTATTATTAAAACCTTATTTAGGTTTAGATGTTTACTACAGCGATTATAAGATTTGGTATATAGGAGTAGTTGGACTAATATTATTTTTAGTCGGATATTACTGGACGTTAAATGCTAAAGCGGAGAGAAGTGGGATGTTAATATTAACAAAATCTGTTAGCAAGTTTGCACAATTTTTTGCAGTTCTTACTACTGCCAGTCTTATAAATTCTTTGTTTTTAAGCATGATGTTTGATGCCAATTCCATATTAATTAACCTAGCAATTTATATCATATTATTAGCCATATCATATAAATTTTATAAAGTGATATTTAAGATTAGAATAGGTTTATAAAAGACATTTGAATTTTTTCAAATGTCTTTTATAATGGACTTAGATAATAAATCTTAAGTTTAGGATAAAAAGGCTAGAGTTCAAAATTCTTTACTTATGGGTTATAATTGAGGCAAGGAGATGCTTTATGTTAGAAATTGTCACTTTAGTTATATTTTCAGTATTAGTTATACTATCTTCAATAAAAGATATTTCAATAATTTATGCCTTGTTTATTGGTTACTGGTTATTTATTACCTATGGGAGAATAAAGGGCTTTTATTTAAAAGATTTATTAAAAATGTCATTAAGAGGGATAGGTATGGTAAAAAATGTGCTTAAAGTTTTTATATTGCTAGGAGTATTAACTGCGATGTGGAGAGCTTCAGGAACCATACCCTATATTATTTATGAAGGTGCAAAATTTATAGAACCAAGTCTTTTTATAGTTTTAACTTTTTTACTATGCGCAGGGCTTTCTTTCTTAATAGGATCAGCTTTTGGAACTGTTGCAACTATGGGAGTTATATGTATAGCTCTAGCTAGAACTATGAATATTAATGAATTATATGTAGGAGGAGCAATTTTAAGTGGAATTTTTTTTGGTGATAGGTGCTCCCCAATGTCTTCTACTGCAATACTAATGTCAGAAATATCAAATACTAATAATTTAGACAATATTAAATTATTACTTAGGACTTCACTTGTACCAATAATCCTAACTAGTATAATTTACTACATAATGGGGATGAATATATCAAACCAAGAGGTTGACTTTACAATTATTAATAATTTTTCTGGAAGTTTTGAGTTTAATATAATTCTCATCTTGCCAGCCTTAATAATAATTGTATTTTCTTTGTTTAAAATAGAAGTTAAAAAAGCTATGTTAGCCAGTATAGTGAGCTCTTTTCTAATAGCTTTCTTTTATCAAGGAGAATCAATTTTAAAACTCATAAGATATTCTGTAATAGGATATAGCTCTAATAATATTGAAATAAATCAGTTTTTTAATGGGGGAGGAATAAGCTCTATGCTTTCAGTATCTATTATAATATTTATATCTTCCCTTTATAGCGGTTTATTTTCTGGGACTAGAATATTGGATAATTTTAAAAAATATGTAAAAGAATTCTCAGAAAAAACTAATGTATTTTTGGGAATTTGGTTAAGTGGAATATTTATTAATATGATAACTTGTAATCAAACTTTGGCTGCTATTTTATCTTTCGACTTTTTTGAAAATATGGAAAATAATCAAAAGTTAGTTATAGATATATTAAATTCTTCAGTTCTAATGAGCGCTTTAATTCCTTGGTCAATAGGTCTAGCAGTTCCAACTCAAGCTATAGAAGTAAGTCCTATATGTGCAGTATTTGCCTGTTATATTTATATAGTACCTATTTATAATCTACTTATAAATATTATTGGTATAGATAATACTAGGCGGAGCTTATTATTAAGTCAAAATGGATGACTTTTAAAAAGAATATAAATTATGTTATAATATAAGACAGTTTATCGATTTATCAAAGGAAAAGGGAGGAAAAATATGGCTAATATTGTTAAGCCTTCAACACTTCCAGGATTTATGGAATTGTTGCCAAAAGAACAAATACTTTTTAATGAAATGCTAGATATAATAAGACGTAATTTTGAGAAACATGGATTCTTACCAATAGATACTCCTGTTATAGAAAAAAGCGAAGTTTTACTTGCTAAGGGAGGGGGAGATACTGAAAAACAAATTTATAGATTTAACAAGGGAGACACAGATATGTCCCTTAGGTTTGATTTAACAGTACCCCTTGCAAGGTATACAGTGCAACACTTAAGCGATTTATCCTTTCCCTTTAAAAGATATCATATAGGCAAGGTGTATCGTGGAGAAAAAGCTCAAAAAGGAAGATTTAGAGAGTTTTATCAATGCGATATAGATACAATAGGTAATGAAAAGTTAGATATTGTAAATGATGCAGAAATCCCTACTGTAATATATAAGACTTTTAAAGAATTAGGATTCGATGACTTTACTATAAAATTAAATAATAGAAAAATTTTAAACGGGTTTTTTGAATCGTTAGATATAGAGGATTTAGGACAAGTTTTAAGAACTATAGATAAATTAGATAAAATAGGTCTTGAAAAAGTAAAATCTGAATTAATTGGCATGGGTCTAAATGAAGTAAAATCTGAAAAAATAATAGATTTTATTTCAATAGAAGGAAATAATAGGGAAGTAATAGAAAAATTACAAGGTTTAAATGTAAAAAATGAAACATTTAAAGCAGGTCTTGATGAATTAAGTAAGGTAATAAAGTATATCAAAGAGTTTGAAGTACCAGAAAAAAATTATAAGATAGATTTAAAAATTGCTCGTGGACTAGACTACTATACTTCCACAGTATATGAAACAAATTTAGATAATTATCCTGAAATAGGATCAGTTTGTTCAGGGGGAAGGTATGATAATCTTGCAAGTTATTATACTAATAAAAAGCTTCCTGGAGTAGGTATATCAATTGGATTATCAAGATTATTTTATCAGTTGAATGAAGCAAAAATAATAGAAGCTAAGAAGAAAAGTCTTGTTGAATTAATGGTAATTCCTATGGAAAATTACTTAGAAGAAGGAATTAAATTAGTTGCTAAGCTAAGAGAAAAGGGTCTTGATGTTGTAATTTATACTGAACAAACAAAATTAGCTAAAAAATTTAAATATGCAAATGCTTTAGAAATTCCCTATACCTTAGTAGTAGGAGAAGAAGAAGTTAAAAATTCTAAATATGCCTTAAAGAATATGGAAACTGGAGAACAAGAAAGTTTTTCAATTGAAGATATAGTAAAGGAAATAAGAGGTTGGTATGAAATTTAAAGTAGATGAAAAGTTAGAGAGTAAATTAGATATTGATGGGATTCTACTTGCTGTTTTAGAAGATATAGATTTAAATGCACAAATGCCTGAAAAATTTGAAAAAGAAATTGATGAATTAACTCAAAAAGCAAAAGATATAACAGATGAAATGTTAAGACAAAATCAAATTTTAGAAGGATATAGGGATAAAATTAGAGCAATAAAGAGGTCTTTAAAAAGATATCCTCCAGCGGGAGAAGCCTTGGTAAATAATATAAAAAGAAGAGGAGAATTTCCTAGAATAAATACTTTAGTAGATCTTTATAATATGGGAGCCTTTAAAAGTATGCTTTCTATAGGAGCTCATGATTTAGATTCTTTTACTGGGGATTTAAGATTTGAATTTGTTGAACAAGCAGATTCTTTTACAGCAGTAGGTGGAGGAAGTAAGCCCGTTCATGTAGGTGATTATGTATATAGAGACGAAGAGCAAATAGTAGCCTATCTAGATGCTAGGGATGCAGAAGACTTTAAGGTTCTTGATACTACAAAAAATGTATTGCTAGTTATCCAAGGAAATTCTAATACTTCCTTGGACTTCAGAGAAGAAATTTTAGAAGAAATTTGTCAGAATATAAAGGAAGTTTGTGGTGGAGACTATAAAATTTATAGGGCTTTACCAGGACAAGAAGTAGTAATAAGATAAGAATATAAAAAAACTTAGTTGTTTATAACTAAGCTTTTTTATATTCAAATAATTGAAAATATTTGTTTAAATTTTTATTCTCATATTCAGTATTAAAGTTTGGTCTTGTTTTATCATTACAAAAAGTTACAAAGTTTCTAATAGCAGATTTGTTTTTTTCAGTACTAGAGTTATATATAGTCCACAAGCTTTCTAAGGTTGCTAAAATAACAGAATAGTCACTTTGACCATAATGAACTATTTGCATATAAACATAAAATAAATCTTCTTCAAAATTATAAGCTGAATAAAAAACTTCACAACTATTTTTTTCAGCTTGTAAAATATGAGTTGAATTTGTGGAAGCCAATTCTTTTAATAAAACACCAAGTTTCCTAATACAGTGAATAGCAGTATTAGGGTCATTTATACCAGGCGAAAGTGCTCTAAGTGCTATTTCGGATAACTTTGTTAAGTTATACCTGTAATCAGACGTTACAACTTTCTTATCTTGTATATAAAAACAATCTTTAAGCTTTTCTTTTAATTCATCTTCTATGTCACTTTCATCAATATTTAAAAGACCAAGAGTAAATTTTTCAGATACATACTCACCTATTTTAGCATTTATATTAAAAAGTCCTTCTTTACCTTCTAAGAGGTTTAAGATTTTTTCATAGTCTACAAGACTTAGATAACCACTAGAGTCAGATATAATTTCTATTGCAGAAAAAGAGTCGTTATAGGCATATTCAGGGGTAGAATTTCTTATTTCAACTTCTTTTTCTATAACTCTAGAAGCTTCTTCAGAAATATCTGCAATTATATTAACTCCTTGAAACTTTTCCATAACAGTTTGAACAAATTTTACAAAATATATTATACATACTATAGAATATATAACAGCTACAAAACCGGCTATAACTAATTCTTTATCAAAGAAAGTTCTCATAAAGAGAAGTTGGACTATACAGTAGAAAAAACCGCCTATATATATACCTAGAACTTGCATGGTAATTTTCATATTTATAAAATTCTCGACAACCCTAGGAGAATAATTTGATGAATAAGTATTTAGTATAACTAGGATAGTAGAAAAAGTAAAAGTTGTAATTGTAAGCAAAGCCCCAGCTAATGTAGTTAGTATCATCTTAGATAAGTCTAAGTCCATTTTTATGATACTAGGGATATATTCTTGAATAGGGAGTATCCTAAGATCTATAAGAGAAACTAATATAATTAATAAAACAGATAGTAAAATATACTGGAGGTTATAAACCCAAGTTTTATGATTATATAAAAATAATTTTATTTTTTGCAAACTATCACCTCTAAAGAAATTTATTCTTAATAAAGATTATATAATAAAAAAATTAAACTTAGTAGGTAGAAAATAAAATATAAGATTTGACCTAAAAATTTTATTGTTATAAAATTAACTTGGTGATAATATGAATAAATTTATTTTAAGTATGGCAATAATTTTAATCTTTTTGGGAATTTATAGCGGAGAAGTTCAAAGCGTTATGCTAAAAGCAGCTAACTTATGTATGGAGTGTATAGGACTTGCTTAATATTTTTAAAAAAGAAAATAGATATCTTATTCAAGCTTTAGGGGCTCTGGCTTTTAATGGGAATTTAAGCGGATTTTTTCAGGGTCAAATATATAAAGGACAATTAAAAAAGTTCTGTGTACCAGTTTTAAACTGCTACTCTTGTCCAGGAGCCTTGGGTGCTTGTCCCATAGGATCTTTACAAGCTATTTATGGATCTTCTAAAAAATTTAGTTTTTATGTTTTAGGACTTTTACTCTTATTTGGTATACTCCTGGGTAGATTTTTTTGTGGATTTTTGTGTCCCTTTGGGTTTATACAAGATTTATTATACAAGCTAAAAATTAAAAAATTTGAATTTAAAGAATCTATACATAATAAATTAATTTACATAAAATATTTCAACTTGTTTATCTTAGTTATGATCCTTCCGGCTTTAACATACGCTGTACAAGGCTTAGGAATACCCTATTTTTGTCAGTATATATGTCCAGCAGGAATAGGAGAGGGAGCTATACCTTTGCTTATAAGGCTGCCATATCTAAGAGGAGCCATAGGACCTTTGTTTTTTTGGAAATTTATTTTGTTTATAATTTTCATAATTACTAGTATGAAAATATATAGGGTTTTTTGTAAATATATATGCCCCTTAGGGGCATTTTATGGACTTTGCAATAAGCATTCCTTTTATAAATTATATGTGGATGATAAAAAATGTATAAAGTGTAAAAAGTGCCAAGAAATTTGTAAAATGCATATAAAAACTTATAAAGATCCTAATAGTCCAGAATGCATAAGATGCTTAGACTGTAAAAGTGTATGTCCAACCTCTGCTATAGAAAATAAGTTTAAATTTAATGATAATTAGATTTAAGGGTATATTAAATTAAAGCAGACTAATTTTTAAGGAGTGGTTGTATGAATAAGACTATAGAAACAATGAAATCGCACAGAACTATAAGGAAATTTAAAGATCAAAGAGTAGATCAGGAAATCATAGAAAATATCTTAGAAGTTTTTAATAGGGCAGCTAGCTCAACAGGATTACAAGAGACTAGTATAATTCATGTGACAGATCAAAAAATTAAAGATGAAATTACCAAAGTTTCAACACAAGAATATCTAGCAGATGTTCCAGAATTATTTATATTTATTGTAGATATCTATAGAAATTATAGGATAGCAAAAGATAAGGGGTTCGAATCAGAAAATTTTAGAGATATGGATAGATTTTTTCAAGGTTTTACTGACTCAGTAATAGGATCTCAAAACGTTGTAAATGCACTAGAAAGTCTGGGCTTAGGGGCAGTCTATTTTGGTTCGATTTTAAATGATTACGATAGAATAATAGAATTACTTGACCTACCTAAATTAACCTTTCCAGTAGTGGGTTTAGGCTTTGGATATCCAGATCAAGATCCTCAGTTAAAGCCAAAAATGGACATTAGTTTGAAGTATTTTGAGAATAAATATAAAATTTATGAAAATTATATGGAAGAAGTTAAAAATTATGATGAAGAAATGACCTATTATTATGATACTAGGGCAAATGGTAGACGATCAGATTCTTTTAGTAATCAAGTTGTAAGTAGGTTTAAAAATATAATAGAAAAAAGAAGAGATGTTATTGCTTCCATAGAGAGACAAGGATTTAAAATAAGACCGTAATTAATTACGGTCTTATATATTTACAGTAGTGTTTTTTGGAATTTTCCCTAAACTTAAATCTTTTTTTATAAGTTCAATTAAAGTTGATTTTGATTTTTCGGAATTAACATTAATCCTAAACTGTTCATCTTCTTTTTTACCTTTAATAACTAAGTCTTTATTTTTGTCTGTGTAAATAGTTTTTATATCCTCATAAGGGAAATAGTAACTTCCCGTAACTATTCCACTTTCATAATTTCCAACTACTATACCCCAGAGTTCTCTTCCATACTTAAAAGAATTTTTGTCTGAAATAGAATATATATTAGTATTTTCTTTTTCAGTCTTTTTAGGGAAAGTACCACACATAATATTAACTAAGAAAGTAAGAAATAGAAATACAGATACACGTATACTAGCAATATATTTTAAAATAGAAATATCTGTTTTAAATAATTGGTTAAAGAAAAAGAAATTTATAAAGATTAAAAAAGAAATATATATAAATAGATTTACATACATTGTTGTCTTGTTTAAATTTAAATTTTCTAATTTAAAAACTCTTCTATAGTTAGAACTTAAGTCCATTACTACCGAAAGAAATAAGTAATTACATATGCCCCAAAGTATTAAGTAGGAAATATTATCTTCTATAAGAGACTTATCTGCAAATAAAAAACGACTAGCTAAAGGAATTAGGGCAGATAAAAATATAATTAGAATAGTTTTATTATTATTTTTCATATATACCTCCTATGTATATAAAGATAATATAATATTTAAAGAAAAATTACAATTAAGTTTATTATAAATATTATTGGGTATATTTATAATAAGTAAAACTTAAAGTAAGTAAAACTTAAAGTTAAAAGTAAAGGTGATACCAATGATAGTTTTAATTTAGAAGTTTACTTTAAAAATTTAATTAAAAGGTGATTCCAATGAAAAATTTAGAGGAGTTGTATCTTTAGTTATATAAGGAAAGGTGATTCCAATGAAAATTGAAGAATTTATCCTTTTTTATAGAGAAAAGGAAGAAAAAGATCATAGATAATATAAAATTATTATAGTAGCTAAATGCTAAAGGTTAAAACACTTATGTTTATTAATATATAAGTCTATGATTAAGTTCTTATTAAAATTGAATAAAAATATAAATCTCCTAGATTTAAGTCTAGGAGATTTTTTAATTTATTTATTTTGTATTTAAATTTTAAAGAAATATTTATAATTTCTTAACTTTTTATTATTTAATTATATGAGATACTATAATGGTATAAAGTTTATAAATATTATTTTATAAAATTTAAAAATTTTATAGGAATACTTATATGTTAAAAATTAATAGTTTCTTTAAAATTCTTATTAATTATAGTATAATAAAAATGATATAAAAAAATAGGAGGTAACAAAATGAAGAAAAAATTACTAAGTTTAGTGATGGTTTTAACAATGCTACTTACTTTGTCTGCTTGTAGTCCTAATATGAAGGCCTACATATCAAAGACTTCAGAAGTTGCAAAATGGAAAGGTGTAGAATCTGAAGCTAAAGGGAATGTTAAAATTTCTGCTAAAGAAATGAATGTGGAAGAAACTACTGGTAAAGAAGTAATAAAAACAGTTGACTTCAATTTACCATTAACTGCAAAAGTAAAACAAGCTGGTGAAAAAATTGAAATGGATTTAGTTTACGATTTAGCTGAATTCAAAAAAATGATGGAGAAAGAAGAAGCTGGAAATATGGGGATGACTATTCCAGAGAAATTAGACTTTAAAATCTTCATTGATGGGGAAGATATCATAATAAATAAAAGTGTATTTCTTCAACTTATGGGAGATGAAGCTCCAGCAGATTTGAAAAATATAAAAGAAGATTACATTCGTATTAAGAATGATCCAAGCACTATAGCAAATAATCCAGCTTTAAATCAAAAGAGCATGAAATACTTAAATAGTGCTGAATTTGAAGCTGATATATTAAAAGTATTTGAAACAGCTTTAAAAGATCATAAGGCTAATACAGATATTAAAGTTGATGGAAATACTTTTACTTATGAAGCTACATCTGAAGAACTTACAGATGATACAGTAAATGCAATAACATCAATGGTTAAAAACTGGGATGTAACAAAAACTGCTTTACTTCCAATTTTAAACAAGATGGGAATGGAATACACAGAAGCTCAACTTAATGAAGAAATTTCAGTAGCTGACTTTAATGAAGCTGAATTAAAAAATTCAGCTAAAGAAGTTAAAGATGCTTTAAAGGGTTCTAACTTAAAATACAAAGTAGAATTTGGAAAAGACACAGTAAAAGAAGATGCAGCAGTTAATTTAGTAATAAATTCTAAAGAAAATGGTGCAGATGTAAAAATGAATATTACTTCAGAAGGTATAACTAAGAAAAATGAAAATATTGCTGTAAATATACCTAAGGCAAAAGAGATGACTTCTCAAGAATTAATGTCTATATTTATGCCTGGCATGGATGAGCCTTATATTCAAATTAGATTAAATGGAGAAGAAATATTTTTTGAAGATCAACAAGCAGTTATAAGAAATGACAGGACTTTAGTACCATTTAGAGCTATGCTAGAAAAATTGGGAGCAGAAGTTAAATGGGATCAAGCAAGTAGAACAGTAACTGCAAAAATGAATGATAAAGAAATTGTTTTAGTAATAGACAATAATATAGCTAAAATAGATGGGAAAGAGATAAAAATGGACGTTGCTCCTCAAATTATAGGAGATAGAACTATGGTCCCATTAAGATTTGTATCTGAAAACTTTGGATATAAAGTTAAATTTGATAATGAAGTCCCAATGTTTTACCTTATTGATGTTTATAATATGACAGATGCAGAATTAGAAAAGAAATTAGAAGAAATAGAAAAAGAATTTGAAAAACAAATTGAAGAAGGAAAAAACGGAGATGCAATTCCTTATTCTGAAAAAGAAGATAAAGAAGCAGCAAAATCTACTGCTATTATAGGCGGAGCAGATGAAAAAACAGATATAAAAACAAAATAATAAAAATTTAGAAATTGTAGCTTATATTTTATAAGCTACAATTTTTTTAATAAAAAAGTTAAAAATTTTGTTTGCTTTTAAAGTTTTCTTCAATAATAATATATTTTATTTATAGATTAGAATTATTGTATGCTAAAGGTACAATAATTAAGTTTAATTAAATTTCTTCCACAAAAAGTATGTTCTTAATTCTGTGGATAATGTTAATAACTTTGGGGATAAAGTTTATTAGCAACTTGTAGAGATTCTAAAATGGGGATAAATAAAAAAACTATAGAATGGCTTGAAATAGCTATTCTATGGTTTTTTTATTTAATAATGTGTAAACAATGTGTAAAATTAGACTTTTGAACCTGTGCATAAGTTTAAGGGAATTATAAAGTTACCAACAAAATCATAAAATTAATTGTCTAATTCAATCCACTGTTCATATAAATCTTCTACTTCTTTTAGAAGCTGATCTCTTTTATTTGATATTTCATTTACATAATCTATATTGTCATAAACTTCTTTATTAGAAAGTTCTTTATCAATATTAGATATACTTTCTTCTATAAAATAGATTTTATTTTCTAATTCTTCTTTAGCTTTTTTTGCTTCTTTTAATTTTTTTCTTTCTTCTCTATCTTGTTTTTTTATATTGGCAATTTCTGTTTTGCTTAAGATTTCTTCATCATCATCTTCTTCAATTTTTGTTTTTTCAAGATAATAGTCATAGTCTCCTAAGTATTCATCTATACCAGAAGATGACATATCAAATATTTTGTTACAAGTGGAATTTAAAAAATATCTATCATGAGTTATTGAAATAACAGTACCATCATAAAGATTAAGAGCATCTTCCAAAACTGACTTGGAATCTATGTCCAAGTGGTTAGTTGGTTCATCAAGTAATAATAAGTTAGCACCTTTTAACATGATTTTTAATAAAGAAACTCTTGCTTTTTCTCCGCCAGATAAATCATCAATTAATTTGAATATATCGTCTCCAATAAAGTTAAACTTAGCAAGGTAAGACCTGATTTCAAAATGATTTAAAAGTGGATACTCATCCCAAACTTCATCGATTATAGTTTTATTTAGGCCTAAAGATTCCATTTCTTGGTCAAAATAAGCTATTACAACCTTAGAACCAAATTTAATACTACCAGCATCTGCTTTTATTTTTCCATTTATTATCTTAAATAAGGTAGATTTGCCAATACCATTAGGTCCTATAATACCTATCTTATCTTTCTTATAAATATGAAAAGATATATTGTCAAAGATTTTTCTTTTATTGTAAGACTTTTCTAGGTTTTCAACCTCTAAAACATCTTTTCCTGATTCAAACTTAGGAGTAAAGCTAATAGATGTTTTTTTATCTTCAGAAGGAGGATCTATTTTCTTCATTTTATCTAAAAGTTTTTGCCTAGATTTACCAGCTCTAATAAATCTATCTCTACCCATATTGAGGTATCTTTTAATTATTTCTTCTTGTCTTTTTATTTCTTTTTCTTGGTCTAAGTATTGTTTTTTAAGAACTTCAATTTGCTTTTTTCTTTCTTTTAAGTAGACTGTATAATTTCCTTTAAAATGAGTTAAAGTTTGATTTTCTAATAGAGAAATTTTGTTCACAACCCTATCAAGAAAGTATCTATCATGAGAAATTATTATCAGAGCACCCTTAAAATCTCTTAAATATTTTTCTAGCCAAGATATAGCAGATATGTCTAAGTGGTTAGTTGGTTCATCTAATAAGAGCAAATCTGGATTACTAAGGAGCATTTTTACTAGAGAAAGTCTTGATTTTTGACCACCTGAAAGTTGGTCAACTTTTTTGTCGAAATCTTCTTCTTTGAAGCCAAGCCCTATAAGAGTTCCTCTAATTTTTGAAGGATAAGAATAGCCATCAAGCTCAGTGAACTTTTCTTGTAATTTCCCATATTTATTCATATCAGCTTGGAGATTTATATTATTTGGGTCAGATATTTTAACCTCTAAGTCTCTTAAATCTTTTTCCATTTTTATAAGATTAGAAAATATATATTCGCACTCTTTATAGATAGTGTCATTTCCTTCAATATTAAATTCTTGTTTTAAATATCCTATGCTAGCATCTTTTTTTAAAAAAATCTCTCCTTGATCTTTGGATATTTCAGAGTTAATTATTTTAAATAAAGTTGTTTTACCAGAACCATTTTTCCCGATAAGTCCAATTTTATCATTATCTTCAACAATAAGGTTAATATCATCTAAAATTGTTTTAGTAACATAAGACTTTTTTAAATTTTTTATGTTTAATAACATAGTTCACCTCAGAATCTCATTGTAACAAATTTTACAAAATATAGAAAGGCTGATATAATAATATAGAAAAATGTTAAGCAACTAATTGTTTTACAGGAGGTATAGAGTGGCAAAAAAGGATAGTAAAGTTTCAGATACTGTCATAAGAAGACTTCCTATATATCATAGATTTCTAACGGATATTATAGAAGAAGGAGTAAAAAGGATATCTTCCTCTGAACTTAGTTCTCTTACAGGGTTTACAGCTTCTCAAATAAGACAAGACTTAAATAATTTTGGAGGCTTTGGGCAACAAGGTTATGGTTATAATAGTCTTGAATTAAGAGATGAAATAGCTAAAATTCTAGGTATGGGATACAAGTATAAAGCTGTAGTTATAGGAGCAGGTAGACTGGGAAGCGCTATAACTAGATATAATGGTTTCAAGGAAAGTGGACTAGAGATTCAGGCTTTATTTGATAATGATGAGAAGTTAATAAATCAGTCCGTAGGAGATATACAAATACATCATATGGATGATTTAGAAGAATATATAAAAGAAAATAAAATAGATGTTGCAGTTATTACACTTCCCAAGGAATATGCAGTGGATTTAATTAAAAAATTGGTCACTTATAATATTAAAGGAATATGGAATTTTGCTCCTGTTGATATTAGACTAGATGACGATGACATAGTTATAGAAAATGTAAGACTTAACGATTCATTACTTAAACTGTCTTATTATTTAAAAGAAAAGCATGAGGAAAATTAAGAGGTACACTTTGTACCTCTTAATTTATGGGTGAAAAATGAAAACTCTTTATGAAAATGGAATTTTAAAAATTGAAAAAATTAAAAATTTTGATACAAATCAAATATTTAAATGTGGACAAGCTTTTAGATGGTTTGAAGAAAAAGATGGTTCAATAACAAATGTAGCTCATAATAGAATAATAAATATTTCAAATACTAAGGATGAAATTATTATAAAAAATAGTTCTCTTGAAGATTTTGAAAACATATGGTTCAATTATTTTGACCTGGCTAGGGATTATAATCTTTTAAGAGAAGAATTAAGCATAGATGAAGTTTTAAAAGAAGCCATGGAATATGGTTATGGGATTAGAATTTTAAATCAAGAAGTTTTTGAAACTATAATAACTTTTATAATAAGTGCAAACAATCAAATTCAGAGAATAAAAAATTCGGTAGAAAAAATATCTCAAATGTATGGAAAAGAAATAGGGGCTTATAACGGAAGAAGCTACCATTCTTTTCCAAATTCTGAAGAATTATCTAAGGCCAAGTCCCAAGATCTAAGAGAATACGCTAGAGTTGGTTTTAGAGATAAAAGAATAGTTCAGGCAGCCCAAATGATATATAATGGAGAAATAGATATAGATTCTATATTTACTAGTCCAATAGAAGAATCTAGAAAAGAATTAATGAAACTTCCAGGAGTAGGGCCTAAAGTAGCAGATTGTGTCTTATTGTTTGCTTTTAAAAGGTCAGAGTCTTTCCCAGTAGATGTTTGGATAAAGAGAGTAATGGAAGAATTATATATAAAAGAAGAAACTAGCAAGAATAAAATAGCAGACGAAGGAAGAAGGATTTTTGGTAAAAACGCAGGAATAGCACAACAATATCTATTTTTTTATGGAAGAGAAAATAAATTGGGGAAGTGAATAAATGATAGCTGTTTTAACAAATGCAATTTTAATTGCTTTAGGAGCATTGTTAGGAAATTTAGCAGGAGATAAGATTCTTAGTCCTAATTTACAAAAACAAATAACAGATATACTTGGTATATTTGTAGTCTTTTTGGGGATATCAACCTCTTTAGAAGGAGAAAATGTTGTTCTTATATTAATGTCTTGTGTGATAGGAGTTATAATAGGTAATGCTATTAATTTAGAGAAGAAATTATATAAGCTTGGAGAAAGATTAAAAACAAAATTCTTTAAAAATAATCAAGATTCCACATCAAGACTTATAGAAGGATTTATAACTGCTTCTTTAATATTTTCTGCAGGAAGTATGTCAATACTTGGTGTTTTGACTGGTAAAGTTTCAGGGGATTATTCTATACTATTTACAAAGTCTATTCTAGATGGGATAACTTCTTTAATTTTAGCAGCTTCTTTTGGAATAGGAGTTTTATTCTCTGCTTTTATAGTATTAGTTTATGAAGGTATTTTATTCTTATTTGCTACTAATCTTGAATTTATTTTTACTCCAGTAATGCTTGCAAATATATCAGGTGTTGGTGGAATACTGATAATGGCAATTGGAATAAATATGATGGGAATAAAGAGATTGAAGAATGAAAATATGATTCCAGCAATTTTAATTCCTATTATTTATGATTTGATTATAAATATATTTTAAACCTTAGGAAACTAAGGTTTATTTTTATATATGTCTATATTAGTTAATTAAAACATTAAAAGGTTACTATTTTTTAATAGCATTTGAAATAATTTAAAATTATATTAACAAAACTATAAGAGATATTAGATGCAAGCTGAAAAGTTATAATTTTTTCTGGGAATAAGTGTATTTTAGCTGATTTACTAAAGGTAAATAAATGTCAAATTAAACTTGCAAAAATAAGAAACTTGTATTATTATTTAATTAGCACTTAAAACAAATGAGTGCTAATTAAATGGAAAGATAATTAAATTTAGGAGGCTTAAAATGAACTTAAAACCATTAGATGATAAGGTAGTAATAAAAAAAGTAGAAAAAGAAGAAACTACAAGCTCAGGAATAGTGCTTCCATCTTCAGCGAAAGAAGAGTCTAATATAGCAGAAGTCATTGCAATTGGAAAAAAAATCCTTGAAGATGAAGAAACTAAAGACGAATTAGAAGTAGGCGACAAGGTAATATTTTCTAAATATGCAGGTTCAGAAGTTGAGCTTGAAGAAGAAAAATTTACAATTCTTAAATATACAGATATATTAGCAGTTATAGAAAAATAATTGGAGGAGATAAGATGGCAAAGGAAATTAAATTTTCAGAAGATGCAAGAGCAGGACTTATAGATGGTATAAATGCTCTTGCCAATACAGTAAAAGTAACTTTAGGACCAAAGGGTAGAAATGTAATTTTAGATAAAGAATTTGGAACACCTTTAATCACAAATGATGGTGTAACAATAGCAAGAGAAATTGAATGCGAAGATAAGTTTGAAAATATGGGAGCTCAACTTCTTAAAGAAGTTGCAACTAAAACAAATGATGTAGCAGGAGATGGAACTACAACAGCTACACTTTTAGCACAAGCAATTATTTTAGAAGGAATGAAAAATTTAGCAGCTGGAGCCAACCCTATGATTTTACAAAAAGGTATTAGAAAAGCTGTAAATAAAGCAGTAGAAGAAATTAAGAACTTTTCTGTTCCAGTTGAGACAAAAGAATCTATAGCTCAAGTAGCAGCAGTATCTGCAGCTGATGAAGAAATTGGTAAGCTAATTTCTGAAGCTATGGAAAAAGTTGGAAAAGATGGTGTAATAACAGTAGAAGAATCTAAATCAATGGGAACTAGCCTTGATGTAGTTGAAGGTATGCAATTTGACAGAGGTTATTTATCTCCATATATGGTAACTGATAATGAAAAAATGGTTGCAGAACTTGAAAATCCATATATTTTAATAACAGATAAAAAAATTAATAATATCCAAGAACTTTTACCATTATTAGAACAAATCTTACAAGAATCAAGACCACTTTTAGTAATTGCAGAAGACATTGAAGGTGAAGCACTTGCAACACTTGTTTTAAATAAATTAAGAGGAACTATCAATGTAGTAGGAGTTAAAGCTCCAGGCTATGGAGATAGAAGAAAAGAAATGTTAGAAGATATAGCTGTATTAACTGGAGCTCAAGTTGTAGCATCAGACTTAGGTGGAGATTTAAAAGAAGCTACTGTAGATGTATTAGGTACAGCATCTAAAGTTAGAGTTGAAAAAGATTTAACTGTTATAGTTGATGGAGCAGGAGAAGAAGAAACTCTTGAATCAAGAATAGGTCAAATAAAAAATCAACTTGAAGCAAGTGACTCAGAATTCGATAAAGAAAAATTACAAGAAAGACTTGCAAAATTAACAGGTGGAGTTGCTGTAATTCAAGTAGGAGCTGCAACTGAAGTAGAATTAAAAGAAAGAAAATTAAGAATTGAAGATGCCCTTTCAGCTACAAGAGCAGCTGTAGAAGAAGGTATTGTTCCTGGTGGTGGAACAGTTTTAATAGATTGTATAAAAGCTGTAGAAGCCTTGGCAGAAGAAAGCGAAGGAGACGAAAAAACAGGTATTAAGATAATCCTTAAAGCTTTAGAAGAACCAGTTAGACAAATTGCAATAAATGCAGGACTAGAAGGTTCAGTAATAGTAGAAAAAGTAAAAGAACTTGAAAAAGGAATTGGATTTAATGCCCTTAAAGGAGAATATGAAGATATGATTGAATCTGGTATAGTAGACCCAACTAAGGTTACAAGATCAGCACTTCAAAACGCATCTTCAGTTGCTTCAATGATTCTTACTACAGAAGCTGCAGTAGCAGTAATCCCTAAAGAAGAACCAGCTATGCCTCCAATGAATCCAGGCATGGGTATGATGTAATAAATCTTATAAATCTAATAAAAAATCCTATCTTATATAAGATAGGATTTTTTATTTTAAAAATAAATAAAATGTTTATTATCTCTAACTAGGGGTAATTATATCTATGTAGAGATAATAGGAGAAATTATATGGCAAAAGATGAATTAAAAATTTTTATTGGACTTAATAGAACACTTAATCACATAGATAAGGCATGTAATAAAATTTTTTTAAAACATGGTTTAACAACAGGACAATTTGCTGTTTTAGAAGCCCTATACCATAAGGGTGATTTAAGTATTGGAGAAGTTCAAGAAAAAATTTTAAGTACAAGTGGAACTATTCCTTTAATAATAAGAAATTTAGAAAAAAGAAAGCTTATAAAAAAGCAAGTAGATAAAAACGATAGAAGACGTTTTATATTATCTATAACAAAAGAAGGAATAAAGTTAATGGATATTGTTTATCCAGAAAATGAAAAAAAAATAATTGAGCTTATGGAAGTCTGGAGTTCAGAAGATAAAGAAGCTCTAGTTAAATTGCTTAAGTTATATGGGAGGTCAATTTAAAAGATGAGAAGAGAAGTTATTAAAAAGTCTAAAGGGTTTAGAACAAAAGATGGTGCAGGAGTTAGTTTAGTAAGGGTATTAGGAAACAATACTGTAGAAGATTACGATCCATTTTTAATGCTAGATTCTTTTGATAGTTATGATCCTAATGATTATATAGCTGGTTTTCCACAACATCCTCATAGAGGAATAGAGACTATTAGTTATATATATAAAGGGGAAATGGTTCATAAAGATAGCTTAGGGAATGAAGATTCTATAACAGATGGAGAAGTTCAGTGGATGACAGCTGGTTCAGGAATTCTTCACTCAGAGTCCTTACCAGCATCTGAAAGAATGTTAGGTGTTCAATTATGGATTAACCTATCTCAAAAAGATAAAATGGTTCAACCAGAATATAATTCTATAAAAAAAGAAGATATTGAAGAAATAGATATAGAAGAAGGAAAAATTAGACTCCTAGCAGGAAAGTACAAGGATCACCAAGGTTATAAAGCTAAATATCAACCTCTAGATTATTATGATATACACTTAAATCCTAATGCGGAATTTGAAATAGAAACAGATGAAGATGATTCAATTGTTTTATTTACCTTAGTTGGAGAAATAGAAGTTGAAGGAGAGCATATAGAAGAAAAAACGGCTGTTAAGCTATCTAAAGGTGATAAACTTATTATAAAAAATAAGGATAAAAATGCTCAAGTATTATTTTTAGCATCAAGAGAATTAAAAGAACCTGTAGCTTGGGGAGGTCCTATTGTAATGAATACAAGAGATGAATTAAGACAAGCCTTTGAAGAGTTAGAAGATGGAAGTTTTATAAAAGATAAAATAGACTATTGATTAAATTTAACTTAAATGTATAAAGAAATAAAAAGATGACTTTTATTTAAAGTCATCTTTTTTTAATATTTCAATTACAGCTAAAAATACTTTGAATCCAAGATACATAGAAGATTCATCCCAATCAAAAGCTTCATTATGATGAGGAGCATCAAGGTCTGAACCTATAATAAAATGAATTGATTTCCCACCATTTTTTTCTGTTTCCTTTAGCATATAGCTTACATCTTCAGAACCTTTTAAATCAGGTTTAATTTCAGTTATAAATCCTTGACTAAGAAGACAAGAATTTATATAAGCTATAAAATCAGGATATTTGCTCTTATAATTTATAGATTCGCCTACTTTTTCAATTTTATAATCTAGTTCAAAAGCTTGGGCACTACCTTTTGTAGCTGAATGTAGTCGTTTAGATAAATCATTTAGGATAATTTCGTCAGAGGCTCTTGTTTCAACCTCCATAAAACCCTCTTGAGCTACAATATTTCTTGAACTACCGGCAATTAATTTTCCTACATTAATCCTAGCCATTCCTTTACTATACTGGGGAAGACTATGAAGAGCCATAACAAGAGAGGCAGCACCAAGTAGGGCAGACCGACCTTCTTCTGGACTGGAACCAGCGTGAGAAGATATTCCTCTTAAAGTAATATTGAACTTATTTGTTGCTAAAAAACCTTCAGTTCCAACGCCTACTATGCCACTAGCTAAACCCATACCAATATGAGAAGCAATTAAATAGTCTAAATCTTTTGTAGCACCAGCAAGGCATAAAGATTTTCCACCTCTTACCCCTTCTTCAGCAGGTTGAAAGATAATCCTATAAGAGCCAGTAAGAGTATCTTTATTGTCCACTATATACTTTGCTAGGGCTAGCCCCATGCTAATATGTCCATCATGACCACAAGCGTGCATAGTATGAGGGTTTTTAGACCTAAAATCCAATTTATTAGCTAAGTGAGAAGGAGAAGAAGATTCTTTAAGAGCTAGACCGTCTATATCAAATCTAAAACCTATTTTAGGACCTTTTTTTCCAGTATCAAAATCAAAAATAGCTCCAGTATAGCCAAGAGCAATATCTGAAAGATCAAAGTCAACATCTTTATTAGGAATTTCTTCAAAGTGCTTTTTTATTTCTTTAGACTTAGGAAGTCCCATCCTATTACTATGAATTTTCCTACCATAACTTATAGTTCCAGAAGAAAAAGATTTTAATTCTTTTATAATTTCAATAGTAGTTTGCATCTCTAAAAAACCTAATTCTGGAAATTGATGATATTTTCTTCTATTTTTTATTAAATAATTCTTGTAATCTTGCATAAGTACTCCTTATATAAAAAAAGAGGGCATTTGCCCTCTTTAAAAATCTTATTTTTCAATTGATGCTTTATATATAGAAGATATTGATTCCTTAAGAAGGTTATTATACTCTTCTTCACTTTGATTAACATTTAAGCCTTCAGAAAGAGCTCTAGAGAATGAAGCTATCATGTTTTCGTTTTTAGCAAGCAATTCATTAGATTTTTCTCTAGTGTAACCGCCAGAAAGAGCTACAATTCTAACAACTTGCTCAAAATCAGAAAGATCTTTGTAAAGATTGTTTTTTGTAGGAATTGTAAACTTAAACATAACTAAAGTGTCTTTATCTAATGCTTCAAGTTCCTTAACTACTTCTCTTTTTAAAACTTCTTCAATTTTTTCCTTATCAGCTGCATTAATGTCAACTTCTGGTTCAATAATAGGAACTAAGCCAGCCTTTGAAATCTTTTTAGCCACATCAAATTGTTGTTTAACAACAGCTTTAATTCCTTCTTCATTTAATTCTTTAATAACTGAACGCATCTTTGTTCCAAAAATATTTCTTTCTTTAGCATTCTCAAGTAATTCATCAAGTTCTGTTAATGGTTTCATTAGTTGAACCCCATTTTCTAATTTATCTAAACCTTGATCGACTTTAAGAATAGGAACTATACCTTTTTCTTCCCATAAGAAATCTCCAGTGTATTTATCATCTATTTTAGAATTCATTGTAACTTTAAAAAGAATAGCTGCAAGTATACTGTCGCTATTAAAGCTAGGTGATTTAATAATTCTAGTTCTCATTTTATGAACTAGTTCAAACATTTCTTCGTCATTAGAGTATGAACTTTCATCAATACCATATAATTTAAGTGCTTTGGGAGTAGATCCACCACTTTGATCAAGAGCTGCCACAAAACCTTTTCCATTTTTAAGTCTTTCAAGTTGTTTAGTATTCATTATTAACCTCCAAAATTATTAATTTAAATAAGACATACTATTATAGATTAAGTATACCACAAAAGAATTTATAAGTTTAGTATAACTTGTTTTATTAAGAGCTTTAATATAAAATCTAATCATAAGGAGAAAGTATGAATTATTACGCAATTAAAAAAGGAAGAAATCCCGGGATTTATTTGACTTGGGATCAAGCAAGAAAAGAAGTTATAGGTTTTAGTGGAGCTGTTTATAAAAAATTTAATAATGAAGATGAAGCAAAAAAGTTTATAGAAGGTATTAATAGCGATATAAATGAAGTGGAAAGCCTAGATATAAAAGATGGAGAACTTATATCCTATGTAGATGGTTCCTATAGATCAAAAGACTCAAGCTTTTCTTATGGAGCAGTTTTATTTGATAATAAGGGATTATACGAAACCCACTCCAAGCGATTTTATAAGGAAGACTCAACTATGAGAAATGTATCTGGAGAAATCAAAGGTGCCATGTATGCTATGCAAAGAGCTATAGAATTAGGTAAAAAGAAATTATATATACATTATGACTATGCTGGCATTGAAAATTGGGCTTTAGGAAACTGGAAGGCAAATAAAGAAGGCACAAAAGAATATAGAGATTTTTATAGCTCTATTAATGATAAATTAGAAGTGGTATTTATAAAGGTAAAAGCCCATAGTGGGGTAAAGTATAATGAAATTGTTGATAAATTAGCAAAGGAAGCGAAATAAATGAGAAAATCTTGGGATGAATATTTTCTGGAAATCACAGAATTAGTAGCAACTAGATCGACTTGTGATAGGGCCTTTGTAGGCTGCGTTCTAGTTAATAAGGACAATAGAATAATTTCAACAGGTTATAATGGATCTTTATCAGGGAATCCTCAGTGCGATGAAGTTGGGCATACAATGAGAGATGGGCATTGTATAGCTACTATACATGCTGAGATGAACGCTTTACTATATTGTGCAAAGGAAGGAATATCAGTAAGAGGGGCAAGATGTTATGTTACTCATTTTCCTTGTTTAAATTGCACAAAAGCTCTTATTCAGGCTGGAATAAGTGCTATTTACTATAAGGAGGCATATAGAGTAGACGAATACGCTTTAGAACTTATAGAAAGAAATAATATTAAACTTAAAAAATTAGAAAAAGGGGAAGACAAGTAAATGGGGAAAATGGTCAATGAATTCAAAGAATTTATATCAAGAGGTAGTGTAGTAGATTTAGCAGTAGGTGTTGTAATAGGTGGAGCTTTTGGTAAAATAGTCACTTCTCTAGTTGATAATATAATAATGCCTATAGTTGGGAAATTAGTTGGCGGAATGGATTTTAAAAATATATTTTACGCCCTAGATGGAAATGAATATGAAACTTATCAAGCAGCTGTAGATGCAGGAGCGCCAGTAATTGGTCTAGGAATATTTATAAATAATGTAATAAATTTTTTAATAATAGCTTTTTCAATATTTATTGTTATAAAACAATTCACTAAGTTTAAAAGCAAGTTAAGTAAAGAAGAAGAAATTATAGAAGAAGCAACTACGAAATTATGTCCATTCTGTAAAAGTGAAATAGATATAGCTGCAACAAGATGTCCACATTGTACAAGTGAATTAGAATAAATAAAAGTCGCCTATGAAGTGTAGGCGATTTTTATATGTAAGCTAACTTAAGTGATATTCATATATTGATTATAATAATCTAGAAAAAATATGTTAAAATAGTATTATATAAAGTTATATTAAAAATGATATTTGAAACAGAGAATTTGACTTTTTATATTTTAATTATATGAGTATAAAACTTATGAAAATATAGAAAAAATTTATATATATAGGATGAATATAGTAAATAGATTATGTATCTAGCCTAATATTAGCAAGGAGTGGAAATATGTATGGCTTAGTATTAGAAGGCGGAGGAGCAAAGGGAGCCTATCATATAGGGGCTTTTTTTGCTTTAAAAGAATTAGGTTATGAATTTGATGCAGTAGTTGGAACTTCAATAGGGGCCTTAAATGGAGCTATGATAGCCATGGGAGAAGCTCATAAATCAGCAGAAGTCTGGAAAACTGCATCAATGAGTAGCTTTGTAGTAAAAGATATGCAAAAGGACAGTGAGAAAGAAGTAAATGCCTTAGTTGAAAACATAAAAAAGCAAGTTAACTTTGATTTATTGGAATCATTAAAAAATATAGTTATAGAAAAATTATCAAGTAGAGGTATATCAAACGAACCCTTAAAAAATATGGTAAATTCTCTAATAGACGAAGAAAAGGTTAGAAATTCTAAGATGAAATTTGGCCTAGTAACAATTAACTTAAGTGATAAAAGAGGAGAAGAATTATTTATTGATGATATACCACAAGGACAATTAAAGGATTATATAATAGCTTCTTGTTACTTACCAGTATTTAAGTTAGAGCCAATAAATGGAAAATATTACCTAGATGGAGGATTTTATAAAAATATACCCTATAAAATGGTTCAAGATCTTGGGTTAACCCCCATTATAATAAGGGTTAACCCCGCAGACTATAAAGATATATATTTTCCAAAAGATGCCATAGTAATAGAACCTTCTAAAAAATATACTTCATCAATGAATTTCGACCCTAATAAGGCAGATGAAATAATGAGAATAGGCTATTTTGATACCTATAAAAAATTAAAAGGACTTCTAGGTTACAAATACTATATTAATGAATTTAGCGAAGAAAAAGCTTATGCAATAATGGAAGATATTTATACTAAAAGTTTAGATTCATTTTTAATAGATGTGAAGTTTAGGTACTCATCTAAATATAGAAGGACTTTTGAAGAAATATTACCAAGTATAGCTAAATATTTAGGGATTTCAGGAGACTATACTTACAGAGATTTATTAATTAAAATTTTAGAAAAAGAAGCAGATAGATATAAGATAGATTATCTAAGGATATATGATATAGATGATTTAGTTCAAGAGATATTAAAAAAAGAGTTAAAGGACGAAAGCAAGAAAACAAGTTTAATCTTAAACGACATATTAAAAAGGATAATAAAATGAAGTTAGAAGAAATAAAATCAATTTTTAAAAATTTAGAGCAAGCTCCAATAGGAGTAAAAAATAAGTACTCAGTTTTAATTCCCTTAATAGAAGTTGAGGGAGAATTACACCTATTATATGAAGTAAGGTCAGGAAATTTAAAAACTCAACCTGGAGAAATATCCTTTCCAGGAGGAAAGATCGAAGAAGGAGAAAATCCTTTAGAAGCTGCAGTTAGAGAGACGATGGAAGAGTTATTAATAGAAGAAGATGATATAGAAATAATAAAAGAAAGTGATTTTCTTGTAAATCCATACTCCACCATCTTGTATTCAGCAGTGGGGATTATAAAAAAAGATTTAAAAGACATAAAGCCTAGTGGAGATGAAGTAGATAGTATTTTCACAGTACCTCTTGACTTTTTTATAAAAACAAAACCAAGAAAATATGAGCTGGAATTGAAAGTAGAAAAAGCTAAATCATTTCCCTATGAATTAATTCCAAATGGGGAAAATTATAAGTTTAGAAGAGGAAGAGATGAAGTTTTATTTTATGAATATGAAGATAAAATAATATGGGGATTTACAGCAAAACTTACAAATAACTTCATTTGTAAATTGAATGTAATATAAATGTAATATTGAAATTAAATTCGATGGAAATCCCTATATTTAGGGATTTTGATAGCTAAGCTAAAAATAATTTATTTTTAGCTTGAAAAACATTCAAGGATAAAGCTCTATTTTAAGCCATTTACAGCCGAAAGAAACAAAACAGTTACAAATATTTGACAAATTAAATAAACTCAATTATACTTAGCCGAGTAAGCAATGGTTACAAAAAAGTTACATTAATATAAAAGATTGTTAGATATGTAATTTTGAGGGGGTAAAGATGAGTTTATTAAAAAATTCAGTAAAGAAAAAAATTGTTACAATGGGGCTTGGAATAGTAGCTTTATCAGGTCTTGTTACAATGGGTTTCTCTACTATATTAGCAAATAATGTAAACATAATTATAAATGGGGAAGAAGAATCTATAGTTACTTATTCTTCTACAGTAGAAGATTTTTTAAAGACAGAAGGAATTGAACTTGATAATAAAGAGGTAGTAGTACCTAGTTTAGATACAAAAATTGAAGATGACATGGATATTGTAATAAGATCCCCAAAAAGTTATCAAATAAAAGATGGCGAAGAGTTAAGAATAGCAGAATCAACTGGCCTTACAGTTGGTGAAGTTTTAAAAGAATTAAAGATTGAACTTGGAGCAAATGATGTGGTAACTCCAAAGATTACTGAAAAACTTGAAGAAAATCAAAGTATAGTAATTGAAAGAGTTAGAAAAGAAACTTTTGATAACTCAAAAGAAATAGGATTTGAAACAGAAAAAAGAGAAAATCCAAATATGTATAAAGATGAAAAAAAGGTTATACAAAAAGGAGTTCCAGGACAAGTTGTAGAAACTCTGCAAAATACCTTTGTTAATGATAAACTAGTTTCAATGGATATTATAAGTTCAAAAGTTAATGCAGAACCTATAAAAGAAATTGTTGAAGTGGGAACAAAGGATAGACCAGTTGTTCAATCAGCTGGAAAATTTCAAGGTAAAAATGTAAGAAAAGTAATAACAATGCAAGCAACTGCCTATGACCCAACAGCAGGTTCTCTAACAGCAATGGGAACTCGGGCAAGAGTTGGAGCAGTAGCTGTAGATCCTAGAGTTATACCACTTGGATCTAAGCTGTATATTGAATCTACAGACGGATTTCCAAGCTACGGATACGCAGTAGCTGAAGATACAGGTGGAGCAATAAAAGGAAATAGTATAGACTTATTTTACAATTCTAACAGCCAAGCCAATAGATTTGGTAGAAGAAATGTTAAAGTATATGTATTAGATTAGTTAAGGGAGCGAAAGCTCCTTTTTTTATGGTAAAATAAGCTTAGGTGATACTATGGTAAAAGATAAAGAAGATATTTTAGGCAGATACATAAAAGAATTAACAAGATATATGACTTTTGAAAATTCAATATATGCTGAAAAAGATTTAAGAAATATGATAAAAGAAAAATTAGGAGAAGATTACTCTAAAGAAGACTTAATAAATTTTTTAGAAAAACTTGGGAGTCCCTTCGGAATATCTAATAAATACCAATCAAGAGCAAATATTTTAATATCAGGCAGACACTATGAAATATACCTTGAATTTCTAAAAATATTATTTATATCTCTTTTAATAAGCATGCCTATATCCTTGACTTCTGGATTTTATAATAAAGGAGATATATTTACAGTATTAGAAAGTATAAAAGATTTATTAATACTAATATTAGCCTCCACTACCATATCTTTATTTATAGCAGAGAGAGTTAAAGGGACAAGAATATTTAAATCCTTATTAAAACAGTTTAAA
>JBQDBK010000003.1:66067-148398 GCA_052090825.1 Peptoniphilaceae bacterium | reverse complement strand
CTAATAATATCATCAATAGGCGTATTTATAGGTATACTATTAGATGGTGGCGTTAATTTACACGCTATGACTGAAGGTAGTTTTTTAAGTGTTCATCCAGGTGGACAAAAATTTATTCCAGTATTCTTTATAACAGTTGCCTGTGGTATTATGTCAGGTTTTCATGGATCTCAAGCTACTTTAATTTCCAGAACAGTTACATCTGAATATGAAGGAAGAAAAACTTTCTACAATATGATGATTTTAGAAGGATTTATAGCTATGGCATGGGCAGCAGGTGCAATGGTTGTATTTAATAAAGGAACAGCTCTTGATACCAATGCTACTTTAATGGTAGGAGCTATTTCTAAAAACTTTATGGGAAGTATTGGAGGTATATTAGCAATTATAGGAGTTATTGTACTACCTATAACTTCAGGAGATACAGCTTTTAGATCTTTGAGATTAATGATAGCTGAACAATTTAATATAGATCAAAAACTTGCAGCAAAAAGAGTAATCCTATCATTGATTTTATTTATTCCAGCCATTGGAATTTTATACTTTGCAAAGACAAATGCAAATGGATTTAAAGTATTATGGAGATATTTTGGATTCACAAATCAATTAGTAGCTGTATTTGCCTTAGCTGTAACAACAGTTTACTTAAAAAGACATGGCAAAAATTATTGGATAAGTACTATTCCAGGTTGTTTTTACTCATTTATAGTATTTAGCTATATAGCTCATGCTGAAATAGGATTTAACTTAGATAAGTTATTTGGATCAGAAGGTTATGGAGCAAGTTATATAGTTGGTCTTATAGCAGCAATTCTGTTCTATGTTTTAACTAGCAAAGTTGCGAAGTTAAGAAAAGATATCATTTCTAATGATTAGAAGGAAAAAAACGAGGTCTAGCTTAGGCTAGACCTTTTTAATTTCATGAAAACTTGACTAGAAAAATTTTTGAGATTATACTTAATAAAATACTTAAATAGAAATAGAGGTAAACATGAATCTAGAAACTTTATTAATAATATTGAAGTTTTCAATTTTAGGATTAATTGGAATTTTTATAGTAGAATTAGTTTTTAAAAAATTTAAATTTATAAAAAATAAAATAAGCTTTATATTCTTAAAAAACTTATTAAAATTATTTATTATCTTAGTGGTAGTTTTTAATATAGGTATGCTTTTTGAAGGATTTAGACAAGCTTCAAGAACGGCCCTACTGTCATCAGGTTTTTTAATAGCTGCTTTAGCCTTTGCCTTTCAAAAAGGGTTTGAGAATGTAATTGCAGGATTTATGATGTCGATTTTTCCGTCTTTTGCCTTAGGGGATAGGATAAATTTGGTAGATAGAAATATTGTAGGCTTTGTAGAAGATATAACAACTAGGCATACTGTAATTCGTACCTTTTATAACACTAAACTCATAGTACCAAATTCAGTAATAAGTAATGAGATTATAGAAAATAGTAATATGGCTGTAGATAGAGTTGGAAGTCCTATAGACATAGCTATAATGCCTGGAGAAGATATTGATAAGGCAATTGAAATTATGGAATTAATTATTGAAGAACATGATAAAACCTTGGATACAAGAGGTGATAAAGAAAAAGTTAATGGAGAAAGACATACTAAAGTTTATATAAATAGGGTGGACCAATATGGAATAAACTTAAGAGCTACTATATGGACTATAGATGTAAATGATAATTTTGAAACTTCCAGTCAAATACGTCAGAAAATCATAAACAAATTTAAAAAAGAGAAAATTGAATTAGCTAATATATATCTATTGAATAAAAATGAATATAAAAAATAAAAAGGTCTTTAATTAAAGACTTTTTATTTTTTATATTCTATTTTCTCTTCTAGTATTTAATTTGTTTTTTACTATATCAACTACATCTCTTATTTCACGGACTCCAAGTTTATATAAAGACACTCCATAAATACAAATGGCAACCGCTACTATAAATAGTAAAATGACTAATTTAATAAAAGTTGCTGAAGCATTAGAAGACATATAAACTTCAAAGAGTGATTCTATAGGATAGTATAAAAGGGCAAATAGACCCATTGCCGTTGATGCCATAAGAGTTTTAATTAAGGCCTTAATATAAGACTTAGTTCCAAGATTACCTATTCTTTTCTTAAGTAAGTAAAAAGAAATTAATACTGCAATAGTTGTAGCAATGCTAAGAGAAGCTGCAAGCCCTCTAGTGCCAAATTTATGGGCAACTAATAAGTTTAAACCAACATTAATTAACATATTTGCAAGTCCAACATAAAAAGGTGTCTTAGTATCTGAAATAGAATAATAAACTCTATTTAAAACATTGGATATAGATATAGATATAAGTGCCAAAGAATAAAGTCTTAAAGTTGCAGTTGTATCTACAGCATTTTGTTCGGTAAAAGCTCCATGTAGAAAAGCTATGTCAACAATAGGTCTTGCAAGAGCAATCATACCAATAGTGGCAGGAACAGTTAAAAATAAAACAGCTTTTATAGATGCATTCATAACTCTCTTACCTTGAACCATATTATTTGTACCAAATGCTTTGGACATAGTAGGAAAGACTATAGCTGTAATAGCGGCTATAAATATACCTAATATCATTAAATTCATTTTGTTAGCATAATTTAAAATTGAAGCAGAGCCTTCTGCCATTCCCATGGCAAGTCTTTTGTTAACAATCATATTTACATCATTTACAGCTGTACTTATAAGGACTGGAACAGCTAAGACCAAGGCTTCCTTAACATACTTATCTTGAAAATCTAATATAAACTTAGGCCTGTAGCCTGCTTTAAAAGAGTCTGGAAGTAAAAAAATCACTTGAGCTAAGACAGCTATAACAGATGCTACAGTCAAGCCTTCTATACCCCACTTATGAGGGAAGAAAATCAAGTATATAATATAAACTAAGTTTAAAGGTATGGAAACCGCACCAGTTATGCCAAACCTACCTTCATATTGTAAAAATCCTGTGAAAACTCCAACCATAGCTGAAAATACAATCACTGGCATTCCTATTTGTATAAGTTTAACAACTAAATTATATAACTCTGGCTTAGTTTTTGGTGTAAATAGTATTGAAAGCTGTGGGGCGAAAAATATACCCAAAGGAATTATAATTAAAGATACTAATATGGATAAAAATAAAATATTATTTGTAAACTTTTTTTTAGCTTCAGAGCCTAAATCATACTCTGCCTTTTGTAGGGCTGGAATAAAAGTAGTAGCTATTGAGGCTGTAATTAGCATAGATATTACAGCAGTAGCATTTTGACTAGCTACAAATGCATCCATCTCACCGCTTGCACCAAATTTAGCAGCACTAAGCATTTCTCTTCCAAATCCAAATAATTTTCCAATTAGTAAAAAGAATATTATAGCAAAAGTAGATTTTGCTAATTTTTTTGTACTTTCCATTTCTACCTCCTACTTCTTTAGAAAGTATATATTTTATGAAAATTAAAGTCAATAACATATTAATTACAATAGTTGATTAAAGATTAAATATAATGTAGAATTTACTGAGGTGATATGTGTGAAAAATATAAATTTAATAAAAAGAATTTTGCCTTACTTCAATAGATATAAGTCTATTTTAATTTTAGACTTGATATGTGCTGGTTTTACAACTTTGGCCGAAATGATTCTGCCTTTAATATTAAGATATTTAACCAATACAGGCTTACATGATTTTGAAAAATTAACCCTTGGCTTAATAACAAAATTAGCAGTATTGTTTGCAATATTAAAAATTATTGAATTAATAGCAACTTATTATATGGCAAGTATAGGTCATATAATGGGGGCGAAAATAGAAACTGATATGAGAAGAGACATATATAACCATCTACAGAATATGAGTGACTCCTTCTATAATGAAACCAAAGTTGGGGTTATAATGAGTAGGATAACCAATGATTTATTTGATATTACAGAATTTTCTCATCATTGTCCTGAAGAATATTTTATAGGTGGAATTAAAATAATTGTATCTTTTATAATACTTGCAAACATTAATTTCAAGATGACCCTATTAATTTATATTTTAATTCCAATTATGATATTTGCTGCTTCTAAGTATAATAGGAGAATGAGGCAGACTCAAAAAGAGCAAAGAGTTCATATAGGTAAATTAAATTCTTCAATAGAAGACTCTTTACTAGGAATAAAAGTTGTAAAATCTTTTGCTAATGAAGAAATAGAATCTGAAAAATTCAATAAAGAAAATTCTAAATTTTTAAGTATAAAAAAAGAATTTTATAAAGCCATGGCTGGATTTAGTGTAGTTACAAGATTTTTTGATGGACTAATGTATTTAACCCTTATAATAACAGGTGGCTTGTTTATGATGGACAAAACATTAGATCCAGGAGATTTAATAGTCTATGTAATGTATTTAGGATCTTTACTTGCTACAGTTAGAAGAATTGTAGAGTTTACTGAGCAGTTCCAAAAAGGAATGACTGGTATTGAAAGATATTCAGAAATCATGGATACTAAGTCAGATATTATAGACAAGGAAGATGCTCTAGAAATAGAAAATATTAAAGGATTAATAGAATTTAAAAATGTAGATTTCAAGTATGAAAGAGATACAGACTATATTCTAAAAAATTTCAATTTAAAAATAAATCCAGGAGATAATATAGCAATAGTAGGTCCTAGTGGAGCCGGAAAGACAACAATATGTAATTTAATACCAAGATTTTATGATGTAAATAAAGGGCAAATATTGGTGGATGATTTTGATGTTAGAGATTTAAAATTAAAGTCTTTAAGAGATAATATAGGAATAATGCAACAAGATGTGTATCTTTTTTCAGGAACTGTTATGGATAATATAAGATATGGTAAATTTGATGCAAGTGATGAAGAGGTTAGACGTGCTAGTGAGTTAGCAGGGGCTATAGAATTTATAGAAGAACTTCCTCAAAAGTTTAATACTTATGTTGGAGAAAGAGGAGTTAAGCTTTCTGGTGGACAAAAACAGAGAATTTCTATAGCAAGGGTATTTTTGAAAAACCCTCCGATACTAATACTTGATGAGGCAACTTCAGCCCTAGATAATAAATCAGAGCAAATAGTGCAGAATTCCTTAGAAAAATTAACTAAGGGAAGAACTACTATAACTATAGCTCATAGACTTACTACAGTACAAAATGCAGATGAAATTTTAGTTATGAGAGATAGGGAAATAATAGAAAGAGGCAAGCACAAAGAGCTTATGAAAAATAAAGCTTATTATTATGATCTATATACTAAAGGTGGATTGTTAGAAGATAATTAAAAAGTAATATATCAGACCTAGGTCTGATATATTACTTTTTTTATCTATAACTATATAATCTTGTCATTGATAAGGGTTTTTAGACTATATTATAATCTACTTCACATTATAAAAATTTTCTAGAAGTTATATATAGTAACCATTTTAAGAATAGTCTACCCCATAAAGATTAAATTTAGCTCCGCAATTTTTATTTATTTCTAAACTTCATAAAATCCACTTACATCTTCTGATAAATCTATAAAGATATTTTTAGTTTGACTATAAGCATCTAAGATCATTTTATGAGTTTCACGACCTATACCAGATTTCTTGTAACCACCAAAAGGTGCTCCGGCAGGAATTTGGTTATAAGTGTTAACCCACATACGTCCTGTTCTAACAGATCTAGAAACTTTCAAAGCTGTTTTAATATTACTAGAGAAAACAGCTCCACCTAAACCATATATTGAATCATTAGCAAGTTTTATAACTTCATCTGCATCCTTAAACTTTTGAACTACAACTAAAGGGCCAAATACTTCTTCCTGGCAGATTTGCTTGCTATTATCATCTTCTAAAACTATAGTAGGTTCCATAAAAGAACCTTTATCTAAACCATTTTCAGTAAGAGTATTTCCTCCACTTAAAATAGTTCCGCCATCTTTTTTAGCTATTTCAACATAATTTAAAATTTTATCTAATTGACCTTTATTTATTTGAGAACCCATTTGTGTTTCAGGATCTAGTGGATCTCCCACTTTAATATTTTCAAAGGCTTTTTTCAATCTTTCAAGAAAGTTTTCATAAATACCTTCTTGAACAAAAAGTCTAGAACCTGCTGAACATACTTGACCTTGATTAAATAAGATACCAAGTAAAGCACCATCAATAGCCTTATCCATATCAGCATCATCAAAAACTATATTTGCACTCTTTCCACCTAATTCAAGGGTAGCAGGAATAAGATTTTTAGCAGCTGCAATACCAATATTCCTACCAACTTCAGTAGAGCCTGTAAAGGCTAATTTATCAATACCAGAGTGATTTTGTAAATATTCCCCAGCTTGTGATCCTTTACCAGTGACAATGTTTAAAACTCCCTTAGGTAAAATGTCTTCTATCAACTTGGCTAGCTCTAAAACTGAAAGAGATGTTGAAGATGAAGGTTTTAGAACTATAGTATCACCAGCGGCAATTGCAGGAGCAAGTTTCCAAGCTGCCATTAAGAAAGGAAAGTTCCAAGGAACTATTTGCCCAACAACACCTAGAGGCTCTTTTAGTATTAAAGAAAGATATCTACCCTCTAAAATCTTAGAAGATCCCTCTTCACTTCTTATAGCGCTAGCAAAGTATCGAAAGTGATCAGCTGCATAAGGAATATCTATATTAGAAGTTTCTCTTATAGGTTTTCCATTATCTATTGTTTCAATAGTTGATAAATATTCTGCGTTATCTTCTATAACTTGAGCTATTTTCAATAAAATCTTAGCTCTTTCCTCTGTACTAGTATTTTTCCATCCATTTTCAAAAGCTTCTCTTGCAGATTTAACAGCTAGATCCACATCATCTGAACTTGCATTAGCAATAAGAGATAGTTCTTCTCCTGTTGCTGGATTAATAACTTTAATCCACTCATCCTTAGAAGGATTGGTCCATTCTCCATTTATAAATAATTTATATTTTTCTTGTATATTAACTTTCATAAGCATCTCCTTTTTAAAACAAAGTTACACTACTATAACATAGATACCCATAGTTATAAGAAAATAAAGCATAAGTAATTCATCTAAGAATCATTCCTTACATAAAAAACTCCTTGCTAATATAAAGCAAAGAGTTTTAATATTTTGTTAAGTTTATTTTTGTGTAGTTAGAAGTTCGATAATTTTTATTACCCTAATTGGAGTTTCAAAAGTGTAAGTACCTGGAATGAAGCTTTTCCCAGCAGCTTTATTATTATATTCTTCAACAAATGCATGTTGAGATTTTATTATCCCTTCTTTTTTTAGATTAAATGCCACCATATTCACATCATCACCTTGATTTACCACAAAATTAAAGGATTTTAATTTTTTATTGGTAAGAGTTAAAATGGTATCTTTAATTTTATTGTTAAGAGGAATTTTATAGCTACCTTCGATAAATTCTGACTCAAGGCCCATATCATAAACTAATTTTTTAAAGGCAGAAACATCACTTATAAGATTCTTACTAATAAGTTCAGTTGCAATATCATTAATACCAGCATTCTTTTTAATTATAATTTTTACTGAAGATTTATTTTCTTTTTCTTCATTAGGAATAGCTTGTTTAAGTTCTTCCTTATTCTTTCCATTAAATAAGTTATTTACTTGGAGTCTAGTCTTTTTAATTTCATCAATTATAGTAAATTTTTTTAGATCTGGTGAAGTACTTACAAAATATAATGAATCCATTTTCCATTTAATAATAAAAGCTAGAATTAAAATAGATACTATTATTAGTAATTTACCAGCTATATCAAATAGAAAATCTAGTAGTTTGTTTAAAATTTTCAAAATAACCCTCATTTCTATCTCTACTTTAGTTATAATTATTATAACAGAGAAATTAAGTAGGGGGGAATAAAATGAGAGAAATTTTAGTCAACAAGAATGATGCCGGCCAAAGGATAGATAGATTTTTAAAAAAATATTTAAAAAAGGCATCTTTATCCTTTATATACAAAAATTTAAGGAAAAAGAATATCACATTAAATGGTAAGAAAGCAAAGCCTGAAGATACTATATTAGAGGGAGATAAAATCAAGCTATTTTTAAGTGAAGAAACTATTAAAAAATTTATAAAAGAAGAAGTAAATTTAAGAAAAGGTAAATTCCCTACAATAATTTATGAGGACGAAAATATAATTTTATTAGATAAAAAAGTTGGAGTATTATCCCATAATGATTCGTCTGATTATCAGTTAAATATGTTAGATATGATGGTAGACTATTTAATAGCTAAGGGAGATTATCATCCAAGAGTGGAAAAAACTTTTAGACCTGCCCTTTGTAATAGACTAGATAGGAATACATCAGGGATTTTAATTGGGGCAAAAAATGCACAAAGTCTAAGAGAATTAAATAAAGAGATAAGAGAGAATAATATAAAGAAATATTATCTAACCTTAGTTAAAGGAAAAACCCCAAAAGAATTTGAAGATCATTCATATTTATTAAAAGACCAAGAAAAAAATAAAGTTAGTGTGAGTTCAAAGTCCAGTGAAGGGTCTAAAGATTCCTTGACTAAATTTGAAACTATAATCCAAAATAATGATTACAGTTTATTAAAAGTGGACCTTATAACAGGTAGAACTCATCAAATTAGGACAGTTTTAAAAAGTAAAAATTTTCCTATAGTCGGAGATACTAAATATGGACAAAGTAATATAAACAATATCTTTATAAGAGATTATAGTTATAAAAGCCAGTTTCTTCATAACTTCATGATAGAGTTTAAAGAGCTTTCAGGAAGTCTTTCTTATTTGTCTAATAAGAAGTTTTATAATAATCTTCCTAGTAAAGAAGAATCTATTATAGGAGATATTTTCGGAGATAGAAATGTTTGGAGGAAATAGTGAAAAGAGTATATAAACTAGACCTAGGTAGAGAGAATAAAGAGATAAAAAAAATAGTAAGAGAATATTATGAAAATGGTAAAAGTATAGTGTATATTTTGCCTAGTAAATTTGCAGTAGATAGGATAAGAAATGAATATATAGAGGAGTTTGGTGGAATTTCTAAACTCTTTTTTCATACATTTGACTCATTTAAAAGAAAGTTTGCTGATAAAATAATAATAAATGAAAGTTTTAAATTATATATAGTAAAAAAAATAATAAAAAATGGAAATTTTAAAATTCTAAAAGACAATAGAGGCGTACTAGATCACATTATAAAATTTATTAATAAGGCTAGAGAAGATAATATAAAAAACATAGCTAATACAGGCAATAAACTAATTGACGAATTAGGGCAAGTATATAAAAAATATCTAGAAGTATTACAAACTAATTCTTTTACAGATTTAATTGAAAACCCAGAATCTATAAGAGGGGAAGTAGATCTAATAGTGGTAGATGGATTCTTTTCATTTAAAGAAATAGACTTTCACTACCTAGAAAAACTTTCCCAATCAATTGAAGTATTAGTAAACATCCCCTATTCTTTAAAAGATTTCAATTATATAGATGTATTAATAAAAAAATTTGAAGACATAGGCTTTGAAAGTATAAATATGGATAATGATAGAAGTATAAAGGATTTAGCTCAAGATTTTAAAGATAAATTATTTATTATAAGAGAAGAGAATAATTTTGAAAAGAATAAGGCTATTTTTAAAATTATCAAAAAAAACTTAAGAAATAAAATAGATATAATAAATTTATCTGAAAATCCAGATCCATATAAGGAGCATTATTCAATAGAAAGGTTAAAATTTAATAACTTTAATAAGAAGCCAGAGGCACTTATTAATGAATTCATAGATTTACTAAAGTTTATAGAAAATCCTAACAGAGAAAACCTATTAAAAAGATGCCAATTAAAATATTTTAGGATAAGTGATAATTTCAAAGAAATATCTAAAGTAATTTATCATATTGATTTTAACAATCTAGACCAATTAAAAGTTGCCTGCCAAACGAGTTTAAAAATTGAAGAAGAATATTTTAAGGAATTTTATGCTGTATTAGATGGTTTAGAAAAAGAATTAAGGATAAAAGATTTAAATAGCTTTGAAGAATTAAACATAAAAATTGAAAACTACCTAGAAAAAGCTAACTTAATAATTGAAGAAGAATTTAAAATAGACAATATTTTTGAATTGTATAGAAAGAATTTAAATTTATTAAAGAATATAAGAGAAAAATTAGATTCCTTAAAAAAATTTAGAGAAGAATTAAAAGATATTAGTTGGAAAGACTATGGAGAAATTTTAATAGAGTCTATTAAAGACCTATCATATAATAGCCTAAATTATTATGGACCTAGTCTTTTAAGTATGGAAAATAGCATTTATTTAAAATTTGATAAGCTAATAATAGATAATTGTGATTTTGAATATCCTAAATACAGGAAAGATGATTTTATATTTAATGATTTAAATAATCCAATATTAAGGAAAATGGGATTTGATATAAAGGATATGGATGAGTCCTATGAAAATTCATTAATTAGGTTTTTAAGTCTACTGAATAATACTAATACAATTTATTTTACTTTAGAAAAAGATCAAGAAGAATCTATATTCTTAACTTATTTAAAAGATATTAAAGAAATTAAAATAAGAGAATGTTCTAGTGTTATAGAACTTTCTTTAGACTTGCTAAAGCAAGTAGAAGAAAAAGGAATAAAAGAAATAGATAATTTAGGGGAAAAAGACCTAGAAATTTTATCTAAAATGAAAGACTATGATTTTTTAAATAAAAGAATAAAAAATGAAAAAAAAAGAAAGTCTGATAATAAAATTATTTTAAGTGGTCAGGCCTTAGATTTACTGAGAAACAATTTAAAACATAGGGGATTTAGGGCTACTGACTTTGATAAGTATATAAGAAGCCCATATGAATTTTTGTACAAGGAGTTGTCAGGAGTAAAATCTCTTTTAGATGAATATGGAGACCAGTATTACTTAGAATTAGGAAATCTCTACCACAATATTTTAGAAAAGTATTTTAAAAAATATCCTGATAAATTAGATGATGCTTATTTAAAGAATCTTATAAAAAAAGAAAGAGTTAGTCAAAAAGAAGTTAATTTAATAGATAATGCTATGGAAGATTTAATATTTCAAGACTTAAAAAGATTTATAGAAGTAGATTTAAGTGAAAGAGAAGGATATCTACCTGAAGAAATGGAAAAACAGTTTACTTTAAATTTAGGTGATTTTTCTATAAGTGGTAGAATTGACAGGATAGATAAGTTGAATGAGTATAAAAAAATAACAGATTATAAGAGTAGCTCTGCAGTTCCTATAAGTAAAATAAAAAATTATGAATCTTTTCAAATGCCAATATATATGCTAAGCGAAGAAAATGTTGTAGAAGGAAGATATGGAGTAATAAAAACTGGGAAATATTCAAGTGTAATAAGAAATAAAGATTATTTAAGCAAAAAAAGAAATTCTATGACGACAGAAGAAATAAATGCCTTATTAATGGATTCTAAACAAGAAATTTTAAATATTTATCAAAAAATAATATTAGGAGATTTCACAACAAAAGAAGTAAAGGATGAGGAATTCAAAGATTTATTTAGGGAGATTGAAAATAATGGAAATTAAACTTAATAAAATACAGTCTCAAGCAGTAAATACAATAGATAGGAATCTTGTCCTAAGTGCAGGGGCAGGAACTGGAAAGACAAAAGTATTAACTAGCAGGTATATAAACATATTAAAAAGTAAAAATTTAAAATATGCTAGCGAAGTAGATGGTATACTAGCTATTACTTTTACTAAAAAAGCCGCACAAGAAATGAAGTCTAGGATAAAAAAAGAAATCTTAAATAGTAATGATGAAAACTTGCTAAGGATAAGTAGACAATTTCCAAGGGCTCAGATATATACTATTCATGGATTTTGTAATGAATTAATAAGAAAACATTCCCTTAAAATAGGTTTGAACCCAGATTATAAAGTTGAAGAATCTTACTATACTAATAAACTTTTAGAAAAATCTCTGGATATTATATTTGAAGGCTATAAAAATGATAAAAGACTATATGATTTATTAGTAGACTTGAAATACAAAAGGTTAACTAGCTTTAAAAATTTAATTAAGTCTTTATATTTTCAAGTAAAAAACAAGGGATTTAGCTTAAAATCCATAAAAGAAGCTAATTATAACTTTAATAAAGACTTAAAAAATAGAAGCTTTAAAAAATTAAAAGAATTATTAGATGATTATAGCCAGTTAAAGACAGGCCCTAAATTTCAAAATTTCTATGAGGATTTCAAGAATCGAGATTTCACTTATGAGGAATTACCTGAAATTGAAGAAAATCTAGGTTCTTCAAAGAAAGAAGATATAGTTTATTTGAGAGATTTAATAAAAGAGGAGATTTTACAAGTTAAGAAATTTTTAGAGACTTATAATTATAATCACTATTTATTTATCGTGGAAATATTAGAGAAACTTGAAAAAACTTATAAGGATATGAAATTTAATGAAAATATTTTAGACTATAACGATTTGGAAGCTATGGCACTAGAAATCTTAAATACTGGAATAGATTTACCTTACAAGTATATTATGATAGATGAATTTCAGGATACAAATCCGAAACAGATAGAAATAATAAAAAAAATAACAGATAACTTAGATAATAATATTAATTTATTTGTAGTAGGAGATCCAAAGCAAAGCATCTATGGATTTAGGGGAGGTAATTTAAAGAGTTTTAGAAAGTTTTTAAAAGAAATGGATGAAAAAAACTCTCTAAGCTTAGAAATGTTGGAGAATTATAGGTCATCAGAAAAGCTAATAGAAAGCTTTAATAATATATTTTCAAAAATTTTAAGAAAAGATTATGTAAATTTAGAATCTAGTGAAAAGGGCCAAGAAGAAATAAAAATTTTAAAATATGAAAACAATGAAAAACTGGCTATTGCAAATTATATTTTAGACCTAATAAATAATGGGATTGATGAAGATAGCATAGCGGTATTATTTAGAACTAAAAAAGAAGTTGAACTCTTAGAGAAAGAACTTATAAAAAGAGCTTTAAATGTGAATAATACTTCAAAGCAATTTTCTCAACTAAGAGAAATAAGGGATATATTAAATATTTTAAAGTCAGTAGTAGATGAGAAAGATATATTAAGCATACTCTCATATTTGAAATCACCCATGGTGGGCTTAAGTGAAAATTCTATATTTATAATAGCAAATCACTTTAATAGAGAGAAAAATTTAGATGTAAAAAATTTAAGCAAAGAAGATATACAATTATTTCAATACGGGATTACTAAGTTAGAATATCTAAGAAATATTGAATCTAAAATAAGTTTGCAAGACTTGATAATAAGAATAGTTAATGAATTTGATTTTTACGAGCTTTCAAGAATATGTTATGGAAAAAATTCTCTATCCAACATAAGTAAATTAATAAGTTTAGTGGGAGATTTTGAAAACAATAAAAATGTTAATATAAGAGATTTTATAGACTATATAAATCTATTGGAGTTAGATACAGACTACAATACAAAGGGAATAAATTTAATGACTATACACAAGTCTAAGGGTTTAGAGTTTGACCATGTTATAATTTGTGATTGTAAAAGAGATTTTAGCAAAAATTATCATCAGTCTAAAATAGAAGTAGGAGAAATAGGTCTAGGGATAAACCTAGAAAATAATAATTATAAACACAAGTTTATCTTAGAAGAATCCAGTCAAGAAGATATTTTAGAAGAATATAGACTTTTTTATGTTGCAGCAACTAGGGCTAAAAAATCCCTTACCCTAGCAGTACCAAAATATACAAGTGAAAAAGATAGAAGTGCTGGGCGAGAGTCGAGTGTAGAAAATAGTTATTTTGGCTTACTTGAAAGCATAGGATTTGAAGATTTTACAACTTTAGAAGGAAGAGAAGACTCTTATAATTTAGAAAAAGAATTATTTTATCCTAAACTAAAAGTAGGTGGGGAAGATCATAAACTTATAAGAGAAAAATATATAGAAAAAAATAAATTTTTAAACTACTATTCTGCTACAGCCTTTATTCTATATAAATCAGATAAAAAAAGCTTTTTTGATAAGTATATATTGGGCAAGGAAGTTGATATACACCAAGGGAGTGGGCTTAAAAATTCTAGCTTAGAGCCTAAAATTATAGGGGATATAGTTCATAAATATGCTGAATTAGATCCAGAAGATATTGATAAATTTCTTATAAGCTATTTAAAAGCTTTTCAAGTAGACAATAGTTTTGAAAATATAAAAATTTTAAAAGATGAAATAGAAATTTATAATAAGATGAAAAAGGGTAAAATTTTAGAAAGAGAGTATGAATTCTACTATCCTTTAAAAAATGGAATTCTTAAAGGATATATAGACCAAGTTAGGCAAGTAGAAGATAAATTAGAGCTTATAGATATAAAAACAGGCAATATAGATATGAATATATCTCAATATGAAGATCAGTTAAAACTCTATGTGTTGGCTTATAATAATATAAATAAAATTCAAGTTGATAGGGCTAAAATAATGTCTTTAAAAGATAAAAAAGAGTATGACGTTGACATATCGAGAGAGTCTTTAGAAAATATAAAAATGGAGTTTGAAGATTTTATAGATAAAGTTGAAAGTGAATTTATCTAATGATATATTGATATTAGATATTAATTAAAAGGGAGAAGAAAGATGAAGGAAAAATACAATATAAGTGGAATGACATGTTCAGCTTGCCAAGCCTCTGTAGAAAAAAGCGTAAATAAGCTTCCGGTAAATGAAGTTAGTGTTAATTTATTATCTAATACTATGATGGTCGAATATGACCAAGACAAGATTTCAAGTGATAAGATAATAGAAGCTGTTGAGAATGCTGGATATGGGGCGGCATTAAAAGGGGATAGTAAAAATAAGACTAAGTCAAAAGTGGAAGAAAATCCTTTTGAAAAAGATGCAAGAGACATGAAAAAAAGGCTTTTAACATCTGCTATATTTATGATTATTTTATTTTATATAGCTATGGGTCCGATGATTGGTCTACCGCAATTCTCTTTTTTTAAGGGAGAAAAGAATTTACTTCCTATGGCAATAACTCAGATGTTATTGACTATACCTATTATGTTTATAAATAATAAGTTTTATGTAAGTGGCTTTAAATCTTTAAAAAATAAAAGTCCTAATATGGATTCTCTAGTCGCAATAGGATCTATGGCAGCTTTTATATATGGAGTCTATGCAATATACAAAGTATCCTACGCCTTAGGTGTTAATGACATGGGAGTAGTCCATAACTTTTCACATGACTTATACTTTGAATCTACAGGAATGATACTAGTTTTAATAACCTTAGGTAAGTATTTTGAAACTAGGGCAAAAAAAAAGACATCTAATGCAATAAGTTCTTTAATGGATTTAACGCCTAAAATAGCAAGAGTAGAAAAAGATGGAAAAGAAGTAGAAGTTCCCTTGGAAGAAATAGAAAAGGGAGATCTAATTATAATTAGACCAGGGGAAAGCATACCAGTTGATGGTATAGTTGAAAGCGGTTCTACAAGCATAGATGAATCTGCCCTAACAGGAGAAAGTATACCAGTAGAAAAAAATACTGGAGACAAAGTAATGGCAGCTACTCTTAATAAAACTGGATTTATTAAATTTAAGGCCACATCAGATAGCTCTAATTCTACAATAGCTAAAATTATTGAATTAGTAGAAGATGCTAACACTACAAAAGCTCCAATAGCTCAAATAGCTGATAAGGTTTCAGCTGTTTTTGTGCCAGTAGTAATAATAATAGCTATAATTACTTTTACAGCTTGGTTTTACTTATCGAAAAACTTAGAAGTATCCTTAACTATGGCAATATCTGTATTAGTAATATCTTGTCCTTGCGCTCTAGGTTTAGCAACGCCAGTTGCAATTATGGTTGGTACAGGCAAGGCTGCTAAAAATGGAATTTTGTTTAAATCGGCAGAAGCTCTTGAAAATTTACACAATACAAATGTAGTAATGTTTGATAAAACAGGAACCATAACAAGTGGGAAATTTTCCGTCACAGATATAATAAGCAAAGATTTAGATGAGAAAGAATTTATAAAAATAGCAGCAAGTATAGAAAAAAATTCAGAACATCCACTAGCTAAGGCTATAGTAAATTATGCTGAAGAAAATAGTATAGGGTATTTTGATTCAAGTAACTTTACTAGTCTCTCTGGTATGGGAGTAATTGCAGAAGTTCAAGGGAAAAATTATTTAACTGGAAATTTAAAATTAATGAAAGAAGAAGATTTTGATAGTTCAGCTTATGATAAGTATGTTGAAGATTTTTCCAAAGAAGGAAAGACACCTATTTATTTTGCTAATGAAGATAAGATTATAGGCCTTATAGCCTTGGCGGATACAATAAAAGACAATTCTAGAGAAAGTATAGAAAAATTAAAAAATATGGGTATAGATGTAAGTATAGTAACAGGCGATAATAAGGTAACAGCAAAAGCTTTAGGCAAAAAATTAAAACTTGATAAAATATATGCTGAAGTATTACCAGCAGATAAAGAAAAGATAGTTAGAGATGCATTAGAAGATAAGAAAAAAGTTGTCTTTGTAGGGGATGGGATAAATGATGCACCATCTCTAGCTAGGGCAGATATAGGAGTTGCAATAGGGGCTGGAACTGATATAGCAATTGAATCAGCTGATATTGTTTTAATAAGATCTGATTTAAAAGATTTATTATATGCCATTGAAATATCGAAGAAAACAATAAAGAATATAAAACAAAATTTATTCTGGGCCTTTTTTTATAATGTTATAGGAATTCCTATAGCTGCAGGTTTATTTTATAATAGCTATGGTTTAAAATTAAATCCTATGATTGCAGCTTTTGCAATGAGTATGTCATCTTTATTTGTAGTTACAAATGCTTTAAGACTTAATTACTTTAAATTAAATAAAAATAGTTAAATTTAATGATGAAAGTTTAGTATAATATTATATATAAATAAATAGGAGGATTAAATGGATTATTCAAAAAAGTATAATGAAAAACTTATAACAGCGGAACGCGCGGCAGGTCTTGTGAAAAGTGGAGACTTTGTTGACTATGCTTGGGCAGCTCAAACACCAGTTGCAATTGACAAAGAACTAGCAAAAAGAGCTGGAGAACTAAAAGAAGTAGTTGTTAGGGGCGGAGTATTATTAAGTGAGCCTGAAATTTTTAAGGCTGACCCAAATGGAGATACTTTTATTTGGAATTCTTGGCATTCAGGTGGATCTGAGAGGCGTAGAATTAATAGTACTGATGGAGGATTTTACAATCCCTTAAGATACTCAGAACTACCAAGATATTACAGAGAAAACAGTAAAGTTGATGTAGCTTACATTGTAGTAACTCCAATGGATAAACATGGATATTTTAATATGGGATTAAATGCATCCCACTTAATGGCTTTAATAGAGACCGCTAAAACTGTAGTAGTTGAAGTAAATGAAAAATTACCAGTAGCCTTAGGTGGATTTGAGAATGTAGTTCATATTGATGATGTTGACTTTATAGTTGAAGGTGATAATCCTGACATGTTAGAATTACCATCAGGGTCCTTTGGAGAAGTAGATAAAAAAGTTGCTGAATTAATAGTAAATGAGATTCCAAATGGGGCTTGTATCCAATTAGGAATTGGTGGAATGCCAAATGCAGTGGGATCTTTAATTGCAGAATCTGACCTAAAAGACCTAGGCGTTCATACTGAAATGTTTGTAGATGCCTTTGTAGATCTTTATAACAATGGAAAAATAACAGGAGCAAAGAAAAATATAGATAGATTTAGACAAACTTATGCCTTTGCAGCAGGAACAAAAAAATTATATGATTTTATAGATAATAATCCTCAGTGTATGGCAGTTCCAGTAGACTATACAAATGATGTTAGAACTATTTCAAAACTAGATAATTTTATGTCTATAAATAATGCTGTAAACATTGATCTTTACGGACAAGTTTCATCTGAAAGTACTGGATTTAAACATATTTCAGGAGCAGGTGGACAACTTGACTTTGTTTTAGGAGCTTATCTATCAAATGGTGGTAAGAGCTTTATTTGCCTATCTTCAACTTTCTTTAATAAGAAGACTGGAGAAGAAGAATCAAGAATTATACCTATATTTGAACCAGGTACAGGTATTACAGCAGCAAGACCAAACACTAATTATTTAGTTACAGAGTATGGTATCTTTAATTGTAAAGGTAAATCTAATTGGGAGAGAGCAGAAGGAATTATCAACCTAGCAGCACCACAATTTAGAGATGGTTTAATAAAAGATGCTGAAAAATATGGACTATGGAGAAATTCAAATAGAAGATAAAAATAAACCTTTCTTAGTGATATTGCTGGGAAAGGTTTTTAAATATGTAAATTTTAGGTATCATAGATAAGTATGGTTAATTATCTAAACTATTTAATATTAATAGACTCTCTTACCAGCTAAAATTTAATCATTTTGTTAATTAGGAAAAATTAAGAAAAGTAAAAAGCCCTGAGATTTAAATCTCAAGGCTTTATTTGGTGCACCTTCACGGACTCGAACCGTGGGCCCACTGATTAAGAGTCAGTTGCTCTACCATCTGAGCTAAAAGTGCAAGTTTTAACAACAAGTTAAAGTTTACACCTTTATTATTATTTCGTCAATACTTTTTTACAAAAAGGTCTAATTTCTGAAGCTTTTATAATCACTTTCCTTTTCTAACATATAGTATATATTAGAAATATATTCCCTACTAAGTTGATAAGCTAAGTCAGGATTTTGTTGTTTAATAGCATTAAAGATAGCATTAACTGAATTAAAGGCATCTTTTATATTTTTTCTATCTCGTGATAAATAATTAGAAAATCTATATAGTTTTGTATTAATTTCATATAAACTTTCTTTAAGATGATTATTTTCACTTAAGTTAATAACTGAATAACTCCAATTGATCAAAGATTTTTCTAAATTTCTTAAATCTTCATTATCTAAGAAGGATTTCATATCTTCTAAAATTTTTAATAAATTTTTATTTTTTTCTGTAATACCTTCTTTTGCAATTTCTTCAATGACAACAGGTTCAAGTGCCTTTCTCAAGGTGTACAAATCTTTAGCTTCTTTTAGTGAAATCTTAGAAACTATAAAAGATTTTCTAGGGAAAGCTTCTACAAGTCCTTCCTCAGATAACTTAATTAGAGCTTCCCTAATAGGAGTTCTTGATACTCCCATTTCATCCGCTAAATCACTTTCTATCAATTTATCTCCTGGGATAAATTCATTGCTAAGAATTTTATTTTTTATCTCTTTATATACAAAATTTGACAACGATTTCTTTTTGGCGATTCTAGCCATATTTCCACCACCTATAAATCAAAATAATATGTATAATTTTATTATATACTATTTGCCTTAAATAAAAAAATATTTCTTTTAAATACTTAAAGAAATCCTTTTTTAAAGCTTGTTTAAATTATAGTTTTTGAGGGAATATATTTAATAATATATCAAATGGTTGTTGTAATAAGGGAGATGTGTAAGAATGCAAGATTTTATATATGAAGTAAGTACTAAAATTTTATTTGGAGATAAGTTAAAAAAATTACCAGAAGAAGTAAAAAAATATGCTAATAGGGTTCTTTTAACCTATGGTGGAGGAAGCATTAAAAAAAGCGGACTTTATGATGAAATTATAAAGATGTTTGAAGAAAATAATATCTTTTATAAAGAACTTAGTGGGATAGAGCCTAACCCTAGGATTGAATCGGTTAGAGAAGGTTTAAAAATAGTTCGTGAAAATAATTTAGAATTTATATTAGCAGTTGGAGGTGGCTCAGTTATAGATTGCTCCAAGTTAATAGCTGCGGGAGTCTATGAGGAAAGTGATCCTTGGGATATAGTTATAGGAAAAGTATCACCTAAAAAAGCTATTCCTTTGGGAACAATTTTAACATTGGCAGCAACTGGATCGGAAATGAATTCTGGATCAGTTATAACTAATCTTGAAAGTAAGGAAAAATTAGGTTGGGGAAGCCCTTATGTTTTACCAAAATTCTCCTTTTTAAATCCTAAGCTTACTTTTTCAGTTCCTAAATACCATACAGCTGCAGGGACAGCTGATATAATGAGTCATACAATGGAAAATTATTTTACTTTAAATGATGGAGCTTATTTGTCAGATAGGTTTGCAGAATCTATATTAAAAACTTGTGTAAAATATGGGAAGATTGCAGTAGAAGAACCAGAAAATTATGAAGCTCGCGCTAATTTAATGTGGGCTAACTCTTGGGCTATAAATGGACTTTTAAATGCAGGTAAGAACAAATCTTGGTCAGTCCATGCCATGGAGCATGAACTTTCAGCTTTTTATGATATAACTCACGGAGTTGGCTTAGCTATACTTACTCCAAACTGGTTAAGACATTGTCTAAATGAAGAAACGGTAGATAAGATTTGCGAATTTGGCAAAAATGTTTTTGAAATAGAAGAAATGCAAGATAAATTTGAAATGGCTAATAAGTCCATAGATGCACTTTCTAGCTTTTTTAAATCTATAGGGATTCCAATGTCCCTAAGAGAAGTTGGCATTGATGAAGAACATTTAGAAGAAATGGCTAAATTGACTATAGAACACAAGGGCGGACCTATAGATGGTTTTGTAAAATTAGAAGAAGATGATGTACTAAAAATTTATCAAATGAGTTTATAATTTTTTAAGATAGTAGTCAATAAGGCTACTATCTTATTTATATATAAGTTTATTTATGGTATTATTTTTTATGCATACTATTTATTATAAGAAATAGAGGGAAAAATGATATTAATAAAGAATATAAAGTTAAAAGAAGACAATCACGACTTATTAAAAAATAAAATAAGAAAAATTTTAAGAGAAGATGATTTTGAATTTGAAATATATAAAAAATCGATAGATGCAAGAAGAGAAATTATTTTTAATTATCAAGTTTTAGTTAAGGCTGAGATATCTAAGAAAAAGTTAGAAAAAATAAAGAATGCTATCTTCTATGAAGAAGAAAGCTACCTTATAGAGCAGCCTCATATAAAATCTAAGGTGATAGTAGTAGGAAGTGGGCCAGCAGGTTTGTTTTGCAGCTATATATTGGCGAAATATGGTTCTAAACCCATAATAATAGAACAGGGAGAAAAGATAGAAGATAGAATTAATAGTATAGATAAGTTTTTAAAAGGAAAAGAATTAAATGTAAAATCTAATGTTCAATTTGGAGAAGGAGGAGCAGGAACTTTTTCGGATGGCAAATTAACAGCAAGATCAAAAGATAAAAGACAAAGAGAAGTTTTAAAAATATTTGTTGAAAATGGGGCTCCTAAGGAGATTATGTATGACTCAAAACCACATATAGGAACAGATATATTAAGGCAAGTTATTGTAAATATGAGAAATAAAATAATTGAGATGGGTGGACAATTTAAATTCAATTCTGAGTTTCAAGACTTAAATATAAGTGGAAATAAAGTAGACTTTTTTCTAGTGAATGGAGAAAAAGAAATAGGGGATACTTATGTTATGGCTCTTGGAAATTCCTCGAGAAAAAGCTTTGAGAACTTGTCTAAAAAAATAAAATTAGAAAACAAGCCCTTTGCTGTTGGATTTAGGATAGAACATAAGAGAAAATTCATCGACCAAACTCAATATAAGACAATAAATGAAAGTCTACCTTCAGCAAGTTATAGTCTAAAATATACAAATAAAGATAAGGGACTAAGCGGCTATACCTTTTGTATGTGTCCTGGAGGTTATGTAATAAATGCGGCTTCGGAAAAAGAAAAACTCGTAGTAAATGGCATGAGCTACCATAAAAGAGATGGAGAAAATTCAAATTCAGCTCTTATAGTTACAGTTGATGAAAAAATTTATGGAAGTAGCTTATTAGATGGTTTAAAATTTCAAAGAGCTATTGAAGAAAAAGCCTTTAGACTAGGAGGAGGAAATTATTTTTCTCCAGTGCAAAGAGTAGAGGATTTTATAAATAATAAAGAAACAAAAGAGCTTGGTTTTATAAAGCCTAGTGTAAAACCAGGATATAAATTAGCCAATCTAAGAGGTATATACCCAAAAGAAATAGACCATATGATTGTAGAAAGTCTTGAAAATATGGACAAGAAATTACAAGGCTTTGCCATGGATGATGCCATATTAACAGGTGTAGAAACTAGGTCATCATCTCCAGTAAGAATTTTAAGAGATGATAATTTAAAGGTTCAAGGCATAAATAACCTATATGCTATAGGAGAAGGTAGTGGTTATGCTGGAGGAATAGTATCTTCAGCCATAGATGGAATAAAAGCAGCAGAGAATATCATAAAAGGAGAGTAATATTATGTTAAATATAGTTTTATATGAACCAGAAATCCCTTTTAATACAGGAGCAATAGCAAGAACTTGTGCTTTAACAAAAACAGTATTACATTTAATAGAACCATTTGGATTTTCTATTGACGATAAACATGTAAAAAGAGCTGGACTTGATTATTGGCATTTAGTAGATATTAGAACTTATAAAAATTATGAAGAATTTTTAAGTAAAAATAGAGATATTACTATATATTATGCAACTACAAAAACAAAACAAAAGTACAGTCAAGTAAGCTTTAAAGACGGAGATTATATAATGTTTGGTCCTGAAACTAGGGGCATTCCAGAAGAAATTTTAAATAAGTCTCCGAAAAAATGTATTAGAATTCCTATGCTTAAAGACTATGGAAGAAGTTTAAACTTAGCGAATTCAGCAAATGTTATTTTATTTGAGGCTTTAAGACAAATAGATTTTTTAGATTTAGAATAAAATAAGAACTAGCTTTAAAGCTAGTTCTTATTTTTAGTATGGTTTTTGTTCAAAGGTAAAACCTCTACCTTCTACTTCTGAAATTTTAGAAATATATACAAAGGCATTTTCATCAGTTTTTTTAATAAACTGTCTTAGCTTTATGTAGTCTCTCCTATCTAAAATAGTAGTTAAAATTTTCTTTTCTTTTTCAGAATAGCCTCCTTGAGCTAGATATATAGTAGATCCCCTATATAAATCTACTAGGATATACTTATTAATAACATTTAATTTATCAGATACAATGGTAACATTAAATTTAGAGTCAAATCCAGCTAACATTTTATCTATAATAACTGAATTAAGAATAACTCCAAGAAGAGCATACATACCCTTTTCTGGACCGTATATTATAGTTGCGCCAAGAGTTATAACACCATCAGTAAAAGCTAAGCCTGATCCAAAAGAAAAGTTTGTATATTTTTCGATTATCTTTGCAACTATATCAGTTCCTCCAGTTGAAGCTCCCCTATTGAGGACAAGTCCAATACCAATACCTTGTATAAAAATACCATATATTAAATTCAAAATAAGATCATCTATAAAGGGCTTAGGCATAGGAGTTGTAACTTCCATGATTTTCAAAAAAACTGACATAGCTATAGAAGAATAGATAGTATAAGCTCCAAAAGATTTTCCTATGGTTAAAATTCCTAAAATAATAAGTATAGTATTTACGAATAATAGGGTTGTACTTACTGAAAACTTTGGGAAAATTGAAGCCATAAGCATGGCAAATCCTGATGCTCCTCCAACAGCCAAGTTAGAAGGAATTAAAAAATAATGTAGACCAATACATACAACAAAAACTCCCAAATTAACAAGAAAGAATTTTTTTAAGCTAGGAAAAGTAAAAAAATTTCTTACACTATTATTCATAAAATCACCTCGACTTCTATTATAAGTATGAAAATGATTTCATGCAAGGAGAATTTGCAACTATGTCTTTATGTTCGGGTTGGTTTAATGGTTTAAAAGGATTTTGAATTTTAAAAACCAAATAATGCTACTATCCATATAAAAGAAATCCCCATTATTAAATTTAATAAAAGGTAAAGCCACTGCTTATGTATAATGGAAAAAATAGAACCTAAAACTCCAAGAATTGGATTAAGAATAAGAAGAACAAATCCACCCATTCTAAGAGAGTCGCCAAAAATTCATTCTAAACTTATTGCATCTATAAACATAGATGATAAAGTTAAAATTATAGCAGTAATTATACATATTAAGGGTACTTTTTTTGAGAATTTCATAGTATCAGCTCCACATTTTTATTTATTTTTTTGAGATATTCTATCTTTAAATTTGGAGTAGTTCCAAAGAACATAGGAATATAAAGCTATAGCCAAAACTGAAAATACTATATCTGTCATTTCGAAGTAAGGTTTATTTATCTTAAACCTTATGTAGGCTCTTAAGAGATCATATAAAATAACAATTAAAGATACTTTTAAAATTTTATTCAACTTTTCTTTTTTAGTAAGATTTCTATTCTCTTCTTCTATTTGACTATTTATTTTACTTTTAAATTCATTGTGTTTTTTCGTTTTAATTCTTTGTTCTCTAAAACCATTTTCAATTTTTTCTTGTAGTTTTTCTTTAAAGTTGCTCATATTTAACCTCTTTCTTATAATTATATCAATTGTATTAAATAGATCTCTATAAATCAAGAAGTAAGTAAATATTTAAAAAGTTAAGTAAAAATATACTAGATTCATATAACTTACTTTTAATTTAGGGTATAGTATAAGATATAAATTTAAAATAAGATAAAGATGTGGGAGATAAAAATGAAGATAATAAAAAGAAGCGGAAAGGAAGTAGATTTTGAACTTTCTAAGGTTAAAGAGGCCATGAAAAAGGCCTTTATTTCTGTGGGCAAACCCATTACAGAAGAAAAATTAGACAAGATGTCTAATCAAGTTTTAGATAAGGTAAAAAATTCATTTCCTAGAGGACATGTAGTAACAGTAGAAGAAATACAAGACTTAGTTGAAATAACTTTAATAGAAAATAATTACTATCAAGTTGTAAAATCTTATATACTTTATAGAGCATCTCATCATACTATGAGGAAAGCTATAGAAGATTTTTCTGATTATTTTACAGATGATAAAGTAATAGAAGCATTAAAAAGCGTTCAAGAAGATTTTAGGGAAGATAATTATAGTCTAGTATTTTTATTTAATAAGTTTCACTCTTTTTCTCATGGGAATATGAATGAAGAAGATTATTTAAATATTTTAATTAGGGCAGCAAGTGAATTAACCTCGAAAGAAGCCCCTAAATGGGAGTTTATAGCAGCTAGGTTTTTATCGATAAAAATAAAAAAATTAATTGAAAAAGAAGAGTCTAAACTTGAAATATATAGTTTCAAAGATAAAATTAAATATTTAACATCTAAAAACTTATACGGGAAATATATTTTAGAAAATTATAGTGAAGATAATATAAGTGAATTAGAATCATATATGGATATAGATAGGGATAAGTTATTTAATTATAGCGGTCTAGACCTTTTAGTAAAAAGATACCTAATAAGAGACGGAGAAGGCACTTTATTAGAAGATGTCCAAGAAATGTTTATGGGTATAGCTATGCATCTTGCAATACCAGAAGGAGATAAAAAAGTATTTTGGGCAAAGAAAATATATGATATTTTAAGTAAACTTAAAGTTACAATGGCAACTCCAACTATGGCAAATGCTAGGAAGCCCTTTCACCAACTATCTTCTTGTTTCATAGATACAGTACCAGATAGCCTAGATGGAATTTATCGTTCCATAACTAATTTTTCTCAGGTTTCAAAACACGGAGGTGGAATGGGACTTTACTTTGGAAAGGTAAGGGCTATGGGTTCTGATATTCGTGGGTTTAAAGGAGTTGCAGGCGGGGTTGCAAGATGGATAAAGCTTGCAAATGATACAGCAGTTGCAGTAGACCAATTAGGTGTAAGAGCTGGGGCCTGTGCAGTATATTTAGATATATGGCACAAGGATATAGCTGAATTTTTACAACTAAGAACTAACAATGGCGATGATAGAATGAAGGCTCATGACGTATTTCCTGGAATTTGTGTACCAAATTATTTCTGGGAAATGGCAAGGGATAATATAGATGGAACTTGGTATATGATGTGTCCACATGAAATCTTAAAAGAGAAGGGTTATTCTTTAGAAGACTATTTTGGAGATGAATGGTTAGAAAAGTATAAGGAGTGTATAGAAGATCCAAAGATATCTAAAAGAACTATGTCTGTTAAAGATTTAGTTAGATTAATTATTAAATCAGCTGTAGAAACTGGAACACCATTTATATTTAATAGAGATATAGTTAATGAATTCAATCCAAATTCTCATAAGGGAATAGTCTACTGCTCTAACTTGTGTACTGAAATTGCACAAAATACAAGTGCTAGTGAATCAGTAGATAAAAAAGTTGAGATAATAGACGGGGAAGAAATAGTAATAGAAAGAACTAAAGCAGGAGACTTTGTAGTATGTAATTTGGCATCTCTAGTTTTAGGTAATATAGAAGTAAATGATCAAGAGGAATTAGAAGATGTAATTACAACGGTAGTAAGAGCTTTAGATAATGTAATAGACTTAAATTACTACCCGCTTAAATATGCTGAAATAACAAATAAAAAGTATAGGGCTATAGGACTTGGAACTAGTGGCTACCATCATGCTCTAGTAAAACAAGATATATCCTTCCAAAGTGAAGAACACCTAAAATATGCAGATGAGCTATATGAAGATATAAATTATTATGCTATAAAAGCAAGTAATGAAATTGCCAAAGAAAAGGGAACTTATAAGTATTTTGAAGGCTCTAATTGGCAAAATGGACAATACTTTGAAAAGAGAAATTATGTTTCTGACAGATGGAAAGAATTAGAGAAATCTGTATCTGAGCATGGAATGAGAAACGGCTATTTAATGGCAATAGCACCAACTGGGTCAACTTCTATAATAGCTGGTACTACAGCTGCTGTAGACCCTGTTATGAAGAGATATTTCTTAGAGGAGAAAAAAGGTCAAATCGTTCCAAGAGTTGCGCCTTCATTAAATCCAAGGACCTTTTGGTTATATGAAAATGCTCATGATATAGATCAAAATTGGGTAGTTAGGGCAGCTGGAGTAAGAGCAAGGCATATTGATCAGGCTCAATCAGTAAATTTATATATAACTACTGAATATTCTATGTCAAGAATTTTGAAACTTTATATAAAAGCAATGGAAGAAGGAGTGAAAACTCTTTATTATGTAAGAGGAAAATCACTTGAAGTTGAAGAATGCGATAGTTGCAGTGCATAAGGAGGTATAAATGGAACTTAAAAGAAAAGCCTTGTTCAATGAGCATGGTGATATTGAACTTAGCAAACGTAGGATGGTTAATGGAAATACGACCAACCTAAATGACTTTAACAATATTAAATATTCTTGGGTTTCTGATTGGTATAGACAGGCCATGAATAACTTTTGGATACCAGAGGAAATAAACCTATCTCAAGATACTAAAGATTATAGAAAATTAGAGCCAGAAGAAAAAACAGCCTATGATAAAATACTATCATTTTTAATCTTTTTAGATTCACTGCAAACAGCAAATTTGCCTAATTTAATAGAATATATAACAGCCAATGAAGTAAATCTATGCTTAACTATACAGTCCTATCAAGAGGCAATTCATTCTCAAAGTTATGGTTATATACTGGATACTATATGTTCACCTGAAGAGAGAAGCAAAATATTATACCAATGGAAAGATGACCCTGTCCTACTTGCTAGAAATAAGTTTATAGGAGATCAATACAATGATTTTTATAACAACAGAACAACTTATAACCTAGTAAAAACCGCTGTTGCAAACTATGTATTAGAAGGAATATATTTTTATTCGGGATTTATGTTTTTCTATTCACTAGGTAGGATGGGCAAAATGCCAGGAACTGTTGGAGAAATAAGGTATATAAATAGAGATGAAAACACCCACCTTTGGCTATTTCGTTCAATAATATTAGAACTTAAAAAAGAAGAACCAGAAATATTTACAAAAGAAAATATAGAAATTTTTAGAAATATGATAAAAAGAGCAGTAGAAGAAGAAATAAAATGGGCAAAGTATGTAATAGGAGATTCAGTAAAAGGTCTAAGCATGAATATGGTTGAATCTTATATAAAATATTTAGGGAATTTAAGATGTAAAGGCTTAGGATTTGAAATATTATATGAGGACCATATAAAAGAACCGGAATCTATGGAATGGGTTAGAGAATATTCCGACCCTAACTCTGTTAAAACAGACTTTTTTGAGGCTAAAGTTTCAGCTTATTCTAAATCATCTGTAATAGAAGATGATCTATAAATAAAAAAACTCCACTTAAGTGGAGTTTTTTTATTTTTTCACCCTATACTTTAAACAGTACCTTGCATTAAAAGGTAGTTCTTGTTATTATATAAATGTAAAGAGGTGAGTAGGGTTTGAATGTTCAATTTAAAAAAGGAGTTTTAGAACTTTTAGTACTGTCTCTTCTAATGGATAGGGATATGTATGGATACGAATTAGTTGAAGAAATATCCCATCATATTGATATATCTGAGGGGACTATATATCCTCTACTAAGAAGACTTAAAAATGAAAAATATGTAGAAACTTACCTTAAGGAGTCCCAAAGTGGCCCCCCTAGAAAATATTATAGACTAACAGAAGTTGGTAAAGATATATCGGTAAGTCAATTAAATGAATGGGAAAGCTTTATAAAAAATGTAAACAATATTTTAAGGAGAAATATATGAAAAAGAAAGAGTTTTTAGATTTACTAAGACTTTATTTAAATGAACTGCCTTGGGTAGTTGTCAATGATATATTAGAAGACTATGAAGAACATTTTGAATTTGGACTAAGTAATGGGAAAACTGAACAGCAAATATGCCAGGAGTTAGGTCAGCCAGAAATAATTGCAAAAGAATATCTAAATAATGAAAATAATAAATTAAAAAATGTAAATAAATCTAAAGAGCTTAAAGATGAAGACCAAACACTTATAAAAAAATTACTATACCTATTAGGAATTCTTTTCTTTATAGTATTTTTAGCGCCTAGTTTGATAGGTTTAATTGCAGGAGCTTTTGGATTATTAGTGAGCTTAGCGGTTACTATTTTCCTACTTGGAATTTCTGCGATAGCAATAGGAATAATCGTACCTTTAAGCATTTCCCCTTTTATCCTTGCTAGTGGAATTGTAAATGTACCCTACTTTATAACAAGTTTAAATCCAATAACTAAAATTCTACTGGCAATAACTTCCATATTAATTGGAATGGTAATATTTAAGTACGGTGTTGGCTTTATAAGATGGTTATTTATTAATATTAGAAAATTGATTATGGCTATAATTTGGGAATTAAAGAAAATAGGAGATAAAATATGAAAAGGAATAAAATATTAATAATGCTCTTAATTTCAATAAGTTTACTTATAGGGTCTTTCATGGTCTTTGATTATAAAAATTTTAAACTAGAAAATATATATAAAGATTCAGGAAGTTTTAACTTATTTGGAGTAAATGTATTAGAAGAGCTTGGTGTAAGAGAAGATTTTAATGACTTTATGGATGTAGAAAACTATTCTGACTTAGAAGAAATAATGGAAAATAAAGAAAATATAATTAGCACTGAGAGATTAGATGATTTAAAAAGCTTAGATATAGGTCTAACTAATTCCAATTTGATCATAGTTAAAGGAAATATAAATGAAGTTATCCTATATAAGAAAGAAAAAGATAAGATAAATAATAATAGCTTAAAAATAGAAAAAAATTCTACTAACTATTCTATAAAAGCTAAAAATGATAAAAAAGCTAGAATAATAATAAAACTGAAAAATCCAGAGCTTACTGAAATAAAGTGTAATAATGTAAATGGTATTTTGTTTTCGAAAGAAAAGTTTAAATCTTTAATAATGAAGTCGACTAACGGTGTAATATCCTTAGAAGGTGAGGGAACATATCCTATGAAAGTTAAAAATGTAAATGGAATAATTAATTTGAATTTTGACAAGTATAATGCAGAAATTTTTATAAACAAATCTAATGGAGTTTTAAATTTATTTGATGAAAATGAGTTTAGTTTAGGAAAAAATAAGACAATTAGAAAAGTTTTTGGTTCTGCTGAGGATAAAATAGAATTAAAAACTACAAACGGGATTATAAATATAAATTAAAATTTTCTATTTTTATTTCTTTAAATAATTAAATTTATAAGCATAGAATAAAGGGTATAAAAATATTAATTAATTCCATGATCACAATAAAGGAGGATATATGTTATTAAATAAAGAAATAGAAGAAAATACAAAATTTGGGCTTTCTGATTTGGCTTCTAACTTTGCCAGGCTTCAAAGGGTGGCGCAATCACTTGACATACCAATGTTAATAATAATAGAAGGCTGGGAGTCGTCAGGTAAAGGATATTTTATTAAAAAATTAGTTAGAGAATTAAATCCCAAGTACTATAGTGTAGAGGTATTTGATAATTTTAATCCAGACAAGTCTAACTATATTAATATGAGAAAATTTTGGTTAAGCACGCCTAAAAAAGGACATCTAACAATATTTGATAAAAGTTATTATTATGAAATAATGAAAGATTTAAACATTTCTGAATCAAATTTAGATAAGAAAATAGATGCAATAAAGTCATTAGAAAAAACCTTATATGATGATTACACAGTTGTAGTAAAGTTTTTCTTAAATATATCCGAAAAAGAACAAAGTAAAAGAATAGATGATTATTTAGATTCTGAAATAGAGTCGGTATATGTAAGTGATGATGATAGAGAACAAAGAGAAAATTATGAAGACTACAAAGAGCATTTTTCTAAAGTACTTAATAGAACTAATGACAATATTTTATCTTGGAATATCATAGATATGAAAGATAAAAAAGATGGAGCTGAAGCTGGCCTTAAATTAGCTATGTTGGCCCTTGAAAGAGGAATAGAAAGAGTTGTGACTAAAAGAGAAGACGGCGTTAGGATCAATAGAGAATACCAGCTTAAAAATAGGATTTTAGAAGAAGTTGATTTAAGCAAAAACTTAAGTGAAGAAGAATACAGTCACCAATTAAAAGACTTGCAAAAAGAAGCTGCTGATATAATGCTTAAAGCCTATATGAAAGACTTACCAATTATTTTAGTTTTTGAAGGGGTAGATGCAGCAGGAAAAGATGGAGCTATAAATAGATTAATAAAATATATGGATCCTAGATTATTACAAGTACACGCCATATCAGCTCCAGATGAAGGTGAAAATGCACACCATTATTTATGGAGATTTTATAAAGACTTACCAGAAAAAGGAAGAATGTCAATTTTTTCTAGAAGTTGGTATGGAAGAGTTATGGTAGAAAGAATTGAAGGATTTGCCACAGATAATGAATGGGAAAGAGCTTACCAAGAAATAAATCATTTTGAAAAACAATTAGCAGATAATAAAATTATGATTTTAAAATTTTTTGTAACTATAGATAAAGACGAACAGATGAAAAGATTTAAGGCAAGAGAAGAAAATCCTGATAAGCAATATAAGATTACTGAAGAGGACTGGAGAAATCGTGATAAGTGGGATCAGTATATAGAAGCTATGGATGAAATGCTCGAAAGAACAAATACAAACTATGCACCTTGGATCGTAGTAGAAGGTAATGACAAAAAATATGCAAGAATAAAAGTTTTAAAAGAATTTATAAAATATAGTAAAAAGTTTCTATAATATGTTAAACCTACTTAAATTTTTAAGTAGGTTTTTAAGTTTTAGAAAAATTAATTTCATAGGCACTAAATACATAGTAGAAAAAATTAATTATTTAAAATTTATTTAAAATATATGTAGATTTTTATAAAAAAAAGATATATACTTACCAAAGTTGCTTAAATCTATATAGAAATATAAATTTCACAAAAATTTCACAAAATATTTTTCATATATTATGAAATTTACTTTACAAAGAAGTCTATATCTTATATAATGTTTAAGCGTTTGAGTTAAATGAATTGCGATGATTTCATAAGTTGCTTGAAATCTTGTGGAAAAAAGGGAATTCAAGGTAATTATGGATGAGAAGTCCAGACTAGATCTGGGCGCGGGTTATTTTTTCTTTTATTGCGACCCATATGAAACACCGGGGAGCGTTTATAGATAACCCTATCTCGCAAATAGCGTATTTATGCGAATAGGAGGGAAATTATGTCAAATAATGGCAAACAACAAAAAATCAGAATCAGATTAAAAGCTTATGATCACGAACTATTAGATAGTTCTGCTGCAAGAATTGTAGAGGTTTCAAAGAAAACAGGTGCTAATGTATCAGGACCTATACCTCTACCAACAGAAAAGGAAATTATTACAATAATAAGAGCGGTTCATAAGTACAAAGATTCAAGAGAACAATTTGAGCAAAGAACTCATAAACGTCTTATTGATATTGTAAATCCAAATCAAAAGACTGTTGATTCACTAATGAAGCTCAACTTACCAGCTGGTGTTGATATAGAAATCAAACTATAATAATTGTTCTTTATATGATTGTTTAACAATCCGCTGTAAATTTTAGGAGGTAAATAAGTGAAATTATTAATTGGAAAAAAGATTGGTATGACCCAAATCTTTGATGAAGAAGGAAAAGTTACTCCTGTAACAGTTATTCAAGCTGAGCCTAATGTGGTAATTCAAAAAAAGACAATGGAAGTTGATGGATACAATTCAATCCAAGTAGCTACAGGTTCTATTAAAGAAAGAAGAGTTAACAAACCACTTAAAGGACACTTTGAAAAAGCAGGCGTAGAATACAAAAAATACATCAATGAGTTCAGAGTTGAAAATACTGAAGAGTACAACATAGGCGATGAAATCAAAGTTGATTTATTTCAAGTAGGAGAATTCGTAGATGTAACTGGTACTTCAAAAGGTAAAGGAACTCAAGGTGTTATAAAGAGACATGGTTTTGCTCGTGGTAGAGAAACTCATGGTTCTAAATTCCATAGAATGCCTGGTGGTATGGGTGCTGCAAGTTATCCAGGAAGAGTGTTCAAAGGACATAGAATGGCAGGAAAAATGGGTAACGAACAAGTTACTATTCAAAACCTTGAAGTAATTAGAGTTGATGTAGATAAAAACTTAATTCTAGTAAAAGGTGCAATTCCAGGTTCTAAAAAAGGTAAAGTTATAGTAAAAGAAACTGTTAAATCATCTAAGTAGTGAAAGGAGGGTATAAAAATGCCTAAGATTTCTGTTCTTGATATGGAAGGTAAATCCGTAGAAGAGATTGAATTAAATAAAGAGATATTTGATATTGAAATAAATGAGCATGCTGTATACCTAGTAGTAAAAAATATTTTAGCCAATAAAAGACAAGGAACACATAGTGCTAAAACACGTTCTGAAGTTCGTGGAGGCGGTAGAAAGCCTTGGAGACAAAAGGGTACAGGTAGAGCTAGACAAGGAAGTATAAGATCCCCTCAATGGAAAGGTGGAGGAATAGTATTTGCTAAAAAGCCAAAAGACTATTCATATACTACTCCTAAAAAAGTTAGAAGACTTGCACTTAAGAGTGTATTAACTTCAAAAGTTCAAGAAAACCAAATAATAGTAGTAGATAATATTAAGTTAGAAGAAGCAAAAACAAAAAACATTGTAAAAGTTTTAAATGCTATAAATTCAGATAAAAAAGCTTTACTAGTTCTTGCTGGTAATGACACTGATGTAAAACGTGCAGCTAGAAACATTCCTACAGTAGAGACTGTAACAGCTGAAAATATAAATGTATATGAAATTTTAAAATACAACTCACTTATTATTACTAAAGATGCATTAAGAGTGATTGAGGAGGTGTTCAACTAATGAATTCATACGATATAATCAGAAAGCCTTTAGTAACGGAAAAAAGTATGGACCAAATGGAAGAGAGAAAATATACTTTTGAGGTTGCTAAATCAGCTACTAAACCTGAAATAAAAAAAGCTGTTGAAGAAATTTTTGGCGTTAAAGTTCAAGTTGTTAACACTATGAATATGCGTGGTAAATTAAAAAGACAAGGCGCACATCAAGGAAGACGTCCTTCATGGAAAAAGGCAATAGTAAAACTTACTGAAGATTCTAAATCTATTGAATTTTTCGATGGAATGGAATAATTGAGGAGGTAAAAAGATGGCAATAAGAGGTTATAAACCAACTTCTCCTGCTCGTAGACAGATGACTGTCTCAACATTTGAAGAGATTACAAAAAAGGCTCCAGAAAAAAGCCTTACTATAAATCTAAAAACGACTGCTGGAAGAAATGCTCAAGGTAGAATTACATCAAGACATAGAGGCGGTGGAGTTAAGAGAAGATATAGAATAATAGATTTTAAGAGAAATAAAGATGGAATTAAAGCTAAAGTAGCTTCAATAGAATATGATCCATATAGAACTAGCTACATAGCATTATTAAACTATGTAGATGGTGAAAAAAGATATATATTAGCTCCAAATAAATTACAAGTTGGAGATGTAGTGGAATCAGGTGAAGAAGCAGATATCAAAATCGGTAATGCTCTTAAACTTAGAAATATTCCAGTAGGTACAACAGTCCATAATATTGAAATGACTCCGGGTAGGGGTGGACAACTTGCAAGATCTGCAGGTTCATCAGCTCAACTAATGGCTAAAGAAGGAAAATATGCTCAATTACGTTTACCTTCAGGTGAATTCAGATTAGTTTCATTAGAATGTAGAGCTACAATAGGACAAGTTGGAAACTTATCTCACGAACTTATTACTTTAGGTAAAGCTGGGAAGAGTAGATATTTAGGAAAAAGACCTCACGTAAGAGGATCTGTAATGAACCCTGTAGACCATCCACATGGTGGTGGGGAAGGTAGAGCTCCGATAGGTAGACCTTCACCAATGACACCTTGGGGTAAACCAGCTCTAGGACTTAAAACCAGAAGTGGCAAGAAGAAGAGTAATATGTATATAGTTAGAAGAAGAACTAAGTAAGCGGGAGGTAAGAAATGAGTAGATCACTTAAAAAAGGACCTTTTGCAGACGAACATCTGCTAAAGAAAATAGATGCTTTAAATGAAGCAAACGAAAAAAAAGTAATTAAAACTTGGTCTCGCCGCTCTACAATATTCCCAGAAATGGTATCACATACAATTGCGGTGCATGATGGTAGAAAGCATGTTCCAGTGTATGTAACAGAAGATATGGTAGGACATAAGCTTGGTGAATTTGTTCCAACAAGAACATTTAGAAGCCACGCTAAGAGCGAAAAGACTACAGGTATGAAAAAATAAGAAAGGGGATTAGAATGCAAGCAAAAGCAATTGCAAAATATGTTAGAATATCACCACTAAAGGTGAATTATATATGTGCAGAAATTCGTGGAAAGCAAGTTGACGAAGCCCTTTCTATATTAAAGTTTACTCCAAAAAGAGGAGCTAAAGAACTTTACAAGGTGCTTAATTCTGCAGTAGCAAATGCTGAAAACAATTTAAGTTTAAATAGGGATGAATTAATTGTTAAAGAAGCATATGCTAATGATGGTCCTACAATGAAAAGATTTCGTCCTAAGGCAAAAGGAATGGCTTATCCAATATTAAAAAGATCAAGTCATATCGGCGTTGTAGTAGCAGAAGTAGAGGAGGGTAAATAATGGGTCAAAAAGTTAACCCACATGGACTTCGTGTTGGTATTATCAAAGACTGGGATTCAAAATGGTATGCAAATAAAAAAGATTTCTCAGGACTTTTATTAGAAGATAATAAAATTCGTAAATTCGTAAAGAAAAAACTTTATACAGCTGGCATTTCAAGAATCTTAATTGAAAGAGCTGCAAATAAAGTTAAAGTTACTATCTTAACTGCTAAACCAGGAATGGTAATCGGACGTGGTGGAGTAGGCGTTGAAGAACTTAGATTAGAATTAGAAAAATTAACTAAGAAAAATGTTGTTATAAATGTAGAAGAAGTTAAAACTCAAGAATTAGATGCTCAATTAGTTGCAGAATCAATTGCAGAATCACTTGAAAGAAGAATTTCTTTTAGACGTGCTATGAAACAAGCTATACAAAGAACTATGAGAAGTGGTGCTAAAGGAATAAAAACTGCAGTTTCAGGACGTTTAGGCGGAGCTGATATGGCAAGAACAGAAGGATATGCAGAAGGAACAATACCACTACAAACTTTAAGAGCAGACATTGATTATGGTTTTGCAGAAGCAGATACAACATATGGCAAAATTGGCGTTAAAGTATGGCTATACAAAGGTGAAGTACTTCCTGAGAGAAAAGAATCTAAAAATAGAGACTTTAAGAAGAAAAAACCACAAAATAGAGATAATAGAAATAATAAAAGTAAAAATTTCAAGAGAAACTTTAGAAATGATTCTAAAGCTAAATCTGGAAATTAAGCTACCTATAGAAGGAGGAAACATTTATGTTAATGCCTAAAAGAGTGAAGTATCGTAGAGTTCACAGAGGTAGAATGAAGGGGAAAGCTCTTCGTGGTAATACACTTACTTACGGAGAATACGGACTTCAAGCAATTGAACCTGCATGGATTACTTCAAATCAAATTGAAGCAGCACGTCGTGCTATGACAAGATATATAAAAAGAGGCGGAAATATTTGGATTAAAATTTTTCCAGATAAACCAGTAACAGAAAAACCAGCAGAAACACGTATGGGTTCTGGTAAAGGGGCTCCAGCTTATTGGGTAGCTGTTGTTAAACCAGGCCGTATAATGTTTGAAATGAGTGGGGTTTCAGAAGAGATCGCAAGAGAGGCAATGAGACTTGCTTCAATGAAACTACCTATAAAAACTAAATTTGTTATAAAAGAAAAGGATGGTGAATCAAATGAAGACTAAAGAAATTCGCCAAATGTCAAATGAGCAATTAAATAAAAAAGTGCTTGAACTTAAAAATGAATTATTTAACTTGAGATTTAGACTTGCGACAGGTCAACTTGATAATCCATCAAGCATAAAAATTGTTAAAAAAGATATCGCCAGAGTTAAGACGATTCTAAGACAACGTGAACTAGAAGTGGGAAAGGAGGCTTAATCTCATGGAAAGAAACGCTAGAAAAAGTATAGTGGGAACAGTAGTTAGTGACAAGATGGACAAAACTATTGTTGTAGCGGTTGAGACTTTTGCAACTCATCCTATATATAAGAAAAGATTTAAAAAGACTACTAAATTCAAAGCTCATGATGAGAAAAATGAATGTGAAATAAATGATAAAGTTAGAATAATGGAAACTAGACCGTTAAGTAAAGACAAGAGATGGAGATTAGTAGATATTATTGAGAAAGCGAAATAATTTCTAAAAGGAGGAAGCTAATGATTCAACAAGAAACAAGACTAAGAGTAGCTGACAATTCCGGAGCCAGAGAATTACTTGTCATAAAAGTACTTGGCGGTACTAATAGAAGAACAGCTAACATAGGAGATACTGTTGTTTGTACAGTAAAACAAGCAATACCTGGGGGAACTGTTAAAAAAGGATCAGTAGTTAAAGCGGTAATTGTTAGAACTAACAAAGGAATTAGCCGTAATGACGGTTCATATATAAGATTCGATGACAATGCAGCGGTTATTATAAAAGACGATAAGAGTCCTGTAGGTACTCGTATCTTTGGACCTGTGACAAGAGAACTTAGAAGTGGAAACTTCATGAAGATTATCTCTTTGGCACCAGAAGTACTGTGAGCAGGAGGTAAATATGCGTATTAAAAAAGGTGATACAGTCAAAGTAATTGCCGGCAAGGACAAAGGTACCACTGGCAAAGTACTAAAAACTTTTCCTAAATTAGAAAAAGTAATTGTAGAAAAAGTTAATATTGTAACAAAACACAATAAACCAAGAGGACCACAAAATCCTGGTGGAATAGAAAAACAAGAAGCTCCAATTCATGTGTCTAATGTAATGTATTATGATACAAAAACAAAAAAGACTACAAAACTTGGATATAAAATGGAAGACGGCAAAAAGGTTAGATTTATGAAATCTAATGATCAAGTTATTAAGTAGGAGGTAGACTATGACTTCAAGATTAAAAGAGAAATATGAAAATGAAGTAGTAAACTATCTACTTGAAAAATTCAACTATGAAAATGTTATGCAAGTTCCTAAACTTGAAAAAGTTGTAATAAATATTGGCCTTGGAGAAGCAAAAGATAATCCAAAAGCTCTTGAATCAGCATTAAATGATCTAACTATGATAGCTGGTCAAAAGCCATTAGTAACTACAGCTAAAAAATCAATTGCGAATTTCAAGCTTCGTGAAGGCAATAAAATTGGAGCTAAGGTAACACTTAGAGGGCAAAAAATGTATGACTTTTTAGACAAGTTAATGAATGTAGCATTACCAAGAGTAAGAGACTTTAGAGGTGTTAAAGCAACTTCATTTGATGGTAGAGGTAATTATGCCCTAGGCCTAAAGGAACAACTTATTTTTCCTGAAATTGAATACGATAAAGTAGATACATTAAGAGGAATGGACATAATAGTTGTTACAACAGCTAATACTGACGAGGAAGCTAAAGCTTTTCTAGAAAAAATGGGAATGCCATTTGCTAAGTAATAGGAGGTAACAATTGTGGCAAAAAAATCAATGATTGCTAAACAAAAAAGAAAACAAAGATATAAATCAAGAGAATATACAAGATGTACTATATGTGGAAGACCACACAGTGTACTTCAAAAATACGGAATTTGTAGAATATGCTTTAGAGAACTAGCTTACAAGGGACAAATTCCTGGAGTTAGAAAAGCAAGTTGGTAATTCACCATTGATACGAAGGGAGGCAAAAAATTATGATGACAGACCCAATTGCAGATATGCTATCTAGAATTAGAAATGGTAATAATGCAAGACATAAATCTGTTGATGTTCCAGCTTCAAATATAAAAAAAGAAATAGCTGAGATTCTTCTTAGAGAAGGGTACATCAAAGGTTACGAAGTAATTGATGATGACAAACAAGGCATGATAAGAATAGATTTAAAGTATGGAGAAAATAGAGAAAAAGTAATTAGCGGAATAAAGAGAATTTCAAAACCAGGACTAAGAGTATATGTTCAAAACAGTGATATTCCCAAAGTTCTAGGAGGACTAGGAATAGCGATAATTTCAACATCAAAAGGAATTTTAACTGATAAAGAAGCTAGAAACTCTAATGTTGGTGGAGAAGTAATCTGCTACGTTTGGTAATAGGAGGGGAATATGTCTAGAATCGGTAAAAAGCCAATACAAATCCCAGCTGGAGTAGATATCAAAGTTGTAGATAACACAGTGACTGTAAAAGGTCCTAAGGGAGAATTATCACAAAGCTTTGATAAAGAGATGCTTATTGAAATCGAAGATGCAACTCTAAGTGTAACTAGACCAAGCGATAGTAAAAAACACAAAGCTATGCATGGCTTAGTAAGAACACTAATTTACAACATGGTGATAGGAGTAACAGAAGGCTATAAAAAAGAATTAGAAATTATAGGAACAGGATACAGAGCGGCTAAAAATGGTAAAAAGCTTGCTTTAAACCTAGGATTTTCACACCCATTAGAGCTTGAAGATCCAGAAGGAATAGAAACAGAAGTGCCTGCACCTACAAGAATAATCATATCAGGAATAGATAAACAAAAAGTTGGAGCTTACGCAGCTCACATTAGAAAATATAGAGAACCTGAGCCATACAAAGGTAAAGGTGTTAAGTATGTTGATGAATATGTAAAACGTAAAGTAGGGAAAACAGGTAAGTAGGAAAGGAGTATAAATAGTGTTTAAAAAAATTGATAAAAATGCAAACAGAATAAAAAGACACAAGAGAATAAGAAATAAAATCTCCGGAACACCATCTTGCCCAAGACTTTCTGTTTACAGATCAAGTGCACATATATATGCACAAATAATAGATGATGTAAATGGACATACATTAGCCCAAGCTTCAAGCCTTGACAAGTCTTTAGAGCTTGAAAGTACAAAAAATATTGAAGCAGCTAAAAAAATAGGAGAATCCATAGCAAAACGTGCTCTTGATGCAGGAATCAAAGAAGTAGTTTTTGATAGATCTGGATATTTATACCATGGTCGTATAAAAGCTCTAGCTGAAGCAGCAAGAGAAACAGGACTTAAATTCTAAAAAAGGAGGGAAAAATGGAACGTTCATTAATCAATGCACAAGAATTAGATCTTGAAGAAAGAGTAGTTGCAATTAATAGAGTTGCAAAAGTTGTTAAGGGCGGTAGAAACTTCAGATTTTCAGCACTAGTAGTAGTTGGAGATAGAAATGGTCATGTTGGAGTTGGAACTGGAAAAGCATTAGAAGTACCTGAAGCAATTAGAAAAGCTATTCAAGATGCAAAAAAACATTTAGTAAAAGTAAATCTTTTAGATACTTCTATCCCTCATCAAGTAACAGGAGTTGTTGGTGCAGGACAAGTATTTTTAAAACCAGCACGTGAAGGTACTGGAGTTATCGCTGGTGGAGCAGTTCGTGCGGTATGTGAGCTTGCAGGAATTAGCGATATTCGTACAAAAAACATTGGAAGTAATAATCCAAGAAATATTGTAAATGCTACAATAAAAGCATTAACTGAGCTTAAAACAGTTGAATCAGTTGCTAAACTTAGAAATAAATCAGTAGATGAGATTTTAGGATAAGGGGGTAAGAACTATGAAAATCAAATTAGTAAGGAGCCCTATCGGTAGAATGGAAACTCATAAAAGAACAATAAAAGCACTTGGTCTTAGAAAAATAAATCAAGTTGTAGAACATGAAGATAATCCTCAAATCAGAGGTATGATAAAACAAGTATCTTATATGCTTGAAGTTGAAGAATAAGGAGGTGTGAAACGTGAAATTACATGAATTAAGACCTGCTGAAGGCGGCGGCGTTAAAGCTAAAAAAAGACTTGGTAGAGGTATCGGTTCAGGAACAGGTAAAACATCAGGTAAAGGTCATAAAGGACAAAATGCAAGATCAGGTGGTGGAGTAAGACCAGGATTTGAAGGGGGTCAAATGCCACTATTTAGAAGACTTCCAAAAAGAGGTTTTACAAATATCTTTGCAAAAGAATATGCTGTAATTAATGTTTCAGATTTAAATGCTTTCGAAGACGGAGCAGAAGTAACACCTGAAATTTTAAAGAACATGGGATTAGTAAAAAAAGGAAAAGACGGCGTGAGAATTCTTGGTGATGGAGAGCTTACAGTAAAATTAAATGTTAAAGCTCAACATTTTTCTAAATCCGCGGCAGAAAAAATTGAGGCTGCTGGAGGAAAGGCCGAGGTGATCTAATGATTTCTACCTTTAGAAATGCCTGGAAAATTCCTTCACTACGTAAAAAAATGATTTTTACTCTATTAATGCTATTAATATATAGACTTGGATCTCATATAACAGTACCATATATGAATTCGCAACAAATTCAATTGCTGTTTAAAGGATCAAATCAGTCAGTATTTTCTCTGCTTGACTTAATGGCAGGAGGGAACTTCAGGAATTTTACAATTTTTGCTGCAAATATATATCCATATATTACAGCATCTATTATTCTTCAGTTGTTGACAATAGCAATACCTTCATTAGAAGCACTTGCTAAAGAAGGAGAAACTGGTAGAAAGGCAATAGCAAAATATACTCGTTATTTAGCAATAGCAATAGCATTTGTTCAAGCCATAGGTTATTCTTTTGGTTTCTTTAAAGAAGCTGTAATGGCTACAACTTTTTTAGAAAAATCAGTAGTAATTTTATCTATAGTTGCAGGTACAGCTTTCCTTATATGGATTGGTGAGCAAATAACAGAACACGGTATAGGCAATGGTATATCCTTGTTAATTTTTGCAGGTATAGTATCTAGATTTCCTGTGAATATAGCTCAATCATACCTTATGGTTAAAGCAGGAAAAGCTAGCCCTATATTTTTAGTATTATTTATAGTACTGTTTATAGCTATCGTATTTTTAGTAGTAGCTTTAAACGAGGGACAAAGAAAAATTCCAGTACAATATGCAAAAAGAGTAGTAGGAAGAAAAATGTATGGTGGACAGTCAACTCATATACCAGTTAAAGTATTAATGAGTGGTGTTATGCCAATGATCTTTGCAAGTTCAATAGTATCACTTCCTGCAACAATAGCTATGTTTACAAGCAATGAATCTACAAAGAGAACTATCCTTAAATTTTTTACAGTACAAGGAGTACCAGGAACAATTTATTATGTAGTAGTAACAGCATTACTAATAATATTTTTCACTTACTTCTATACTTCAATACAATTTAATACAGTTGAATATTCAAAAAATCTTCAACAAAATGGTGGATTCATACCAGGAATAAGAGCTGGAAAACCTACAAGTGATTATTTACAAAGAACAGTTAACAGATTAGTACTTCCAGGAGCAATAGTACTTGCAATATTAGCTATACTTCCAATATTCTTAACTAAGATATCAGGACTTCAATTTAGTTATGGTGGAACCTCAATGATAATTATCGTAGGAGTTGTTTTAGAAACTACAAGAGTATTAGAACAGCAAATGCTAATGAGACATTATAAGGGATTTCTTAATAAATAAGAGGAGGTAATTAAGATATGAAACTTGTTATATTGGGACCTCCAGGAGCTGGTAAAGGTACACAAGCAGAATATATAATAAACAAATATAATATACCTCACATCTCAACTGGAGATATCTTTAGAGAAAATATAAAGAATAATACAGAATTAGGGAAAAAAGCTAAATCATATATGGACAAAGGATTACTTGTTCCTGATGAAGTAGTTATAGAAATAGTACAAGATAGAATTCTAAAAGACGATTGTAAAGATGGATTTTTATTAGATGGTTTTCCTAGAACAGTAGCTCAAGCAGTAAGCCTTGATTCAGAACTTGTTAAACTAGGAACACAATTAGATAAAGTTATTAATATAGATGTAGATACAGATATATTAGTAGAAAGAGCAGTAGGAAGAAGAGTTTGCAAAACTTGTGGATCAACTTATCACATTAAATTCAATCCTCCAAAAGAAGAAGGAATTTGTGACAAAGATGGAACTCCACTAGTTCAAAGAGATGATGATGTAAAAGAAACAGTTGAGACAAGAATTCAAGTGTATTTTGAACAAACATCACCTTTAATAGATTATTATAAAGCTCAAGGGCTATTACTAAATGTAGATGGAACTTTAGAAATAAATAAAGTTTTTGATGAAATAGTAAAAGGCTTAGAATAAAATATGGACAAAACTTTTACTATAAAAGTTGGTCTAGTTGTTAAATCTATGGCCGGCAGAGACGCCGGAGAGGTATTCTTAATTAATAAAGTAATAGATGAGAGCTTTGTATATATTGTAAATGGAAAAACAAGGAAACTTGCAAATCCCAAGAAGAAGAAGATAAAACATTTAGCTTTATATAAAGATTGTATAGATTTAAATGTAGAAAATTTAAACGATGCATATATAAGAAAAGCTCTTAATAATTATAGTTAAGTAAAAGGAGGAACCTTGTAATGGCCAAAGAAGATGTAATAGAAGTTGAAGGAACAGTAGTAGATGCTCTTCCTAATACTAACTTTAAAGTAGAACTAGAAAATGGACATATTATACTAGCCCATATTTCTGGAAAGCTTAGAATGAATTATATACGTATACTTCCAGGAGATAAAGTAACTGTAGAGTTATCACCTTATGATTTAAGTAGGGGAAGAATCACTTGGAGGAAGAAATAGATAATTAGTCCTAAACTTAGGAGGGATATAATGAAAGTTAGACCATCTGTAAAAAAGATGTGCGAGAAATGTAAGATTATAAAAAGAAATGGCCGAGTAATGATTATTTGTGAAAATCCAAAGCATAAACAAAGACAAGGATAAGGAGGCTTATTAATGGCAAGAATTGCTGGTATTGACTTACCCAGAGAAAAACGCGTTGAAATTGGTCTTACTTATATCTATGGAGTCGGCAAAAGTAGATCTCAAGAGATTCTAAAGAAATCTGATGTAAACTTTGATACAAGAGTTAAAGACTTATCAGAAGCTGAACTTGCTCGTATAAGAGAAGAAATAGATAAATACAATGTAGAAGGAGATTTACGTCGTCAAATAGGAATGGACATTAAAAGACTTAAAGAAATCAACTGCTACAGAGGAGTAAGACACAAAAAAGGACTTCCAGTAAGAGGTCAAAAAACTAAAACTAATGCTAGAACTAGAAAAGGTCCTAAAAAATTAGTATCTAAGAAGAAGTAAGGGGGGTAGACATGGCTAAGAAACAAAAAACAACACGTGTTAGAAAAAGAGAACGTAAAAATATTGAGAAAGGACAAGCTCACATAGCTTCAACTTTTAACAATACAATGGTAACTCTAACAGATATGAGCGGTAATGTTATTTCTTGGGCTAGTGCTGGACAACTTGGATTTAGAGGTTCAAGAAAGTCTACACCTTTTGCAGCACAAGAAGCTGCAGAAACTGCATCAAGCAAAGCTAAAGAACACGGATTAAAATCAGTAGAAGTATATGTAAAAGGTCCTGGTTCAGGAAGAGAAGCTGCTATTAGAGCACTACAAGCTTCAGGACTTGAAGTAACTATGATCAAAGACGTAACACCAATTCCACATAATGGATGTAGACCACCTAAGCGTAGGAGAGTTTAATAATTTACGCTCCTATTAACCCATAAAGGAGGGTAAGTCATGATAGAAATTGAAAAGCCGAACATTGAGATAGTTGAATTAGACGAGTCTGGTAAGTATGGGAAATTTGTTGTTGAACCGCTTGAAAATGGCTTTGGAATAACAATAGGAAACTCATTAAGAAGAGTACTTTTGTCATCTCTTCCAGGAGCAGCAGTTTCAATGATAAATATTAGGGGAGTAGAACATGAATTTGCAACTATTCCTGGTGTTTTAGAAGATGTTCCTCAAATAATCTTGAATATAAAATCTTTAGTATTGCGATACAATGAAGAGCAACCTGTCAAAGTTATTATTGAAAAAAAAGGTGCTGGAGAAATCAAAGCATCAGATATAATAGCTGGACCAGAAGTAGAGATAATAAATGAAGATCATCATATAGCAACACTAAATAATGATGCAGACGTCTATATGGAATTGACTATTGAAAAAGGTAGAGGGTATGAACCTTCAGAACTTAAAAAGGAATCAATTACTGAAATTGGGGTAATACCAATAGACTCTAATTACACACCTATTAAGAAGGTAAATTGGAAAGTAGAAAACACAAGAGTAGGTCAAAAAATTGATTATGATAGACTTATACTTGAGGTTACTACTGATGGTTCTATGAAAGCTGATGAAGCAACTTCTTTAGCGGCTAAAGTATTAACAGAACATTTAGACCTATTTATAGGACTTACAGAACATGTAAGCGAAGTAAATATTATGGTGGAAAAAGAAGAAGATCAAAAAGAAAAAGTATTAGAAATGACAGTAGAAGAATTAGACCTTTCTGTAAGATCATTTAACTGTTTAAAACGTGCAAATATAAACACTGTAGAACAACTTACAGAAAAGACTGAAGATGACATGATGAAAGTACGAAATCTTGGAAGAAAATCATTAGAAGAAGTTGAACATAAATTAGCTGAATTAGGCTTAGGATTGAAAAAAGAAGAGGAATAAAGGAGGGTCAAAATGGCAAAGTTAAGAAAGCTTGGTCGCCCAACTGCTCATAGAAAAGCCATGTTAAGAAATCTTGTTACCTCTCTATTAAGAGATGGAAAAATGACAACAACAGTAACAAGAGCTAAAGAAACAAAAAGAATGGCTGAAAAGATGATCACTCTAGGAAAACGCGGAGATCTTCATGCAAGAAGACAAGCATTATCATATATTTATGATGAAGATGTAGTGACAAAACTTTTTACTGAAATTGCACCAAATTATGAATCAAGAAACGGTGGATATACTAGAATTTTAAAACTAGGAAATCGTCGTGGTGACGGAGCAGAAGAAGCAATAATTGAATTAGTTTAATTAAAAAAAAAGAAATCCATTAGGATTTCTTTTTTTTTAATTAATAAGGACAGCAAATAGAGTATTTTTGAAAACAAAGCTAGTTTAATGTAATTATTTTTATTTTTAAAGATATTATTAATTTTAAAATTTATTTCATTCCATAAATTTATTTTAAAATAGTGTTTTTACATATATATATAATAATTCAAAGTAAGCATCTAAAGAATATACCCATATTCTAATAATACTTGAGTAATATTAAAAAAGAATATATAATTTATAATGTAATTAGAAATATACATTATAAAAATAAGAAGGTGTATTATGAAAATAGCAATTATTGGAGCTGGAATAGCGGGGATAAATGTATTAAGATATTATTGTGAAAATAAAAAAAACGAAAATATAGAAATTTTAATTTTTGATAGAGAAGACCATGCCGGAAGAGGCTTACCCTTTATAGAAGATGACCAAGCCCTACTTTTAAATCAAAGACAAAATAGGATGAGTTTAGATGGGAAATTTGATGGATATATAAGTTGGTTAAAGGATAATGATCCAGTCTCTCTAGATAGAGAGTTTACTTCAAGAACTCAATTTGGACAATACGCCTTAGATGTTTTTAATAAATATATAAAGAAGGAAAATGTCAAATTTTACAATGAACTAGTAGAAGATATAGAAAAAAAAGATAATAAATTTAAAATAAAAACAAAAGAAAATTCTTATCTAGTAGATGGTATCCACCTATGCATAGGTCAATTACCATTAAAAGACCACTATGGCCTTAAAAATAGTAAAAATTTTATAGAAACTCCCTATCCTTTAATAGATAAAAAGGATAGGTTGTTAAATACTCAAAGATTAGGAATAATAGGATCAGGACTATCAGCAGTAGATATAATAGTTTTTCTATATAAATATAACTATAAGGGAATAATAAAAACTATTTCAAGAAATGGTCTATTTCCTTTAGTCAGAGGTAAAAAAGCACAAGTAAAAACTCCTAACTTAGACATAGAAATTGCAAAAGAAAAACCAAGCTTAGAAGCTATAATAGAAGCAATAAAAAAAGATGCTTTAAATTATAAAATTTCATTTAATATGTTTAAAGAATTATTAAGCATGTCAGTATATGACGGATTTAAATTTGAATTAGATCATTTAGAAGAGTTAGGAATATTACAAGAAATTATTTTAAAAAACAAATATAAGTATCCAGATGTTTGGGAAAAACTTTCTATGTCAGATAGACTAGAATTCATGAAGAATTATAAGACTCTTTACCTAATATGGCAAAGTCCGATGCCAAAAGAAAATACCTTAAAAATCATGGACTTATTAGAAAAAGATAAGCTAAGAATATATTCAGATATTAAAGATATAAAATTCTATGAACAATTTATAATAACAACTAAGGAAAAAAGTCTAAAGGCAGATATAATTATAAATGCCACAGGTCCAAGTATGAATCTAGAAAAATTAGCTTATGAAAATGATACGTCTAGATTAATTAGGAAATTATATGAAGATAGGTTGATAGATAATGAAGAATTAGGAGGAATAAAAATTAAGTATCCTAGTTTTAGTGTAATATCGCAAAAGTTTGGAACAATGCCTAATTTTAAGGCTCACGGAGAGCTTGTAATAGGAAACCATTTTATAAATAATGGAATCTCTTTAATATCAGATAAAGTTCCAGAAGCAGTAGACCATATGGTAAAAACTTTAAAGAATATGTAATAAATAAAAATAGTTATGGAGTTGTACTGACCCCAAAAGTTGAATTTCTAGGTTCAGCCTTTGGGGTCATTTTAAATAAACCATAACTATTTTTTTAAAGTCATATCTCCATCTTTAATTAGACCTTTTTTCCTCATAAAATAATAAAAAGTATAAGATAAAAGTGCAGGTAGAATAAAATGTAATAAAATAATTATAAGCATTAAATTACTAGAAGAATAAATACCCTTCATTGAGTTATAAGTTCCAATTTGTCCAACAAGTCCACTAGTTCCCATACCAGAACCAAGAGGAGTATTTTCCATTTTAAAAATTAAAGTAGATACAGGACCTAAAATAGCAGAACTAAGAATAGGTGGTATCCAAATTTTTGAATTTTTAATAATATTAGGCATTTGTAGCATACTAGTTCCAAGTCCTTGTGCAATTAAACCATCAAGACCATTGTCCCTAAAAGATATAACAGCAAAGCCAATCATTTGAGCAGAGCAACCAACAGTAGCTGCACCACCAGCAAGCCCAGACAAAGATAACATCATGCAAATGGCAGCAGAAGATATAGGAAGAGTAAGAGCAATACCAACAAGAGTTGCTACTAAAATTCCCATTACAAAAGGTTGTTGATTTGTACTAATGATAATAAGTCTTCCAAGACTCTCCATAAAATATTGAATATATGGACCTATAAAAGTGGCAATTATCATACCGATTAAAACTGTAACAATAGGTGTTATAACAATATCAATTTTAGTTTCCTGAGATACTAACTTACCGAACTCAACAGCAAATATACTAGATATAAAAACTCCAATTGGGCCACCAAGTTCATAACCTCCAACTCCGACAACAGCACTAGAGAACAAAACAAGTTGAGGAGCCTTAAGAGCATAAGCTATTGAAACAGCAATAGCTGGACCAGTTGCCTTTTGGGCTAAAGGCCAAATAGTCTCACTAAGAAATGCTATATTAAATTCACTACCTATAGTATTAAGTATTGTACCTACGAGAAGTGAAGCAAATAAACCATAAGCCATAGCCCCAAGAGCGTCAACAAAATAAGCCTTTAAGCTTATATTTATATTTTTCCTAACTAAAAAATTTTTCATAAAACCTCCAATCAAAATAATTATAACATAATAAAAAATATCAATTGTAAATTATTTTACCTCAATTTTACAATTACAAGCTTTTTAATTTACAATTCATTTATATAATACAGATGACTTAAAAAATTGTAAAAATTGAAAGGATGGAAATCAATGGAATTTAAAAATGTAGGAAAGAAAATCGCTCTAGGAGCTTTAGTAGGAACAATGATGTTTTCAGTAGTAGCTTGTGGGAATAATGCTGCAAATAATGCAGATAAAAATAACACAAATGTAGCAAGTGAAGAAACCGCAGATAATAAATTAGAAGGAACAATTAATGTAATTTCTAGAGAGCAAGGATCAGGAACAAGAGGAGCCTTCACAGAAATAACAGGAATCCTAGCAAAAAATGATGCTGGAGAAGAAACAGACAATACATCAGAAGAAGCAGTAGTTCAAAACTCAACTGACGCTGTAATGACAACAGTAGCAAGTGATAATACAGCAATTGGTTACATTTCTTTAGGATCTTTAAATGACACAGTTAAAGCAGTAAAAGTAGAAGGCGTAGAAGCAACACCAGAAAACATTAAATCAGGAGAATATAAAATAGCAAGACCATTTAATATATTATATAAAGAAGGCGTTTCTGAAGAAGTTATGGATTTCTTAAAATATATTAAAACAGACGAAGGCCAAAAAATAGTTGAAGCAGAAGGATATGTTCCAGAAATGACTGGAGAAGCTTATCAAGGCTCAGGTTCATCAGCTCAAATAACAATAGCTGGTTCAACATCAGTTACCCCACTAATGGAAAAATTAGTTGAAGGATACCAAAAATTCAATCCTGAATTCAAAGCAGATATCCAAGCAACAGGTTCATCAGCTGGAATTAAAGCAGCTCAAGAAGGAACAGCAGAAATAGGTATGGCATCAAGAGAATTAAAAGATAGTGAAACAGGAATAGAAAAAGAAGTAATAGCAATGGATGGTATAGCAGTTATAGTTAATAAAGAAAGCTCATTAGAAGATTTAACTCTAGAAAATATTAAAGATATTTTTGAAGGAACTATAGGTGATTGGTCTGAGGTAAATGGAAAATAAAAACTATCAAAAAGATAGGCAGAAATCAGCAGAGTACAGAGAAGAAATAATGAAATACTTTTTCTTACTCTGTGCTTTACTTTCTGTCATATTTATAATATTAATATCTCTATTCATATTTAATGGAGGTTTGTCCGTTTTTACTAAAATTGGTATAAAGGATTTTATTTTTAATACTCAGTGGAAGCCGCTAGATAAACCAGCATCCTATGGTATATTTTCAATGATAATGGGATCTTTAATGATAACAATCCTAGCTAGTATTATGGCTATACCAATAGCAGTTTTTACCTCATCATTTTTGGCCCTAGAATGTCCAAAGGGATTATATAAAATTTTAAAACCAGCCCTTAATTTAATGGCAGGAATACCTTCAATAGTATATGGTTTCTTTGCCTTAACAGCAATAGTGCCAATAATGAAACAACTATTCGGTGGAAATGGTATGAATATGCTCACAGCTAGTATATTACTTCTAATAATGATTTTGCCAACAATAATAAGTATTGCCGAAACTGCAATAAAAGCAGTACCTGAATCCTACTATCAAGGTAGTATAGCTTTAGGTGCAAATCATGAAAGAACTGCACTAAAAATAATATTACCAGCAGCGAGATCAGGTATTTTTGCAGGAATAATACTAGGTATAGGTAGAGCTATAGGAGAAACAATGGCTGTAATTTTAGTAGCGGGAAATCAAACTAGATTAAGCTTTAATATCCTAAAAGGAATTAGAACAATGACAACAAATATAGTACTAGAAATGGGATATGCAGAAGGAATACACAGAGAAGCTCTAATAGCAACAGCTTGTGTTCTTTTTATATTTATTCTAATAATAAACTTGTCATTTTTCATCTTTAAAAAGAGGAGTGAAATACTATGACAACTAAACTTGTATTGTTGGCAGTTATAATTCTGTTAGTTCTATTTTCTGCCATGTTTTTAAAATCTAAAAATATGTTAAATGCTTATAGATTAGTTAGTATGTTATCAGTTATTTTTACCTTTGGATCCCTAGTAATAATAATCGGATATGTAATATTAAGGGGAATTCCTCACTTTAAACTAAGTATGTTTTCTCTAAACTATACATCAGATAACGTGTCTATGTTTCCAGCTATAGTTACAACAGTAATAGTTGTTTTCCTATCAATCATATTAGCAACGCCAATAGGAGTTTTCACAGCAATCTATCTAGTAGAATATGCTAAAAAAGGCTCTAAAATAGTAGAAGTAATAAGACTTGCAGCTGAAACACTTCAAGGAATACCTTCAATAGTATATGGTTTGTTTGGTATGTTATTCTTCGGTATAGCCCTTAAATTTGGGTATTCAATTCTATCGGGTGTATGCACAGTGTCAATAATGATACTTCCTCTAATAATTCGCTCTACAGAAGAATCCCTAAAGAGTGTAAACGACTCAATAAGACATGCTAGTTTTGCCTTAGGAGCTGGAAGACTTAGGACCATATTTAGAGTAGTTCTTCCAATAGCAATGCCAGGAATATTATCAGGAGTTATACTTGCAACAGGACGTATAATAGGAGAAACAGCTTGTTTAATATACACACTAGGAACAGCAACTGAATTACCAAGAAGTATAATGTCCTCTTCCAGAACCCTATCATTACACATGTATATGTTATCATCAGAAGGACTACACATTGGAGAAGCCTATTCTACAGCAATGGTACTTTTAACAGTGGTACTAATTATAAACTACGCATCAAAGAAAATTGCAGATAAATTCGTGGAGGTTACAAGTTGAACCCAAAAATAAAAATAGAAAATTTAGACTTATATTATGGTGATTTTAAAGCCTTAAAAAATGTAAATCTAGAAGTAAATGAAAAAGAAATAACAGCCTTTATAGGACCCTCAGGATGTGGGAAATCAACCACCTTAAAATGTATAAATAGGATGAATGATTTAATAGAAGGTTGTAAAATAGAAGGAAAAATAAGTCTTGATGGACAAGATATATACGACAAGAATTACAATGTTAACCTATTAAGAAAGAGAATAGGAATGGTATTTCAATCACCAAACCCATTTCCAATGTCCATATATGACAATATAACTTATGGACCAAGAACCCATGGAGTAAAGGATAAGAAAACTCTAGATCAAATAGTAGAAACTTCATTAAAGTCAGCAGCTATTTGGGAAGAAGTTAAAGATGATTTAAAGAAGAATGCAATGTCTCTATCGGGAGGACAACAACAAAGAATTTGTATAGCAAGAGCTCTTAGCGTAAGCCCAGAAGTAATTTTAATGGACGAACCAACCTCAGCCCTTGATCCAATTTCCACATTAAAAATTGAAGAACTAGTAACAGAGCTAAAAAAAGAGTATACTATTATCATGGTAACTCATAATATGCAACAAGCATCAAGAGTTTCTGATAAGACAGCCTTCTTCCTAACTGGAGAAATAATAGAAGTTGGAGACACTTTCCAATTATTTTCAAATCCTACAGACAAGAGAACAGAAGATTATATAACCGGAAGGTTTGGGTGATAAAATGAGAAAAAGATTTGATCAAGAATTAATTTCATTAAAAGATGAAATGCTTCAAATGGGTATTTTAGTAGAAAGAGCTATAGAAAAAGCGGTTAGCTTAGTTACTTTAAGAAGCTCTGAAATAGCTAAAGAAGTATGTGACTATGAAGAAGAAATCGATAGTATGGAAAGCTTAATTCAGTCACACTGTTTAAGACTACTATTAGAACAACAACCAGTAGCGGGCGACTTAAGAACAATCTCTGCAGCCCTAAAAATGATAACAGACATGGAAAGAATGGGAGATCAAGCAAGAGATATAGCAGAAATATGTGAAAATTTAAATCAAGATTACAATATAAAAAGTGTAGATCACATTAAAGAAATGTCTGTTGCTACAATAGCCATGGTAAGAAAAACTATAAATGCCTTTGTAGAAGAAGATGTAGAATCAGCAAAAACTATAAGAGGCGATGACGATATAGTAGATAATTATTTTGTAACAGTAAGAGACGATTTAATTCAACATATAAAGGAAGATAGCCTAAATCCAGCAAGTGTTATAGATTTCATAATGATAGCAAAATATCTTGAAAGAATTGCTGACCACGCGGTTAATATTTCGCACTGGGTAATATTTTCGATAGAGGGATAAAATGCTTATATATATAGTAGAAGACGATAATTCAATACAAAAATTAATTGAATATGCACTTAAATCTAAAAATTATAGATGCAAAGGATTTGAAAGAGGAAAGGAATTTTTTAAAGAAATTAATAAAGAAATTCCCGACTTAATTTTATTAGATATAATGTTACCAGATATGAGTGGAACAGAAATACTAAGAAGTTTAAAACAAAATCCAGAAACATCATCTATACCAATTATGATGATAACAGCTAAAAATTCTGAGTATGATATAGTAAGCTCTTTAGACTTAGGAGCCGATGACTATATGGCAAAACCTTTTTCAGTCTTAGAATTGCTTTCAAGAGTAAATGCCCTACTTAGAAGAAATAACAAACAAATAGAAAATTCTATGAAGTTTAAAGGAATTAAAATAGATCTTTTAAGACGAAAAGTATTAGTAGATGAAGAACCAGTAGTCCTAACTTACAAAGAATTTGAACTCTTAAAATACATGATGAATAATATAGATATTGTATTGTCAAGAGAAGTTCTCTTAAATTCTGTATGGGGCTATGACTATCAAGGTGAAACAAGAACAGTTGATATGCATATTAAACTTCTAAGAGAAAAACTAGGAGAAAAAAGAGATCTTATAAAAACTGTTAGAGGAGTAGGATATAAAATTTCAGCAGGAGGAGATTATGAATAAAAAAATATTTAGAAATTTAGTTTATATATCCCTCTTAAGCTTACTCCTTTCTACAGCAATTTCTTTAGTTATAAATTACAATAACTATAAAAAAAATACAGAAAAAAATTTATCAACTGTAATAAATATAGTAGAAAAAAACCTAACAAACAGAAACGAAGAAAAACGATATGAATATTTAAATGAAATATCACACTTTAATAAAGAAATTAGAATATCCTACTTTCATAAAGATGGAAGTCCAATATTTGACTCCTTTGTTGATGCAGAAAGCTTAGAAAACCATAAAGATCGTGAAGAAATAAAAGGAGCCAAAGAATTTGGAAGGTATAATTCCAATAGATACTCTTCAACCCTATCAAAAGAAACTTATTATTTAGCATCAGAATTAAAAGATGGAACTATACTAAGACTATCAATGGAAAATGATAATATAATAGGAGCCTTTTTAAATATATTACCCTTGACCTTAATAACCATCATTCTTTTATTCATTCTATCAATACTACTATCAAGATATGCAACTAAGAAAATTCTTGAGCCCTTAGAATCCTTTGATGGGGACATAGATAAAGTAGACTTAGATAAAATACCAGAAATATCTCCCTTTATATCAGAAATAAGTAGTCAAAAAGAAACAATAGCCCTTCAATTAGAAGAAATAAAAAGAGAAAGAGACAAACTTATGCTCATACTTGAAAATATGAGAGAAGGTCTTTTAATCTTAGATTTAGATAAATCCATCCTATCTATAAATAAAGAAGCAATAAAAATATTAGAATGTGGAGAAAATCCATTAAACAAAAATATTATTTATGCTACAAGAAGAGAAGAGCTTTTAAGTAGTTTAGAAGAAGCTTATAAAGGGAATGCTTCAAGCGGCAAAATAGAAGTAGAAGATAGAATGATAAAGTATTATATTAATCCTGTGTATTATGAAGAGAAAATAACAGGCTCAATAATTCTACTAATAGATGAAACAAAAAGACTAAGAGCAGAAAAAATAAGAGAAGAATTCTCAGCCAATGTATCACATGAATTAAAAACTCCACTAACTTCAATATGTGGTTTTGCAGAACTACTAAAAAATAATATGGTAGAAGAAAAAGACCAGGAAGAAATAATAAATAGCATTTTTGAAGAATCCAAAAGACTACTAGGTTTAATAGATGAAATAATAAAAATATCCAAATTAGAAGAAGGAAGACAATTTGTAAAAGAAGAAATTGACCTATCTAAACTAGTAGAAGAAGTTATTTCTGATTTTACCAATAAAGCAGAAGAAAAAAATATAAAATTTTCTAAAAGTGGAAATGCTATTTTGTATTCAAACCCAGTAATGATTTGGGAAGTAATATCTAATTTAGTAGACAATGCCATAAAATATAATGTTGAAGGTGGTAAAATTGATATTAACTTAGAAGAAACAAGTAAAGAAGTTAAAATTTCAGTAAAAGATACAGGGATTGGCATAGATAAAAAAGATATAGACAGAATATTTGAAAGGTTCTATAGAGTAGACAAATCCAGATTTAAAAAACGAGGTGGAACTGGCTTGGGATTAAGCATAGTAAAACACATAGTAAAAAATCATGGAGGAAATATAGAAGCAGAATCTCAATTAAATCAAGGAACAACAATAAAAATAAATATACCTAAATAAGAAGAAGTGGATATCCACTTCTTCTTATTTTTCTATATTTTTTTAAAACAATGATATAATAATATTAAAAAGAGAGGTGTAGATATATGAAAAAGATAAAGAAAATAGAAAATCTAGAGTATTGCCAATTAGAAAAAGAAAATCTAGACCAAGTTCTAGACCTAATGAACAAAATATACGAAAAAATAGAAAATAAAGAAACTTTTGCAACTGACACAAAAAAAGATTTAGAAGATGCAATAGACTCAGGAGGACTTGTCCTTGGGGTTTATAAAGAAATGGAATTACTAGCCTTTAGATACCTAAGAATAGAAAAATATGAAGATTCAATTATAAAAAATATAAAAAATATAAGAATAGACCAAGAAAAAATAGTTCACCATGAAAGCACGATGGTAGAAGAAAGTATAAGAGGAAGGGGAGTGCAAAATAAAACTAGAGAAATATTAGAAAAATTAATGACAGAAAAAGGATATAAGCACTTCCTATCAACCGTTTCTCCAGACAATCCCTACTCCTATAGAAATGTTTTTAAATACAATTACTACATAGTTGACCTAGTATATGCCTACCCAGACGAAACTTACCCAGAAGGTAAAAAAAGATTTTTATTCTATAGAAATTCAGAAAATAACTTAACTTTCACAGACCAAGAAATCATCCTAGATAGGAGAGAAGATGAAAAAATAAAAGAGATTTTAGAAGCAGGATATTTAGGAGTCAATTATAAAGATGACAATATAATATTTAAAAAATTAAAAAATAAGTAGTAAATAAATCATAAAATCATATATATATTATTAATTAAATAGGGTAAAAATTAAATAAATTAAAAGTAGATATAAGTTTTTTAATTATATAGGAGGAAATATGAAAGTATTAATAATAGGTGGAGTAGCTGGAGGAGCAACGGCAGCAGCAAGACTTAGAAGATTAGATGAAGATTTAGAAATAATAATGTTTGAAAAAGGAGAATATATATCCTATGCAAATTGTGGACTTCCCTATTACATAGGAAATGTAATAAAAGAAAAAGAAAAACTTTTAGTTCAAACAGTTGAAGAAATGAAGGAAAAATTTAATTTAGATATAAGAAATTTTTCAGAAGTTACAAAAATTAATCCAAAAGAAAAAACATTAGAAGTAAAAAATCTAAAAATAGGACAAGTTTACGAAGAAAGTTATGACAAATTGCTTATTGCAACAGGAGCATCCCCAGTAAAACCACCTTTAAAAGGTTTAGATCAAGCAGATGATTTATTTACCCTAAGAACAGTAGAGAATACAGAAGAATTAAAAAACTTTGCTTTAAAAGATCAAGTAAAAGAAGTTGCAATAATAGGCGGTGGACTTATAGGCGTAGAAATGGCAGAAAACCTTCACAATTTAGGTAAAGATATTACAATAATAGAAGGATCAGACCAAATAATGGGACCAATAGATCCAGATATGGCAAGGATTGCTCAAGAACACCTAGAAAATAAAAATGTTAAAATTATTTTATCTGATATAGTAGAAAAAATAGAAGAAAAAGGAAGAAAAATAATAACAAAAAGCGGCAAAGAAATAAAAACAGATATGATAATTCTATCCATAGGAATTAGTCCAGAGAGTAGCCTTGCAAAAGAAGCAGGACTAGACCTAGGAGAAAAAGGGCATATAAAGGTAAATAAAAAACTACAAACATCAGATGAAAATATATATGCAGTAGGAGATGTAATAGAGTTTAAAGATGCCATACTAGGAGAAACAATGAGCCTAGCCCTAGCAGGACCAGCCAATAGATGTGCTAGAATTGCAGCAAATAATATATGTTCAATAGATGACGAATATACTGGTTTTTTTGGAACATCAATTGTAAAAGTTTTTGACCTTCAAGTTGCCAGCACTGGAATGAATGAAAAAAGATTAAAGGACTTAGGAATAGACTATAGGACAGTCCATACTCATCCCTTATCCAATGCAGGTTACTACCCAGACTCCATTATGATGTCATTCAAATTATTATTTGAAAATAAAACAGGAAAAATATTAGGAGCCCAAGCAATAGGAGGAAAAGGCGTAGATAAGAGAATTGATGTTATAGCAACAGCCCTTTATGGAAAAATGACAGTTAGAGATCTAACTCAATTAGAGTTAGCCTATGCACCACCTTATGGAGGGGCAAAAGACGTAATAAACCTAGTTGGATATGCAGCAGAAAATATACTAGATGGACTAGTTGAAACAATAAGTTCAGAAGAACTAGATCAAATACTAGAAAAAGGTGGCAAATTAATAAATATTTATGACAAATCAGAGGAAGAACTTGAAGGAGCCATAAATATGCCTATAGGTCAAATTAGAGAAAAAACAGAAGAATTATCAGATGATAAGACCTATGTAATATATCAAATAGGAGTTAGGTCTTACCTAGCAGGAAGAGTTATGTCCTCTATGGGCAAAGATGTAAAAAGTTTAGACTCAGGCTATAAAATATATATGGATAAAGAGAATATGCTAGAAAAAGATAGACAAGTAATAAAACAAGCAGAAAAAGCTAAAAATGCTTAAAGGAAACCTTACATTAAATGTAAGGTTTTTTATTAGTATAATCTATATTAAATTTAAAATAATAAAAACTAAATATATAGAAGAAAGACTTATTTTAAAATAAGAGAAATTAATCCTTTAAAGCAACTATGCTCTTGTTTATAAGTCTTAAAAGTCCTGATTTTGAATTAAATTTATATGATATAGAAAAAGTTGAAATGGCAAATATAAATGAACTTATGCACTAGGAATATTAATAAAAATGAAAATGGTAAGTAATATATCTTTAGAAGTTAAAGAAAAAAATTATACAATTTAATTTCTAAAGTTATTATAAAAGACAAGAAGACAAATATAATATAACTTATATATTTTTATAAAAATTAAGTATACTTTAATAAAAGTTAGTATATATGAGAAGAAAAGAGCCTTACCTTAAAAAGGAAGGCTCTTTTCTTTTGCAATTATAACTTAGCTAGGTTAAAATTAGACTATAAATAAAGGAGTGGTAATATGGAAAATATTTATGAAAGAGCTCTAAAAAAGCATGAAGAGTGGCAAGGTAAAATAGATGTTCACGTTGCAGCAGAAGTAAAAAATGCTGATGATTTATCCCTAGCATATAGCCCAGGAGTAGCAGAGCCTTGCAGAAAGATAAATGAAGATGTTGAAAATGCTTATAAATACACTTGGAAAGGCAATATAGTAGCCGTAGTTTCAGACGGCACAGCAGTCTTAGGTCTAGGAGATATAGGACCCCAAGCAGCCCTACCAGTAATGGAGGGAAAAAGTGTCTTATTTAAACAATTCGGTCAAGTAAATGCCATACCAATAGTTCTTGATACAAAAGACACAGAAGAAATAATTCAAGCAGTAAAAGCAATAGCACCAACCTTTGGAGGAATAAACCTTGAAGATATTTCTGCACCAAGATGTGTTGAAATAGAGAGAAGATTAAAAGAAGAATTAGATATACCAGTATTCCACGATGACCAACATGGAACAGCTATTGTAGTAACAGCAGGCCTAATAAATGCCTTTAAATTACTTAAAAAAGAAGCGAAAGATACAGTTGCAGTAGTAAGCGGTGCAGGAGCGGCAGGTTCATCTATAATAAAAATGATGAAAGACTTAGGAGTGGGCAATATTTATGCCTTTGACTCAAAAGGAATCCTATCATCAAAAAATAAAGATTCATATAACTTCGTAAAAAAAGAAATTCTAGAAGTAACAAACAATGAAGACGAAGATCTTAGCCTAGAAGAAGCAATGGCAAAATCAGATATCTTTATTGGAGTATCAACAGCTGGCATAGTAACACCTGAAATGGTAGCATCAATGAAAAAAGATTCAATAGTCCTAGCTATGGCAAATCCAGAGCCGGAAATAGACTACAACCTAGCCCTAGAAGCAGGAGCAGCAATAGCAGGTACAGGAAGATCAGACTTTCCTAACCAAATAAATAATGTCCTAGCCTTTCCTGGACTTTTCAAAGGAGCCTTAAAAGTAAGAGCTTCTAAAATAACAGAAGAAATGAAAATGGCAGCAGCCAAGGGAATAGCAGCCATGGTAGAAGAAAAAGACCTAAAATCAGACCATATAGTTCCATCAATATTCCAAGAAGGAGTATCAGAAAAAGTAGCAGAAGAAGTTGCAAAAGTTGCCAAAGAACAAGGTGTGGCAAGAATTTAATCTTAAAATAAAAAAATAGAGTGGATATACACTCTATTTTTTTATAAATTTATTAAATAGCCTTTATAAAATTTTAATAATATAGTAAACTTATTATAATATATAAGTGATAGACTATAAATTAAGAAATTTTAAAGGAGGCTAAGATGAATAAAAAAGACATAAAAAAAATATTGCTCCTAGTTTTTCTGTTTATAGTCATATACATAGCCCTTAACTTAGTAGCTTTTAAATTAATTTTAGATTAGATAAAATATACTTTTAAATAAATCTAGAAATAGATTTAAACCTATAAAGGCAGAAAAATTAAAATGAATAAGAAATAAATCAAATAAGACCAATAAATTTTTAATAGAATTATTTTAGAGCACTTATTAAACTTTTAATACATATAAAAATATACTTTTAAAAAAAGAGTTTTTAAATAGACTCTTTTTTTATGCCACAAAATTAAGAATAGTAGAAAACACCTATTAAAATTCTATCAGAATGGTATAATAAAATTAATGATACAGGAGGTAATAGTAATTTATGAAATATTTAGTTTGCGTAAAACATGTACCTAAATTTAACAGAGTTAAAATAGACTCACAAACACACAACCTAATAAGAGAAGGAGTAAGGATGGTAATTAATCCAGCAGATTTAAACGCCCTAACCCTTGCCTTAAAACTAAAAAAAGAAAATGGTGGAGAAATAACAGTCCTATCAATGGGGCCACCATCAGCAAAAAAAGCCGTAAAAGAATCACTAGCAAGAGGAGCAGACAAAGGATATTTAGTATGTTCTATGGACTTTAAAGGTTCAGATACTCTAGCAACTTCCTACACTTTAGCTAAAACAATAAAAAAATTAGGCAATTTTGATATAATCCTAACAGGAACTCAAACAAGCGATGGAGATACAGGTCAAGTAGGACCAGAACTAGCAGAATTTTTAGGAATAAACCAAGCAACCTACCTAAAAGACGCTGAATTTAAAGATGGTTACCTAGAAATCCTTAGGAAAATACCTACAGGAATAGAAAAACAAAAATTACAAACTCCAGTCCTGCTTAGTGTAATGAAAGATGCCAATGAAGTAGGAAAACTAAGAAAAACAAAATTGGCTGAAATAGACGATGAAGATATACCAATCCTATCAAGCGATGATATAGATGCAGATAAAAGTAGACTAGGAGTAGAAGGATCTCCAACTCAAGTAGTAAAAATATTTGAATTAGAAGGAAAAGCAAAAGGAAAAGAAATAAAGGGTGAAACACCAGAAGAACAAGCTAGACAACTAATAAATATCTTAGAAGAAAATGACTTTATTTAAGGAGGTGGCATAATGCAATACAAAAATATTTTAGTAGTAGCAGAACTAGAAAAAAATAAAATATCAAAACTAACAAAAGAAATCCTAGGAAAAGCAAGAGAACTAGCAGACCAAATAAACCAAGAAGTTTATACACTTTTAATAGGAGATAAAATAGAAGATCAAGCCCAAGACCTAATAAAGCTAGGTTCAGATAAAGTAATCCTAGCAGAGGATGAAAAATTAAAAAATTACACAACCTTAGCCTATACAAAAATTTTAAATAAGACAATAGAAGACTACAATCCACTAGCTATCTTAATTTCAGCCACAAGCAATGGAAGAGACCTAGGAGGGAGAATATGTGCCAGAAGAAATATAGGTCTAGTAGCAGAATGTGCAGATATAAAGCTAACATCAGACAAGAAAGACTTTAGGTGGATAAGACCAAGCTTTGATGGTCAACTTTTTTCAGACATTAGGATCTCAACCTATCCACAAATAGGAACACTTGGAGATTCAGTATTCAAACCAGCTAAAAAAGATGAAAGTAGACAAGGAACAGTAGAAAAACTAGACTTTTCCCTAGAAGATAAAGACTTTTTAACTGAAATACTAGGACAAATAGAAAAAAGAGATAAAACACCAAAAATCTCAGAAGCAAAAATAATAGTTGCAGGAGGGCTAGGACTAAGGGAGCCAAAAAATATGGGGTTAATAAAAGAATTAGCAGAAGAATTAGGAGCAGCCCTAGGAGGAAGTAAACCACTAGCAGACCAACTTTGGATACCAAAAGAAAACTTTATAGGAGTTTCAGGACAAAAAGTAAAACCAAAACTATATATTGCTATAGGCATATCAGGAGCAACCCAACACCTTCAGGGAATGAGAGACTCAGAAATAATAGTTGCCATAAACAAGGACAAAGATGCTCCAATAATGAAAGAAGCCCACTATGCAATTCAAGCAGATCTATTTGAAATAGTCCCAATCCTAATAGAACAAATTAGAGAAAAGAAAAAAGCATTAAATTAAAAATAAGACTTTCAAGCTAAAATAAAACTTAGTTTGAAAGTCTTTTAAATTCAAATTTAAGTAAAAGAGCAAATATCAAAAAAATTATGATATAATAATTCAAAACGAGAAAACTGGGAGGTAAAAATGAAAGCTGTAATAACATTTATAGGAGACGATAAAATAGGTATAGTCTATAAAGCAACAGAATTAGTAGTAAAATACCACCTAAACATAGTAGACATAAACCAAACTATAATGGATGACTACTTTACCATGCTTATGATAGTAGACATATCTCAAAGTAGTGTAGAATTTAAAGAAATAGTAGACGGATTCACAAAACTTGGAGAAGAAATCGGGATGTACATTAAAGTTCAACACGAAGACATCTTTAACTCTATGCACCAAATATAAGGAGGAAGAGATGAACAATAGTAAAATATTAGAAACTCTTAGAATGCTAGAACAAGAAAACCTAGACATAAGAACGGTAACAATGGGAATTTCCCTACTAGATTGCATAGACCAAGATCCAAAAGTAGCCAACAAAAAAATCTATGAAAAGATGATGAGAAAAACTGAAAATCTAGTAAAAACATCACAAGAAATATCCCAATTATACGGAATTCCTATAATAAACAATAGAATTTCAGTAACACCAATATCACTTATAGCAGGAGCAACAGACCTAGATGACTACACCATATACGCTCAAACCCTAGATAAAGTAGCAAAAGAAGTAGGTGTAGACTTTGTAGGAGGTTTTTCAGCCCTAGTCCAAAAAGGCTTTAATAAGGCAGACTATGTTTTAATAGACTCCATAGCCCATGCCCTTTCAACAACAAACTACGTTTGCTCCAGTGTAAATGTAGGCTCAACAAAAACGGGAATAAATATGGACGCAGTAGCATCTATGGGTAAAGTTATAAAAGACCTTGCTAAAAGAACAAAAGACCAAGACTCAATAGGCTGTGCAAAACTTGTAGTGTTTGCCAATGCAGTAGAAGACAATCCTTTTATGGCAGGAGCCTTCCATGGAGTAGGAGAAGCAGACTCTATAATAAATGTAGGAGTTTCAGGACCAGGAGTAGTAAAATGTGCCCTAGAAAAAGTCAAAGGACAGCCCTTTGATGTAGTAGCAGAAACCATAAAGAAAACAGCCTTTAAAATAGCAAGGATGGGCGAATTAGTAGGAAGAGAAGCAGCCAAAAGATTAGACACAAACTTTGGGATAATTGACTTGTCCCTAGCCCCAACCCCAGCAGTAGGAGATAGCGTAGGCAGAATCTTAGAAGAAATAGGAATAGATACAGTAGGAGGTCACGGTACAACAGCAGCCCTTGCCATGCTAAACGACGCAGTAAAAAAAGGCGGAATTATGGCATCTTCCAATGTAGGAGGACTTTCAGGAGCCTTTATACCAGTTTCAGAAGATGAAGGTATGATAGCAGCAGCTAGCTCAGGCCACCTAACCTTTGACAAACTAGAAGCCATGACCTCAGTTTGTTCAGTAGGACTAGATATGATTGCAATACCAGGAGACACAAGTGCCTCAACCATATCAGCAATTATAGCTGACGAAGCAGCCATAGGAGTAATAAACAACAAGACAACGGCAGTAAGAGTAATACCAGTCTATGGGAAAAAAGTAGGAGACAAGGCAGAATTTGGAGGCCTACTAGGCTATGCGCCAATAATGGATATAGGAAATGTTCAATCAGAAAAATTCGTAGCTAGAGGTGGTTTAATCCCAGCCCCAATCCATAGCTTTAAAAACTAAATTAAAAGACGCCTATATTGGCGTCTTTTTTTTTAAAACAAAACTATTTTATACTAAGAATAGTATAAAATAAATACAATACTTTAATATTCCAATGGAATCTTGTAATTTTAAGCCTTTCAGCTGATTTGTAATACAAGTGTAATTTTAATATAACTAATATTAGTGTATAATAATAACAAAGAGGAACATGACAATTAAATATTATTTGTAAAAGGGTAGTGTTTTAATTTGTCGCCCTCTTAGAGCTGATCCATAGTGGACAGCTTAAGACTTTTGTAGGTCTACAAAAATTTTAAGGAGGTCGAAAGACAAATGAACAAGAAGATATTATCACTAGTACTTGCTTTAGTAATGGTACTAGGAACATTCACATCTGTCTTCGCAGCCGAAACAAAAACTGAAGCTAAAGAAGAAAAAGCTACAGAAAAAGTTGAAAAAATAGTTGGAAAAGAAAACAAAATCCAATATATTATCGACAAAAAATTTGTTGAAGGTTATGAAGATGGAGACTACGGATTTGACAAAAACATTAAAAGATCCGAAATTACTAAATTATTAGTATTCGCTAATGGTAACAAAGAATTAGCTGAAAAATTACAAGGTTCAATGAAACTTTATAGTGACGTTGAAACTTCACACTGGGCTAATGGAGTTATCACTGTAGGAACAACAGTTCCAGCAGAAGCTAACGGACAAGCAATGTTACAAGGTTACCCAGACAAATCTTTCAAACCAGAAAATGACGTAACATATGCAGAACTTGCAAAAATGTTAGTAGTTCTAGTTAAAGAAGATTTAACAGCTGACATGGTAACAATGGCTAACAAAAACTGGGCATCACAATGGATGACTTGGGCAGCACAATTAGGAATTCTTGATGACGTAACAGTTGCAGATTCTAATAAAGCAGCAAACAGAGCTGACGCTTTCACAATGGTTTACAATGCTCTTTACAAAATGGCTAACTTCAAAAGAGTACCAGCTAACGATAAAGTAGGAGTATTATCTTCATTAAAGAACAACGAATTAGTTCTTAACCAAGATAAAGACCAAACTTACAAATTAACTGACAAAACAGTTTTAGTTAACACATTAGAAAAAAATGTATCTAACGTAATAAAAGTTGAAAACATTACTAATGCAGAATACTACTATGGTTCTCTAGTAAGAATTATGACTAACGACAAAAACGAAGTTACTCACATTCTTGAACTAGGTAACCCTAAAGAAATGGCATTAAATGCACCAGCAAATGATCCAGTTAAAAACAAGAGATGGGAAGGCGTAGCTGATTACACTGTAGAAACTGGGTTCACAGATATTGACACTCTTAAAAATGTAGGAGATGTTAATTATTTAGAAGGATATGTACAATTTGACTTTAACTCAAGCAAAACTTCTGTAGATAAAGTTAAATTTATGCACAGAGGAAAATTAGTACAAGCTTTAGATGTTAATGATGACACTAAAGTATATGTAGCTAACCCAGCTAACAACATTATGAAAGAAGTTGAAGATATAACTGAAGCTTTAAGATTAGTTGGATTCCAAAATTATCAAGCTGGATATTCAGTACCAAACGTATATGCAGGATTTGATTCAGATTCTCACAAATCAGCAATCAAAGGATTTGACACTTCTGATGAAAATGCAAAAGTTATAGTATTTAACGTAGTTTCAAAATCAGTAGATGGAGACCTTTACAGAGTAGTAAACGAATCTAACTACAATGGAAAAGCTACTTTAGAAAACACTGATGGAAAATTAATGGACAAAGACTTCTTTGATAACATTGCAAACTTCCCATATAACTATGGAGATAAATGGGATGTAGTAGAAGTTAATACAGCAGCTAATGGATATGATTCAATTTCTACAGAAATTGACCACAGCGATAAAGTAGAATTCCCAGTTGTAGAAGTTATGAAGATTTACAACGACGGAAAAGAACTTGAATTAAGAGACGTTAACAACTACAAAACAGTAGTAGACACTAGAGATGCAGACATCTTTAATGCAAAACAATTCAAAGACTTAGAAGTTGGAGCAAAAGTTCAATTTGCAACAACAGATAAGAGCACAAAAATTGATATACTTTCAATTTTACCAGAATCAACAAAAGTTGAAGGTTCAATGAGAAATGTAATAAAATCAATTTATGGCGATACAGTTGTAGCAAAATTATTAGAAGTAAACACAAATGCAAATGGAAACTTTGCAACAATAACAGTAGACTCTTATAACTCAATCTTTAACCAAGAAGATAACATGGGAAGAGCATTCTACTATATTACAACTGATAAAGTAGCAGAATTAAGAAAACACATTGGACATGAAATAGTATTTGATGTAAATACTGATATGGGTGGATTCTTTGGTAAAGCATTTGCTGATAACTTCAGAATGAATGATGGATCTGAAACACCAATTATATTTACAGACAATGTTCAAGCAATCAGAGATTTAGTTGAAAAAGCAAACAATGAATATAATCCTGATAAGGTAACAGTAGCTAATTTAGAAGAAGCTAAAGCAGATGTTGAAAAGATTGAAAAAGCAATTGATGAATTAACTATTGCAGAGGAATCTGAATTAGAACAAGTTTATCTAGATAAACTAGACGAAGTTAAAGATCAATTTGCAGATGTACAACAAATTATTGATTCTAAAGAAGCAATTTCTAATTTAGAAGCAAAAAAAGAAGCTAATGATCCTATTACTTTTAAAGAGTTTAAAGAAGAATTAGATAAAGTTAATGCTATGGAAGATGGTACTGAAAAAACAAAACTTTTAGACAAGTTAAATGACCTAAAAGCTCAAACAGCTCCAGCAGATGCAGCAAAAGAATTAGAAGTAGCGGATGTAGATTCTAGAGATGATCTTTATGTTATGTCTACAGCTGTTAAAGATGGGAACTCACAAGCAGTTGTTGAATTAGCTGACTTTGCTACTAGATATAAAGATGCAACTGGTCTTGAGCTTGATACAAGCAAGATTACAGTAGCAGATGGAAAAGTTAAGGTAGCAGATGGTTTTGTTACACCAGAAACTTGGGATAATATAAAAGATGAAGATGTTTCTGTTATTAATAAACCATATTTTATCACTATTTTAAATGGAACAGTTAAAAAGACTGATAAAATAGCTAAAATTGCTATATACAGAGATGGAACTGTATCAGTTGAAAGATATGTTTACAATAAATAAATAAAAAGATAGGCCTAAGCCTATCTTTTTATTTATTTATTACTACAGAAATATTTCAAAAATCATAGTCTTTGTAATATAACTGTAATTTTACATTGGGTCATATTAGTGTATAATAATAACAAAGAGGAACATGACAATTAAATATTATTTGTAAAAGGGTAGTGTTTTAATTTGTCGCCCTCTTAGAGCTGATCCATAGTGGACAGCTTAAGACTTTTGTAGGTCTACAAAAATTTTAAGGAGGTCGAAAGACAAATGAACAAGAAGATATTATCACTAGTACTTGCTTTAGTAATGGTACTAGGAACATTCACATCTGTCTTCGCAGCCGAAACAAAAACTGAAGCTAAAGAAGAAAAAGCTACAGAAAAAGTTGAAAAAATAGTTGGAAAAGAAAACAAAATCCAATATATTATCGACAAAAAATTTGTTGAAGGTTATGAAGATGGAGACTACGGATTTGACAAAAACATTAAAAGATCCGAAATTACTAAATTATTAGTATTCGCTAATGGTAACAAAGAATTAGCTGAAAAATTACAAGGTTCAATGAAACTTTATAGTGACGTTGAAACTTCACACTGGGCTAATGGAGTTATCACTGTAGGAACAACAGTTCCAGCAGAAGCTAACGGACAAGCAATGTTACAAGGTTACCCAGACAAATCTTTCAAACCAGAAAATGACGTAACATATGCAGAACTTGCAAAAATGTTAGTAGTTCTAGTTAAAGAAGATTTAACAGCTGACATGGTAACAATGGCTAACAAAAACTGGGCATCACAATGGATGACTTGGGCAGCACAATTAGGAATTCTTGATGACGTAACAGTTGCAGATTCTAATAAAGCAGCAAACAGAGCTGACGCTTTCACAATGGTTTACAATGCTCTTTACAAAATGGCTAACTTCAAAAGAGTACCAGCTAACGATAAAGTAGGAGTATTATCTTCATTAAAGAACAACGAATTAGTTCTTAACCAAGATAAAGACCAAACTTACAAATTAACTGACAAAACAGTTTTAGTTAACACATTAGAAAAAAATGTATCTAACGTAATAAAAGTTGAAAACATTACTAATGCAGAATACTACTATGGTTCTCTAGTAAGAATTATGACTAACGACAAAAACGAAGTTACTCACATTCTTGAACTAGGTAACCCTAAAGAAATGGCATTAAATGCACCAGCAAATGATCCAGTTAAAAACAAGAGATGGGAAGGCGTAGCTGATTACACTGTAGAAACTGGGTTCACAGATATTGACACTCTTAAAAATGTAGGAGATGTTAATTATTTAGAAGGATATGTACAATTTGACTTTAACTCAAGCAAAACTTCTGTAGATAAAGTTAAATTTATGCACAGAGGAAAATTAGTACAAGCTTTAGATGTTAATGATGACACTAAAGTATATGTAGCTAACCCAGCTAACAACATTATGAAAGAAGTTGAAGATATAACTGAAGCTTTAAGATTAGTTGGATTCCAAAATTATCAAGCTGGATATTCAGTACCAAACGTATATGCAGGATTTGATTCAGATTCTCACAAATCAGCAATCAAAGGATTTGACACTTCTGATGAAAATGCAAAAGTTATAGTATTTAACGTAGTTTCAAAATCAGTAGATGGAGACCTTTACAGAGTAGTAAACGAATCTAACTACAATGGAAAAGCTACTTTAGAAAACACTGATGGAAAATTAATGGACAAAGACTTCTTTGATAACATTGCAAACTTCCCATATAACTATGGAGATAAATGGGATGTAGTAGAAGTTAATACAGCAGCTAATGGATATGATTCAATTTCTACAGAAATTGACCACAGCGATAAAGTAGAATTCCCAGTTGTAGAAGTTATGAAGATTTACAACGACGGAAAAGAACTTGAATTAAGAGACGTTAACAACTACAAAACAGTAGTAGACACTAGAGATGCAGACATCTTTAATGCAAAACAATTCAAAGACTTAGAAGTTGGAGCAAAAGTTCAATTTGCAACAACAGATAAGAGCACAAAAATTGATATACTTTCAATTTTACCAGAATCAACAAAAGTTGAAGGTTCAATGAGAAATGTAATAAAATCAATTTATGGCGATACAGTTGTAGCAAAATTATTAGAAGTAAACACAAATGCAAATGGAAACTTTGCAACAATAACAGTAGACTCTTATAACTCAATCTTTAACCAAGAAGATAACATGGGAAGAGCATTCTACTATATTACAACTGATAAAGTAGCAGAATTAAGAAAACACATTGGACATGAAATAGTATTTGATGTAAATACTGATATGGGTGGATTCTTTGGTAAAGCATTTGCTGATAACTTCAGAATGAATGATGGATCTGAAACACCAATTATATTTACAGACAATGTTCAAGCAATCAGAGATTTAGTTGAAAAAGCAAACAATGAATATAATCCTGATAAGGTAACAGTAGCTAATTTAGAAGAAGCTAAAGCAGATGTTGAAAAGATTGAAAAAGCAATTGATGAATTAACTATTGCAGAGGAATCTGAATTAGAACAAGTTTATCTAGATAAACTAGATGAAGTTAAAGCTCAATTTGCAGATGTACAACAAATTATTGATGATGCAAAAGCTATTAAAGATGAAATAGCAACTTTAAAGACTGTTGATCAAATTAATGCTTTAACAGTACAAGCAGATCTTGACAGTGCTGCAGCAGATCTTAATACTGCTATAGGTAATTATAATTCAGCAAGTGATGAAGTTAAAGCTGAATTAACTACTGAAAAAGCATTACTTCAAGACATGATTGATGCTATAAAAGCTAGAGATAATGTTGTTGATAATGAAAATGATGTTCCAGCAATAACAGAATTAGCTGAATTAACTAATAATTAAATTTATGTAAAAGAAAAACCTAAGAGGAAACTCTTAGGTTTTTCTTTTACATAAATTTAAATAAAAATAACATAAATAATAGTAAACTAGGGGAGGAATAACTTACCCTAGTTTTTCTTTTATATAAAAATATTCTTAAAAAATAACTTATTAAATCAAATTTTTGTACTTTAAAAAGACTAAAAAAGTCCTTGAAGAAAAAGAACGTATGTACTATAATATATTTTAAAGAACATAAGTTCTAAAATTTAAAGGAGGGAGAATATGAATTATTCAAAAATCAACAACTTTTACTTATCTGCAAGGGAAGGCGACCAAGACGCCAAGCTTGCCTTAGTTCAGGCTCTTAATCCCTTAATAATATCTTCTATAAAAAGATATTGTCCTCTATGGAAGTATTATGAAGACCTATTACAAGACGGCATAGTAATACTTTTGCAAGCTATTAAAGATCACAATCCTGACAAGGGAAGATTTTTAAACTATGTAAAACTTTACTTAAAGTACTACTACCTAGATACCTTTAAATACTTAATAGAAAAGGATAGGGAAATTTCCCTAGACCATGAAGACCTAGGCCTTTTAAATATCCTAGAAGATCCTAGTAATATTGAAGAAGAATTTTTAAGTAAGTCCAGGTCTCAAAGTCTACTAAAAGCCCTATCTTGTTTAAGTAAAAGGCAAAGGCAAGTCCTTTTACTCTATTATTATAAAAATATGTCTCTAGGGCAGATTGCAAACTATCTAGGCATAAAAAGATGGACTGTTGTGAACACAAAAAGAAGAGGAATTGAAATTTTAAGGGGGATGAAAAATGAATATTAATAAGATGCCAATAGCTTATAACTTTTCAAAGAGAAATTCAAAAGTAAGATTTATTGTTGTCCACGATACTGGCAACCCATCTAGGGGAGCAAATGCCATGGCTCATTATAAGTATTTTAACGGAGGAAACCGTAGAGCCTCAGCCCACTTTTTTGTAGATGACAAGGAAATCGTTGAAACTGTTGAAGTTTCCCTTTCTGCCTGGCATTGTGGTGATGGAAGGGGCAAGTATGGAATTTGGAATTACAACTCCATAGGGGTAGAGTTGTGTATAAATTCTGATTCTGACTTTACAAAGACTAAGGCAAATGCCCTTAATTTAATAAGGTTCTTAATGAAGGCTTACAATATACCTAAATCTAATGTTATTCGCCACTACGACGCCTCTAGGAAAATCTGCCCGAGGTCTATGTCTGCTAATAATTGGAGAGAGTGGTGGATATTTAGGGAAATGATATAATTTAAAAATTTTAAAATAGACTAGCAAGTTTTCTAAGAATTTTCTATATATATAATAAGGAGGTGATAATAGTGGCTTACAGAGAAGAAAAATCTAAAATTGCTTTAAGAATTGATGTAGACAATGGTCTTGATACTTATGGCAACGAAAGAGTAAAATCAAAATCTTTTAAAAATGTTAACACAGAGGCTTCAAATGATGCTATATGAGAATGTGGAAAGATTTTGTCTGGTTTTTTCAAAAAAGAAGTTAAGGCTATGAAAAAGCTTGTAGAGTACGATTTAATTGAAGAATAATTTTAAAAATAATTTGGAGGTGAATTTTAATGGAAACAAAGACAAGTTTAGAACTTTCTTTTAAAGATGAGAATAACAGAAGCCTATCTTTTTCTATTCTTGACCCTAAAGACAATATAGAAAAGCAAGACTTAATAAACTTAGAACAAAATATTGTAGATAATGAAGTTTTTCTAGGGCCTAGTGGAAAGATTAAGGGTTTTGGATCTGCTAAGTTAAAAGAAGTTAAGACTACAGACTTATTAGAAGGATAATTATTTTTCTTAGACCTAGGTCTAAAAGAAATTTAATTATAAATTAATAAGATTTGTTAAAAGTCTTATGACTTTGTAATTAAATTTATAAAAGGAGGTTTATATGTCAATTGATGAAATACTAACACAAATTGCTAATACGGGTTTTCCCATTGTAGTATCTTGCTATTTGCTAGTTAGAATTGAAAATAAGATGAATGAATTAACAAAAAGCATTAATGATTTAAACAGGACTATTGAGTCTATGATTAAATATTAATGCTTTTTTGTAAATAAATATTTACACGTTAAAACGTTAGTAATGAAAAACAAAGTTTGTATTATAGTAGTACATAATATATAATTACATTAATAAGTATTCTTTTATTTTAAGAAATTCAAAGGAAGAGTATTGTGAAGTATAAAATAGTGGGAGGTAATTTCGACTAAAAAGGTACAAGATATTTAAAGGAGATTCAAATGGAAAAGAGTTCAAAAAATAATCCGAGGAAAAAAGTATATGGTATAGAAAAAAAGATGTTTGTATTAACATCTGTAACTATAGGATAAGTAATGTTTGGGACAGGTGTCGTAAATGCACAAGACTTAAATAGCTTACCTATTGATAAACCAGCCATAATAGAAAAAGTTTCTAGACTTGAAAAATCTAATACTGAAGCATCAGTAAAAGAAACGACAGAGGCAAAAGCATCAGTAGAAGAAGTGACAGAGGTAGAAGTTCCAGTAGAAAAAGCAACAGAGGCAAAAGCATCAGTAGAAGAAGCAACAGAAGTAGAAGCTCCAGTAGAAGAAGCAACAGAGGCAAAAGCTCCAGTAGAAGAAGCAACAGAGGCAGAAGCTCCAGCAGAAGAAGCAACAGAAGTAGCACCAGTAGAAGAAAATATAAAAGCAGAAACACTAATACAAAAAGATACAGAAGAAGTAGTTCCAGTACAAAAACCACTAGCAAAAACAATGACTTCTAGTAACTCTCCAATAAATCTAATGGCGTTAAATCCTAATGATTCTAGTGAATATATTGTTGAAGATTCAGATGATTGGTCCTCAATAAAATCTGCTATAGAAAGTAATCCTGTGATTAAAATATTAAGTTTTATGACAGATAAGACTTTAAATATAACCAATTCTATAAACATTAAAAATAGAGATTTTACAATTAAAGTAGCAGATGGAGTTAATGTAAATATCAATGCAGGAAGTTCAAAAGCGACATCTTTTAGGGTAACTTTAAATAATGGTAAAACTTTTAAAGTTGAAAATAATGGAATTATGAATTTTAATGATGTAGCTAGGGCATTTTATGTAAGTGGAAATAAAGATGCAAGTTTTGAGTTAGTAGGGATGACGAAAGAAGATAGTATTATCAATATAAATAATAATTCAGGCTATGCAATTGCAGCCACAGATTCTTATTCAGGTCATAGTTTAATAGAAAAAATGACTATAAATACAAATTCTACAAGAGATAATAGAGAATCAGCAATTTATTTGGGAAATTTATCTAGTGCTACAGTATTTATTAAAGATTCTGAATTAAATATTATAAATAATTCTGATCAATATACTTCTGCAGCTTTTGCATCTAATGCTAATTTAATTAATATTGAAAATACGGTTATTAATTCATCATCAAGAGCTCACTATAATTTTAATACTTATAATAATATAAAGACTCCTCAAGATGAAAATTCAAAGCAAATTATAAATTTTAAAAATTCTGAGCTTAATATAAACACACCTACAGATTCTAATCCTAATGTCTATAATTTTATAAAACTTGCTTCAGTAGGAATTAATTCTTCAAATACAGTTTTTAATGTAGAAGATAGTAAAATTACACATGAAGTAAATGACTTTAAAGGGGAACATGCTGGAATAGAATTAGAAGGATCTAAGCTTGAAGTTACTAATGGAACAATCGACCTTAGAAGTTTTGGATTAGATAAGGCTAGGGGTAGAAACGAAAATGATGTTTGGTTGTCTGAATTTATCGTAAATGATAATTCTAAAGTAACTATTGATAAGTTTAATGATCTTCCAAATGGCGGTATAGAAGGTATAAGTAATATTGAAAATGATTTTCCTAATATAGTAATTAATGGTGGTTCAGTTGTATTACCAGATAAATTACCTAGTAAAAATGGAGTGACTACAAAAGTAGTTAATCAATTCGGAGAAGAATTAACAAATTTTAAAATTCCTAAAGGAAACTTTTCTGGGAATGGAATTATAAATATTCCTGTAAATCCAGATAATCCCGCTTATGAAGGATATGATTATGGTCTAGACTTGAACAATATCCACCAAGGAATAGCACACATTTGGACTCCAGCAGTAAATATTGAATTTTATCCTAGCGAAGATGATGCAAGTAATGCTACTAATCAATTAAGTGAGACTATAAAAACTCCTAGAGGAGCAAGTATACTTTTAGTAGGAGAAAAATCTCCTGAAAAGGGTAGAGCTTATTGGAAGAATCTAGAAACTGGGGAAAAATATTTTGATGAGACTAAAATTCCTAAAGATACAAAAGTGTATATACAAAAAACTGGTAAAGTAGAAGTTGTCTATGTAGATGATAAGGGTAATGTAATAAAGGATCCTGTAACAGATACAGAAGAGACTGATATTGGGACAGTTTATGATACTAAAGATAATAAAATTCAAACAATAACTATAGATGGTAAAGAATACGAATTAGTTAGAGTTGAAGGGGAAGAAGAAGGAAAAGTAATAAACGATACTATTGTAGTAACTTATGTTTATAAAGAGAAAATAGTAGATCCTGATCCAATAGACCCGGTTGATCCAACAGAACCTATTGAGCCAGATAGAAGAGAACCTTATGGACCTGCTTTTATTCCAGATGTAGAAACTTTAAATAACATTGTAATTGAAGAAAATAAGCCAGTTGAAGAAGAAAAACAAGCTGTGGAAGATGACAAAGTACTTGAAAAAGAAAAGCCTCTTCAAAATAAAAAGGAAGTTAGTAAAAAACAACTACCACAAACTGGACAAGAATCTACTTTAATAACTTCATCTATAGGAAGTATTATGTTAGGACTTGGAGCCCTATTATTTAGGAGAAAAAATAAGAAAAAATAAGTATAAGCAATAATAAGAACATTGATTTAAATCAATGTTCTTATTATTATATTTATTTAGTTGATCTTTTCAAAAATCCAAAAAGAAAATATTCCTATGTCTTAGGATGTATAGAAATTAAAAAATAATTAGGAAAATTTTAAAGAGTCATAAGCATATAAAAAGCTAAAGTGTTTTAATGGCATTTATTACAACAATTAAATTCAAAATATAAGTTGTGAAACAGACTTTTCTAATAGAGCGTAAGCATATAAGTAAATCAAGACTGAAGTAATTAAGAATAGCAAAAATATATAAAAAAGAAAGTAATATACTTATATATTTATAAGTTAAATACAACGATTAAATATTGATTTTGGCATAAATATTTAAGGATTTAGATAATATTTAATAAGAGGAAGCTTTGAATAAAATAAAAATCAAAGTCTTGAGTCACTGGTTGAAATAAGTTAATTATAAGCCTAAAAAAACCACCAAGTGCTATTGGTGGTTATGATTATCTTATATATGAAATTGTCTCAAGCTTGAAAAGTCAAATGATCCTTTTTTATTTAACTTATATTTATTTTCTAGAATTGCTCCTTCTAAGGCCAAAAGAAATAATTCTGTAATTTCTTTAGATTCAACTCGAGTAGCTTTATTTTCAGAAATTCTACTAACTTCAATTGTTGTTGTAATTTTTTCAGAAATTTTTTCAAAAAAAGTATTAGTACATATTTTAGCGGCCTCAGGGGATTCGTGTAAAACATCAAATAACCAGTGGGAAATTTCCTTTGAATTATCTTTATCTTTGGTTAAAATGTCAAAAATATTAAATAATCTTACTTCTAAAGCTTCTGAGGTATAAAGGTATTTATCGAAAATATTAATATATTTTTCAATCATTTTCTCTATAATTGCTAAATAAAGTCCTTCTTTATTTTCAAAATGATAGTAGATTGGCGTTCTTGAGGTATTACATTCTTCTGCAATCTCATTTATTGTAGTTTTGGCATATCCTTTTTCTGAAAAAACTCTATAAGCAGTCTCCATTATAAAATTTTTTGATTCTTCTATATTTTTTTTGATTTATTCATTCTAATCATCCATTTCTTTAAGTATTATATTTTAGTCTATTTTAAATTTTATTAAATAAGTTTTTTAAGACAGGGTCTTCTAGCAAGTTAGAATTAGGATTAGATTCATAATAGTCTTTTACATCTGAACTAGGAGTGTATTCTTGACCTTGACTTTCTTTTTTAAGAGCTTCTTTATATTCATTAAGAGCTATTGAAAGTTTTGTTTGAAGATCAACTACTTTTTTTGCCATATCAGGATCTCCTTCAATTAAAGCTGAGTTGTAATTTGAAACCATTTCCTTGCTAAGTCTTATTGCTTCTTTTAAAAGTCTATGTGAATTTTTATATTTTTCAGGAACCACAATATTATTCACTTTATCTTCAATTATATTTATATTAAAGTTAAAGTTTTCGGACTTCTCCACTAGGCTTTCCCTATTATAATTAGAGCTTTTTTCAAAAAAATAATTCCTAATAGTTTTTAATTCATTATTAAATTCTTTGTTAATTTGGCTTAATTCTTTTAAGTAAGGATCTGTCTCATCTTCTTCTCTATTTTGAGTAAGTATTACTGTATAAGTTTGACTATCCCAATCAACTAAAACTCCTAAGTTTTCAGCTACAAATCTGACTGGAACAAAGGTACGACTTTCTTTTATTTTAGGAGCTACATCTAAAACTTTCTTATTATTGTTTATATAGGCATTTTTGCTATTGATTGTAAGATTTATAGTTTTCTCATTATTTTTAATTTCTACTTCTTGTCTTTCTTCTGACCAAGTTACCTTATAACCTAAAGATTCTGATATAAACCTAATAGGAACCAAAGTCCTGTCATTCTCTAAAAATGGCTTTGCGTCTGTTTTAATTTCTTGGCCATTTAAGCTTATTTTTATATCTCTTGTGGCGAATACATTTGTTGAAGTTAAAATAAGAAGAAGTAAGACAAGTGTGGTAAATATTTTTTTCATATTTAGCTCCTTTCTTTTCTAATTAATTTAATTTATGTTTATTCATCTTCTATTTTATTATTAGTAAATAAAGACTCTACAAAGGATAGGGTAGAATCATTTTCACTTTCTAGTTCTATAAAAGATTCATCTGCTCTTGTTGGAACAATTTTACCGGAATTATTGTCAGAGTAAAATATAATATATTCTCTATTTGCCAATAAGTTTTTAGGTAATTCTATTTCCACAATGGAAAGGTCTCCTTTATAATCTTCTATAAAGGTTGGTTTAGTTTCATTGTTTGGGTTCATTTGTATTCTCACCCTTGAAACATAGTCAGAATTTTTAGCTAAATTTCTAATAACTTCTCTACTTGGAGTGGATTTAGTAGTTTTAATATTTTTTTCATCTTTATTTTCTTTTTCTTCATTAGTAGAATTAGTATTTTTTACTTCATTAGAATTTTCTTTTTCCTTGTTAGAAGTTTTATTTGAAGCTTTATCATTTTTCCTTGATTTATCTTCATTATTAGTAGTAACTGTAATCTTGGACTTATTAGTGGTTTTTAAGTTACTTGTATTATTTAACTTTTCATTTTTATTACAGGCTGAAAGTCCTATAAGTGAAAAAATTAAAGTTATAAGAATTAAACTTTTTTTCATTTTACCTTACCTCCTTAAAATATATTTCTGAAACTTTAAATTAATATGTTTAAAATTATTTATAATATTATAAAATAGAGATGAATTATAAAATTAAAACTACTCATTTTCTTATTATAACATCTATACATAATAATGTGTTGTAGATATAGATAAAACTTTATAAACTTTTATGTATTTATGATATAATTTTTTAAGGTGATAAAATGTTTGAATTACCGAGTGAGATTAAAAAAATTTTAGAGAAGATAGAAGAACATAATTTTACAGCTTATCTTGTAGGAGGAGCAGTAAGAGATTTTTTGCTAGGAAAGATTCCCAGTGATTATGATATATCTACAAGTGCTAAGCCTGATGAGATTGAAAAGATTTTTAAAAATCATATAGAAAATCTACTAGGTAAAGAATTTGGAACCATAACAATTAGATATAGGTCTTATAGGGTTGAAATTACAAGTTATAGGATTGACGAGCCTTATATAAAACATAGAAAACCTTCTAGGGTGACTTTCACAGAAAACTTACATGAAGATTTAGCTAGAAGAGATTTTACAATAAATGCCATGGCTCTTAGTAGTAGGGGAGATATTATAGATATTTTTTCGTCTAGAGAAGATTTAAAAAATAAGCTAATAAGGTCTGTTGGAGATCCTAGACTTAGGATTAGGGAAGATGCTTTAAGGATTCTTAGAGCTATAAGATTTTCAGGACAATTAAATTTTAAAATTGAAGAAAATTTATATGAAGAGATAAAAAAGAATAGAGATTTACTTAATAATATATCTAAAGAAAGGATTGCTTCTGAATTTAATAAGATTCTCTTATCTGATAAGCCATCAATTAGTTTAAATTTAATGAAAGATAGTGGTTTATTTGAGATATTGTTCCCCAGTCTATATAATACAGTAGGATACGATCAAAAATCTAGCTACCATGAATATAGTTTATTTGACCATACTTTAAAAACTGTAGATGGTACAAGACCTGAACTGTCTTTGAGGTTAGCTGGACTTTTTCATGATGTGGGTAAGCCCTTGACTCTATCTTTTGATGAAAATAATCAAGCTCATTATTATAATCATGATAAAGTTAGTGCATCTATAGCAGAAAAAGTCCTCAAAGAGTATAATTATAGTAATAGTCTTATAGAAAAAGTTAAGCTTTTGATTTTAGACCATATGAAGGTAAGTGAAAAATTAAATGACAAGGGTTTAAAAAGGCAAATAAAGAGGGTTGGAAAAGAAAATATATTTGATTTATACAATCTTTTAATTGCAGATAGACTTGCTACTTCTAAAAATAGAGATGTAGATTTTTTAAAAGATAGAATTACTAGAATAGAAAATTTATTAAGTGAAGATGATAGTTTTACTAAAAAAGACTACTTAAAAGTAAATGGGAAAGATATAATAAAGTTAGGATTTAAAGAAGGAAAGTTAATCGGAGATATATTAGAATATTTAAATGACTTAGTTATAGATAATCCAAGCTTAAATGAAAAGAAAAAATTATTAAAAATAGTAGAAGATAGATATAGGTGATATAATGAAAAGATTATTTGGTACAGATGGAATAAGAGGAATTGCAAATAAGGAGCTTACTCCAGAATTAGCCTTTAGGGTAGGTAAGGCAGCAGGCTATGTTTTATCTAAAGGGAAAAAAGGAAAAGTTTTAATAGGAAGAGATACAAGACTTTCTGGAAATTTACTTCAAAGCGCTCTTGAAGCGGGTCTTATGTCAATAGGTTTAGATGTTGAAGTTGCAGGTATTATACCTACGCCAGCTGTGGCCTACTTAACTAGAAATGGAGATTATTTGGCTGGTGTTGTTATTTCAGCATCACATAATCCTTTTGAGCATAATGGTATAAAATTTTTCTCTCACTCAGGTTATAAATTGCCTAATAAAGTTGAAAATGAAATTGAAAACTTAGTTTTTCAAGATGATATTATAGAGAGTACTATTGGAGACTTAGTAGGTAAGAGATCATATAATGATAATTTAAAGAAAATATACGAAGATTATCTTATAGAGATTACAAAAATTGATTTAAGTGGAATGAAGATAGCTGTTGACGCTGGTAATGGAGCACTTTATCAAATTGCTGAAAGTCTTTTTAAAAGACTTGGAGCAGATGTAAATGTTATAAATAATAGACCAAATGGTAAAAATATAAATGATGAGTGTGGTTCAACTAATCCTGACTTAATCTGCAAGCTTGTCAAAGAAATTGGTGCGGATATTGGAATGAGCTTTGATGGTGATGCTGATAGGATTATTGCAGTCGATGAAAAGGGAAGAATTGTTGATGGAGACCATATTCTAGCTATTTGTGCTACTGACTTAAAAGAGAGTAACAGACTTAGTAAGGATACAGTTGTAGGAACTATTATGGCAAATATTGGTTTAACAAGGTATTTAGAGTCTATAGGGGTAGAACTTATTCATACTAATGTTGGAGACAGGTATGTACTTGAAGAAATGGTAGAAAATGGCTATGTACTGGGCGGAGAACAATCTGGGCATGTAATTTTTCTTAATTACAATACTACTGGAGATGGACTTGCAACTGGTCTGCATCTTTTAGAAATTATGAAAAAATCAGGCAAGAAACTTTCTGAATTAAATGATTTAATGACGACTTATCCACAAGTTCTTATTAATGCTAATGTTAGGTCAGATTTGAAGTATAGATATATGGAATTTGAAGACATTAAAGAAAAAATAGAAGATATAGAAAGAGAATTTGATGGTAAGGGAAGAGTTGTTATAAGACCATCTGGAACTGAAAGTAAGATCAGGGTTATGATTGAAGGGGAAGATAAAGAACTTCTTACAAAGTATGCCAAAGAACTTGCTGACTATATTGAAGAAAAATTAAATTAGGAGGATTAATATGAGTTACAAGATAATTTCAGATACATCTTGTGATTGCACACAGCAATTGGAAAAGGAGTGGAATCTTTCCTTAGTGCCTTTTAAAATAAGAATTGAAGATGAAGATTTTATTGATGATGATAATTTAAATTTGGAAGATTTTATAAATAAGATGATGAAATCTAAACATCCTGTTAAAACTTCTTGTCCATCACCCTTTGACTATATGTCTGAATTGGAAAAAGCAGAGGAAGACAATATTTTTATAGTAACAATTTCTTCTTCTCTATCAGGTTCTTATAATGCAGCTTGTGTGGCAAGGGATGAATTTATAAAAAATAATCCTAAAAAAAATGTATATGTTGTAAATTCAAAATCTGCAAGTGCAGGACAAACTTCTGTGGTTCGTTATATAAATGAACTTATAAAAGAAGACTCATCTTTTGAAGAGAAAGTGAAAAGTATAAATAACTTTGTAGATAAAAATAATACCTACTTTATATTAGAAAGTTTAGAAAATTTGATAAAGAATGGTAGGATAAAAAAATCTGCTGGTTTAATAGCTAATGTTTTAAAAATCAGACCTATAATGCGTGGGGTCAACGGAGAAATCGAACTTTATGAAATGAATAGAGGCTTTAGAAAATCTCTTTCTAAATTAGCAGATGCTCTGGGATCTATATGTGACAGTATAGAAGAAAGAACATTAATTATATCCCATGTAAATTCTTTGGATAAGGCAAAATTTTTTAAAAAAAAGGTAAAGGAACTTTATAAATTTAAGGATATTATAATAGTTCATACTAAGGGACTTGCATCAGCTTATGCTGATAATGGTGGAATTGTAATTGGATTTTAAAAAATACTCCAACTATTTAGTTGGAGTATTTTTTAATGCTATTTTTCTTATATCCATCAGTAGATAAAGAGAACCACACCACAAGATTAAGTCATCTTTATTAGCAAGTTCCAGTGTTTTTTTATAGGCTTTTTCCTTGTCAAGATAGGCATAGGCTTTTTTGTACTTTTCTACTTTTTCTTTAAGAACTGATAATTCTGATTTCCTAGGGTTGTCAATTTCAGTTAAAACTACTTCATCAGCTAAAGGCATTATCATTTTTAAAATATTATCTATGTCTTTATCAGCAAGTAGACTAAAACCTAAGATAAGTTTATTGTATTTAAAGTTTTTAATTGTATTTATAAGCCCTTCAATGCTCTCTTTATTGTGGGAACCATCTAAGATTATAGTAGGATTGTCTTGAATTTTTTCTATTCTCCCAATATTTTTTGCTTGAAATATTGACTTTTTAATTAGGTCATCATCTAAGTTAAAATAATTTTTTAAGTGGTCTAGGACTAAGATTGCAAGAGAAGCATTATAGGCTTGGTGTTTGCCTAAAATTGAAGTTTTTACCTCTTTAAAATTTCTAAAGTTAAATTTAGTATAGTCAATATTAGATTCTAAAATTTCAACTTCATCTTTTTTAAAAGTGATTATACTTGCATTTTTTTTATCGGCAATTCTACTTAGCTCAAGCATGGTTTCTTTTTCTTGAGGATATACAAAAACCTTAGAATTTTCCTTAATTAATCCTCCTTTTTGGTAGGCTATTTCAGTAAGTGTTTTACCTAGTAGGGCAGTATGGTCTAGGGATATGGAACTTATTACAACTGCAATAGGACTTTTCATTGTATTTGTAGCATCTGTTCTACCTCCCATACCAACTTCTATAAGACATACATCAACTTTTTTTTCATAAAAATACAAGTAGGATAGGGCAGAAAAGATTTCAAAAAAGCTTGTATAGTAACCTTCCTCATCTAGTTTTAATACTTCTTTATATATGATTGTCATATATTTAGTGAAGTCTTCTTCTGATATATATTCATTGTTAATTTTAATTGTTTCAAAAATATTGTCTATATAGGGAGATACAAACTCTCCACAGTTAAGACCTGCATTTTTCAAACTACTGGCAATATAACTTAGAGTTGATCCTTTTCCATTGGTTCCCGTTATATGAACTATTTTTAACTTATCTTGTGGATTGTCAAGTTTTTCTAGGAGTTTTTTTACTGGTCCTAAGCTGTATTCTCCC
>JBQDBK010000003.1:0-66057 GCA_052090825.1 Peptoniphilaceae bacterium | reverse complement strand
TATATATTCTTGTGTTTTCATAAATTACCTCTCTTTATTTTTCTTTATATATTAAAAGATTTTCTTTAGAATTTTCTTTATCAAATCTATAATCGAAAGCTGTGAAATTTTTTAGTATATCTAGGCTAAAGCTTTTATTTTTCACTATATAACTTGCCATCTGTCCTCTTAATTTCTTAGCAAGGGCAGAATTTGCCTTTTTATTTTTAGAAAGGTCTTTATAAAAAACTATATCTATAAAGTTTTCGGATTTTTTATCTAGAAGAGAAGAGAATTCATTTGAAGCTAGGTTAAATATTTTGTACTTCTCTAGGATTTCTCTGTAATATTTTTTCCAAAAAGTTTTTAAAGACTTGTTTTCTATTTTTAAAGGAGTATTAAAGTCTAGTCTATAGGGTGCAATAGGATTACTCGCTTTTATAGGACCGTAAAGTGCAGAAAGTATATAAATATGTTCAAAGGCAAAAGCTAAATCTTCTTGAGAATAGCTTTCTATATCCATATTTCTAAAGCAAAGTCCATTATAAAGTAAGAGTGCTTCCTTGGCCTTAGAATTTTCTAAGTTTTCATATCTCTTAAAATTCTTTTCTGCAATTAAGGGTGATACCTTTAGCATTTTTTCTAAATCGTTAAGAGAAAGTTTTTTGATTTCATCAACTATTGATTTTGTTCTATTATTTATTTTTAAATTTTTATCTCCTTGGATTTCTTTCATTTCCTTAGAGGGCGATAGTATTATTATATTTTTCATAAGTTTATTATACCTTATTTAAAAAGTAATTAATAAAATTTTTTTGCAATAATATAGGACTTTATTTAATAAAACTAGTTTTATTATTTAGGTGTGAACTGTGAAAAGAGCTTAAAAAATTTTGAAAAATGGGTATTTAAACTAATAAAGAGAAAGTTAATGCTTTTTTATGTATATAATAACTTTTAATAAATCAGCTATATTTAATATAAAAAGCTTAGTATGAGGTAAGGTGTTGATTGGTGATAGAAAAAGAATATAAAACTAAGAAGGGAAATATACACTATTGGATAAATAATAATATATCAAATAAGCCTACAATGGTTTTATTGCCAGGGTTGACAGCAGACCACAATCTTTTTAAATATCAAATAGATTTTTTTATAGATAGCTATAATATATTGGTTTGGGATCCACCTGGGCATGGAAGGTCAAGACCTTTTTTATTAAATTTTTCTTTAAGAGATGGGGCGAAATGGCTGAATGAGATTCTTTTAGAAGAAAAAATAAAAGATATTATCCTAGTGGGACAATCCTTAGGAGGATATTTATCCCAATATTTTATAAATTTATATCCAGATAGGGTTAAAGCTTTTATTTCAATTGATTCAGGTCCATTAAATGGGAACTATGTAAGTTTTTTAGATATATGGGTTTTAGATAAAATTGAATATATGTTTAAATTTTATTCTTGGAATACTCTAATTGATATTGTGTCTAAGCTTTGTGCTGAAACAAAGCAAGGTAGAAGATTAATGGCAGAGATGATAAAAGTTTATAGTAAAAAAGAGTATATGAACTTATCAAGCTTTGGCTATAAAATTTTAGCCAGTGCTTTAGAGGAAAATTTATCTTTTAAAATTAACTGTCCTATATTTTTAATTTGTGGAGAAAAAGATAAGTTAACTTCTATAAAAAATTATAATATTAGATGGTCTATAAGTGAAAAGATAAGTTTGAAATCTATAAAAGGAGCTGGCCATAATTCAAATACAGATAAGCCAGAAAGCGTTAATTTTTTTATAAAAGAATTTTTTATAAAAAATTTGATTTAAAATTTTAGGGTCTCAGTATTAGTTGAGGCCTTTTTTATTGGGTATTTATAACATATAGGGGGATAATATAATGGATACTTGTGAAAGTTTATGTATATCAAAAATTCCGCTTTTTGATGAATTATCTAAGGAAGACCAAGAAAAAATGGTAGAAAAGGCTGAACATTTTGAAGTAGATAAGGGAAATATAGTAACAAAGGAAAATGAAAAGGCCGATTATATTTTAATTTTAAGAGAAGGAAAAGTAAAATTAAATACCTTTGATATAGATGGTAAGGAATATATTTTAGATATAAAACTTGATAGAGACATAATTGGAGAAGAGTATTTTTTAAAAAATACTGTTTTTACTTATAATGTTGAAACTATAGAAAAGTCAAAATTTTGCAAAATAGCCACAGATCTGCTTTTTGAAAAGGCCAAGGAAAATCCTGCCTTTTCTCAAAAGATGATTTTAAATTTGTCTAAAGAGCTTCAAGAGTCTAATAACAAGTTACTTTTAATGATGGAGACTAATGCATTATACAGACTTATTGGGTTTTTATTGAGACAGAAGAAAAGACTAGAAAAGGATGAAATTTTACTATCATTAGATGATCTAGCTGCAATGATAAACCTTAGAAAGGAAACTCTTAGTAGAAAAATTAGACAGTTGGAAGAATTAGGCTATATCGAAAGAATTGGTCATAAGAAAATTAGAATAATAGATGAGAAGAAATTAGAAGATTTATTATATTCTATATAAAAATAATCATAAGTTGATTTAAGTCAATGTTTTATATTTTTTATCTTGTTATACTTAGTATAGAAATTAAAACTTGAGTTGAAGCTTATACAGGGGAGGAAAATTATGAAAAGGAAAGTTAAAAATAATGTATCGTGGGTTGGATTTATAGACTGGGAACTAGAACAATTTCATGGGGATGATTATTCAGTAATGAATGGGTCAAGTCAAAACGCCTATCTTATAGAGGAAGAAAAAACTGTTCTAATTGATACAGTATGGAAACCTCATGATGAATTCTTTGTAAATAATTTAAAAAAAGAAATTGACCTAAATTCTATTGATTATATAGTAGTTAATCATGGAGAAATAGATCATTCAGGCTCTTTGCCAGCTTTAATGAAAGAAATACCGGACACTCCAATTTACTGTACTAAAAATGCCCTATCTAGTTTAAAGGGACAGTTTCATGAAGATTGGAACTTTAATGTTGTAAAAACTGGAGACTCATTAGACATAGGTAATGGGAAAAAATTAATATTTGTAGAAATGATGATGCTACATTGGCCGGATTCTATGGCAACTTATTTAACAGAAGATAATATCCTATTTTCCAATGATGCCTTTGGACAACATTTTGCAGTAAATGAGTTATTTAATGACAAGGCTAATCAATGTATTTTAGAAAAGGAAGCTTTAAAATATTATGCTAATATCTTAACACCTTTTGCAAATATAGCTAAGAAAAAAATAGAAGAAATAGTTTCGCTAAATTTACCAATAGATATTATAGCTCCTTCTCATGGAGTTATTTGGAGAGAAAATCCTCTTCAAATTGTAGAAAAATATGCTAAATGGTCTGATTCTTATAAAGAAGATCAAATAACAATAGTATATGACACTATGTGGGAAGCAACTGCTTCCATGGCACATTTACTAGCAGAAGAAATTCACCAACTTTCTCCAGATACTGTTGTTAAAATTTTTAATTGTGCTAAAGAAGATAAAAATGAAATTATGACTGAAGTATTTAAGTCTAAGGCTCTAGCAGTTGGTTCACCAACAGTTGGAAGAGATGTTTTATCATCAGTTGCTGGTTGGTTGCACTTTTTAAAGGCTTTAAACTTTAAGGATAAAATAGGAGCTGCTTTTGGAACTTATGGTTGGTCTGGGGAGTCAGCTAAAGTGATAAAAGAATCTTTAGAAGATGCTGGTTTTGAAACTATTGATACTACAGCAAAAGTTAAATGGACAATGGAAGAAAAAGATGAAGAGGCTATTAAAAAGCTTGCTGAAGATTTAATAAGTGCTTGTAATAAATAATATAGGGGGAAGAAGAATGATTAAGAAAGATATGAGAGTTGAAGAAGCTGTCAAGGAAAGGCCGAATATAGTTGAACTTTTAAGTGAGAATAATATAGATTTTTGTTGTGGTGGTTGGAAAAATCTAGGAGATTCTGTAAAAGAACAAGGTTTAAATGTAGAGGAATTTATAGAAAAATTAAATTCTTATAGTGGAGAAGAAAATGCTAAAGATTGGAGACAGGCTTTACTATTAGATAAAAAAGCCCTGATTAATTATATAATAGTTAATCACCATAGGACAGAAGAAAGTTTAATAGACGAAGTTGAAAGACTTTTAGGAAAAATATTGTATGTTCATTATGAAAAACATGGGGAAATTTTAACTGAGATCTTCCAAAAATTTATGATGCTAAAGGCAGACCTAATGCCACATTTTGCTGATGAAGAAAAGAATGTATTTCCTATGGCCTTAAAAAATGATGATACAGACTGGTCTAAACTTAGGGATGACCATGAAAATGCAGGAGAACTTTTAAGAGAACTTCAAAAATTAACCAATGATTTCACCCCACCTAAGGATGGATGTGCAACTTATAATCTAGCTTTTGAAAAGCTTCATGACTTAGTTGATGATATTCACTTGCATATATTCTTGGAAAACTCTGTATTATTTGAAAAGTAAATTATTAAAAGACTGTGTTAATTCACAGTCTTTTTTATTTGAGTAATTAGGCAGTTTTGAATTATGACTAATTTTAATACAAAAAGATAAATATGTTTAAATACATGGCATTTATAAGCTTTTGTCAAATGAAAGCCTATTTCCCTTATACTATAATGAATATAAGAGAAGAACTAGTTTTTTATTAATATTTAAGGGTGTTAATAAAATAAATAATTAGATTAAAAAAAGTTATTACAATAGATTAAACTTAAAAAATAGGGAAGTAACTTATTAATAAATGTTAAGAACTAAAGAATATAGAAAATAAAAAGTATATTAAATCAGAAGGGGGTATTTCTGCCTTATAAGTAAGTTGTTTTTTAATAAGGAATTTCTATATATATGAAAGCAAGATAATTTTTTTTAGAACAATTAGTCCTTGATGATTTTTTTCTAAATAAAAGCTTCATAAAAATGTAGCTTATGTAACTTTTAGATGTCGTAGTATATGGATAACACTTAAAGTATAATAGATTTTATTTTCTTTTATATTTTATAAAATGTTCCTTAGGTGCAAGTTTAATTTTCATATTGTTTTAATTTAAAGAAAGATGGTATTAGTTAAAAATTGAGAAGATTAAGATGGAGGAATTTATGAGTATTTCAACTAAAGTAAAAGAAATTGGTGTTGATAAAGTTATTGATTATGTTCTTAAAGATCCAGAAAATAATTTAATTGAACTTATGAATTGGGCGGATAGGTTTTCTAAAGGAGAGTTTGAGCCTCAAAGGAAAGTAATACGTGAGGCAATTAGCAATCCAGAAGATCCTTACTATAATTTCATTCAGAATCTTTTTACAAATATAGATCCTTATGTATTAAAGAAAATTGCAAAAAATTTCTTTGTAAATGCTAGTATGATAGGATGGCCTAAACAAGAAGAATATAGGAAAAAATATAATTGTAATATACCATGGACAATATTATTAGATCCCACATCTGCATGTAATCTTCATTGTAAAGGATGTTGGGCAGCTGAATATGGAAATAAACTAAACTTAAGTTATGACGAAATTGATGATATTATAAGACAAGGTAAAGAATTAGGAATATATATGTACATATATACAGGAGGTGAGCCCCTAGTTCGTAAAAAGGATTTAATTAAATTATGCGAAAAACATTCAGATTGTGTTTTTTTAACTTTTACAAATGCCACATTAATTGATGATGCTTTTGCAAAAGAAATGTTAAGGGTAGGAAATCTTGTTCCTGCTATTTCTCTTGAAGGTTTTGAAGAAGCTACAGATGGACGTAGGGGTAATGGCGTATATGAAAGAGTAATTAAGGCAATTGAAATTTTAAGAGAAAACAAGTTAGTATACGGAATATCGACTTGTTACACCAGCGCTAATATAGATTCTATATTATCTGAAGATTTCTATGATAGTTTAATTGATTTAGGAGCTCATTTTATATGGTATTTTCACTATATGCCAGTAGGCAATGATGCTGTAGTTGATTTAATGCCTAGTCCAGAGCAACGAAAAAAAGTTTATCATTTAATAAGGAAGTATCGTAAGGAAAAACCACTTTTTGCTATGGATTTTCAAAATGACGCAGAATATATAAATGGCTGTATAGCTGGAGGTAAAAATTATCTTCATATAAATGCAAACGGAGATATTGATCCATGTGTCTTCATACATTATTCAGATTCAAATATTAGAGAAAAAACTTTATTAGAAGCTTTACAATCGCCTATGTTTATGGCTTACCATGATGGACAGCCTTTTAATGACAATATGCTAAAACCATGTCCTATGTTAGAGAATCCTTATAAGCTAAAGGAAATGGTTAAAAAAACAGGAGCTCATTCTACAGATTTAGAATCACCTGAAAGTGTAGATGAACTTTGTGCTAAATGTGAAAAATATGCTGAAAATTGGGATTCGGTAGCAGAAGATTTATGGCTTGCTAATGAAAAAAATTAAGATGTATTTCTTGATTTAATATTTTTAAAATAAATAAGCTGAAATTCTCTTAAGAGGGGATTTCAGCTTATTTATTTTAAGAGAAGAATTTTAAGTTTAGGATTAATTTTATAATTTTAAAACCTATGCTTTGATTATTTATATTGAATTTTGGATATATATAATTAATAACTAAGGAGATGTTAAAATGATTTATAAGGTATGTTATTTCACAAGAACAGAAAATAGCAAGAGGATTGCAGAAAAAATTGCCAACAAGCTTTCATGTCAGCTTATTGAGGTTAAGGACAATATGGATTGGTCTGGAGTAAGTGGTTTTGCTAAAGGGGGATTATATGCTTCTCGAGATAAGGATGTAGAAATAAGTTTAAGTCAAGATTTAGGAAGTTATGATGAGCTTATTATTGTATCACCTCTATGGGCAGCCAAAGTAGCTCCTGCAATTAGAATGCTTTTAAAAGAAGTTCCAAAAGAAAAAGTCCATCTAGTTATAAGTGCAAAAAGTACTAGGCTGATGAATAAAGAAGGGTATAAGTCTATTCTTGAAATTTTAGGGAAAAATAATAATGAAGATGAGCTTATTGATGATTTTGTAAAAAGACTAGGTAAAGAAGAGATAGAATAGATATAGAAAGGTGTATTAGGATGAGTGTAAAAAGCTATAAAGAAGTTTTGGATTTTTGGTTTGATGAAAAACATATACCTTTACATTTTGACGAGAACAGAGAATTTGATGAACTTATAAGAAAAGAATTTTTAGATACTTGGGAATATGCAAAAGAAGGTTTGTTAGTAGATTGGAGAGAAACTATTGAAGGAAGATTGGCAGAGATTATAGTTTTAGATCAATTTTCTAGAAACTTATTTAGAAGAGATATAAGAACTTATACTCAAGATAAGATGGCAATAGCCTTAGCCCAAGAATTAATTAACAAAGAAGGCTATAAAGATTTAGAAGATGGTAAAAAAAGATTTATACTTTTACCATTTATGCATTCTGAATCTAGAGAGTTGCATAATTGGGCTTATAAGTATTACCAAGAACTTGAAGATAAGACTACTCTACATTTTGAGGACAAGCATAGGGACATATTAGATAAGTTTGGTAGGTACCCTTATCAGAATGGAGATTTTGGAAGAGAATCTACTGAAGAAGAAAAAGCTTGGTTGAAAGAAAAAAATGGAAACTATTTTAGCTAAGAAATAAAAAAATAGGTGATTTAAATCACCTGTTTTTTTATTCAAATATATCCATTAAATCTTTATAGCCTTCTTTTTCCATATCTTTATAAGGAATAAATCTAAGGGAACTACCATTTATGCAATACCTTAGCCCACCTTTTTCATCTGGTCCGTCATTAAAAACGTGTCCAAGATGGGAATCTACGCTAGAACTTTTAACTTCTGTTCTAATCATACCAAAAGACTTATCTTCTACTTCTTTTACATTACTTTTTTCAATTGGTTTAGTAAAACTTGGCCAACCACAACCAGCATCATACTTATCTTCAGAAGAAAATAAAGGCTGGCCAGAAACAATATCCACATATATACCCTTTTCATTAAGTTTGTCATATTCATGGCTAAAAGGTTTTTCAGTACTTGCCTTTTGAGTAACATCATATTCTTCCTTGCTAAGGTTTTGTCTTAATTCCTCATCAGAAGGTTTAGTATAGACATTTTTTTTGCCAAGAGACTCATCTCTTTCAACACCAGTTTCTGCTTGGCTAAGATCTATATGACAATAGCCACCCTTATTTTTTTGAAGGTAGTTTTGGTGGTAGTCTTCTGCAGGATAAAAATTTTTCTTTGGCTCAACTTCAACTACAATTTTTTTATCATACTTCTTTTGTTCAAGAGATACAACTTTATTTATTTCTTCTAACTGTTTATCGTTAAGATAATAGATACCAGTCCTATATTGTTCGCCCACATCATTACCCTGCCTATTTATAGAAGTGGGGTCAATTACTTTAAAATAATAAAGAAGTATTTCAGTTAAGTCTATTTTATTAGGGTCAAATTTAACCTCAACAGTTTCTGCAAAACCCGTATCCTTATGAATTACATCTTCATAAGTTGGATTATCAGTATTACCATTACCATATCCAGAAGTTACATTAACAACCCCATCAATCCTGTGGAAATATTCTTCTAGTCCCCAAAAACATCCTCCTGCTAAATAAATTGTTTCCATATCTTCCTCCTTGTAATTATTAATTGATTTATTATCATCTATTGGTCTAGATCTATTTACTTTATCCTTAGAATTTATAGATTTTATAGCAAAAAGTATTATTAAAATACTCAAAATCCCTACTATATATTTTAAACGCATATAAACCTCCTTTTAAACAACTTTTTAAAATAAAAATATATAACTTTAAAAGTTATTTGTATATATACCCAGTAAGAAGACTAGTAAAAAGGAAGAAATCAGATACAAAATTGTCAATAATGATATAGCCAGTCTTAGCCCAGGAGAATATTCCTTTATTATAGTTTCTGATCAAGAAAGTAAAAGTATGGATTCAAAAATAGAAAAAGACTCATTTTTAGGATATACATCATTGGAGAGAATTGGAGATTACTATTATCTAAGCGATAAGAATGAACTTCCAACAATGTGGACTTTTATTAAAAGGGAAAATGGAGAATTTAATATTAGAGATGAAAAAGGGAATTATGCTAAAATAATCGAAAGAGAAGCAAATCCTTATAGTGGTTGGTATTATACAAAGTTAGAGAGTCCAGATAATTCAAGCCCAGAAGCAGATGAATATATTTATGATTTTGAGAAAAGTGGAAATTATTATTTTATTAGGAGTAAAGCAAATGGGCAAGCTTTTAATATAGATTCCGGAGGAGCAGGTTGGCATGCATGGGAAGGGACTGTTGCTAATAATAGAATAAATTTGGTAAAATTGGATGATTGGTCTATTGAGGATACAGCTTCTAGTGAGGAAGAATTAGTTGAAGCTATTATTCCAGAGGGAGAATATTATATAACTAATGAAGACAGCACTAAAGCTATAGAAAGTAATGATAATAATACGGCTGACTTTGTTAACTCCATTAATACTTTAAGAAATGGAAATAATTTGCAAGGGATAAGTAAATGGCAAGGAAGTTTCAGAATTAGCAGAGAAGGAGATGGAAGATATACTATAGCTGTTTATGATGATTATAATAATCCAAACCCAGGAAATAATAGATATCTAAGAATAGGAAATGAGCCTTATAGAAGTAGAGGACATAATAGAATTGTTTTGGATCAATTAATGGATTCAAATGGGATTGCTACACAAGAAGCAAGATTTTTGAAAATTATGACTTTAAAATCAGATCCTACAGCCTTTTATATTTTTAATGATTATGGTTCTTTACAATATTTTCAAGATTATAATTACTGGGCGGCTAAACCAGGAGATTTAGGGAAAGCACTTAGATTATATAAAGTGAGTAACAAAGAAATATTTACTCATCAAGAAAACACTCCAACAGAAAAGCTTGCTAATATTCCTGATGGAGATTATGTTATAGGAAATAGTCCAAATATAAATGATGATTTTACCGATCCACAAGATCCAAATCATGAAAAATTTGTTAATAAACAACTTATAAATACTTTACCAAAAGACGGTGTAGATGGTTGGAATCCCGTTGAAGGCTGGATTCATTATAATGAAAAGGCAACAAATGATAACACGGAACACCATACAATAGAAGAAAAAGATAACAATGTCTTATCAGAATGGGAGTTTATACAAACCGATAAGCCAGGACATTACTATATAAAAAGAAAAGGAGAAAATTCCTACCTTAGACTTTATACAGTAGATTTAGGTGTATCTCCTACACCAGAAGAATTAAATATTTATAAAGACGAAGAAAAAGTAGATCAGGTTCTTATAACTCAAGGAAACTATCGCTTACGTTTTGATCAGACTGAAAATAAGTGGAAGGCAGTTTCAAACTCTGAACCTTTAACTAATGAAGACTATCATTATATTGGCGAAAAATCTAATGATTATTTAAACTTTAAATTAACTAATCCAGATAAAGGAGAAAATGAATGGCTAAATAATGTTCGTCTTATGGAAAAGATATTAGTCGACAATCTTGATAATAATTTGGGAACTAATATTCCTAAAGGATCTTATAAAGAACTAGGACCTATTGGGAAAATATATAATATTCAGCACTCAGGGGAAGAAAATCCTTATAAGAATCTGTATAGAATGGGACAGAAAAAAGATAGTTTGCCAAGCAATTTAACAGAAGATTTATTAAAAGACCATTATAAAGAATATGATTTGATAGGTTGGGAAATTACATTAGATGGTACAAACTATTTAATAGATAAAGATGCTGAATTTACAAAAAAAACTGATGGAAGTGGAATTGAAATTTCAGGTGATAAGGTTAGTGTCAATGGAGTAGCACAAACAGAAAAACTATTTATATCTTATGGAAATAAAAACCCACTTACAACAAAATGGAAAGAACTTTCAGCCCCTTTATACTTTGAATTTAATTATGGCAAAGGAATTATGGACCTTGAAAGAGCCATGAGTGTAGAAGATCTTCTTGCTAGAGAAACGAGTAATGATATTGTAACTCCTGTTGTAGCTATTGGAAGACTATTTTATGGACAAGATTTACCAAAAGCAGACAAGACTTCAACTTCTTCTATTACTATGAATGATACATTGAAAAGAAAGTTTAGAAGCGATAGGAGTCTTGTGTTTGATGTGGATACAACAGGAAATGATGAAAGACTAATTAATCAAATTTATATAGAAAAAATTGTAGATATAGGCAGTGGTAAAGATCCAACTTTTAAGACTCCAGGTTTTACAATTACCGATGTTAGGCTAAGGGAAGATAGTATAGACTGGTTAGGGGAATCAGATACTGTCTTGGCTATATTAAAGAAATCTATTGATAATGGGCCTGATGTCTTTTTTCAGCCAGATAAAAGAAACATAAAAATTGATAGCTATGATATTGATTTTTTGTGGATAGATAGACAAGTCAATGGTTCTTATCTTAAAGGTATAGTTTATGCGAATATGACAGATTTAACTATAGGAAAACAATTTGTAAATATCGATGTAAAAGATATAGAAAAATTAAAAGAACTTCACGAACCAGGGAATGATAATAATCCTGAAGAAAGATTTAATATTCAAATGAAAGTAGACTCTAAGAGGGGTGATCTTCAAGATGAGAATCGTCAATATAATGATACGCTTTATACTTTAGCTTTTAACCGTACTAGTGATGGGAATACAAATCAAACAGACTATCCGATTTTAGGAGAAGAACCAAAGACTTATGATGAAATTCAAAGAGTAAATACAGTTTTTGATGAGACGAATAAGATTGTTAAGTGGAGAGCAAGGGTATTTAAATATGAATTCTTCCAGTTGGAAGAAAGAGGTGTAGACTTAAAGGATTATGAGGATGGAGCTAAAAATAATTTATATAGTAGAATTAAGCCTTATAAGAAGTCTGGAGAAAATCCTGAGATTCAAATTGATTCTTTTTCCTATGCGACATCAAAATTAGCCTCTATAAAAAGTCCAAGAGAAGGAGCCTATAAAACAGAAGATTACGACTTAGTTGATTTTGACAACTTGTACTCAAAAGGTGGAATTATATTTTTGCATAAAAAAGATAAAAGTGGTAACCCTCTAAAGGAAATAACTTTTGAACTTCATAAAATTTCTGGGGATTCAGATGATAGTAAATTTCCACAAACAAAAGATACTTTAGAAGATGGAAGTTTAGTTTTCACTGATTTATTGCAAGGAAATTATGTTTTAAAAGAAGTTCCAAAAGCAGATAGCATTTATCAACCTATTCCAGATTTTGAATTCTCTATTGAAAGAATAGAAAGTGATAAAGCTCCTTACTATGATATTATTGAAAAAGAAGAAGGTTCTGTTAAATCTTACCCAGGAAATAAATTAAGTCATGATAGGTCAATAAACTATATAGATGTAACTAATGAAATAAAATCTGATATTAAAGCTTTAAGGGTGGAGAAGGATTTTGAAAATTTAACTACAGCAGAATTTGAAGATATTATAAAGGGAGATTCCCAGGGTATGAATTTTCAAATAAATATAGAAGGTATAGAAAAGGGAGAAAAATATACAAAGACTTTAACTTATGATAATGCAAATTCAGTAATAAGCAATAGTAAAAAGTTGATTTGGTATGTTACAGGTTTAGAAGGGACAAATGGGGAAATAAGTCCATTAGTTATGGAAGAAATATCTATTAGTGAAGACAATGAAGAATATTTTAACTATCCGATTGTCAGAAGAGTTGCCAAATTTAATGGAGAAAATAAAGACTTTTCAGATTTTCCTAATTTTAAAATAGAAAACAGTGAGTTGAGTAATGAGGGTGATAATGTATTTCAATTAACCAATATCTATACAGATACTTTTGAGTTAGCATTACAAGTAGAAGGTAGAACTAAGGAATATAAGGATTATAGGGCTATTAAAGGAATGCAGTTCTCAATATATGGAAGTATTGATGAAGTCTTACCAGGAAACCCCCTTGAACTATTGAAAAATACTAACTATTATAAATTAGAAAAACCTGACCATGATGGAGAGCTTACAGATATCTTTGAAACGAATTTAAATGGAATTGAGCGTATTGATAAACTGTCCTATTATGAAGGAAACGAGTATGCTTTGAACCAAGAATACAATCCACCTAATGGGAATGATGAAGTATTCCAAAATATATTAGAACCGTTTATTATTCAAGTAGTAAAAAATAATGAAGGGAAATTAGAACCTAAAATCCTCAGTGGACATCCTTTAGATGAACAAATAGAGTGGGAGTATCAAAATGGAATTCTTGTTCTAAGAATAAAATTAGACAGAACAAACTACCGATTACCAGAAACTGGTGGTATTGGTACAAATATTGTTAAGAAAGTTGCTATTGGAATTATATTTGCAACAGTAACTTCATTAATATATAGAAAAAAATATAAAAATATTAAAACAAAAGGAGAAAATTAAGATGGAAAAAATTAGTAAGAAAATTATTTCAATGGCACTACTATTGGGGCTTGTTTTATCAATATTTAGCCCTGTAGTAGCAAGAGCAGAGCAAGCAAAAGATGGACAGATAACAGTAAAGAATGCTTTAAAAGATAAAAAGTATAATCTATATAGAGTATTTGATTTATCTTTTAATGAAGATGTAGGAGCATATACTTATACGGTGGCTAATAAAGACTTTGAAGATATATTATTTAGTGAATATCAAAAATTAAAAAAAGTTAATGGTCAGGGAAATCCTATAACAAATAAAGATGGCAAGATTATTATTGATGCTGAGCCATTAAGGAATGGAACTATCAATCCTTATGACTTTTCAATTTGGTTACAGGATAAAACAACAAATTTTGTTAAAGAAGGAAATGAACTTACAGCAACAAGTGATAATGATACTAGTATAGTTTGGTCTGGTTTACAATTAGGGTATTATATGGTGAAATCTGATGCTGGTACTGTTGTATCTCTTACTACAACAGATAAAACAGCAGATGTTTATGAAAAAAATATTATGCCTAAATTAACAAAACAAGTTAAAGGTGGTACTGCAACAGATTTTGCAGATTTAACTTATGCTAATATAGGGGAAGAATTAGAATTTAAAATTACCTTTGATGTACACAACCATGCTAATACAGTTTATACTTTGAAAGATATAGTACCAAAGGGAATTGATGTGACAGATAATAACTCTGTTAGTGTAACCATTGCTGGACAAGACATAACCCTATATGACAATGGGACAGTTCCGAGTCCAGTTCCAGAAAATGCATATCCTTATGAAGTAAATAAAAAATTTACTGATGGAACAACTGATGGAACTAAAGAATTAGAAATAAAATTCCCTCTTAAAACCATACAAGCCATCGCTGACTCTATAAGAACAGATGATAATACGGTTGATGAAAGCACTAAAGATACTAAGAAAACTATAACAATAACTTACAAAGGAAAATTAAATAATAATGCTAATATGAGCAATCATACAACATTTTCAGATGATAATGTTAATAGAAACAATGCTGAATTAGCGTATGATCCAAGTACAAGCATAGATCCTATTACAGCTGATGCAGATGTAAGAACAACAGAATTCCAAATAAAAAAATTTGCTATAAAAGATGGTAATGAACAAGTACTTGAAAATGCTAAATTTAAAATATACACAGAAGAAGAGAATAGCAAAGGAACAGCAGGAACACCATTAAAATTCAGCAAATTTGATACTGGAGAAAATTATATTTATAATTCAGAAGGAACAGTTACAGAAATCACAACAACTACTTCTGGACTATTCTCTATTAAAGGATTAAAAACAGGAACCTATTACATCGAAGAAAGTGCTGCACCAGACGGATTTAACCCTCTACAAAAAAGAGTTAAATTAGAAATTGGTGCAGATAATGAGACAACACCAACAAAATTAGTCTACGAAGCAACAATAGCCGATCCTGATACAGCAACTTTAGAAGATAACATTGTAAAAATAGAAAATAAATCAGGTGCAGAACTTCCAGAAACTGGTGGCATGGGACGTACTATAATTTACACTGCAGGAGCAGTAATATTCTTTGGAGCTTTGGTACTTTTAATAGCAAGAAAAAGAAGTGGACAAGATAGGGCATAAGTAGAAAAGAGGGGGAAAAATGGTAAAGGATAAGGTCAATTTAATATTAATAATATTTCTTATACTGGGTTTCTCCCTACTTCTTTATCCAAGTATAGCAGACCTATGGAATGCTAGCAGAAGTACAAAAATAATTAGTGACTATAACAAAAATCTAGAAAAATTTAGTGACGAAGAAATTAATAAGGAGCTTGAAAAAGCTCGTAAGTATAACCAAAAATTATTGAAAAAAAACCACTCTACAGATATGTCAGATGAGGAATTGAAAGAATATTTTTCTAATTTAAATCTTGGTCTAGGAGATGTAATGGCAAGACTAGAAATCCCTTCAATAAACCTTAGGATGCCGATATATCATGGAACTGATGAAAAGGTGCTCCAATCTGCCCTAGGGCATATAGAATGGTCTTCTTTACCAGTTGGTGGGGAATCTAGCCATGCAGTTATAACTGGGCACAGGGGACTTGTATCAGCTAGACTATTTACAGATATAGACCAGCTTATAGAAGGGGATACTTTTAATATATATGTATTAAAGGAAAAATTAACCTACGAAGTGGACCAAATAAGTATAGTGGAACCACATGAGATTAATAATATTTTAATAGAAGAAGGTAAGGACTATGTAACCTTACTAACCTGTACTCCCTATGGAATTAATACTCACAGACTTTTAGTGAGGGGACACAGAGTAGATGGTGGAAGTCAATTTGTAGATTTAAGTTCAGAGGCTTCTCGTGTAAAACCATTTGTAGTTGCATCGGTAATTACAATACCAGCAGCCTTAATTTTAGGAATTTCTATGCTTTTAGTAGATAAGAAAAGGAGAAAAGACAAATGAAAACTATTAAAAAAGTTATAATATTAGGTCTATTAATCCTTTTTATCTTTCCTATGAAAACAATGGGATTTTCAGGATATTTAAAGATAAACCACAGTATAAAAACTAGTCAAAATATTAGGGTTTATTATATGGAAGATCTTAGTCCTCTAGGATACAAATTCAATCAAGAAGAATATAACTTGCTTTCATCGGAAGAAAAAGAAAAAGTCACAAGTAAGTTAGAAGCTTATATCTATAAAGAGGGAATTTCTGCAATTGAAAATATGGAGCTTGCTCCTAATTCCAGTCAGACATATGAGCCTAAAAAAACTGGTTACTACCTTCTTAGTTTTGATAAAAAAGACTATAATGGAAAAGTTTTATTAAGTAAGTCTATGCTTGTATATTTTAATGGAGAAAATATAGAGCTGAACGTAAAATCTTCTCTAGAGGAAAAGAAAGACTTAGAAAAGCTCGACTTAGCAGTAAGTTGGGAGGGGGAAAGACTTCAAGATAAACTTTGGGTTGGCATATATGATCAAGATGGCAATCTTGTGGGAGAAATATGGCTATCAGATGCTAATAATTGGAGACATGTTTTTAAAGGATTGGATCCCTTAAAAAATTACTATGCTTGGCCTAAACTTGTAGAAGGAGCTTTTTTTACTGAAGTTAGACTTGGCAATACTATATACATTAAAATTTATAGCTTAGATTCTTCTGGTTCAGATGATAAAGAGCCTGGTGGGGGTATTTACTGGCCAGGACATACTAGTCCAGAAAAGCCACTTATGCCTGATGAAAAAAATGACTTAAAACATAATGAAGAAATTGAACTGGGTCAAGGAGAACTTGACCAAACTGATAGTTCTAATAATTCTAAAGACAAGCAAGATAAGCTTGAAGAAAGTAAAGAAGATAGCAAAAATATTAAGAAAAAGGTTAATGGAAGAGAAAAATTACCTCAAACAGGTCAACTTTGGTGGCCGATACCAATCTTAATTGCTATTGGAATTTTTCTTTATATATTAGGATTGAGGAGAGAAAAGAATGACTAAAAAAAGAATAAGGTCTTTAGGTCTAGTCTTTATCTTACTAGGTCTTGCTCTTTGGATATATAATCTATATGAAGGACAAAGAGCCTATGCTTTTAGTCAGGAAATAGTAGATGAATTTGATAAACTCAACTTAGAAGAAAAACCCTTAGGTCCAGAAGAAGATGGATTTCCTATACCTAAAGTTAATATAGATGGTGTTGAAATAATAGGAGAGTTGGAAATTCCTAAGTTGGGGAAAAGATTACCCATAACAGCAAGCTGGAATTATAAATTAATGAAAAGATACCCTAATAGGTATATGGGGGAAAGGTATGGAGATCCCCTTATAATAATGGCTCACAATTATAAGAAACACTTTAATGATATATATAAATTAGAAAAGGGCGATGAAATAAAATTTACTGATGTTCTTGGCAGGGTTATCAATTATGAGGTAGAAATAAGAGAAGTTATAGATGGATATGATGTGGAAAGTATGACTAAAACAAATTACGACCTAAGCTTATTTACTTGTACTATAGATAGTATGTCTAGGATAACTATAAGGGCAAATAGGATTTAGGAAATTTTTAGTTATATTATAAAATTTTATTAAAGTAGAAAAAATACTTATATTTTGAAATCTTAAATAAATCAAAATATAAGTATTTTTATTTTATTTAAAGGCTCTTAGATATTGAACTGGAAAGTCAATTTCTATATTATTTTCCTTTGCCATTTGAAGTGGGGCGTAAGGATTGTAAAGCAATTCTCGACCTAAAGCTACTAGGTCTGCCCTATTATTTGAAAGTATTTCTTCTACTTGTCTGTAGTCAGTTATAAGTCCTACGGCTATAGTTGGAATATTACACTTATCTTTTATATATTGGGCTAAATTTACTTGATAGCCTGGGAAGGTATTTATAGCTACACTCACTAATCCGCCACTACTTATATGGGCAAGTTGGAAGTAGTTTTTTAATTGATTCACTATATTGACAGTATCATCTTCGCTCAGACCATCTTCCCTGTAGTCACTGGCAGATAGTCTAAGAGATATAGGCTTATTACTAGGCCATACTTCATTTATTGCAAGAAGAATTTCCTTTAAGAACCTTACCCTGTTTTCAAGAGTTCCCCCATATTGGTCCTGCCTTTTGTTAGTAATAGGGGATAAAAATTGGTGAATTAAATATCCATGGGCTCCATGAATTTCTATAGAATCAAATCCAGCTTCATTAGCCCTTTTAGCTGCATTTTTAAAATTCAAGACTAAATCTTTAATTTGAGAGATTTCAAGTCCAATAGGTTCTTTATATTGAAGACTATGCCTAATAGGAGAAGGTGCCAAAATAGGCTGGTCACCACTATCGCATTTTCTACCTGCATGGGCTAGTTGAATGCTAGCCTTGGCTCCATTTTCATGTATTATATCTACAAGGGATTTAAGACCTTCAATATGCTTGTCATCCCAAATGCCTAGGTCATTATTAGATATTCTACCTTCTGGACTTACAGCACTTGCTTCTACAATAATAAGGCTACTACCTCCCATGGCTCTTGAACCATAGTGAACCTTATGGAAATTTTTTACGAATCCTTCTTCATCTGAAGAATAAGTGCACATAGGGGCCATAATTATTCTATTTTTAAGGACTAAATCTTTTATTTTAAAATTTTCAAAGCTTTTCAATTTAATCTCCTCCTTGTTTATTTATTATACCCAGTAAGAAGAATATAATATAAAAGAGCGGGCAATTGCCCACTCCTTTATATTTATAATTTTTTTACAACAGATGATTTTAAGTAGATGCTACCATATTTATCTACTTTTCCATCAATATCATGTCCGTCGTATTCTTCATCTAAAATACGGATACCCTTTGCCTTAGTCCCTCTTTTTATAGTTTCATTTCCAAGTTTTAAGTCTCTAATAGTAATGACATCGTCGCCATTTTTTAGTTCATTTCCAACAGCATCCCGAACTTTTGCGTTTTCAATGCTTAAATCTGTCCAAATATGACCACATTCAGGACAATTATAGCATGTTCCATCATCATAACCGTATTCGCTTCCACAATTTGGGCAAGTATACATAAAAACCTCCAATCATTTATATACTCATTATACTATTGAATAGGCTTATTTAATAGTCTTAAAAGTTCTTAATTCTTTAAGATATTTAAGATATAATATAATTAATTGAGGAGATTTATTATATTTATAAATAATATATATTTAATATAAAGGGGCAGAATAATATGTTAATGAAAAAGGAAAGGCTTGACCTAATAAAATTTGGTAAGCGTCTAGTTGAAGCAGACTTAACTAAGGGAACTGGTGGAAACTTAAGCGTATATGATCCAGAGAGTAAGTATATGGCAATAACACCAAGTGGAATAGATTTTTTTGATATTAAAGTAGAAGATATAGTTATTATGGAATTAGATGGGACGGTAGTTGAAGGTGATAAGAAACCTTCAAGTGAGTGGTATATGCATGCTATTCAATATAAAAATAGAAAAGATATAAGCGCTATAATTCACGGACATACAACTTATTCTACAGTAATGGCAGTTTTAAGAGAGGATATACCTGCCTCTCACTATATGATAGCTCTTGCAGGACCTAATGTTAGGTGTGCAGACTATGCAAGTTATGGGACTAAGGAATTAGGGGATAATGCCTATGAGGCTATGAAAGATAGGTATGCAGTTTTACTTGCTAATCATGGGATTTTGGCTGGAAGTTATTCTTTGGCAAATACTTTTAATATAATTGAAGAAGTTGAATACTGTGCCAAGATATATTATATGGCTAGGTCAATTGGAAAACCTGTCATACTTGATAAAGAAGAAATGGATTTAATGATAGAGAGATTTGAAACTTATGCCAGGGTTAAATAATTAAATAAATTTTAAGTGGAATTTATTTAAGATGAGAATTTGCATTAGATTTAAGAATAAGTAATTGAAAATAATTATCTATAAGTTAAAATAAAATTAGAAAATAAATGAATTAGTTGATAAAGCTTATATTGAAAAACCATTTTAAATATAAAGGAGAAAATTATGAAAAAATTAAAGACTTCCAAATTTCTTTTGGAAAATAAAAAAAGACTTAAGTTTATAGTAGATGAACTTGGCAAGACCTTTGAATATGTTTCCCTACTAGGAACAGATACAAGTGGGCGAAATTATAGTGTATCAAGTTCTTCAATAAGTGTAGCACCTTCAAATGATGAGGAGAGGGGTTTTGTAATAAGGGTATTCCAAGATTGTGGAGTTACAGAATATTCTTTTAATAAAATTGATGAAGAAGAGATTATAGAAAAAGTAAAAAAATTGGCTAAGGAAGATAGACTTGTATTTCTAAAAAATAATAGTCAGCTTTCTTACCCAAATAAGCCTAAAGATGAAGCTATAGTCAAGTCTTTTGTCCAAGAAGTTGAAAATCTACCAGAGGATAATAATCCAGAGGAGATTATAAAGAGACTTAGTAAAATTCACAATGATACAAGAGAAGAATATAAGAAGTTAGTTCATGTAATAGTAACTTATTTTTCTACTCAAGTTAATAAATTATTTATATCAAAAAATAAGGAACTTTACCAATCCTATATTTACTCTACTGGTTATGCAGTAGCAATTGCAAGTGATGGAGAAAATACAAAAGAAGATTTTCTTTCTGTTTCTAACATGGGCGGGGTAGAGCTTTTAGATGAAGTGGAAAAATTAGCTAAACTTGCAGGTGAAAGAGCAGAAGAACTTTTAGGTGCAGAAAGAGTAGTTTCAGGGGAGTATGATATAATTTGCGACCAAGACTTTACTGGACTTATAGCTCATGAGGCCTTTGGACATGGAGCAGAAATGGATATGTTTGTAAAAGAAAGAGCCAAGGGTCAAGAGTATATAAACAAAAGAGTTGCATCAGATAAGGTTGTCATGCATGATGGAGCAAGTGCTGCAAGGGAATGTTCTTCCTATTTGTTTGATGATGAGGGAAATTTAGGAAAAGATACTGTAATAATAGAAAATGGAATTTTAAAAAAAGGTATGTGCGATGAACTTTCAGGACTTATATTAGGGGTAGAGCCTACAGGAAATGGTAAGAGAGAATCCTATAAGAGAAAGTCTTATACTAGAATGACAAATACTTTCTTTGAAGAAGGAGAAGATTCTCTAGATGATATGATAGCTTCCATTAAAAAGGGATATTTACTTGAGGGATTTTCTTCAGGTATGGAAGACCCTAAAAATTGGGGCATACAGTGTGTTGCTTCTAAGGGAAGAGAAATAATAAATGGAAAACTTACAGGGAAAATAGTAAGTCCAGTTTATTTAACAGGTTATGTTCCAGACCTTCTTGAATCAATTAGTATGGTATCTCCAGGTTTAAAATTATCTGGGTCAGGTTACTGTGGTAAGGGTTGGAAAGAATGGGTTAAAACTTCAACTGGTGGTTCATATATTAAGGCGAAAGGAAAGTTAAGCTAATGATAAATGAAATAAAAAATATTTTAGAAAATACAGACAATATAAGTGATTGGATTATTACTGAAAATAAGAGTGAATCAACAGAAATATTTTTAGTAAAAGACAAGATAGATATGAATAGGGCTTGTGTTACAGAAGAGTATTCAATAGTTGTATTTGTAGATTTTGAAGAAGATGGTAAAAAATATAGGGGAGAATCTAAGATTTTACTAGGACCGTCCTATAGTGAAGAAGAAATTGAAGAAAAAATTAAATCAGCAGCATTTTCAGCAAGGTTTGTAAAAAATCCTTGGTATCCATTGCCAGAAAATGAAGGTAGAAACTATATAGAAATAAAGGGATTTGAAAATAATAAGGATATAAAAGAAAAATTCGACCAAGTTCACAAGATAATATACAAGGATTACAAGTATGATGCTAGAGTTAATTCGTGTGAAATTTTTGCTGTTGAAGCTAAGAATAGGGTAGTAACTTCTAAGGGTATTGATGCTGAATATCCAAAGAGTGAATTTTCCTTTGAAATTGTTACTGACTCAAATATTGGGAAAGAAGCTGTTGAAATTTTTAATGGTTATTATTTAAAAAATATTAATTTAGAAGAAATTGAAAAAATAGTTGCTAAACAATTAATGGAAACAGAAGGAAGGTCAAAAGCCGAAAGAAATAAAAAAATGGAAAATATGAGAGTGATATTGTCATCTGAAGCAGTTGAAGAACTATTACAATTTTACCTAGAACAAGCAAGGGACCTTTCTATATATCAAAAAGTATCTAAGGCAAAAATAGGAGAGAGCTTCCAAAAAGAAGATGCAAAGGAAAAGATTACTATAAAAATGAATCCAGCCTTAGAAAGTTCAATTAATGCTAGGCCTCTAGATGGAGAAGGTAAGAAGTTAAAAGAATATCTTTTATATGAAAATGGAATAGTAAAAGACCTTATAACATCTGCTAAGTATAGTCACTATTTAGGAATTGAAAACAGGGGAACTTGCCCTACGTTTGAAGTAAATGGTGGAGAAAAATCCCTAGAAGAATATAAGAGAGAAGATTATGTTGAGATATTAGCTTTTTCTTCTTTTATAATGGATCCTGTAACAGGAGATTTTGGTGGAGAATTCAGACTTGCTAAATTAGTTGAGGATGGAAAAGAAAGCTATATAACAGGTGGTTCTATATCAGAAAATATTTTTAAGGCTCAAAATAATATGTATTTCTCAAAAGAAAAAACCATTAGAAAAAATTCCATAAGTCCAGCAGCTATAATTTTTGATGGAATAACTGTAGCGGGAGAATAAAATATTTGTAGGGAGGTTTATGTGAATAAAAAGTTTAAAAAACTAAGTTGTTTATTAAGTTTTATTTTTCTATTTACCATAGTAGGATGTTCTAAAAATTCTAAAAATTTAGAAGAAAATAATAGATTAAGCAATGTAAATAATGAAGTTAGTAGTGAAAATAATGATACAAACCAAGTATCTAAGTCAACAGATTATGCTGGAGATACAAATATATTAGAGGATCAATACTATTACAGCAAGGATGATGTAATAGATTATATTCACTTGTATAAAAAACTACCAGACAATTATATAACAAAAGCTGATGCAAAAGATATGAATTGGTCCCCAAGTGATTATACCTATGTTATAGGTGGAGATAAGTTTGGTAATAGGGAAGGAAAGCTACCAAAAGAAAAAAACAGACAATACTATGAGGCGGATGTTCAGGAAGGTTATTCTGAAGAAAATAGAGGACCTATAAGGATAGTCTACTCCAATGATGGACTTATATTTTATACTGAAGACCATTATGAAAGTTTTGAGAGAGTTTATTAGGAAGGTGTAAAATGGAAAAATATATACTTGATGGAAAATATTTTACAGATAAAGAAAAAACCTATGACTATTTAAAAGAAGTTTTCTCTTTTCCAAATTATTTTGGAAAGAATTTAGATGGACTTTGGGATTCTTTAAGTGATATGGATGATTTGTATCTGCTTATAAGAAATGCTAGAATGATTCCTAGAAATTTAGGAGATTATGGTTTCTTAATTCTGGATGTTTTTGGAGATTTACAAGAGCAAGATGGTTTTGAAATTAATATTTTATGGTAATTAAGTAGGATAGCAAAGTCTATCCTATTTTTATAGCTTTATTAAAGAGAATAATATATAGTAAATACAAGTAGAAATTTAATAGAAAAGAGGTCTTATAATGATTAAAATAGCTCTACTTGGCTTTGGAACTGTCGGGCAAGGTGTATATGAAATAATTGAAGATAGAAAAACAGACTTAAAAAATATGCTTAAAGATGATATAGAGGTAAAAAAAGTCCTTATAAAAAATATTCAAAAGAAAAGAGATCTGGAAATTCCTTTCTGTAAATTTAGCCTAGACTCAAAAGAAATTTTAGAAGATGAAGAAATAATTATAATAGTTGAACTTACAGGAGATGTTGATTTTTCTTATAATTTAATTAAAGAAGCATTTAAAAAGAATAAGAATGTTGTAACAGCTAACAAAGCCTTAGTTTCAAAATATTTTGAAGAACTTTCACAACTAGCCCAAGATAAAAATTTGTTTTTTATGTATGAGGCAAGTGTAGGAGGAGCAATTCCCATAGTAAAAACGCTAAAAGACCAAGCTAGGATAAATCAAATAAAGAAGATAAAGGGTATTTTAAACGGAACTTGTAATTACATATTGAGTAAGATGACAGATGAGGAAATATCCTATGAAGAAGCTTTAAGGGAGGCTCAAAAACTAGGCTATGCTGAAATAAATCCTTCATCTGATGTAGAAGGACTTGATACTATGAGAAAACTCAGGATACTATCTTCAATAGCCTTTAAAGGGAAAGTAGGAGAGGAAGACATACTATGTAGTGGTATATCTTCAATTTTACCTAGAGATATAGAAATCCTAAAAAATAGAGGACTTGTTCTTAAATTAGTAGGGGAAAGTGAAATAAGTGATAATGGCTATAAGTCTATGGTGGAAACTAGAGCTTTTCCAATAAATAGTGATTTTGCTAACACAAAAAATGCAGAAAATATTATTGAAATAACTTGTAAGTATCCATCTAATTTATCCTTAAAAGGACTTGGGGCAGGAAGATATCCAACTGCAAATGCAGTAGTTATGGATATATTGGATATAGTAATTGCTGGTCAAGACGATAAGATAAGCTTAGGGAAAAATGATTTAAAAAATTTAAATGAAAGAGTAGAAGGAAGATATTATATAAGAATTTCAAATAATCAAGTGAAGTTTCCAAGAGAATATATAGAAAAAATAATTGTAGATGATGAAGGCTTCTATGCTTTTATAAGTAAGAGAGTAAAATTTTATGATCTTATTAAAAAATTAGGGAATCTACCTAAGAAGGATTTTATATTAATCTCTATAGAAGATTAGTATAATTTTTTATTAGTTTTTTTATAATATCATTACAATATTCTAAGAATAAAAATTAAGGGAGAAAAGATGAAAAAATTTATAAAAGTTATAGGATATATAGTATTAATAATTTTGATAGCTGGAATGGGAATAGGAATTGCTAGAAAAGTAAACTCATCAAAAACAGAAAAACTTAGAGAGGTAAAAGATGAGAGTTTAGAAGCGACAAAGTATTTGAAGGGATTTAATAGAGAAGATTATACTTTAAGCAAGTTAGAAAATGTAGATGTTATAAAGGTCGATAATGGAAAAGTTCAAGGTTATCATTTTAAACCAAAAGAGATAAAAAAAGAGGGCACGGTAATAATTTTTAGTGGATCTGATGGGGGGATTGATATTGTAAGATCTAGCTTACTTTCTCAAAAAGGCTATGATGTATATGCAATGTATTATTTTGGAGCTAAAAATCAAGAAAAGGAATTGTCAAGAATAGACATAAACATTTTTGAAGATATTATTAAGGAAATAAAAAAAGAAAAATCTCAGCTTGGACCAGTAACTTTAGTAGGTTCGTCAAAGGGGGCAGAATTATCTCTTTTATTGAGTAATTATTATAAAATAGATAATCTTATTCTTTATTCACCTTCATCTTATATTTGGCAAGGACTAAGTCAAGATTATAAAGACATTCATTCTTCATGGCTTAAAGATGGAAAAGAGATCAAGTATTTATCTACGAGCAAAATTGGCTTTCCTATAATATTTGGACTTATGAAAAATGGTATTTTAAATAAGCCTTTAGATATTGGGAAAATTTATGAATATGTTATAGAAAATACTGAAAACATAGATTCTTATTTAATAGCTATGGATAATGTAAAAGCAAATGTATTAATTTTTGCTGGGGAAAAAGATAGAATGTGGCCATCTTATGAAATGGGGCAAGTAATAAAAGATAAGCTTAAAGATAAGGCAGAGCTTATAAGTTATAAGAATGCTGGTCATATATTTTTTGGACCTTCAGTATATGAAGAATTTTATATGGGAGGGGAATATAAGGCTAATCTACAAGCCCTAATAGATAGTAATGATATAGTCTTAGATAGATTAAATAAATGGACAAAATAAAAAAGGAAGACACCTGGATGAGGGTGTTTTCCTTTTTTATTTTGGTGATATAATATAATCTAACAAATATAATGTAATTTTTATATAATTTTATTAGAATTTATTATAGATGCAGATGGAAATTAAGGAGGTATTTATGGATTATAAAAAAGAAGTTGAGGAGGCACTTTTTGCACTTCAAAAAGCAAGAGATACTTTAAATAAAGCCTTGAAAAAATTAAATACAGCTAGTGGCTGGGGATTGTGGGACTTACTTGGCGGAGGTTTTTTATCTAGTCTTTTTAAATTTGATAATATGGATAAGGCAGAAGAATTAATTGAAGAATTAAATAAGGATTTAGAAAATTTAAGAAAAGAGCTAAAAGATATAAATCTTAATTTAGTTGACTTTGAAAGTGTATCTGAATTTGGTAAGACTTTTGATATGTTTTTTGATAATATATTTTCAGATTGGTCTACTCAAAGTAAAATAGATGCAAATATAAGTAAATTGGAAGAATTAGATAGATATTTAGATACTTTGGAAGTGGGTTTAAAAGAGAAATTAGAAAAAATTTAAGATTGATTTTCTAGCTTTATTTTTAATTGTAATAAGTAAAAAATATAGGTTATTCCTTACTAGAGGGGGCATAATTATAAATAAGAAAAAGATAAAATAACTAACTTTAGTTATTAAATTATTTTGATTTTTATCACATCTTTTCACTTCTTCAAAAATTGCTACTTTATCAAAGAGAGTTCCACTATGGATAGGAAATAATATTATAAGTCTAGCTTATACTGGAGCTAAGATAGGTAGTGATTATTATATTTTCTCTTTGAGATTATGTTGTTTGACTATTAATTGGGGAACTGATATTTAGAAAAATTATAAAGAATTCAAAAACAAATGAGGTTTAGGTTTATATTAAATACAAATAAGCTGAAATAAAAATATAGACTCTAAAATTTTTTAAAGCCTATACTTCTTTATTTTAAATGTATAGATATTTTAATATACCATAAAGAATAGAAAAAGTTGCTGCAACAATTAAAATATGCCATATAGTATGATTATATTTGATTTTATCGTTTTTATAAAAGTAAACACCCACAGAATATAAGATTCCACCAGCTAGTAAGGAAGCGAAAAAGCCCAACCCTACTCCATTTATTATATTCTTAAATAAAAACAGAGAAATCCAACCCATAAGTAAATATAAGACTATAGAGATTTTATTAGCTAGTTCAAAAGAATCATTCTTAAAAGAATATATCTTAATAAAAATTCCTATAAAAGCTATAAGCCAAACTATTATAGCTATAAGAACAGATAATTTTCCAGGTGTAGCCAAAATTAAAATTGGAGTATAGGTTCCTGCAATACAAAGATAGATTGCACAGTGGTCTAAAAGTCTAAATATTCTTTTTTTATTAAAATCACTAGTAAAATGATATATTACAGAAGATGAAAACATAGATCCTACAGCAAGATAATAGGCAGTAAAACTTATAAACTTTTCCATATTTTTATTAAATATAGCCTCAAGAATTATAGGGAGAATTAAGATTGTTAGTATTATTAAAGCTGTGAAGTGACTTGTGTAATTTATTATTTCTTCTTTTGTTTCATAATTTTTCATTGTTTCCCTCTCTTTTTAGGAATTTAATTGAAATGTAAATATATGAATTTTATTATATTGGTAAGTAGATGTTACTATATATTAAAGTATTAAGCAATAAGAGTGATATTTATTTAAAGTAATTTTACTTATAATGAAGTTGGGATTTACAAAGTAAAAAATTAAAGGAGTTAATTTTATAGATTAAGGGGTTAGATTTTTATGTTAAGTGTTTTTACTTTTCAATTTATTGTAATTTTAATTATGCCAATAAGTATGATATTAATAGCTCTATATTATAGGATTAAGGCTAATAAAGCTATTTCAGATGTAAGTGGGTTTAGGACTAGTTTAAGTAAGAGTTCTAAAGATAATTGGAAACTAGCTCATAGGTATTCATCAAGATTGCTCTTTATATGGGGAATAATTTTATTATTAATAAGTTTCTTTTTTAAAAGATTTAAAAGTTTAGGAGATTTAGGAATATTACTTATAGTGTTATTTCAAATTCTTATTTGTATAGGAATAAGTATTTCTACAAATAAAAAACTCAGAAAAAAACAAAAATAAATCTAAACGGTCTATAAGGATCCATTTGGATTTATTTTCTATATATACTAAGATTAAATCTTTATTCCATAATTGTTATTATTGAATTTAATTTATAGTCGGGTCCGTCTCGTCTGGCTGAATTTAGGTCTTTTCTTTCAAAGGTTGAAAGGTTTGAAATCTCAATATTTTTTTCTAGAATTCCATACCTAAGAAATATATCTAAGTTTGCATCTATCATACTTAGGAGATATTTATCGCCATGAGCTTTAAAAAAAGAATCTCTATTTTTGAAGTTTAAAAACTTATCATATACTTCCTTACCCACTTCATAATTTTTAACATCTATAGATGGCCCAAGATAGGCTAGGATATTTTCTTTTTTACAAGAAAATTTATCTTGCATCAGTTCTATGGCCGTAGCTGATATTTCTTTTACTGTTCCTCTCCAACCTGAATGAAGGGACGCTTGAACTTTCTTTATGGGGTCATATAGGACAATAGGTGTGCAATCGGCAAATTTAATTAAAAGGGCGATTTTTTTCTTGTCTGTAATTAGTCCATCAGTTTGATCAAAGTTTTTCCCATAAATAAAATCTTGTCCATTTTCTCCGTCACAATATTTAATAATATTAGTGTGAGTTTGTATGGCAGAATAGATTTCTCTAGTCTCTGTACCCATAGTTTTGAGGATTTTATCCACATAGTCTTTTACTTTATCCCCTGATTTTTTATAGGAAAGGTCATAGTCTGAACCGGATATATAGTTAATTAGGCCATGTTCTAATAATAGTTTTGAGTGCATAATATTTCTCTTATTTTCCATATCTTGCTTGGTGTAGCCATTTTTGATCTAGGGGACTTGCTGAAATATGTCTGTCCTCATTAAGAGAGTAAAGTTTATCCATATCTTCTTTATCTAATTCAAAGTCAAATATATCTATATTTTCGGCAATCCTATTAGGGCTTTGAGATTTGGGAATTACAATAATATCTCTTTGAAGGTTAAATTTTAAAATAACTTGGGCAATAGTCTTATTATGTTTTTTGGAAATTTCTTTGACAATATTTGAATCAAATAATTTTTTATCAGCTCTAGCAAGAGGACTCCAAGCAAGGGCTTGTATATTATTTTTCTGAAGATATTCAACAAGTTCTTTTTTATTTAAAAGAGGATGAATTTCTATTTGGTCTATTTGAGGTGAGATGTTTGCAGTAATTGATAGTTTTTCTAAATGATCTTTGTAGAAATTACAAAGTCCTATATTTTTAAAGATTCCCTCTTCGTAATATTCTTCTAAAACTTTCCAAGATTCTTGGCTATCATCGCCAGGCCAATGTAGATACATTAGGTCGATGGAATCTCTTTTAAGAGATTTTAGGGCTCTTTCAACAGCGTATTTTGTATTATCATAACCAAAGTCTGATGGCCAAATTTTAGTGGCAATTTGAAAGCTATTGTCTAAATTTTCTTCTTTTAGGATTTCTCCTATTTTTTCTTCATTATTATAGTAAAAAGCAGTATCAATCATTTCATAACCTGCCTTCTTGCAAGTTAAAAGTGACTTTCTTAAAATTTCTTTATCTGTAACTTTATAACAACCAAAACCAACAGCTGGCATTTTATTTCCATTATTAAGTTTAAAATATTTCATAATTCCTCCTAATTAAAAGTTATTAATCTTAAATTTAAGGTATCATATATCTAGTATATAGACAAGTATAAGAAGAATAAATAAACTATATATTAGTGATTAGGTATGGTATAATAAACCTATGTTCGGGTATAAAGAAATAAGGTGATAAAATGGAATTTAAAATACATTCAGACTATGTTCCTACTGGCGACCAACCTAAGGCCATAGATGGTTTGGTTAAGGGAATAAATAATAATTTAAAACATCAGACTCTACTTGGGGTAACAGGTTCTGGAAAGACTTTTACTATGGCAAACATAATTGAAAAGGTTCAAAAACCCACTCTAGTAATTGCTCATAATAAAACTCTAGCCTATCAATTAGCTAGTGAGTTCAAAGAATTTTTTCCAGAAAATGCAGTAGAGTATTTTGTTTCTTATTATGATTATTATCAACCTGAGGCTTATGTGCCTCAGACAGATACCTTTATAGAAAAGGATTCTTCTATAAATGATGAAATAGATAAATTACGACATTCAGCAACTATGTCACTTTTTGAAAGAAGAGATGTAATTATTGTTGCTTCTGTGTCTTGTATATATGGTTTAGGGGACCCAATTGATTATGAAAATTTGGTTGTGTCTTTAAGACCGGGTATGTTAAAAGATAGAAATGAAGTTATGAAAGGCTTGGTTTCTATTCAATATGTTAGAAATGATGTTAATTTTGTTCGTGGAACTTTTAGGGCAAGAGGGGACGTTTTAGAAATATTTCCTGCTTGGTCTTCAGAAAACTCTATAAGAGTTGAGTTTTTTGGTGATGAAATCGACAGAATTTCTGAAATTAATGCTTTGACAGGAGAGGTTGTGGGATATAGGAAGCACGTTGCAATTTATCCTGCATCTCACTTTGCTACTTCTCAAGACAAGGTAGACAGAGCTCTTGTAACAATAGAGAAAGAATTAGAGGAAAGGATATATGAATTAAAGGATCAAGAGAAACTACTGGAAGCTCAAAGAATTGAGCAAAGAACCAGGTATGATTTAGAGATGCTATCAGAAATCGGATTTTGTTCTGGTATAGAGAACTATTCAAGGCATTTATCTCAAAGGCCAGCTGGTTCTAGACCATATACTCTAATTGATTATTTTCCAAAGGATTTCTTAACTATTATAGATGAGTCTCACGTTACTATTCCTCAGATAAGGGGAATGTATAATGGAGATAGGGCTAGAAAAACTACCCTAGTAGACTATGGATTTAGATTACCTTCAGCTTTGGACAATAGACCTTTGCAGTTTAATGAATTTGAAAATATAATGAACCAATGTATTTATGTGTCGGCTACTCCAGGACCTTATGAAAAGGAACATGAAGAGAATAAGGTTGAGCAGATTATCAGACCTACAGGCTTGCTTGATCCAAAGATAGATGTTCGTCCTACAAAACATCAAATAGATGATTTAATAAATGAAATTGAAAAGGTTAAGGCAAATGGAGAAAGAATTTTAGTCACAACTTTAACTAAAAAGATGGCTGAAGATTTAACAACTTATTTTAAAGAAATAGGTATAAAAGTAAATTATATGCACTCTGATGTAGACACAATTCAGAGAATGGAAATTATAAGAGATTTAAGACTTGGGAAATATGATGTTTTAGTAGGGATAAATCTTTTAAGAGAAGGTTTAGATTTGCCAGAAGTTGGTCTTGTTGTAATACTTGATGCTGACAAGGAAGGGTTTTTAAGGTCTGAAACATCTTTAATACAAACATCAGGTCGTGCTGCTAGAAATATCGATGGCAGGGTAATAATGTATGCAGATAACATTACTAGGTCTATGAGGGTAACAATTGATGAAACTAATAGACGTAGGGAAATTCAAAATAAGTATAATATAGAAAATAATATAACTCCTAAATCTATAAGCAAAGGAGTTAGGGATGTTATTGAGGCTACTATTGCAGCTGAAGAGGAAGTAGACTTCAGCAGTGTTGAATCATTTAGTGATGATGAGATTTTAGCTATGATAGATGCCCTAAAATCTGAGATGTATAAGGCTGCAGAAGAACTTGATTTTGAAAAAGCAGCTGAAATTAGAGATAAAATTAAAGAATTAAAAGAAGAAATGGAAAAGATGAAAGATGATTAAGGTGATTTTTTGGCAGAAAATAAAATAGTTATAAAAGGAGCTAGGCAACATAATTTAAAAAATGTTGACATTACTCTTCCTAGAAATAAATTTATAGTTTTTACTGGTCTTTCAGGATCTGGTAAGTCATCTCTTGCCTTTGACACTATATATGCAGAAGGTCAAAGAAGATATGTTGAAAGTTTATCCTCCTATGCTAGACAGTTTTTAGGACAAATGGACAAACCAGAGGTTGACTATATTGAAGGGATGAGTCCAGCAATATCAATAGATCAAAAGACTACAAGTAAAAATCCTAGATCTACTGTAGGAACAGTAACAGAAATCTATGATTATTTAAGGCTTTTATATGCTAGAGTAGGACATCCTTATTGTCCAAAGTGCGGGAAAGAAATAACTTCTTTTAGCGTAGATCAGATGGTAGATAGGATAATGGAGCTTGATGAGAGAAGCAAAATTCAAGTACTAGCTCCAGTCGTAAGAAGGAGAAAGGGAAGTCACAAGAGAACTCTAGATAAAATAAAAAAAGACGGTTATATAAGAGTTTTAGTTGATGGCGAACTTTATGATATATCTGAGGATATAGCACTTGATAAGAACAAGACTCATGATATTGAGATAGTAATAGATAGGTTGGTGATTAGGGAAGGAATAGAATCTAGACTTACAGAATCTTTAGAACTTGCTCTTAGAGAGTCTGAGGGAATGGTTAATATTGATGTTATAGATGGGGAAAGAATGACCTTTTCTTCAAAATTGGCCTGCCCTGAATGTGATATTGTAATAGAAGAAATAACTCCTAGGTCTTTTTCTTTTAATACTCCTATAGGGGCTTGCCCTGCTTGTAATGGGCTTGGATTTTCTAAAGAAGTTGATCCTGATTTGGTTATACCAAATAAAAATTTATCTATAGAAGAAGGGGCAATTGCATCTTATTCTACAGCAGAGGGAACCTATTATAATCAAATGATTAGGGCCTTGGCTAAAGCTTATGGTTTTAGTACTAAGAAGCCAATAAAGGATGCACCTAAGGACTTTATGGATGCTCTTTTATATGGGAGCGATAAAAACTTAAAGTTTAAATTTGATTCTCATTTTACAGGTCAAAAAACTTATAATGGAAATTTTGAAGGTATAGTACACAACTTAAAAAGAAGATACCTAGAGACAAGTTCTTCTTCAATGTTGGGTAGAATAGAAGAGTTTATGAATAATGAGCCTTGTCCTAAATGTCATGGAGCAAGACTTAGAGAATCATCTCTATCTGTTAAAATCAATGGTTTAAACATTTATGAGCTAACAAAATTATCTATAAGTAAGGCAATTGAATTTTTTGATAATTTAGAATTGTCCCAAAAAGAAATGGTTATAGCTAGTGAAGTTTTAAAGGAAATTAAGGCTAGACTTAATTTTTTAAATGATGTAGGCTTAAATTATTTAAGTTTAGCCAGGATGAGTGGAACCTTGTCTGGTGGGGAGGCGCAAAGAATTAGGCTTGCCACTCAGATAGGTTCTCAACTTGTTGGGGTTATATATGTCTTAGATGAACCTAGTATAGGACTTCATCAAAGGGACAATGCAATGCTTTTAAAAACTTTAAGAAATTTGACTGATATTGGCAACACTTTAATAGTAGTAGAGCATGATGAAGATACTATGTGGATGGCAGATCAAATTGTAGATATTGGTCCTTTAGCTGGTATAGGCGGAGGAAAGATAATTGCCCAAGGAAGTGCTGAGGAAATAATGAAGGTTGAGGATTCTATAACAGGCGCTTATTTATCTGGCAGAAAGAAGATAGAGGTGCCAAAAAATAGAAGACCTTATAGTGGAGAAAGTATAAAAATTAAAGGGGCAAGAGAAAATAACCTTAAAAATATTGATGTTGAAATCCCTCTTAGACAGTTTATTGCTGTAACTGGAGTATCTGGAAGTGGAAAGAGTTCCCTTATAAATGAGATACTTTATAAGTCTTTAGCCCATTCTTTAAATGGAGCTAGAATAAAACCAGGTCTACATGATGGAATTGAGGGTTTAGACTTAGTTGACAAAGTAGTAGATATAGATCAATCACCAATAGGTCGTACTCCAAGATCAAATCCTGCAACTTATACGGGAACCTTTGATTTGATAAGAGATATTTTTGCTATGACAAATGAAGCTAAGATTAGAGGTTATAAAAAAGGTAGATTTTCCTTTAATGTTAAGGGTGGAAGATGTGAGGCTTGTAAGGGTGATGGAATTATTAAGGTAGAGATGCACTTTTTACCTGATGTATATGTTCCTTGCGAAGTTTGTAAGGGTAAAAGATATAATAGAGAGACTCTACAAGTTAAATTTAAGGGTAAAGATATCTCTGAAATTTTAGATATGACAGTTGAGGAAGCTATTGATTTTTTTGAAAATCATAATAGAGTCTTAAAAAAAGTTCAAACTCTAAAGGATGTAGGTCTTTCTTATATTAAATTAGGACAACCTTCTACTCAATTATCAGGAGGAGAAGCACAGAGAATAAAGTTAGCTACAGAACTTTCTAAAAGACCTACTGGTAAAACAATCTATATTTTAGATGAACCAACAACAGGCTTGCATACAGAGGACATTAGAAAACTTTTAATAGTTTTAAATGAGTTAGTAAATAGGGGCAATACTGTGGTTGTAATTGAACATAATTTAGATGTAATAAAAACTGCAGACCATATAATTGATTTGGGACCTGAAGGTGGAGATGGCGGGGGCCAAGTAATAGCTACTGGTAGACCAGAAGATATAGTTAAAGAAGAAAAATCATATACAGGTCAGTTTTTAAAAAAATTATTATAGTTTAATTAAAATATAACTTGTAAAATTTTTTTTATGATATAAAATTATTCTTAGTATAAAAGAAAATGGAGTTGTTATTTTGAATATAAAAAAGAAGTTTTTAATTTTTGTTTTTTCGGTTGTGGTTTTATTACCAAATTTGGTAAGTGCAGGATATGTTAGGCCGAATAATTTTATGGATAAAAAGGGAGCACAGAGAGTTGCTGAAATCAAAAAGTTTCAAGCCCTATCTAATATAGCCATAAGTGGTGGAATAAATGATTTGACTAATAAGGTTTTATATGGACCTAATATGGTAGTTAAAGATGAAATTACAAATCCACCAACTAGTGGTGAATGGATTGTAATTAATAAATCAAAAAAAATACTAACCTATTATAAGGGAAATTCACCTATGTATAAATTTCCAGTTTGTTTAGGAACTTCATCTACACCTACACCATCAGGTAAGGCGAAAATTGCAAATAAGCACAAAAATCCAGCTTGGGGTGGAATGGGTGGAAAATATACACCTGTATCAGCTGATGATCCTAAAAATCCACTAGGAGAGAGATGGATGGGTCTTAGCCTTCCAGGTTATTCTGGATATGGAATTCATGGAACAATAAAGCCTGGACAAATAGGAACTTATTCATCTAATGGATGTATTAGAATGTTTAATTATGATATCGAAACTTTTATATTTCCAAGAGCAAAAGTTGGAATGCCAGTTTGGATAGGAACTGATGCAGAACTAGCAAACTGGGGTATAAAACAAAATGTCTTTGAATATGTTGCCCCAGCTAAAAAAGAAGTTAAAAGTCAACCTATAGTGGAAAAAGAAGAATATAAAGCTGAAGAATTATTAGTATTTTAACTTAAAACCATCTTACTTAAGTGAGATGGTTTTTTATTTTCTTAATATATATTCATCTGATATAATAAATCTAATAAAAAATAACTAGGGAGGATCTTATGATTTTAAATATAGAACCAAAAGAAGTATTTGATTATTTTTATGAATTAAACCAGATACCAAGATGTTCTGGGAATGAAAAGGCAGTATCTGATTTTTTAGTAAATTTTGCTAAAAAAAGAAATTTAGAAGTAATACAAGATGAAGAGTATAATGTGATAATAAAGAAGCCTGCAACAAAGGGCTATGAAAATTCAAAAACTGTTATTATTCAAGGGCACATGGATATGGTTTGTGTAAAAGAAGAAAATTCCAATCATGATTTTAATAAAGATCCTATAGAAATGTATATAGAAGGAGATTATTTAAAAGCCAAGGGAACTACACTTGGTGCTGATAATGGTATTGCTGTAGCCTATGCTCTTGCTATTTTAGATAGCGATACTATAAATCATCCTAACTTGGAGGTCTTAATAACTACTAATGAAGAAACTGGCATGGATGGAGCTGCTGCTTTAAAAGAAGGTATTTTAAGTGGGGATATTTTATTAAATATAGACTCTGAGGAAGAGGGGACATTTACTGTTAGTTGTGCTGGTGGAACTAGACTTAATTTTTCTTTTTATGGAGAAAAAAAAGATAAAATTGCCAATGGACTTAGAATTAATATTTCAGGGTTAAAAGGTGGACATTCTGGAATGGAAATAATTAAGGCAAGAGCAAATGCAAATAAAATAATGGCTAGAATTTTAAATGAAGTTAGAAAAGACAATAAGATTCAGATTGCTGAAATAAGTGGTGGGACAAAACACAATGCGATTCCAGAACTTGCAACAAGCCTAATTTATGTTGAGAATTTAGAAAAAGCAAAAAAATCTCTAGAAGTTATAAGTGAGGCTATAGTAGATGAGTACAGAGTAGAAGATAATGGTTTGGAAATAGAATTTTATGAAAGTCAAATAAGTGGAGTATTTACTTCCGAATTGACTGATAATTTAATTGATTTTCTACTAATTGTTCCAGATGGAGTAGTAACAATGTCTAAAGATATTGAGAATTTAGTAGAAAGCTCTTTAAATAATGCCATTATAAGTGAAGAAGATAATAAGATTAATATAGTAACTTCTGTAAGATCTTCAAGCAAAAGTAAAATGAATTATATTGTTGAAATTCTTCTAAACTTAGCTAAGCTATGCAAAGCTGATTGTAAGATATCTAATAGTTATCCAGCTTGGGAATTTGAAAAAAATTCTAAATTAAGAGAAATAGCAATGAAGACTTATGCTGATATGTTTGAGAAAGAAGCTAATTATAATGCCATACACGCAGGTTTAGAATGTGGTATTCTTAAAAATGTTTTACCAAAATGTGATATGATTTCTTTTGGACCAAATATGGAAGATGTTCATTCTCCTAAAGAAAAGCTTAGTATATCTTCAGCTAAGAGAATGTGGGAATATAGCTTAAAATTATTGGAAAATTTAAAATAAGAAATGCCTAGCTCAGTAGCTAGGCATTTCTTACAATATATAATAACTTTCAATTATTATTAAAGCCTCTATACTTAAATAAGAAAAACTTATTAATAAGAATTTTCATTAATATAATATTATCACAAAAATATTTATATTCAAATATTTTTTATAGATTAAATAACTGATTATCACCCTTAATAAGATGAATTTCTTTATTAGGGAACTTGTCTTGAAGCTTATTTTTTAATTTTTCAGATATTTCATATTTTTCCCACATATGCATAGGAAAGAAATGTTTAGCATTGATATTTTCAAGGAAATATTCAGCTGTAAGATAGTAATTATCTTTTAACCTAGGATCTACTGGTAGCATAACAAGATAAGTATCATAAGGTATGAATTTATCTACTTCACCTTTAAACCACTTATCCATATTTGCTATATCTTCTTTAGTGTATTCATCCCAAATCCAATAGTTTAAATCTCCAGAGTGGATAATGCCTTTTCCATCTACTTTTACATAAAAGCTAACTCCCTCATCAGTGGAACCATGAGTTTTTATTTCAAGCCCACAAATATTTTTATTAGAATCAGGACCCATTAAAATAATATTATGATCTTCTTTGATTTTAACATCATCACTTATAATGTAGTAATCTGCCTTAAAATCAAATATCATCTCTTGAAAATGGTCACTGTGACGATGGCTTACAAAAAAAATAACTTTTTTCTCTTTGTTTATATTTAATGCTCCACCAATATAATCAAAGACTAAATAATAGTTTTCTGTTTCTATTGTATAGCAAGAATGTTTGATAAATTCTATTTTCATAAATAAAAGCTCCCTTATAATTTAATAACTAATTTTAGCATTTATTTTATTATAACAAATATTTGCGATATTTGATTTCAAAGTAACATAATAATTTTAACACCATCTTTTCACAAAATAATAGTAGTATAATATAGAAAGAAGTAAAATAAGAGGAAGGGTGATATTGTATTATGGAAGAAAATAATTTATATGAAAATTCTAAGAAAAAAAATTCTAAGAAGAAGAGCAACAAAGGTATTATAGTCTTAGCTTTAGTTTTTTCTCTTATAGGTGGAGTTTTAGGGTCAGCTATTACTAATGCTCTGCAAAAAGAAAATGTTAATAGTGCGGATAATACTAATCCTGTAGTTATAAATTCTAAAGATAGTTTAAATGTTGCCAGTGCAGTTGCAAAAAAAGCTACTCCATCAGTTGTTGGTATAACAACAAAAGGTTTAGTTGATAATGGGTTTTTTGGACCTGTTGAAGCTAGTGGGACCGGATCAGGTATAATAGTTGATGAAAAAGGATATATTTTAACAAATGCCCATGTAGTAAAGATTAGTGGACAGGTAGTAAAAGAATGTACAGTAATATTAGATAATGGAAGTAGTATAAATGGTGAACCTATTTGGGTAGACTCAGGAATTGATATTGCAATAGTTAAAATTGATCCTAAAGGAGAAAAATTACAAAAAGCCAGCCTAGGAGATTCTAGTAAGTTAGAAATAGGAGAAACAGCAATAGCCATAGGAAACCCAATAGATATAGCCTTCCAAAGGTCTGTAACACAAGGCATTATATCAGGACTTGATAGGTATGTAGGCCAAGTTAATGGTGGGGGATATATGACAGGACTTATACAAACAGATGCTTCTATAAATGGAGGAAATTCAGGGGGACCTCTTTTGAATTCTAAGGGAGAAGTAATTGGAATTAATACAGTTAAGTTGTCTACAGCAGAGGGCCTAGGATTTTCTATACCTATAAATTATGTAAAACCTATAGTTGAACAAGTTATAAAAACAGGTGATTACAAGGTTGTTTCAATGGGAATTCTTTCTGTGGATGTTCAGGCTGCTAGTAGATTATTTAATGTAGATATAAATACAGAACAAGGAGTTTTCGTAGTAGAAAGTTATGAAAATTCACCAGCCGCTTTAGCGGGTATAAAGGTAGGAGATATTATAACGAAAATAGGTCAGGATGATGTTACAACTACAGATTCTTTAAAAGCTATACTTTATAAATATAAGGCAGGAGATAGTGTTGAAGTAAAAATTATAAGAGATGGAAAAGAAAGTAGTGTAAATGTTAAATTTACTGAGTACTCAGTTGGCGATGATAAAAATGCTCAAAAGAGAATTTATCAAGATAATAGAAGATAATAAAAAACCCAACTAATATTAGTTGGGTTTTTTATTATCTTCCACATTGTAGAATCAGTTTTAAATTATGAAAAAACTCTTTACTTTTTTTATAATCTGTTTATAATATATTATAAAGTTATAAATTAACTTACCTACTTAAAATATTCTCATGGATAAATATTTTTAACCCCCCAAAAATAAATATTTATCCATGAGAGTAATTACATAATAAGGAGTAGTTATGAAAGAATTTACAAATTCAAGTTTAGTAAAATCTGAAGACTTAAATCATCATGAGACTTTATTCGCTGGAAAAGCTTTAAGTGACCTTTGTCATAATGGTTTTTTATGTGCTGCTAAAAGTCATGGAAATCCAAAAGAAATTGTATTTTATAAAATTGAAGGAGTAAGATTTATAAGAGCAGTAGAAAAAGGTGATATTGTAACTTATAAAAGTAAGATTGTATACTTAGGAAAGACAAGTATAAGCTGTTATGTTTCTATGGAATCTCTATCTAAGGGAGAGACTTGCTTAGAAGGGTTTTTAACTTATGTGTGTATAGATGAGTTTAGTAGAAATAAAAAAGAACATGGTTTGGTACTAGATGAAATTGAAGATGATTTTGAAAAAGAATTAAGGATAAGAGCCTTAAATTATAAAAATAAATAATAAATAAAGGGAGCTAGCTAGCTCCCTTTATTTATTATTTATTTTTATCAGATTCAAGTTTAGCTTTCATTTCACTTGGCATAAATGCTTCTTTATGAGGTTTTCCTTCTTCTCCTGCAAGGTAAGTGAATAATTCATTATACATTTTTTTAGCTTTTTCTAAGCTTTCACTTTGAAGTTTTGCAGCTTCTTCATTTGCATAGTTTGTAGCTCTTTTTTTATCTTGGGTATATAAGAATACAAATTGCTTATTTTTTTCTTCTTGGTTTTTAATTATTTCATCTTGGTATTCATCCCAATATTTTGCTACATTTTTACCATATTTTTCTCTGTTTAATTGAGCTAGAGTAGCTTGTCCTCTAAATACCCAATAAGCTTGATCTTGAGTAAAACTATGAGATTTTGCAGAGTATTCTTCATTAACTTTATCCATTAATGGGAAATATGGAAGATAGACATTGTGTTCTGAATTGCCTAGGCACATCCAGAATAAGCCTGGAGCATCTCCTGGGAAGTTATCTTTTAATTCAAAGATATGACATTCTGCTGATTTATTTGTACCTATAGGGCGTACAGTGCGTTCTTTAGTATTATTTTTTTCTAAATTAGCATTTAAGTCTGTATCTTCGTATCTATATTTTTGTAATTGCATTACATCTTTTACAGAGACTTTTTCATCTGGTTTAAAGAACATAGAAAAATCAGTATCATAAGAGAAATTTTGTTTAGGTGCTAGGAAATGTCTTCCGCCCCATAATCTATCTTGGTCATAGGACTCTCTTTCCACTCCGTAAGTTTTTCTTAGAGAAAACTTACCATCCTGATCTACTTTTAACAAACCATTGTCTTTAGGCATTTTTATAAGATCTTTTGAAGCTATAACATTTTTTGTATCCTTTAGGTCTATATAATCTAGTAAAAATGTATTAGGCATTATTGCCACAACATCATCTGGTAATTTTATTGCAGCGTATTGATGCCCTGAAAGGATTTCCATGTACCAAACTTCATTAGTATCGCCAATCATTAAAGTATTTCCTTCGGCAGAACCATATTTTTCAACTATATTCGCTACAATATTTATTCCATCTCTAGCATTTTTTGCACGAGATAAAACTATAGTCCCCATATCAGCTTCGCGTAATCCATCTTCTACTAGAGGGTCTATTGCATTTATTTTTTCATTAACATCAGCTGAAACAGTTGTAGAAACTGCAACACCATTTTCGTTATAACCGGCTTCATCATAAGTTCCATCATCATTGTCACCATCAGAATCTGGGACAGCATAGTATTTATAAGTATGACTAGGATTTTCTATTTTAAAATTTGTAATAGCTGACTCATACATACTTCCTGCATCGTGATCTTGAGCTGGATAAACTACAAAACTTTTTGGATGAGCAGAGGAAATATCTTCTGTTCTTGCCATTATAGTAGAACCGTTTTCAGAAACCTTTTTACCAACATAAGTAGCAGTACAAGCAAAGACATTTGAAGCACTTGCCAGCACTAAACTAAGTGCTAAGACTGATGTAATCATTCTTTTTTTCATAGAATCACTCCTTAATTATTTTTCAAATAAATTTCTCTACAAGTAAACTATATCAAAAAGAGTCTTAGTGTCAAGTATTATGAAAATGTTTTTAAAAATTAAAGATAATTAAAAATTTATTAATTTTAAATAGAGTTTCATTATTAATAATAAAAGATAGCTGTATGTACAGCTATCTTTTAAAATGTAAATTTATTGTTATCTATACTTTTTATAATTGCAAGTGATAGTAGATCATAACCCATTTTTCTAATTATTTTTCCACCATCTTGAAATCCTTTTTCAACAGCTACAGATATACCACAGATTTCTGCTCCACTTTGTTCGGATATGGAAATCAAACCTTTTAAAGCATTTCCTTCAGCTAGGAAATCATCAATAATTAATATTTTATCTTTTTCAGATAAGAATTTTTTAGATACAGTTACTGTATATTCTTTATCAGTAGTAAAAGATTTGACTAATTCTTGGTATACATCATTACCAATATTTTTTGTTTTTTGTTTTTTTGCAAAAACTACTGGTAAATGATTAAATTGTTCAGAAAGCACTGTTGCTAAGGCAATTCCTGAAGATTCTATAGTAAGTATTTTATTTATTCCACAACCTTTAAAATGCTTATAAATTTCTTCTGAAAGTAAGGTAAGAAATTTAATATCAAGTTGGTGGTTTAAAAATGAGTCTACTTTAACAATATTTTCATCCAGAATGTAACCATCTTTTTTGATTCTATCTTCTAATAGTTTCAAGATTCTCCCCCTAATAAGTAATTGGTAATTTAAGTAATATGATAGAGGAATTTATAAAAAATAACAAGAGCAAGTTGAATAAATATTTTATAATCTTTATCAATAACTTATTTACAAATGATGATATAATAAGAAAAAGGAGTGGTAAAATGTTTAGAGAACTTACTAAGAAGAGAAGAAGTATTAGAAAATATAAAGATGAAAAATTATCTAAAGAAGAATTAAAAGTTATTCTAGAAGCTGGTCTTCGTTCTCCAACGGCTAAAAATTTAAAAACTTTACATTTTATTTTAATTGAAGACAAGAATACTTTAGAAAAACTTTCAAATTATAAAGAGATGGGATCTAAATTTTTGGCTGGGGCAGGAGCAGCAATAGCAGTATTGACCGATAAGGAAATAGGTCCAACAACATATAGGCAAGATGCTTGTATAGCTGCAATAATGATTCAATTACAGGCAGAAGATTTAAACATTGGATCTTGCTGGGCTAATGTAAATTCGGCTAAAGATAAAAAAGGAAGGGATTCTGAAGAAGTTATAAAAGAAATTCTTGAAATACCGAGTAATTTTAATGTAGAATGTGTTATTGGTTTAGGATATAAAGAGAAAGAGCTTCCTGAAAAAGAAGCTAATGATTTTGAAAAGTATGTGCATTATGAAAAATTTTAAAAAATATATAGAGTTAGATAATTTAGAGAAAACAGAGGAGTTTGGAGAAAATTTAGGCTCTTTACTCAGACCCTCTGATGTAGTCTGCTTAAATGGAGACTTGGGAGCGGGAAAAACAACCCTAACAAAAAGTATAGGCAAGGGGATGGGTATAGAAGATTATATAACTTCTCCAACATTTACTATAATAAATGAGTATTATTCAAAGTTAAATCTTTATCACTTTGATACCTATAGATTAGAAAATATAGATGATATAGAGTATTTAGGGTTTGATGAATATTTTTATGGAGATGGTGTTTGTATAATAGAGTGGGCTGATAAAATAAGGAATTTTTTACCTGAAGAGTATTTGGAGTTAAATATATCTAAGCTAGATGAAAATAAAAGAAGAATAGAAATAATTGCTGTTGGAGATAGATGGCTAGATTTATTGGAGGAGATTATATGATTACACTTGGTATAGATACATCAACTATGAGAACATCAGTAGGTATAGTCTCCGATGGAGAAGAAATTGCATCTTATGAAATAACATCAAGTGTTAATAATTCTGAAGATCTAGTTGAAATGATTTCTGAGATTTTTAAAAAATTGGATATTACTATAAAAGATGTTGACTTATTTGCAGTTGGAGTGGGGCCGGGTTCTTTTACAGGAACTAGGATAGCAGTTACGGTAGCTAGAACTTTTGCACAAACTCTTGATAAAGAGATTATTGGAGTATCTTCTTTAAAGTCATTATGTCTAAATTATAGTGGGGAGGGTTTACTTATACCTCTAATTGATGCTAGAAGGAATAGGGCTTATTTTGGACTTTACAAAAATGAGAAAGACTTAGTAACAATTAAAGAAGATAATGTAGAGGATATTGATATATTAATAGAATCTATTAAGGAAGAAAAACTTGTCTTATTAGGCAAGGGAGCAGAAAAGTTTGCTGATAAATTTAAAGAAAAATTTTCAATTAACCTACCTCTAAATAGGGAAATAAAAGGTTCTAATATAGCTAGGCTAGGTGAAATTGAATATAAGAAGAAAGGTAGTCAAAACTTATTTGAAGTTTTACCAAACTATATAAATAAGTCACAAGCTGAAAGAGAGTTTGAAAAGAGAAAAAAGAAATGATTAACATTAGAGAAGTTACCTTAGGTGACTTAGATGAAATATATAAGATTGAACGTTCTAGTTTTGAAGATTCTTGGTCTAAAAGTTTAATTGAAAATTATATATCAAATCTTCAAAATAAAAAATATTTGATATCAGATGGAGAAATAATAGGCTTTGTTTTTATTTCTAAAGGCTATGAGGAGTATTCTCTAGATAATATAGCTATATTAAAAAAATTTAGAAATAAAGGTTATGGAGAATTATTACTAGCTACAGTCTTGGATAAGGTAGATAATATGGATATAAGTTTAGAAGTTAGCGTTGATAATAAAAGGGCTTTAGGCTTATATGAAAAATTTGGTTTTAAAAAAGAAGGCTTTAGAAAAAATTATTATGGTGATGGCGAGGACGCTATTATTATGTGGAGGAGGAGTAAATGAAAGTACTAGCGATAGAATCATCTTGTGATGAAACGGCTGTAGCTATTGTTGAAGATGGAAGAAAGATACTATCAAATATTATCTCTTCACAAATAGAAACACATCAAAAATTTGGCGGAGTTGTTCCAGAGATTGCATCGAGGAAACATGTGGAAGCTGTAAATACAGTTCTTGAAAAAGCTATAAAAGAAGCAAATATATCAAAGGAAGAAATAGATTTAGTAGTTGCTACTAAGGGGCCTGGTCTAGTGGGAGCTTTACTAGTGGGTTTAAACGCAGCTAAAGCCTTTGCTTATGCTATAGACAGGCCCTTTATAGGAGTTAATCATATTTATGGACATGTATGTGCTAATTATATATCTAGCCCAGATTTAGAGCCTCCTTTTATAGGCTTGATAGTTTCTGGAGGACATAGCTACTTAATAAAAGTTAAAGATTATGTGGATTTTGAATTAGTTGGTAGGACAAGGGATGATGCTTGTGGGGAGGCTTATGACAAGGTTGCTAGGGCAATGGGCATAGGCTATCCAGGAGGACCAATAATAGATAAGCTTGCAGCAGAAGGGGAAGATAAGATAGATTTCCCTAGAGTAATGTTGGAAGAAAATTCTTATGATTTTTCTTTTAGTGGTTTAAAGACAGCAGTCATAAATTATTTGCATAAGATGGAACAAAAAAAAGAAGATTATGTAGTAAGTGATGTGGCAGCTTCTTTTCAAAGCTCAGTAATAGATGTTTTAGTAGAGAAGTCAGTAAGACTTGCTAAAGAGTCAAACATGAATAAAATAGTTTTAGCTGGCGGGGTTGCTGCAAATGAAGGTTTGAGAAAGGCCTTAGATAAAAAAGCGAGAGAACTAGGCTTAGAAATATATTATCCAGATAGGATTTTATGTACTGATAATGCTGCAATGATTGCTTCTGTTGGATATTATCTATATAAGTCAAAGACTTATGATAATAACTTTTATGCAAATCCAAATTTAGGCTTATAAAAAAGATAGAGAGATATTTTCTCTATCTTTTTTTAACGTAAAAAGGCCAAGCTTGGGAGGGCTTGACCTTATTCTTTCAATATTTTCCGTCCAAATTAGATTGAAAGGAGAGGAGGAAAATAATGACTGGTATAAAATTTTAATTTAATCTTAAGGGGGGTAACCTTAGATTAAGTACAATGTAATTATTTACATTAAATAAATGGGTGTAATATGTTAATTGACAGCCTATATCAATTAACTGTCTAGATTATATAATAGATTTGAATATTTGTAAAGGGTTTTGATAAAAATTATCAATATTTTTTATTTTTATATTTTAAAAAGCCATGATTGGATTTTTCATCGAAAATTTATATTGAAAAAACTTTAATCTATATAATTTATTTTATTAATATAGAGTTTTATTTTTAATATTAGTAAATAAACATAGTCTGAGATTTAAAGATAAACTTATAAACAGGATAGATTAAAATCAAATTGTATTATAGACTATAAAGATAGATAAAGTGGTATTATATGTTAATATTGAAATCATATAAATAAAATAAAAAAATTTTAAAATATAAGGGGTGATTAGTATGAAAGAAAAAGACTACCTAAAATTTAGAAATTCATTTTCAAAATTAATACATGAGAAAAAATTTCTTGAATTAAAAGAGGAAATAATGAAACTCAATGTAGTAGATATTGCAGAAATTATAGAAGATATGAATGATACGGATATGATTTTTTCTTTTAGAATTTTACCAAAAGAAAAAGCGGCCCAGGTATTTTCTTTTATGGGAAAATCTAAACAAGTTAGCATAGCTAAATCTATAAATGAAAAAGAATTAAATGAACTTATTGATGAAATGAGCTTTGATGATAGGATAGATTTATTTGAAGAAGCCCCTGCTAATTTTGTAAAAAAATTAATATTAAATGCTCCGGCAGAAGAGAGAGATTTAATAAATAAATTTTTAAATTATCCAGAAGATTCAGCTGGTTCAATAATGACAATAGAATATCTTAAATTAAAATCAATTATGACCGTAGAAGAATCTTTGAATTATATAAGAAAAGCTGGATTAGATAGGGAAACTATTTATACTTGCTATGTTGAAGATGATCATAAAAAGTTAATAGGTTTTGTTTCTTTAAAAAATTTAGTTTTATCCAAGGGAAACAAGTTAATAGAAGATATAATGAATAAAAATATAATAAGTGTGAACACATTAGACGATCAAGAGGAGGTTGCAGATAAGTTTATAAAGTATGGTTTAATAGCTATGCCCGTTGTAGATGGAGAAAATAGACTATGTGGAATTATAACTTTTGATGATATAATGGACATAGTAGAAGAAGAGGCTACAGAAGATTTTCACAGGATGGCAGCTATTAATCCATCAGATGATGAATATTTAGACCAGTCAATATTTGCTCTTTCTAAAAATAGGATACCTTGGCTTTTAGTACTAATGATTTCAGCTACTTTAACTTCAGGGATTATAGATAGGTATGATAATATAATAGCTCACTATATTATTTTGTCATCGTTTATACCAATGTTAACTGACACAGGTGGTAATTCTGGGGCTCAATCATCAACAGTTGTAATTCGTGCTCTTGCTACAGGGCAAATAGATCTTTCGGATTTTTTAAAAGTTGTGGTAAAAGAAGTTGGAGTAGGCTTAATTTGTGGAAGTATTTTAGCGGTAGTTAATTTTTTCAGAATGGTTTATATAGCTAAAGTAGAAATTAAAATTTCTATACTAGTATCCTTAACAATTTTATCGGGTGTTATAATATCAAAATTATTAGGAGCAATATTACCTATGGTAGCAAAGAAATTTAATATTGACCCAGCTGTAATGGCATCAGCCTTAATAACTACTATTGTTGATTCGACAGTTTTAATTATTTATTTTGTACTAGCTAGTAAATTTTTAAATATAATATAAGGAGAGTTTAAGATGAGATTTATAAAGAAAAATGATTTTAAAACTTCAGACTGGAGCGGAGGAGAAACTAGTGAGTTAATGATTTTCCCTGAGGGGAAAAATTTTAAAAATAGAGACTTTGAATATAGGATATCTAGTGCAACATGTAATCTAGACTTTAGTAAGTTCAGTGACTTTTCAGGTTATAAAAGATTTATTACGCCTTTAGACAAGATTCTTATTTTAAAAGTAAATGGAGAAGAAATCAAACTTGAACCTTTTGAAATTCTTGAATTTAGTGGTTCGGATGATGTTAGCTCTCATAGCAAGGTAAGAGATTTTAATTTAATTGTTAAAGACGGAATAAGTGCTAATATGTATTCTGAAAAGATTGATAAGGACCTAAATATAAAGAGTGAAGAAGATAAGACCTATATATTTAATTACAATAGTAACTTATATGTAGATGGTGATTTATTTGAAGAAATGTCTTTAATAATTTTAGAAAAGGGCGAATCGGTTACAATAAAAGGAAAAGGTAGAATTCTTATTTGTAGCCTATAAAATAATCCGTACTTTTAAGTACGGATTATTTTATTTAACATATTCATCTTTTAAATAATTTATAATATCGCTAGATTCATACATAGGAGTCTCACCTATAAATAAACAAGGGACTTGTCTTTTCCCCCCTTTTTCCACTAAGAATTCTCTCTCTTTAGGGTTTTTATCAACATTAACAACTTCAATTCCTTGAATATTATTTTCTTTAATAAAATTTTCTACTTTTATACAAAAAGGACAAATAGTTCCAACATATAATTTTAAATTTTCCATTATATTCACCTCGCAAGTTAATATTTACCCAATAAGACCTACGCGAAACATTTAAAAAGACTTAAAGTTTTGGTATAATATATAAGATTAGAGGTGATGAAATGAGTTTTATTGATGAATTAACAAATAATTTAAAAGACATAAGTGGAAATTTAGAATATGTTACTAAAAAAGTTAAAGAAAATTCTATAGAAATAAAAAGGCAAACTAAATTGAGACTTGAAATATCTAATGAAAATCGTCATCTAGGCAAGTTATATCAAGAGTTAGGACAAAAGTATTATAATTTAAAAAAATATGGAAATACTTCCTTTAATGATGAAGACTATATAAAAAATATTGATATATCAATTGCAAAAATAGAATCTTTAAAAACACAGTTAAATGATAAATTTGATACGACAAAAAATGGATATAAGGACGAAGTCGAAAATTCAGGAGATTTTGTTTATATAAAAGATGAAAGTTATGAAGAAGACCTATCTAATAAAGAAGACAAAGTAGTATATTTTAAAGAAGAGGATTTAGAAAAGTAGATGGAAAAAAATTATATAAATATATTTGATAATAAAATTAGCTACATTGAAGTTGGACAGGGAGACCCTGTTGTTATACTTCATGGATGGGGAGCAAATATAGAATCTGTAATGCCTATTGTCAATATGTTGGCGGACAGGTATAAAGTTTATGCTTATGATGCTCCAGGATTCGGCAATAGTGATGATCCTAAGAAAGTGCTCTCAACTCATGATTATTCACTTTATTTAGAAGAATTTTTAAAGGCAAAAAAGATATCTAAAGCAATTTTTTTTGGTCATTCTTTTGGGGGGAAAACTTTAAGTATATTCGCCGCAGAACACCCTGAAAAAGTAAGTAAGCTAGTATTAATAGATGCATCAGGTGTTTTGCCTAAGAGGACAATGTCTTATTATTTTAAAGTTTATTCTTTTAAAAGTCTTAGATGGATTTACACTAAATTAAATTTTTTTAAGGGTAAAGAAGAAGCTATGAGAAAATTTTATGAAAAGTTTGGATCAGATGATTACAAGGCTAGTCAAGGTGTTATGAGAAAAACTTTTGTTAAAGTAGTAAATGAAGATACAGTTAATTTTTTTGGAAAAATTAAAGCCCCAACACTTTTAATTTGGGGAGAAAATGATCAGGATACTCCAGTCTATATGGGGAAAGTATTTGAAGAAAAAATAAAAGACAGCGGCCTTGTGATTTTAAAAGGGGCAGGGCATTATAGTTATTTAGATGATTATGGCACCTTTGTTGCAGTAATTAATTCGTTTTTAGAATAGGAGAAAATATGTTTTATTTTATAGTCATTTCTATATTATTAGTAACAATTACAGGATTTTTGGTTTCAAAGCGAAGCCATTATCCAATGAATATGCTTCAACTTGAAGGATATGAAAATTCGGAATATAAAGTTTGGATTCAAGAGAATGAAGAAAAAGTAAAAAGGTTAGTTTACCCAAAAATAACAGATGCAAAAAGTCCGCTTGTATGGACAGAGAGGGCAAAAAGATTAAAGGCAACTCATGACATGGTAAATTCTCTATATATATTTGCATCTTTAGCTATTTCAATTTTAATTTATTATTTAAGTAAAAATATGATTTTTGCAATTATAGTTTTAGGAGTATCTTTATTTGTAGTTTATTACTTACAATTCCAAATACTTTTAGTGTCTAATAAAATAGCTCTTCCAAAAGAGGAAATAATAAATAAGGGATTTTTTGATTCTGCTCAAGCTAAAATTCTGGAGTATAAAAATAAGGAAAATTTAAAAGTTTTAGGAATAACAGGATCTTTTGGGAAAACTTCAGTTAAGTTTATAGCAAATACAGTACTTGCAGAAGCTTTAAAGGTTAAAAATACTCCATCATCTTTTAATACTCCAATGGGCTTGTCAAAAATAATAAACAATGAGTTGGAGAGGGATAGGGAAGTTTTTATAGCTGAATTAGGTGCAAAAAAGAAGGGAGAAATAGAAGAAGTTGCTAACTTAGTTAGACCTGACATAGGTATTATTACGGCTATTGGTCCTACTCATATGCACTTATTTAAAAGTATTGAAAATATAATGGATACAAAATACGAATTGATAGAAGCCTTGCCAAAAGATGGGGTTGCTATATTTAACTATGATAATGAATATGTAAAAGTTCTTTCAGATAAAACTTCTTTAAAAAAGATTAATTATGGAATTAAGGATATAGAAAATTTAGATGTTTATGCAAAAGATATAGAGGTAAGCTCTAAGGGATCTCAATTCACTTTAGGAATAAAAGAACTAGGAGAAGTTAAGTGTGAAAGTATTCTTCTTGGGGTTCACAATATTTCCAACCTACTTGCAGCAGCATCAGCAGCCTATGTATTAGGACTTTCTTTAGACCAGATTGCATCAGGTATTAAAAAAGTTGAAGCTGTAGAGCATAGATTAAATATAGTTGATTCAGGCACAGGGGTTATAGTAATAGATGATGCCTTTAATTCAAATCCAGTTGGATTTAGGGCGGCCCTTGATGTTATAGATGGTTTTAAGGATTCTAGGAAGATAATTATAACTCCGGGTATGGTGGAACTTGGAGATATTGAAGAAGAAGAAAATTATAAAATAGGGTTTGAGATAGCCAAAGTCTGTGATTTTGTAATTTTAGTCGGCAAAAAAAGAACAGAAGCTATTTATAAAGGTTTAAAAGAAGCAAAATACCAGGAAGAAAATATTTTTGTTGTAAATTCTTTAAATGAAGCTACCGCTGTTTTAGGAAACTTAAGTCGAGTTGGAGATGTAGTTTTGTTTGAAAATGATTTGCCAGATAATTATAATGAGGAGTAAAAAATGAAAAATATTGCAGTAGTTTTTGGAGGAAGAAGCGTTGAGCATGAAGTGTCTGTAATTACAGGCATGCAAATTATAGAGAATATGGATAAAACAAAATATAATCCTATTCCAGTATATATGACAAAAGATGGTAGGCTTTTAGCTGGAGAGACTTTGAAAAATTTTGCAACATTTAAAAATAATGATTTTTCAGAGGCTATTGAAGTATTTTTCAAAGCTTATAATAAAGATTATAATTTATACACTGTAAGTAAGAAGAAGGCCTCTTTATTTTCAGGACAAGTTGAAAGTTTAGAAGTTTATAAAAAAATAGATTGTGTATTTCCAGCCCTGCATGGAAGCAACGGGGAGGATGGAACTTTCCAAGGACTTTTAGAGTTAATTAATATACCTTATGTTGGGTGTGGAGTTTTAAGCGGATCAGTTGGTATGGATAAGGTTGTAATGAAAAAAGTATTCCAATCTTATAATATACCTATGACTGAGTATTTTTATTTTTTTAGAGAAGAATGGTCTAATAAAGAAAAAATTGTTGAGGAAGCTGAAAAACTTGGGTATAACTTATTTGTAAAGCCTGCAAATTTAGGTTCCTCTATAGGTATATCTAAAGTTAGAAACAAAGAGGAATTTATTGAAGCAGTTGAGCTAGCTATTAATTATGATAGAAAAATTTTGGTAGAAAAAGCAGTTGAAAAACCTAGAGAGATAAATATAGCAGTAATGGGTTATGAAAATGATATAAGGTTTTCAGTTTGTGAGGAACCTATAGGTTGGAAAGATCTTCTAAAATATGAAGACAAGTATATTTCTGGAGGAAAGGGAAGTGGCAAAGGTATGAAGGGACAAAAGAAAAAACTTCCTGCAGATTTAAAAGACAGCGTAAGAGAAGAAATAGAAAAGAATGCTTCTTTAGCCTTTAAAGCAATTGATGGAATGGGAGATGCAAGAATAGATTTTCTATTAGATGGAGATAAGGTATACCTAAATGAAATTAATACTTTACCAGGATCTATTGCTTTTTACTTATGGGAAGCTTCAGGAATTTCATTCAGTGAATTAATATCAAAATTAATAGAGTTGGCTGAGATAAGAAATGAAGAAAATATGAAAAATTTAACCGTAATCGATAGTAACTTATTGAAGAAAACTTCTTATGGAGCGAAATTATAATGATAAAAGAAAAAATATTTGAAGTTATAAAGGACAAAGCGCCTATGACTTCTGACAAGATAGCAAACTTATTTCAAATAAGTCCAAAGGAAAGAAAAGATTTTTATAGACTTTTACAAAAGCTAGAAAAGGATGGTCTTTTAGTTTTTCATGAACAAAAATACTTTCCAATAGACAAAAAAAGATATAGAGTAGGAATTGTTCAGGGAAATGAAAGAGGTTTTGGGTTTTTAATACAAGAAAATGATGATATATTTATAGCTGAATCTCAAATGAATACAGCTATGAATGGTGATGAAGTTCTTGTAAAGGTATATGAAAATTCAAAGGGAAATAAAATAGAGGGAAAGGTATTAAAGGTAATAAAAAGAGCTAACTCTAAAATAGTTGGTACCTTCCAAGATAAAAAGACTTTTGGATTTGTTGTATCAGACGATAGTAAAATTGCCTTTGATGTATTTGTCCCAAAACAAGGTTTTTTAAATGCTAAAGATGGACAAAAGGTAATAGTTAAAGTAGAAAAGTGGCCTGAAAAGGATAAAAAACCAGAAGGTAAAATTATACAAGTTTTAGGTTATTCAGATGAAAAAGGAGTAGATATATTAAGTGTAGTGGCAACACTTGACATACCTATGGAGTTTAGCAAGGCAACTTTACAAAGGGCTAATGAAGTATCTAACAAAGTAACAAAAAAAGACTTAATTGGAAGGTTAGATCTTAGAGATAAAACTACATTTACTATTGATGGAGCAGATTCAAAGGACTTTGATGATGCCATATCTATAGAGAAATTAGAAAATGGGAACCTTTTATTAGGAGTTCATATAGCAGATGTATCTCATTATGTAAAAGAAGCGGATGAGATAGATAAAGAAGCTTACAAAAGAGGAAATTCAGTATATTTAATAGATAAGGTTATACCAATGTTACCTGAAAAATTATCTAATGGGATATGTTCTTTAAATGAAGGTGTAGACAGACTATGTTTATCTGTAATTATGGAAATAAACAAATCGGGGAAAGTAGTAAAAAATCAAGTTGCAAATACGGTTATAAATTCTTCAAGAAGACTTGTCTATGATAATGTATCAGATTTAATTGAAAAGGGAGAAATTCATGAAAGTGTTAAGGGTCTAGAAGATGATTTACTTTTAATGAATGATCTGGCCTTGCAACTAAAAAAAATAAGAATGAATAGAGGATCAATAGATTTTGATTTTCCAGAGACTAAGATAGAAGTTGATGAAAATGGTAGACCAATAAATGTTGAAAAAACAGAGAGAAGGTCAGCTAATAAATTAATAGAAGAATTTATGATACTTGCAAATGAAACTATAGCTGAGCAATATTTTTGGATGGAAATTCCATTTCTTTATAGGATTCACGAAGAGCCTGAAGAAGAAAGAATCCAAAGTCTAAATAAGGTATTAAGGCATCTTGGATACAAACTAAATACTCAAAACTTAACTTCTAAAGCAGTTCAGGACTTAATATCAGAGGTTAAAGGTAAGGATGAAGAATTTTTTGTATCTAGCCTAGTATTAAGAAGCCTAAGTAAAGCTAGGTATTCTGATATAAATGATATTCATTTTGGACTAGCTTCAAAGTATTATTCTCATTTTACTTCTCCTATAAGAAGGTATTCTGACTTGACCATCCATAGGGTTATTAAAGATGTACTAGCTAATAATCTTACTAAAGGAAGGATTAATTATTTAGAAGGAGTTTTACCAGAAATAGCAAAACAAACTTCTAGGACGGAAAGAATAGCGCAAGATGCTGAAAGAAAAGTAGAATCTATGAAGATGGCAGAATATATGCAAGATAAGATTGGAGAAGAGTACGATGGTATAATTTCTTCAATAATGAATTTTGGTATATTTGTCCAACTTAAAAACACTATAGAAGGATTAATTTCCTATAATAGCATGTCTGATTACTATGAATACGATGAGGAACAACACATAGCTATTGGAAGAGACAGTAAAAAAACATATAGGATAGGAGATAAGGTAAGGATAAAAGTATCCAATGCCAATACAATAAGGGGAACAATTGATTTTGATCTTGTAGGTGATATAGATGGCCAAAAAGAAGAGTGATAATTCTATAGCAACTAATCGTAAAGCAAGACATGAATACTTTATAGAAGAAACTATAGAGGCTGGTATAGAACTTAAAGGGACAGAAGTGAAGTCATTAAGAGGGGGAAAAGCCAATATTTCCGATAGTTATGCAGAGATTGAAGATGGAGAAATATTTTTAGAAAATATGCACATCTCTCCTTATGAACAAGGTAATATCTATAATGTAGACCCTCTTAGAAAGAGAAAACTTTTACTTCACAAGTCAGAGATTAGGAAACTAGATAAGGATATAACTTTAAAAGGTTACACTTTAATACCCTTGAAAGTCTATTTAACTAGGGGAAAAGTAAAAGTAGAATTAGCTCTAGCCAGAGGTAAAAAACTTTATGATAAGAGACAAAGTCTTGCCAAAAAAGATGCTAATAGAAAAATTGAACAAGCAATGAAAGAAAGATATAGATAAATCGCTAATTTAGCGATTTATTTTTATAGTAAATTGTTTAAAGATATAATCTATCCAAGGAGAGAATTTTTATGATTTATGTAAGTGGTTTTAAATTAGATTCTTATGAAATTGAATATAATAACTTGTTTTATGATTACAGGAGTAAAATGACTTGCTTTAGTAACAAATATCCCTTTGGAGTATTTGGGCATAGGCTTAGAGATAATATTGAATTAGGACATATTATCATATTTTGTGGAGACAATGGCTCTGGTAAATCTACCATACTTAACCTAATAGGTGAAAAGCTAGGTTTAGAAAGGGATAGTATTTATAATAGGTCTGGATTTTTTGAAGATTATTTAAAGTTAGTTAATATAAATACTAGTATAAAATTTAATAATGAAGTAAGAGAAAATAGTAGGATAATAACAAGTGATGATGTATTTGATTATTTATTAAATACCAGGTATGTAAATGAAGGTATAGATTTTAAAAGAGCTGACCTAATGGAAGAATATCTAGCACATAAGGGAAAAGAATTTAGATTTAGATCTATAGATGACTATGAAGATGCAAAAAAAATTGTAGACTCAAAGCTAAAATCCAAGTCAAAATATGTAAAATCTAGGCTTATGAATAATATAGTTGGGAAATCCAATGGAGAAAGTGGGCTTATGTATTTTACAGATAAAATAAGAGAAAATGGACTTTATATTTTAGATGAGCCTGAAAACTCTCTGTCTAGTAAAAATCAAATAAAATTAATGGAATATATAGAAGACTCAGTGAGATTCTATGGCTGCCAGTTTATAATTTCAAGTCATTCACCCTTTATCTTGGGATTAAAAGATGCTCTAATTTATGATTTAGATAGAGAAAAAGTTGAGCCGATAAGTTATGGAGAAATAGAAAATATTAATTTGCTTTATAAGTTTTTAAGTGAGAGAAAAAATGAATTTAATAATTAAATAAGCTATAGTAAGTTAAACCATAGCTCATTTTTAATATAATTTATTTGCAATTGATTTAAAGAATAGACCTACTATTTGATGGAATCTTTCTATACTTGTTATATAGGCAAAGTCACTTCCGTAGATTTTCTTTTCTGATTCTAGGTCTTCTTCAAGTCCTGTAAAGACTCCTAAGACGTCAATTCCTTTCATTCTAGAGGAAAGTACATTTTCGTAACTATCTTTTATAGCAATTTCATTTGAGTAACTTTTAACATTTGTTTTTCCACTACCCACAAGACCTAGGTTGGTTTCATTGTTAGGTTTACCGTCAGATAGGACAATAAGAATTTTTCTTTCTTCACTATTCTTTTCTATTAAGTCAGTTAGAACTTTTATAGCTAGACCATCCCTGTTGCTACCAGATGCCCTATATTTTAAAATTTCTTTATTTTTATATTTAGGATCATTATAATCTCTAAATTTCTTTAAGATTAGGTAGTTGAATAAGTTGTTAAAAGAAAATACCCTAGTTTTAATATTTAATTCTGTTAGGGCAGAAGCTATTATATAACCTTCTATGGCTATTTCACTCTGTCTTGTCTCTTGTGAAGCAGAGGCATCTAATAAAATATCAATACTTATATCTCCATTATTTTCATTAAATATTTTCTTAAAAATTTTATTATTTTGCAGATATTTACTTTCCCAAATCTTAGAAGGTATAAGCCTTCCACTTTCACTTTTTATTTCAAATTCTTCACTATCCTTAAGAAGGGAATTCTTAATAACTTCTGACAGGTTTTTTATGGCTCTTTTATAAAAGAGCTCAGACTCTTTAAATTTACTTAGGTTATCTTCATATATTTCATCTATCCTAAGGGCATTAAAACTGTATTTATCAGCATAGTATCCCTTAGTAAAATGAAGCTTTATACCTGAGTGGATGCCTGTACAGAGTTTATTTTCTAATTCCATACTATCATTGGGCATAAGATAGGATATACCATAGTTTTTTTCTATATTACTTTGGAAATATTTATTAGATTGATTTGTATTTTTAGTAAGGTCTTTTACCACTTTTAAGTTATCATATTCAGCAGATGTAAATTCTGCTGATTCAATACTATATTTTTCCAATTGGGAAAGGTCTGTAATTTTTTCACTTTTAGAAAGTTTTGTAGGCAAGGCTTTCTTTTTTTTACTTTCAACTCTTTTTATAATTTTTTCTACTTTTTCAGAAGATGTAGAATTTTTATAGATATGGAAATAGTTTTTATAGATTTTTTCCAAAAATTTTAATAATTCCAAAGTATCAGTAGACTTAAAATTTAGTATTTCTTTTAAGAGAGAGTAAAGGCTTCCATTTATTTTAGGGACTCTATTAACAAGGTATTCATAGTAAGCTTTTTCTAATTCTTCAGCTATATTATGAGGATTAGATTTTGAATAAAAGGTTAAAATTTTATTTTCATATTGTTTTTTATAATCTATAATACCTGGTCTAAGCTCTAAAAGAATATTGGATGAAGCATTTTCTAAACTTAGTTCACATATTTTAACTAGGTCTTGAAAGTTATTTTTTGAATGTTTGTGAGCTTTAAGAAAATTATCGATTTCTTCAAAATCATATATTTTATAGTAAATACCTAAAAGAGCAGCTTTATAAGGACTAGTTATTTCTTTATAAAATATATTGAGATTAGGATTAATCTCATAGTTTTCTGATATAGTCCAAGTTAAGTTTTTTAATCTAAGACTCATTTAAAAAGTTCCTCAGGTCTTAAATCTTTTTCAAATAAAGTTGATAGTACATCTTCTACAATTTCACTTTCATATAGGTCAAAACTTTTATGACTCATACCCATTTGTATAGATTCTTTAATTCCCAATCCATATTCCATAAGAGAAATTGAGCTTAAAAGTCCTCTTAAGTCTATAGATTTAGATGATATTTCGGCATTTAAAGATTTTTTTTCTAAATCTAAAAATAATTTTGCAAATCTTTTAACATATTCATCTTTTAAATTACTATTGTTTTTTAAAACTTTAGTTAAGTTTTCTAGTGAGATAGTTGGCATATCAATAACTAAAAATCTTGATACTAGGGCTTCATTTAAATCTCTTGTGCCAATATAGCCATGGTTCATAGTTGCAATAAATCTACTGGCCTCGTGAGCTTTTAGTCTGTCGTAGCCGGGAACATCTATAATTCGCCTATAGTCTAGGGCTGAGTGAACAACAGATAGAGCTTCGTTTTTAGCCATATTTATCTCATCAAAAACTCCAAAGCCTCCGTATTTAGCTACTTGGTAGACTGGACCTTCTTTAAGAATAACCTCGTTGTTTTTAAAGGTATCTGATCCGATTAGAGATGAGGCATCTGTATTTATATTTAACGAAATTGTCCAAAGTGGTCTTTTGAAAATATAAGCTAAATTTTCAGATAAAACATTTTTACCAGTTGCCTTTGGTCCAGATAATAAAATATGATTACCTGATAAGATACCAGCAATTGCTTTTTCCCAAACTTCTTTTCCATAATAATTAAATCTAGGCTTTGGGATCCTATACTCTTTAGACTTATCTAAGTCGTAAAAATCTATGAATTTACCAACTTCTTTAAGGAGTTTTTCTGAAACTCCTTGTTGTAATAAAATATCTTTCATTTATCCTCCTATATAATTTTAAAAACTTTTAAAGCTAGTATAAATAATACTAGTAAAATAGCAGGTCTTGTAAATTTATCAGCACTTTTCATAGCTAAGCCACTGCCTATATAATTACCAGACATAGTAGCCAGGGCAGAAACTAAACCTAAGGGAATTATCACTTTTCCACTAGTTAAAAATACAGCTAGAGAAGTTATATTTGTTGTGAGATTTATTACTTTAGCATTTCCGTTAGCATATTTTACATTCATTTTGCCAAAAATACTAAAGGCAATAATAAGAAAGGTTCCTGTTCCAGGACCATAAAATCCATCGTACATACCTATAAAAAAAGCACTTAATGAAACTATAATATATGTTTTTTTGCTAACAATTAACTTTTTACCCTCTTTTAAATTTAAGGAATTTTTATTTAAAACCAAAATTGCTGCAAGGGGTAAAACGAATAGCATAATAGTGTTTAAGACTTTTTCACTTAGCAAAAGAGTTAAATTAGAACCTATGGAAGATCCTAAGATAGCGGCTATAATTGAAGGTAAGACTAGTTTGAAATTTACAAATCCATTTTTAATAAACCTAAAGGTAGTAAGAGAGGTACCAAAAGTTGATTGCAATTTATTAGTAGCAATTGCATTGTGGATAGGTAGTCCTGATAACAAATATGCTGGAAGAGATATAAGTCCACCACCACCAGCTATAGAATCTATAAAGCCAGCCATAAAAAGCATGGGTAAAAGTATTATTAAAGTTTCTAGATTTAAATATTCCATAATTCACCTCTTTAAGTATATTAACACAAGTAAGACTTTAAATTAAGAAATTTTAAGTTCATTTGCAATTTAAAATTTAAAAGTAAATAAAAATACTTTTAAAAATGTTAAACTGTGTTATAATGATTTTATATTATGGATTTGGAGGCTTATAATGTTCGGATTTTACCACTTATATAGAGAATCAGTAATTGAAATAGATTTAATAGATTCACCTATGCTTAGTGTGGGACAAATCTGTTATGACCTAGACCTTATCAATAAATTAAGGGGTAAATTATGCCTAAATGTAAAAACTAATAGGATAAGTGCAAGTAAATTTAAATGGTAAATAAGGAGAACCTAGAGGGGTTCTCTATTTTTATTGGAGGGAAAAATGGAAAAATTATATGAAGGAAAAGCAAAAGAAGTTTATAGTACAGATATATCAGATGAATATATTATTAGATATAAAGATGATGCCACAGCTGGGAATGGCGAAAAAAAAGCGACTATAGAGGGAAAAGGAACTTTAAATTTACAAATAACAAAAGCTATTTTCGAAATGCTAGAAGAAAAAGGCATAAAAACACATTATATCAAGACTTTAAATGAAAGGGATATGAGAGTTAAAAAGGTTAAAATATTACCTTTAGAGGTAATAGTAAGAAATATTAGTGCAGGTTCTTTTGCAAAGAGATATGGTGTAGAAGAGGGAATTAATTTTTCTCAACCAACTTTTGAATTATCGTATAAAAATGATGATTTAGGAGATCCATTAATGTGTGAAGATCACGCTATAGCCCTTGGGTTAGTAAGTAAAGAAGAGTATGATTACTTGAGAGAAGAGACATTGAAAATAAATGAATTGCTTAAAGAATTCTTTGGGAAATTAAATCTAAGATTAGTAGATTTTAAAATAGAATATGGAAAAACTGATGATGGTCAAATTTTATTGGCAGATGAAATAAGTCCAGACACGTGTAGACTTTGGGATAAAGATACTAATGAAAAATTTGATAAAGATATTTTTAGAAGAGATTTAGGAAATTTAATAGAAGGTTATACTGAAGTTCTAAATAGAATGAGGGGTTAATATGTGTGGAGTAATAGGGATTTATTCTAATTCCAGTGTAAGTAAAAAATTATTTTATGGCTTAAATTCATTACAACATAGGGGACAAGAGTCAGCAGGAATTACAGTTTCAGATGGTGAAAAGCTAAATAGACAAAAGGGAATGGGATTAGTAATAGATATTTTCAAAGAAGATAATTTTGAAAAACTTCAAGGGAATATTGGGATTGGTCATGTTAGGTATTCTACAGCAGGTGGATCTCATGATTATAATACCCAACCTCTAATGGCATTTGCTAAAAATACAGAATTTAGCTTAGGGCATAATGGAAATCTAATTAATCATCAAATTTTAAGAACTAGGTTAGAAGAAGATGGAATAATGTTTCAAACAGCCATTGATACTGAGGTAATACTTTATTTAATAGCTAGATACTATAAGGGAGATATTGTAGAGGCTATTAAAAAAACTATGGATAGGATAAAGGGGGCCTATAGTGTAGTCCTATTGATGAAGGACAAACTAGTAGCCTTTAGGGATCCTCTTGGTATAAGGCCATTAGTTATGGGGGAAAGTGATGATATTATAATATCTTCTGAAAATGCACCAATAGAAATTATAGGAGCTAAATTTAAAAGAAATATAGAACCGGGAGAAATTGTAGTTGTAGATAAGGACGGAATAAATTCATCTTTTTATGAAGGGGAAAAATCAAAGAAACATTGTATTTTTGAGTATGTGTATTTTGCCAGAGACGATGCAACTTTAGATAAGGTAAATGCTTATAATTATAGAAGAAGATGTGGCGAAATTCTTTCTAAGGAATCTCCTTGTGATGTAGATCTTGTAGTTCCAGTTCCTGATAGTGGGATTCCATCAGCTATTGGATATTCTCAAGAAACTGGCATACCTTATGCTGTAGGTCTTGTTAAAAATAGGTATATGGGCAGAACCTTTATAAAACCAACTCAAGAAGAAAGAGAAATGGCTGTAAAATTAAAATTAAATCCTTTAAGACATGTAATTGAAGGGAAAAGAATTGTTTTAATTGATGATTCAATAGTAAGAGGGACTACATCAGCAAATTTAATAAAAAGGATGAGGGAAGCTGGCGCAAAAGAAGTTCATCTTAGGATAACATCACCTCCAGTCAAATATCCTTGCTATTATGGGATAGACACACCTAGTAGAAAAAATTTAATTGCAGCTAATTATTCTATAGAAGAAATTAGAGAAAAGATTAATGCAGATTCGTTAGCTTTTATATCTATGGAAGGAACAAAAAAAGCTACTTTAATAGAAGAAGATAGATTTTGTAAAGCTTGTTTTAATGGAAACTACCCTGTAGATCCAATTGTAATATAAGGAGAAGATATGATTAATTATAAAGAAAGTGGAGTAGATATAGACTCTGGAAATAAGGCAGTTGAACTAATGAAAAAGCATGTTTCAAGCACTTTTACAAAAGGAGTACTTGGGAATATAGGATTATTTAGTGGTGGTTTTAGTTTAGATGACTTTAAAGATATGGATCATCCTACACTTTTGGCCTCAACTGATGGAGTTGGAACAAAACTTCTAATAGCTCAAAAATTAAATGACCATAAAACTATAGGTATAGACCTTGTAGCTATGTGTGTAAATGATTTGATTTGCCAAGGAGCTAAACCTCTTTTCTTTTTAGATTATATAGGAGCGGATAAAATAATTCCTGAGAGAATTGAGGAAATTGTAGAAGGCATTGCTAAAGGCTGTAAAGATACTGGAACAGCTATTATAGGGGGAGAAACTGCTGAATTACCAGGTATGTATGCGAAAGATGAATATGACTTAGCTGGATTTAGTGTTGGAATCGTAGATAGGGACAATATAATAGATGGTAAAAATATAAAGGCTGGTAATATTGTTATAGGTTTAAAGTCAACAGGACTGCATTCAAACGGATATTCCTTAGCTAGAAAATTATTTTTAGATGAGCTAGGTCTTTCTTTAGAAAATAAATTTTATAATAGTGAAAAAACTTTAGGAGAGGTTCTTTTAAAGCCGACTAAATTATATGTTAATACAATCTTGGATCTAATTGAAAAGTTTGAAATATTAGGAATAGCTAATATAACTGGGGGAGGACTTTTAGAAAATATACCAAGAATTTTACCTCAAGGACTTGGAGTAAATATAGATAAAGCTTCTTGGGAAATGGAAGAAGTTTTTAAGGCTATAATCGAGTCTAATAAAATTGAAGAAAAGGAATTGTATAGAGCTTTTAATATGGGTATTGGTATGACTATTATAGTTGAGAAAAAAGACTCTGAGAAAATTTTAGATTATATAAATGAAAATACAGATGATAAGGCTTATATTATAGGTCAAGTAGTAGAAGGTCAAGGCGTTGAGATAGTATGAATATAGCTGTTTTTATATCGGGATCTGGAACAAACTTAAAGGCTTTAATTGATGCAAAAAAAAATGATGAATTTAAAAGTAAGCTAGCCCTTGTGGTTTCTAATAAAGATGCTAAGGGGCTAATATATGCTCATAATGCAGGAATAGATGCTTTTGTTATAAAGAATGATGAGGATATATTAAAGAAATTAAAAGCTTATAAAATAGATCTTATAGTCTTAGCCGGTTATTTGAAAAAAGTATCAGATGTAATTTTAAAAAACTATGAAAATAAAATAATTAATATACATCCATCTCTACTTCCTAAGTATGGGGGCAAGGGATTTTATGGGTTAAATGTTCATGAAGCTGTATTTGAAAATAAGGATAAAGTATCAGGAGCTACAGTTCATTATGTAAATGAGGAATTAGATAAGGGAGATATAGTCTTACAAAGAGAAATTTCCATAGAAGATGCCAAGAGTCCAAGTGAAATTCAAAAGATGGTACTGGAAATTGAACATGTAATATTAAAGGATGCTATTAAAAAGATAGAGGAGGGGAATTGAATGAGAGCTCTTATATCTCTAACAGATAAAAGTAATTTAAAATATTTAGCTGAAAATCTTATTAACTTAGGTTATGAGCTAATTTCAACAGGTGGTACCCTAAAGGCTATAAGAGAATTGGGAATTGAAGCTACTGATATAAGCCAAGTTACAAAGTTTAAAGAGATTTTAGATGGCAGAGTAAAGACTCTATCACCTTATGTGCATGGAGGAATTCTTTATAGGCGTGGTCACAAGGAAGATGAAAAAACTATAAGAGAAGAAAATATAGAGGGAATAGATATAGTAGTAGTAAATCTTTATGATTTTTCAGGAGCCTTAAAGACAAAGGATCGCGAAAATATTATTGAAAATATAGATATTGGTGGACCAACTCTAATAAGAGCAGCAGCTAAAAATCATAAGGATGTCTTAGTAGTAACAGATATAAATGACTATGAAGAAGTGATAGATAGGTTAAAGAATAATAATATAGACTTAAAATTTAGAGAAACTTTAGCGGCTAAAGCCTACAGCTTAACTGCCTATTACGATTCAAAGGTTGCAGGGTATTTTGCCAATAGGATAGATTCTCAATTAGATTATTTAACTATAGGTCTAGAAAGAAAAAATGAGCTTAGGTATGGCGAAAATCCTACACAAAAGGCAAGAGTTTATAAGGATGATTCAGTTCTAAGTTTTCTTTCAAATGCAGAAGTTATACATGGTAAAGAAATGTCCTTTAATAACTACAATGACTTAAATGTTGCAGTGGAATTATGTGCAGAATTAGGATCTAATGCAGCAGTAGCTTTAAAGCATGCCAGTCCTTGTGGAGTGTCCCTTAAGGATAATTTATTAGAATCCTATAAGGAAACCTATAAGGCAGACCCTATATCTATTTTTGGTGGAATAGTGGCCTTAAATGGAAGAGTTGATGGGCCCTTAGCAGAAGAATTAACAAAAACTTTTTTAGAAATAATAGCAGCTAATGACTTTACTGAAGAAGCCTTAGAAATTTTGAAAAAGAAAAAGAACCTAAGATTGGTTAAAATAGATTTTTCTTTAAGTGTTCCTAGAATAGACCTTAAATACTTGGATGGTATAGTTTTAGTTCAAGATAGGGATAAAGCTGAAGATGAAATAAATTTAGTAACAGATAAAGAGCCAAGTGATAGAGAAATAAGCGACTTGAAATTTGCGATGAAGGTTGTTAAATATGTCAAATCTAATGCTGTAGTTATAGTAAAAGATAAGACTACTCTTGGCATAGGAGGAGGAGAAACCTCTAGAATATGGGCTTTAGAAAACATAAAAAACCACTATGACAAGAGTTTTAAAGGTGGAGTACTTGCATCAGATGCATTTTTCCCTTTTGATGACTGTGTTAGTCTTGCAGGTGAAATGGGGATTAGTTCAATTATTCAGCCAGGGGGTTCCTTAAGAGATAAGGATTCAATAGATAAGTGTAATGAACTTGGAATATCTATGGTATTTAGTAAAAATAGGCACTTTAAGCACTAGGAGGGTATATGAAAATTTTAATAGTTGGAAGTGGCGCAAGGGAATATGCACTAGCCAATAAACTTTTAGAAGGGGATAATAGTAGGCAGCTTTATTTTGCAACTGGGAATGGTGGAAGCTTAGATTTAGGCAAAAACATCGACATAGAAGCAGATGATATAAAAGGTCTTTTAGATTTTGCTAAAGATGAAAAGATTGATTATACAGTAGTTGGACCTGAAGCTCCACTGTGTCAAGGAATTGTGGATGAATTTTTACAAGCGGGTTTAAAAATATTTGGACCAAAAAAAGAAGCTGCTCAATTTGAAGCTAGTAAGGCTTATACTAAAAAGTTTCTAGATAAACACAAGATAGCAACAGCTGCTTATATCGAAACAGAGGATTATGACAAGGCTTTAAGATTTTCTGAGATATTATTAGAAGAAAAGGGCAAGGTTGTAATAAAGGCTGATGGACTTGCTGCTGGAAAGGGTGTTTTAATAGCTGAAACACTAGAAGAGGCTGAAAGTTTTTTAGAAGAAGTAATAAAGAAGAATAAGTTTAATAATAAAAAAGTAGTTATTGAAGAATTTTTAAATGGCTTTGAAATGAGTTTAATTTGTTTAACGGACTCTAAAAAAATCTTACCCCTACCTACATCAAGAGACCACAAAAAAATATTTACAGGAGAAAAGGGTTTAAACACAGGTGGAATGGGAACTTACTCACCCAATTTAGAAGCTGAACCTTTTTTAGAAAGAATAGAAAAAGAAATACTTAATCCTATACTTGAAGGATTTCAAAAAGATGGAATTGAATACAGAGGAACTTTATTTATAGGTCTTATGATAAGTGATTCTAATATAGATGTATTAGAATTCAATGTAAGATTTGGTGATCCTGAAACTCAAGTAATCTTAGAGAGAATAGATAATGATATATTGGAACTTTTACAGGCAACAAGTGAAGGTAATCTTGAGAAAATTGATTTGAAAGTCAATGATAAAAAAGCTCTTTGTTTAGTTTTAAGTGCAGGAGGTTATCCTGAAAGCTATGAAAAGAATAAAGAAATAAGTATTGGTAATGGATTAAAGTCAAAAGTATATCATGCGGGTACAAAAATAGAGGACGGAATTTTAAAGACTAATGGCGGGAGAGTTCTTAATTTAGTCTATAGTGACAAAAATTTTGACAAGGTAATAGAAACAATTTATGAGGATGTTAAAAAAATTAACTTTGAAGGCAAACACTACAGAAA
>JBQDBK010000002.1:0-179717 GCA_052090825.1 Peptoniphilaceae bacterium | reverse complement strand
GGCCTTCAGGGACTCGAACCCCGGACCTACCGGTTATGAGCCGGGCGCTCTAACCGACTGAGCTAAAGGCCCTCACCATTTGGCGGAGAAAGAGGGATTTGAACCCTCGCGACCCTAATGAGCCCTACTCCCTTAGCAGGGGAGCCTCTTCAGCCACTTGAGTATTTCTCCAACATTTAGTCGGTTTGTAACTTCACATTACTTTATTTAGTATAAAGTAATTTCTATTAATTGTCAATATTAAATTTATAATATTTTTTATTTGATAAATATTTTTTACAAACAAATTTAATTTGCGACTAATTGCGACTAAACTAATATATCATATTTATTAATTTTATTCCATATAATCTTAAAAATTTTATACTTAATAATAAAAGTGGCATATATGCCACTTTTATTATTTCCAATAATCTAATTTTGACTCATCTAAACCAATGCTCTTAGCAATAAAAACTGGATTCTTATTTTGTTTTTTCTGGCTAATATAATCTTTTAACGCTTTTATAGCAATACCACTTAAAATTACTATGGCTGGTAAGTTAATTAAAGCCATAAGTCCCATTAAAAGATCTGCAATATTCCAAGCAAGATCTGCATTTTGTACTGTACCTATAAATATTATAAATACAGCAATAATTCTATAGATTATCATAAATTTTTTACTTGGAAGTTTACCATTAATATAGGTGAGATTATTATCTACATAATATAAATTACCTATTAAAGTTGTAAAGGCAAATAACATTAAAGCAAATGTTATAAAATAATGTCCAAAAGATCCCATAAAAGTAGATAGGGCTGCTTGAACATATGGTGCTCCATCTAAGGCTTCTGTCGGTTCTATTCCAGAGCTTACACACATAAAAGCTGTCGCACTACATATTAAAATAGTGTCTATAAATACAGATAACATCTGTACTAAGCCTTGTTTTGCGGGATGACTTACATCCGCCGAAGCAGCAGCATTAGGAGCAGATCCTATACCTGCCTCATTTGAATATAAACCTCTTTTTATACCATACATTAAACTAGATCCAGCAATACCTCCAAAAATAGCTTGAAAATCAAAAGCATCTGTAAATATTTTAGAAAATACAGTTGGCATATAAGAAAAATTTACTATTATCATTATTATTGCAATTAATACATAGATTATACCCATTATAGGTACTAAGATGGAAGTGAATTTTATTATTCTCTTGCCACCACCCATTAGACAATATCCTGTTATTAAAGCTAATATCCCACCTACTATTTGCGGAGTCATATCAGGATTATAAAATTCATAAACTTTAAAGCTAGTTTGTAAATTATATGCTGCTAGCATATTAAATCCAACTGCATATGTAAGTATTAAGCAAACAGCAAAAATAACACCTAAAGTTCTACTTTTTAAAGCATTTTCTATATAATATGATGGTCCCCCATAACTATTACCTTCACTATCCTTTTTTTTATATATTTGGGCTAGTGTAGATTCAATAAATGCCGAAGCACCACCTATTAAGGCAACAACCCACATCCAAAATATAGCACCATATCCGCCTAGACAAAGCGCACTAGATACACCTACTATATTCCCAGTTCCTACTCTAGAAGCAGTTGAAACCATTAAAGCTTGAAACGATGAAACTGCCCCTTCTCTATCAGGTTTTTCCATAACTACATTAATAGATTCTTTAAACAATTTAAATTGTATACCCTTGGTCCTCAAAGTAAAATAAATCCCCGCTCCTAATAATAAAACTATTAATATAGGATAATATAAAACTCCTATTATGGGTTTTATTAATTTATTAATTTCTACCATCATTTCTTTCATTAGTATTTCCTCCTTTTTTACTTAATAATCTATATATAATTTCATCTCAATATATATTTAAATTCATTTCTGTAGATATAACTTCTAACATCCTTGTTCCCACATAACTATTCCCATGAGAGTCTAAGCCAGGGCTATAGGTTGCTATACCATATCCTGCTTGTGAAGCAGTTATTATTCCCCCACCAACTCCACTTTTAGCAGGTAGTCCAATTCTAACAGCAAAGTCTCCAGAATAGTCATAAGTTCCACATGTTGCCATAATTGTTCTTATAATTCTTGTATAGTAATCTAGAACAAGCTCATTACCATCTAAATCTTTCCCTTCTCTAGATAATATAAAACTTAATCTCGCTAACTCTTTTACATTTACTAATATAGAACATGATTTAAAATATACATCTAACATATTCTCTATATTTGTATCTCCTGGTATTATTCCGCTTCCTACCATCATGTAAGTTAAAGCTTTGTTTGCATAAGCACTCTTTTTTTCTGATTCAAATATTTCTTTACTATAAGTTAAATTATTATTTCCCAGTAATAACTTAGCCTTATTTAATATGTAATTAAATGTATCTTCACCATATTTTTTATACAATAAATCTGTTGTTACTATAGCTCCTGCATTTATAAAAGGGTTAACCGGAATATTTTTATCACTTAGCTCTAATTCAATAATTGAGTTAAAGGGTTTAGCTGATGGTTTTACTCCGACAAAAGTTTTTACATATTCTAGATCATAGTTTTCTAATACACATAAATATAATATAACCTTGACTATACTTTGCATGGTAAACCTGTGATTACAATCTCCTATTTCATTTATTTCACCATCTTTGTCTATTATAGCAGCCCCTGCCCTATATTTATTTTCTTTTGCCAATTCTGGTATATAGTCTGCAACTTTACCATAATCAAAATAGAAAGTTCCATATTCATATGCTTTTTTTAATATTTCTTCCAAAGTTTGCCTCCACACTTATGAAAATTTATAAATAGATTATTATAAGTATAATTATACTATATAAATGATAACCTTTTCAATTCATTTATATTCCTTTTAATAAAAAAAATCTTCATAAGAAGATTTTTTTATTCTACAGGCTTTGCTATTTCAACATTTACTTTAGAACCTTTAATATGTTTACCATTTAAATTTTTAACCGCTTTATCTGCATGATTACTATTTATTTCAACAAAAGTAAATTTATCATAAACTCCTATATTGCCAATATCCTTAGAATCAATGCCAGCATCTTTGCATAGGGCAGAAACTATATGCCTTTCACTAACACCTTTGTTTTTTCCAGTATTAACAAAAATCTTAGTTGAATTTTTCATTTTCCCAAAAGATTTTTTATTATTATTTTTACTACTTCTATCTCTATTAGACCTTGAATTTCTTTTTCCATCTTTAGAATTTTTAAAAGATTTATTATTATCTATATAGTCAATTTCAGAATGAGAATTAAGCTTGGCTGCTTTCATATATAACTTTAAACAAGCTGCTGCAATATTTTCTAAATTATATTCTTCTGAAACAAGTATAGATATTATATCTGATTCTTCTTTTAAATCTTTGCTTTCTAGACTTTTTCTTAAAGTTTCTAATACTTTAGAAGTTTTGTTTTCTTCTAAATCTTTTAATGTAGGCAGAGATTTTCTATCAATTTTAGTCTTAGTATATTTTTGCACGTCTCTTAAAATATTAAAATCTCTATTGGTAACAAAACTAATAGCAGTTCCAGTTCTACCAGCTCTTGCTGTCCTACCTATCCTATGAACATAATATTCACAATCTTGAGGCATATCATAATTGACTACTAAATCTACATCATCTACATCTATTCCCCTAGCTGCTACATCTGTTGCAACTAGAATTTCAATAGTTCCTTTTCTGAACTTATTCATTACTACATCTCTTTGAGCTTGTTTCAAATCCCCGTGTAATCCATCTGCAAAAATTCCTCTAGCTTGTAATTCACTAGTCAATTCATCTACCATTCTTTTTGTATTACAAAAAACCACCGTTAACTTAGGATTTATAATATCTAAAACTCTAGATAATATTTCCAATTTCATATGGGGTTTTAAATCATAGTAATATTGATTTACCTTTGGTACAGTCATTTCTTTATTAACTACTTTTACTATTTTGGGATCATTTTGATACTTTCTAGCAAAATTTAAGATGGCCTTGGCCATGGTTGCTGAGAAAAATAAAGATTGCCTATTTTCAGGAACGTCCTTTAAAATAAGCTCTATATCATCTCTAAATCCCATATCAAACATTTCATCCGCTTCATCTAAAACAAACATTTTAATATTATTCGTTTTTAAGGTTTTTCTTTTGATATGATCTATCACTCTTCCAGGTGTTCCTATAACAACTTGTACACCCTTTTTTAAAGCTTTTATTTGTCTATCTATTGGTTGCCCACCATAAATAGGAAGAATCTTTAAACCAGTTTTATATTTTGCTAATTTACTAATTTCCTCTGCCACTTGTATAGACAATTCTCTAGTAGGACATAGTACTATAGCTTGGACAGTCTTATCTTGGGTATCCACTTTCTCAATTATAGGTATACCAAAAGCTGCAGTTTTACCAGTCCCTGTCTGAGCTTGGCCTATAACATCAAAGCCATCCATTAAATAAGGTATAGCTTGTTGTTGTATAGGAGATAGTTCTTCAAATCCCATATCATCTATAGCATCTATTATTTCTTTCGATAAGTTACAATTTTCATAATTTTTTAATGTCATTAATTCTTTTATACTTCCTTTTCTTTTACAATATGTAAATTACGATATTGTAACTTACACTTAACTTTATTTTACCAATACAACCTACTATATCACATATTAGTTTAAAAAGATAATCTTTTTATTTTTTATATAATTAATATTTATAATTCAATCATTTTTCTACAGAAATATATTTTCTCATTTCGTTTACTTTACTATATTAATTTCATTTACTAGTCTAGTTTTTTAACTTAATAGTTTATACTTTTATTTACCAAAATTAAAAAATAAGGCTTAAGCCTTATTTTTTAATTTTCTATTCTATTTATATCTCTTGCCGATACAATATCCACTCCTGTATTTAATACATTCTCTATTAAAACATCTCCCATTTTAATTGGAGCTTCAACTTCTACTTTATTAATTTCTTTCATAACATCAAATATTAATTTTTTAGGTATTTGATCTTTAGTTTTTACTGGAACTAAATTTAAAAATCCATTTTTCACTCTTACAGTTGAAGAAATATGTCGTCTAGGGTCTATCATTTCTTGTTTTCCATAAACTTCTCCTCTTTTACAGGAGTTACCACTTACTACATAATCTCCATCAACTTCTTCAACTGTTAAATTACAACCCATAGGGCAAACTATACAAATAAATTCTTTTTTCTTAGCCATTTATTTCCTCCAACTCTACTTCTATAGAACCTTCTAGTCCTTCTATTTCTTCAGTCTTTAAAGGAATATTAGTCATTTCAGATGGTATTATAACCTTAAGTTTTCTACTTTTTATAATATTATCTCCCGACTTAACTAAAAGTTGAACATTTTTATATGGTCTCCTTGATCTAAAAAATAAATTTGCACCATCTTTACTATCTGTAATTATATAGTTTGGTATAACATAAGAGATTCCATTACCAGCAACAGTTTCTACTAGCTTTTCTTCAACTTTATTTTTACCTTGAATATATTTAGCAGCATTTTTCCCAGCCACTCTACTCTCTTTTGTTACAAAATCAACAATGTCATGGACATGTAATACATTACCACAACTAAAAATTCCTGGTATGCTTGTTTCCATATTTGATTTAACCTTAGGTCCATTCGTTGCTTGATTTATTTCAATACCAGCATTCAAAGACAACTCGTTTTCAGGAATCAAACCAATTGATAATAAAAGAGTATCACAGGAAATGTATTCTTCTGTTCCTTCTATAGGCTTCCACTTTTCGTCAACCTTACATATCGTCACACCTTCAACTCTATTTTTGCCATGAATTTTATTTATATTATGGCTAAGATATAAAGGTATGTCATAATCATCTAAACATTGGGCTATATTTCTATTTAAACCACTTGATTGTGGGGCAACTTCTACAACGCATTTTACTTTAGCGCCTTCTAGAGTCATCCTTCTAGCCATTATAAGACCAATGTCTCCAGAACCATATATGACAACCTCTTTGCCTACCATTAAACCTTCCATATTAATTAATCTTTGTGCCATTCCAGCAGTATAGACTCCAGAAGGCCTATATCCATTTATAGCTATTGAACCAGCTGTTCTTTCTCTACAACCCATTGACAAAACGACTGCTTTTGCTTTAATCATTACTAGTCCATCATCACTTAAAGCAACTATTTCTTTGTCTTCATTCAATTCAATTACCATAGTATTTAATAAATACTCTATATTTAATTTTTTTGCTTCTTCTATAAATCTTTGAGCATATTCAGGACCAGTCAATTCTTCTTTGAATTCATGTAAACCAAAACCATTATGAATACATTGATTAAGAATTCCTCCTAGTTCTCTATCTCTTTCAATTATTAATATTGAATCTATACCATTTTTCTTAGCCTCTATAGCAGCTGCCAAGCCTGCTGGGCCACCCCCTATAACGACTAAATCATAATTTAACATACTTTGAGCCCCCTATTTCTTTAAATATCTATTTACTATCTCAGAGCCCGATAAGTCTTTTTTTATATCTGTAGCTTCTACATTTAACTCTCTTGAAAGTATTTCTAATACTCGAGGTCCACAAAATGCTCCTTGACATCTTCCCATTCCAGCTCTCACTCTTCTCTTTACACCATCTACAGTTTTTGCTCCAGCCGGCCTATTAATAGCCTCTATTATTTCAGCTTCAGAAACAGTTTCACATCTACAAATTATTTTCCCATATTTAGGATTTTCTTGTAGCTTCTTTTCTTTCTCTTCATTCGAAAGTTGAGATATACGTGGTATAGCTTTTCTTTCAGGATTATAATTCTCATTTTTATCTACGCTCATACCTTCTTCTATTAATAAGTTTTCAACATATTCTGCTATAGCTGGTGAAGATGCTAAGCCAGGAGATTCTATTCCTCCACAATGAATTAATCCCTTCATATTTTTAGAAGGATATATCATAAAGTCCCCAGTATCAGGCTTAGCTCTTACTCCAGTAAATACACGTATTGTTTTCTTTAAATTTAAACTAGGAACTGATTTCTTAGCTGTTTTATCTATATACTCTAAAGATTCACTTTCTGTTGTAGTATCTTCCACACTATTTATTTTATCAGAAGTTGGTCCAATCATAGTGTTTCCATCATAAGTTGCTGTTACTAAAACGCCTTTTCCTTTTTCAGTAGGAGTTTGGAATAAAACTGTATGAATATAATCGGATTTTGTTTTATCTAATAACCTGTATACTCCCTTTGTAGGTATTATTTTAAAATCATCATCTCCAGCCATTTTTGCCACATCATCAGAATAAAGACCTGCAGCATTTACAAGATACTTAGTTTTATAATCACCTTTATTTGTTTTTACTAATATATAATCATCTTTTTTTTCTAAAGCTTCAACTCTAGTCTCGGTAAATAATTCTACTCCATTACTTATAGCATTTTCTATCATTGCATAAGTTAAGTTAAAAGGATCTACTACCCCAGCATCAGCACAATAAAGTGCTCCTTTTACATTATCTGCTACCTTTGGTTCAAGCTCTTTTACTCTTTTTGCATCAACTATTTCAAGAGATTTAACTTTATTTTTCTTTCCTCTTTCGTATAAATTCCTTACCTCTTTCATTTCTTCTTCGTCAAAAGCCAATACTAGCGATCCTATTTTATTAAAAGTAAAACCTAACTCCCTGCTAAGTTTTGGAAACATTGCATTCCCTTTTACGTTTAATTCCGCCTTTAATGTATTAGGTTCACAATCATAACCCCCATGGATTATAGCAGAATTAGCCTTAGTAGTTTCTTGACAAACTTCAACATTTTTTTCAAGCAAGGCTATCTTATTATTATATTTAGACAAAGTCCTGGCTATTGAAGTCCCTATAACTCCTCCACCTATTATAATTATATCGTACATATTACCTCCATTTAAAAAAGAGCATACAAATCCAAATTGAATCGGATCTATATACTCTAAAATTCAAAAACTAACAATTATTTAATTTATATCTACTATTATAGTACAATGAAGAATAAATGTCTAGTTAGTCCTCTTTATCGATCCAACCCATTGTTCTTTCAATAGCTTTTTTCCAGTACTTGTATTTCTTAGCTCTTTGTTCTTCACCCATTTCAGGAATAAACTCTTTATCTACCATAAATTCTTCAGAAATTTCCTCTTGATTTTCCCAGTATCCTACAGCTAATCCTGCTAAATAAGCTGCTCCTAGAGCAGTTGTTTCTAAAGTTTTTGGTCTGTGAACTTCAGTATTTAGCATATCTGCTTGAAATTGCATTAAAAAGTCATTTGCCGATGCTCCACCATCAACTCTTAAATAAGCCAATGGAATTCCAGCATCTTCTTCCATAGCCTCTATTACATCTTTAGATTGATAAGCCAAAGATTCTAAAGTTGCTCTAACTAAGTGTTCTCTCTTAGTTCCTCTTGTTATTCCGAATATTCCACCTCTAGCATACATATCCCAATAAGGAGCCCCAAGACCTGTGAAAGCAGGTACCACTACAACTCCATCAGTATCTTCTATTTTATTTGCATAATATTCACTTTGTGGTGAATCATATACTAATCTTAATTCATCTCTTAACCATTGAATAGCTGCTCCTGCGATAAATACAGAACCTTCAAGTGCATATGTCACCTTTCCATCTAGTCCCCAAGCTATAGTAGTTAAAAGACCATTTTTAGAATCAATTTTCTTTTCTCCTGTATTCATTAATACGAAACACCCTGTTCCATAAGTATTTTTTACCATACCTTTTTCAAAACAGTTTTGTCCAAATAATGCAGCCTGTTGGTCTCCAGCTATTCCAGCTATAGGAATTTCTGCTCCACCATAAGTCGCTGGATCAGTGTATCCATAAATTTCACTTGAATTTTTAACTTCTGGTAACATTGATTTTGGAATATTTAATCTTTCTAAAATTTCATCATCCCAATCCAAAGTATTTATATTATAAATTAAAGTTCTTGAAGCATTAGAATAATCTGTAACATGTACTTTACCTCTAGTTAAATTCCAAATAATCCAAGTATCAACAGTTCCAAATAATAATTCACCTTTATCAGCTTTTTCTCTAGCTCCTTCTACATTATCTAAAATCCATGCTATTTTCGTTCCTGAGAAATAAGCGTCTAGTACAAGCCCTGTTTTTTCTCTGATTTTGTCAGCCCAACCTTCTTCCTTAAGTTTTTCACAATAAGAAGCAGTCCTTCTACATTGCCATACAATGGCATTATATACAGGTTTCCCAGTATTCTTATCCCATACAATCGTTGTCTCCCTTTGGTTTGTTATACCTATCCCAGCTATTTCATCAGGTCTTATTGCAGCCATTTCTAGTACTTCTCTAGATACACCACTTTGAGATCCCCAAATTTCCATTGGATCATGCTCAACCCAACCTGGTTTTGGATAAATTTGTTTAAATTCCTTTTGAGCTACTCTAATTATTTCACCTTTTTTATTAAATATAATAGCTCTTGAACTAGTTGTTCCTGCATCAAACGATAAAATGTATTTTCCCATTATCTGTCCTCCTTAAAATAAAGCTTTAAAAACTACCGCGCCTAATATACCGCCAATTATAGGTCCAACTATTGGAACCCAAGCATATTTCCAATTACCATTTTTAACTCCACCTATTGGTAAGAACATATAAGCTATTCTAGGGCCTAAATCTCTTGCCGGATTAATCGCATAACCTGTTGCTCCTCCAGCTGAAATACCTAATCCTAAAATTAATAGTCCAATAGCTATAGGTACAAGTCCATCACTTATAGGATTATTGTTAATTAAATAAATAACAAAAACTAAAATAAATGTTCCGACTGCTTCTGATATAACATTTAATATCGGACTATCTATTGCAGGTCCAGTAGCAAAAATTCCTAACTTATCTTCTTCTGTTTCTTTCCAATGCGGAGCATAAATTAAATACACTAAAATACAACCTAAAATTGCTCCTATCATTTGTCCAATTATATAGCCTGGAACTAAACTCCACTCCATATCTCCTACGAAGGCATTGGCTATTGTTACTGCTGGATTTATATGAGCCCCGCTTATGTTCCCTACTGCATAAATACCTAATGTTACTCCAAGAGCCCATCCAAAAGTTACAGCTACCCAACCAGCACCCTTTGAATACGACTTATTCAAATTTACTGAAGCATTGACTCCTACCCCAAAAAATATTAATATCATCGTTCCTATTACTTCCGCTAAATAAACTGACATATTATACCCCCTTATTTTCACCTTATTTATTTGAAAAAAAGAGCATAGGAGTCCAGTGTTTGAATAGACTCTCTATACTCTAATATTCAAAATAATTAAGTATTATGTTTTCTTAATCATAACATTTGCATTTAAATTTGTCAATTTAAAGATAGTCTATAGACTATCTTTAATTAATTTTATATTACTAGTAGATACAGCATCTGCACCACTATTTAATATTTCATAAACCTCTTTTTTATCAACAACTAAACCCCCGGCAATAAGGGTCATCTTGGGAACATTTTCCTTTACTTCTTTTATTACTTTCATCACTTGTGCGGGCATTATTTCTACAGCATCAGGATTTATATTACCCATTATATTTTGCAAGAAAATTTTTTTGGATTTAGAATCAACCATAAATACTCTATGTATCACTCTAATATTTTCTTGATTAGCTATTTTAATTAAGTTCGGCTTTGTTGTTATTATACCTACTTTTCTATTAAATGTGTCAGCTATATACTCAACAACTGTTGCACTACTTGTTATACCTAATATCATATCAATATGAACAAAAGGTATTTTCCCCCTATCTAAAAGTTTCATTACCTTAGCTCTTAAATCTGAAATCGTCCCTTGTAATAAAAATACAATTTCAATATTACTAGTAAGGGCTAATTCATAGGTTTTATCATTAGTTATAGCTATAATAAGTGGATTTATTTCAAGCTTTTCTTTTAATTTATTTTTGGAAATCATATAAATTCTCCTAATCTTATATTCTTTTTTCTTATTTAATTATAGTATATTTTTAGAATTTTTACTATTTTCTCACAAGATATTATAAAGTATATTAATTTTAAAAATTATATTATAAAAAATAAGCAGTTAAAAATAAATCCTTAACTACTTACTTTTTCTCTACTTCAATCTATTTAATAAATCCTTAGCCCTACTTTCAATCTCTTCTATGACCTTAATAAATTCTTTATCACTTTTCTCAGTAGATCATTTAACTCACAATCTTCAACCCTGTCTACTTTTTATAATACCTGAATCAGATAAAATTTTGATATGATATTATGACCCTAATTTAGTTAAGTCTAAATTTTCTAATAGAACACAAGCACATTTTTCTTCTTCCATAAACAAACTCAAATCAATTTTTTTGATATGATTACTGTATATGTAAAGTTTGCTTTCTACAATATGTATATTAAATTTTTTCAATATATAATTAAAAAAATACACTAGTTATTAACTAGTGTATTTTCATTCTAAGTTTAATATTTCCAAAATTTCTTTCTTGTATTCTAAAAAATCATTTGTTAAATTAAACTTTTCTCTTATTGTATCATTTCTATTTATAATTATTTCATTTTTAATTTTCCCAGGTGATCCTATCATAATGTATATTCTATCAGATAAATTAATAGCCTCATCAATGTCATGAGTTATGAAAATTGTAGATAATTTAAGTTCCTTGCTAGTTTTTATATACCAATTATAAAGTTCATTTTTAGTAATTGCATCTAAAGAACTAAAGGGTTCATCTAATAAAACTACATTTTGCGAAGCTAAGTAAGTTCTTAAAAAAGCTGCTCTTTGTCTCATCCCTCCTGATAACTCCTTAGGATAAAACTTTTCAGTTCCCTTAAGTCCAAACATTTCAAAATACTTTTGAGCTATATTCTCAGCTTCCTTTTTGTTTTTGTTTTTTATAAGCAAGGGAAGACTTACATTTTTTATAATGGTCTTTTGCTCTAATAAAAGATCTTTTTGTAGCATATAACTTATTTTACCTGGTTTATTAGTAATGTCTTCATTTTGTAAAATAACTCTTCCACTATCAGGGCTAACTACTCCTGAAATTATATTAAATAAAGTAGACTTACCTACCCCACTTAAACCCAATAATGATATGACTTCTCCCTCATTTAAGTGGATATTAATATCCTCTATTATTTTCTTATTGTAACTTTTACTAATATTCTTTACTTTTAAAATTTTCATTTAATTTTATTCCGGCAAATATTCATTCGTAAATCCAAAATCTTGAGGGATTTCTTTTTCTATTATTTTATTTTCATATAACCATTTATAAAAAGCATTCCATCTATCAGATTCAATATATCCCCATTTTTTAGCATCTGCAACATATTTATTTCTTAAATATTTTTGACTTTCTAAAACCATATTTTTATCTAATTCCGGAACATATTTTAATAAAATATTCCCTGCTTCTTCTGGGTTTTCCATAGAAAATTCATATCCTTTTTTTACTGCTCTTAAAAAGGCTTTAGCTAAATCTGGATTCTCCTTTAGAAAATCATTATTAGCTATTATTGTTGGAGTATAGTAATCAAAAACTGGATTTATATCCTTAAATGCAAAATAATCTACATCTAGATCTTTAACCTTTGCTGCTATTCCATCCCAACCGTAGAAGATCCAAACTGCATCTATATCACTTTGTAAGCCTGTAAATATGTCACTGTAATTACTTGGAACTAGCTTAATTTTACTAAAATCTCCACCATCTTTTTCAACTACATTTTTTATAATTGCTTGTTCAATTTCATTCCCCCAGGTAGCATATTTTTTCCCTTCTAACCCTTTAGGCCTATCTATACCATTTCCTTTTAAGGAAACAATTCCTGAAGTATTGTGTTGAACTAAAGCCGCTATATTTGTTACTGGGAGTGGATTTTCCTTAGCATAAGCAGGTGCTATTGTATCTTGATAGTCTATGCCTAATTGAGCCTTTCCTGAAGCAACTAAGGCTGATGCTCCATCTTCTGGTGGCTGAATTATTTCAAGTTCTATTCCCTCATCTTTTAAAAATCCTTTTTCTTTAGCTACATATATACCTGTGTGATTTGTATTTGGCACATAATCTAAAACTAAAGTAAGCTTACTTACTTTCTCAAGATTTTGATCTTTATTTACATTATTATTCTTGTTACATCCAACTAATAATAGTAAGGATAATAATGATAAAGTAAATAATTTTACAATTTTTTCCATTTACTTATTCTCCTTTTTATTTATCCAAGGCATATAAACCTTTTCAATCAAATCTACTAATTTCATTAATAAAACACTTATAAGTGATATTAAAAAAATTACTGCAAACATTCTGTCTAGAGCGTAGGATTTCCTCACTCTAGTCATATAGACTCCAAGTCCACTCATGCCACCAAGCCACTCTGCTATAACAGCACCTACTATAGAGTAAGAGACTGATATTCTTAATGCTGCAAAAAACTGAGGCAATATGCTAGGTAATTTAGCATGCCATAAAATTTCTAAATTATTAGCTCCCATTGATTTTAAAAGCTTTATTATATCTTCATCTATAGACTTAAGACCATCAAATACCCCTATAGCTATAGGGAAAAAAGTAACTAGTATTATTAAAACTATTTTAGGCATCATATCATAACCAAACCATAATACTAAAAGTGGAGCTATTGCTATAGTAGGTATAGTCTGAGTTATTATTAAAAGTGGATAAACGCTTTTATATACAAAATTGAATTTATCCATCAACAAAGCTATAATAAAACCCAAAGTCACTCCTATAGAAAGTCCTATGAAGGCTTCTACTAAAGTAGTTTTTGAATGGCCCATTAATAGTGTAAAATCTTTTACAAAAGCATTTACTACACTTAAAGGACTGGGAAGCATAAAAGCTTTAACTATCCCAAAACTTGAAAATAATTGCCAAATTAATAAAACTAAAACTATACCTGACAATGAAGATAAGCTATTTATTATACTTTGAAATTTTTTCATCTGTAGTCAGAATTTTTGAATTAGGACTATATACTAACTTCATATAAGAACTAAGTCCAGGAGCACCAGCTTCAATAGCTTTTAAATGACTAAATTTTATAATTTCCATAATTTCATCAAATTCTCCCTCTACCGTAGTTTCAAAAGGTCCTACAAAATAATCCAGACCAGTTGAGTCAATATAAGCAATAACCTCGTCTACTATTCTAATTAATTCTTCTGTTTCATCTACGTCAGGCAGTACCTGAATAGCTAATGCACAATTCATAAAAAACCTCCTTAAATAAAAAATAACATAACTAGATAACGTTATGTTTAAAAACACTTCCCTTCGCTAGTCCTAACTATATCAGGTTCCAAGAGTTATACTATAATATTCTCAGCCTTTCGGCACCTCTAGTGGCATATTTAATTTATGCACCGATTATATATGTTAAATTCTTTTTTGTCAATTTATAAGATATAATGAAATAAATAGTAAAATAATTAGGAGATGAGTCTATGTTACTAAATGCTCACGAACATATTTTTTCTTATTTAAGTTTAGAAGAAGCTTTAAATATAATAGAAAAAAATAAAATTATCAGCCTAGCTTGTTCTATGAATCCAAAGGAATATGATAAACTCAAAGATATTGCCAAAAATAATTTATATATAAAGAAAGGCTTTGGTATCCATCCATGGGAGGTAGAATATGACACTGATTTAAGTAGCTTAGAAAAATTTATAATAGATTGTGATTTTATTGGGGAAATAGGTTTAGATTATTACTGGGATGAAAGAAAAGAACTTTATCCCAAGCAAAGATTAGTTTTTGAATATTTTTTAAAAATGTCAAAAAAATATAATAAAGTGACAAATATTCATACTAAGGGAGCAGAAGAAGAAGTTTTAAACTTTCTCAAAAGATATCAACTTGAAAATCAAATAATACATTGGTATAGTGGCCCCCTTAACTTTATAGAAGATTATTTAAAATTGAATTCTTTTTTTACTATTAGTTCTGATATAGGATATTCTGAAATTACAGATGAGTTAATAAAAATAATCCCTTTGGAAAATCTTTTAACTGAAACAGATGGCCCAAAAGCTTTAGAATGGATTAATGGAAGTTATTCTAAACCATCCTTTGTCAAAAATATTATAAAGCATATAGGTAAAATTAAAAATATAAACACTAATAGTGTAGAAGATCAAATTTTTAAAAATTATTTAAAACTTAAAATTTAATATAAAAAAGATTCTATTTGCAAATAGAATCTTTTTTATATTAATATCCTCTTTCTAATTGTTTTTTTGCTATCCTAGGCATTATAAGTCCAAGAAGTATTAAAGCAAATGGTGTCAATATGTTAATTATTAACTCAAAACTACTTTGAGAATACATTCCTAAAATACAAGCTACTAAAGTAAATAAAAAACACCATATAGCAATTATATATCCTAACAATTTATTCTTTGTTAACCTATATTCTGCAGGGAATTTTTCTCCAGCTTTTTTTAATGCAAAATAAGCAAAGAATACCCATAAATATCTAAGAGGCATACAAACAGCATTAAGCTTTACTAACCATCTTATTAAGGCATCTACATCCTTAATTCCAAAGGCTGGTATAATTATTAATATTGAAATTATTACGGCTATAAGTTTATGCCCATTTGTATAAGCTCCATATTTATTCTGTTTCATCATTGATTTAGGAATAAATCTAGAATCTGAAGACTCTAGTAAAATTCTCAAAGGAGCATCAATAGATATTACCATTACTGAAACTTGTCCTAAAAATTCAGCTATTGCATAAACAATCATAAAGGTATTACCCATACCATAGTGTTGTCCTAGCTTTTGAAAAGCGTAATAGGTCCCATTAGTCATAAGATCCTTAGGTATATTATTAGAATCAAAAAACAACCCTAAAGCGATAGTTCCAAGTATAGCAGTGGTAGCTACCATTATTACTAAAGTTATCATGCCTTTTGGAAAATCCCTAGCTGGACTTTTCATTTTGTTAACATAGGGTGATATTTTTTCACAACCACCTACTGCAAAAACTAAAATTGATAAATTCATTAAAAATTTCAAATCAAATACGGGCATTATATTTTTTAGAGATAAATCTAAATGATTTAACTTTGCACCCGTTATGCTAGGGGCAGATATAGCTAATACTATAAATAATAATGACATTACAAACATAGATGTTCCCGCAACAGAAGCGATTTTCTTAACAAAGTTTACTCCTTTTGAAGCTAGATACAATACTATAAAGAAAATTATTAATGAGGCTATTTGAACATACAATACATTAGCATCACTTATTCTCTTATCTCCGAAAATTATCCATGACAAAGAAATTAATACTCTCGAAGGTTTTTGCGATATATAAGGCATATGAACTACCCAATATGTCCAACCTGCATAATAAGCTAAGGTAGGCCCAACTGTAGCGTTAATCCAAGAACTAACCCCACCACCTTCACTCTTAAAAGCAGATCCCAATTCCCCTACCATTAAGGAATATGGAATGAAGTAAATAGAGAAAATTATAATCCATGAGATAATTGCCTTTAGTCCACCATATTCAGAGAACCCATTAACTACATTTCCAAAACTCCATACTGTTGAAAAAGCCATAAAGGCTAAAGTATACCACAGTATATTTTTTTGCTCTTGTTTCATTCAATTTCAAGTCCTTTCTATATTAGAATAATAAAACCTTTTACATTATAATAAAATTCAACAAAAAATTCTATTAAACTATAAGAAAAAATTAAAATAATTCTATAAGAATTTAAACTAAACCTATAAATAATATTAAACTTATTAAAATTAATAAAACTAAGGAAATTTTCATACCTAATTCAGCTAGAAAATCTTCTTCATATTTTCGCCCTATAAAAATGCTTAATATTAAAAAAATTAATGAATAAAGCACAGTGTAATGAATCCCTTGTCGTCCTGATTTGGACCAAGCTTGGAACCCTAATGATTCTAGTATACTATCTCCTATACAATATCCCTTTATACTTATAGAGGTGATTATAAATATAACTAATAAAACTATAGATAAGCTCCCCAAACCAATTTTTCTTTTCATATGTCTTCTCTAATAAAATCTTATTTATATAAATTATTCATTTTATTATTATCAAAAAAACTGACCTTAAAAGGTCAGTTTTTTTTGATTACCATTTTTATAACATTGAAATCATCATACTTGCACCTGCTGGACCTATTGGTAGTGAGAAGAAGGCAAACACAAGAAGAAGTACAACCCAAATAATTAAGAAGATAATTGAGTATGGTATCATAGTCGCAATAACAGTACCTATACCACTATTTTCATCATATCTTTGAGCAAATACAACTATCATAGCAAAATAACTCATTAGAGGAGTTATAATATTTGTTGATGAGTCTCCAATACGATAAGCTAACTGAGTAAACTCAGGTGCAATACCTGTTCCATATAGCATCGGAACAAATATAGGTGCCATTATAGCCCACTTAGCAGATGCTGAACCTATGAAAAGATTTAAGAATCCAGATACTATAACAAAAGCAATAACTAATGGCATTCCTACAAATCCAATACTTTCTAAAAGAGTAGCCCCCTTGTAAGAAACTATAAGGCCTAAATTAGTACGGTTAAAGTAATTAATAAATTGGGCTGCAAAGAAAGCTAATACTAAATATCCAGCCATACTCTTCATAGCATCAGTCATACCACTTACTAAATCATTACTATTTTTAATTTTTCCTATAGTTTTACCATAAGCCACACCTGGTATCATAAATAATAATAATATACCTAATAATAAACCACTTCTTAAAAATGTCTTTAAATTTAAAACTCCATCTGCATCTATTTCCTTAAATAGAGCTAAAGGTCCTCCAAACATAAGTACGCCCATTATTACCACATATACTAGTAAAGCAATTCCTGCATTTCTAAGACCTTTTAATTCAATATCACTTAAAGGTTCTTGATTAGGTCTATAGGACCCAGTATATTTCCCTAGTCTTGGCTCAACTATTTTTTCAGTTACTAAAGTTCCTGCTATTGTTAATATAAAAGTTGACGCCTGCATAAAGAACATATTATCTGTAACCTCTACTACATAATCAATTCCACCAGCTCTCAAAGCTTCATTTGTTATACCAGCTAATAGTGGATCTAATGTTCCTAACAATAAATTGGCTGAAAAACCTGCCGATACTCCTGCAAAAGCTGCAGCAAGTCCTGCTATTGGATGTCTGCCTGCTCCTGCAAATACTATGGCACCTAAAGGTACTACCACTACGTAACCAGCATCTGAAGCTATATTAGATAAAATACCAGCAAATACAATTACAGCTGTTAAAAGTCCCTTTGGTACAGAATTAATAAGTTTTTTTAATGCTGAATTAATTAAACCAGACCATTCTGCAACCCCTACACCAAGCATTGCTACTAAAACTGTTCCTAGCGGAGCAAAACTAGTGAAATTTGTTGTAGCAGAATTAAACATATAACGCAAACCTTCTGCATTCATTAAAGATAGAGCATTAGCTGTAACTTGTTCTTTCTGTTTAGCATCATAATAATCAACTGACCATCCTTGCATAGCTCCTATTTGTGAAATAACAATAACAATTGCACAAAATATTACAAATAAGATTGCGGGATGAGGTAAAGCATTTCCTACTCTTTCAATAGTCCCAAGAAAACCTTTAGACCTATCCTTTTCTTGATTTCCCTTCATAAAATTCCTCCTTTTTTATTAATGATTTAACTATCATTTTTATCATATATTATACTTATACTAGTGTCAATCATAAAAATCTAGTCTTCCAAATTTAATGTATTATAAATCCTTTGTTGCTTTTACATGATTTCCCTATAGTCAATATTGATATCGTTTTCTTAAAGTAATAATGAATAATAAAAGTCTCTTTATTATATAATAAAGAGACTTTTATTATTCATCTATCATTCCCATTTGTTTAAATATATACATAGTTAAACTTAATATAACCGCTACAACACTAGCAAGAACCATTCCAGTTAATTCAACTGTTCCTATAGTCAATTTAAGACCACTAAGACCAGTTACTAATATAACACTTGTTAATATTAAATTAGAGCTTTTTGAAAAATCTACTTTTTCATCAACTAAAAGTCTTAAACCACTAGCTCCTATCATTCCATAAAGTAAGAATGTTACTCCACCTATTACATCCCCTGGTATTGTTTGTATTAAAGCCGCTAGAGGTCCTATAAAAGCCATACAAATCGATACTACAGCGGCTCCAGCAATAACTTGAACACTGTAAACCCCTGTTACTGCCATAACTCCTATATTTTCTCCATAGGTAGTAGTAGGAACAGACCCAACTAAGGCTGATATAGCCGTTGAAAAATTATCAGCTAATATAGTTTTGTCTAATCCTGGATCTTTTATAATATCTCTGCCTATTATATTACTTGTTACTACTTGATGACTTATATTTTCACTCATTATAACTAAGGTAACTGGTAACATTGTTAGGATAGGCTCTATTGCAAAAGAAGGTGTTTGGAATTTTGGCATTACAAAAAGACTCGCCTCTTTCACAGTAGAAAAATCCACCATTCCAAAAAAAACAGCTGTAGTATATCCTGCTATTATTGATATCAATATTGGAATTGTAGCCCAAAATTTTTTAAAAATTACAGAACCAAAAATTGCAAATAAAAGAGTTACTAAAAATACTATCCTGTCAGGATTACTTGCTGTTTCACCCATTAAGTTAGCTCCTATGGCACCTCCTGATATAGTTGCTCCTGCTAATTGAAGACCAATTAGAGCAACAACAGCGCCCATAGCAGCAGGCGGCAAAACAATATCAAGCCAATCTACTCCTTTTTTTCTTATTATCCAAGATATAAAACAACCTAATACCCCTACTGCAAAAAATCCTCCTAGAGCATAGGAAAAAGGATATTTAGCAAGTATGATTTGAGTTGGTCCTAAAAAGGCAAAACTAGATCCTAAATAGGCAGGAACCTTGCCCTTTGTTATGAATATTAAAAGAAAAGTTCCAATCCCATTCATTAATAAAACTATACTAGGATCGATATTAAATACCAAAGGTACTAATACAGATGCTCCAAACATAGCAAAAGTATGTTGCAGACTTAAAGGAATCAACATATTGAAGGGAACTTTTTCATCAACTGCTATAATTTTCTTGTTCATTATCCACCCCTATTCAATTTTTAAGCACTATTTTTCATAAATATGCTTTCTACAATAAAACTCTTTTAGTATTTTACTAGAAGTTAAAGATTAACTCAAGATTAATGTTTAAAAAATAAAATATCATTTTTATTGTAATATAAATTGTATTCTTCTTTATCGTTTATAAATTTTCTTATTTCATCTTCCTTGTAAATAGATTTATTTAATTCAACGCTTAAATTTTTCTCAAGATTAAATTCATTGTAAAATACAAATATATAAGAATTACTATCTTCTGTAAAATATTTTAATTTTAGTTTTATAGCAAATTGATTTTTATCTTTACTTTTATATATAGAAAATTTTTTTGAGTCCAACACTGCTTTTTTATAGTTTTTTTCTTTTATCATTAGACCTTCTACCCTCAAATTTAAATCTTCTAAATAAACTACACTGTCGTTTATTTTTAAATTCATAAAATTTTTATAACCCAATAGCTTTGCTGATTCTATTGACTTTAAATTTTTTAAAACTCTATTTTTATCTCCAAAGTCAATAACCTTTCCTTTTTTTAATAAAAGTATTTTATCACTAATTCTCAGAGCCTCATCAATATTATGAGTTACAAAAATTGTTGGTCTTTTATACTCTTTTAAAAATATAATTAGATCTTTTTCTATTTCCCATTTTAAATTTGTGTCTAAAGCTGAAAAAGGTTCGTCCATTAATATTATTTTAGGTTTAGAGAATATCATTCTGGCTAGAGCCACCCTTTGCTTCTCTCCACCGGATATTTCACTTGGATATATATTTTCTAAATGTTCTATTTTAAATACTTTAAGAAGATTTCTTGCCTCCTTATAAGAATCATTTTGTTTATCTTTTACTACTAATAAATTTTCTATAACAGTAAGATGGGGAAAAAGCGCATAATTCTGAAATAAAAATCCAACTTTTCTTTCTTGTATTTTCATATCTATTTTTCTATCTTTATCAAAATAAATATCATTTTCTACTTTTATATAACCCTTATCAGCCTTTTCTATTCCAGAAATTATCTTTAAAAGCATAGTTTTACCACTTCCAGATTCGCCTATTACGGCTAATATTTCATTTCCTATTCTTATATCTAGTTCTAAATCAAAGTGGTATAATTTTTTATACAAATTTATATCTATGCCCATTTCCCCCACCTATTTTTTGTACTTATATTAAGTAAAATTATCGCAATTAAACTTATTCCTATAACGATTATAGACCATTTTAAAGCCAAACTTTTATTTCCAGCTTGAACAGCAGAATATATAGCTGTTGAAATTGTTTGAGTTTTACCTGCTATATTACCAGCAATCATTATTGTTGCTCCAAATTCTCCTAAGGCTCTAGCAAAAGATAAGACAATTCCTGAAAATAGACTTTCTTTAGAAAGAGGTAATATTATCTTCCAAAATATTTTAGAATTTTTCAAACCTAAGGTTTGCCCGGCCTCTATATAAACACTATCTATCTGTAAGAAAGCTCCTAAAGCAGTCCTATACATTAAGGGAAAACTTACTATAACAGCTGCAATTATAGTAGCTTGATAAGAAAATATTATATTAAAATCAAATTGTTCAAATATCCTTGAAAATGGTCCTTTATTCCCCAACACAATCAATAAAATAAAACCAACTACAGTTGGCGGTAAAACCATCGGTAAAGTAAAAACAGCATCAAAAATCCATCTAGTTTTTTTCTTTTTACTTACAAATCGAGCTGCATATATCCCAAGAAAAAAAGTTATAATTGTAGATATTATAGCTGTTTTTATTGAAATATATATAGGACTAAAACTCATTACTTATTCACCACAAAACCATATTTTTCATAAACTTTCTTAGCTTCATCCGATTTTAAAAAATCATAAAAATCCTTTACTTTCTTCTTATCTTTGCTTTTTTCTACAATTGCTAAAGGATAATTAATTTCTTTATGAGATTTCTTAGGTGCTTGAGCAATAATCTTAACCTTATCTTTTTCTGTAATTGCATCTGTTTTATATACTGTTGCCGTTTGAATATTTCCACTTACAACCCAATCTAAACTCTGTCTAACATCTTGAGATATTACCATTTTATTTTTAACTTCTTCCCAATTTCCTAGATTAGTAAAAATTTCTTCACTATATTGTCCTACTGGAACAAAGGCAGGGTCTCCTATAGCAATTTTGTCTACAGCACTTAAATTTTTAAAATCAATATCTCCTACTTTTTCATCAGTTCTAACAATTAAAACAACTTCATTTTTAAGTAGTTCAACTCTACTATCTTCATCTATTAATTTTTTTTCTTCTAGTAAATTCATTTGTTTGTCAGCAGCAGAAATAAATATATCAGCTGGAGCCCCCTCTTCTATTTGAGATTGTAGAGCTCCTGAACCAGCAAAGTTTGTTTTTATTTCAACTGACTTATTATCTTTTTCATATATTTCCTTTAATTCATTGATTACATCTGTCAAAGAAGCTGCCGCCGATATGTATATATCCTCTGTCTCTGCAATTTCAGCCTTTTCACTCTTGGTACAAGATGAAAGAACAAATACTAACAAAAAAGAAAATAATAATCCTATAATTTTTTTTAATTTCATTTTACTTCCTCCGAATAAATTTCATTAAATTTTTCTTTAGCAAATTTTTCTACTTCCATTACATATCTCTCATACTTATTTAAAAAAATTTCTCCTAATTCTGTTAAGCTACTCTCTCCTCCTTTATTTCCCCCTGCTTTACTTATTACTATAGGAGCATTTAATTCTTCTTCCATTTTCTTTATAAGCTTTCTGCCCTTAGAATAAGATAGTTCCATTTTTTTACAAGCAAGTTTTATAGAAAGATTCTCATCTATTAATTTTAACAACTTATAAACTCCTGGACCAAAAAATTTACTCTCTTTAACTATCATCACTTTTAACTCTGGTCTAATATTATTAATCATAAATCCACTCATCTTTTATCATTCATATTTCCACAATCATTTTTACTAGTTAATAACATTTTTAGACCATGTTCTATAGATCCGATTATAAAGTTTAGATTTTCAACTACTCCTCTAGGACTTCCAGGCAAATTAATTATTAAGGTATCTTTTCTTATACCTGAGCAAGCTCTTGATAAAATAGCATTTTTATTTATCTCATAACTTTTCATTCTCATTAACTCTCCAAAACCTGGAGTGTATTTTTCTATAATTTCCATAGTTGCCTCTGGAGTTACATCCCTTTTATTAAATCCAGTTCCTCCACTTGTTATAACTAAGTCTGCCCTATTGTTATCAGCTAAGTCCTCTAGTAGCCTTTTTATATCTTCCTTTTCATCTGCAACTATTTTTACATCCACAATCTCATAATCATTATTTTTTAATACCTTAACTATTTCAGGTCCGCTTAAGTCTTTCTTGCCTTCATAAAAAGAACTATCACTTACAGTGACTACACATGCTCTATACATATTTCATCTCCAACTTTTATTTCATCTCCACTTATAACTTTAGTAAAAATTCCCTCATCTGGCATAATACATCTGCCTACTATATCTCTTATTTCGCAACCCTTGTGACACATCTTACCAATTTGACTTACTTCTAAAACGGAATTATTTATTTTTAATCTAGTTCCTATTTCTAAATTTTTAATATCTATTCCCTCAACTAATAAATTTTCCCCAAATACACCATAGCTCAAATCTATTTTTACATCGTCTTTGAATTTTAAAAAACTTTCATAGGAGAGTAGGCTCACCTGTCTATGCCAATTTCCCCCATGAGCATCATTTTCTAGCCCAAATCCTTCTAGGATTTTTATTTTATCTACAGGTTTTTTTACAGTTCCTTTTTTTTCGCTTATATTTATTGATATAATTTTTCCCATTTATCCTCCTATTTTATTTATGCTAGGTAAAAGTTTAGGATCATCTATAAAATTATTTTCCTTTGCCTTATTTTTAATCGAGGCACTTATTTTTTCTAGAAATTCTTTTTCACTTATTTCCCCATTTAAAAATTTCTTTGAGGAAATTCCCTCTTGATGATGTAGACACATTATAAAATTTCCTAGGGAATCAAGTCTTATTCTATTACACTCACTACAAAACTTATGATTAACTGCATCAATAAAACCAATTTTACCTAAAAATCCATTAAAACTTATATACTCTGCAGGCCCATTTCCTCTATAAGATAAAGGATTATAAACTCCATTTACTATTTCTAACTGTTTAACTATCTCTTCTCTACTAAGTCCTTTATATCCTCTTGCTGGTCCAATTGGCATAAGCTCTATAAATCTTACCGCTATTTTATTCTTTTTAGCCATTTGTGCAAAATCATTTATTTCATCATCATTAACTCCCTTTATTAATACAGTATTTATTTTTAGATTTTTATAACCATAATCTAAAAGATTATTAATACTTTTTAATACTTTAAATAAGTCTCCTCCCCTTGTGATTTTATTGTACCTATCTTCTCTTAGACTATCTATAGATATATTGATACCATCTATTCTCATATCTACTAAATCTTTCCAATATTTATCTAAATAATAACCATTAGTAGTTATAGTTACACTATCAAATCTAAAATCTTTTTTTAAACTTCTAATAAAGTCTATTATCCCTGGTCTAATAAGTGGTTCTCCGCCTGTTATCTTAATTTTTTTTATACCTAATTTATATAAAACATTTAAAATCTTCTCATAGTCATCAAAGGATAATATATCTTTTTCTTTGTACATACACTCATTTTCAGACATACAATATACACATTTAAAATTGCATTTATCAGTTACAGATAATCTCACATAGTCTATATTTCTATTGTATAAATCTAACATTAAATCCCTACTTTATTTTATATTCTCCACTTTTCCCACCGGACTTATATTTTAACTTTATATCTGATATTACCATAGATTTATCTACGGCCTTGACCATATCATAAATTGTTATAAGAGCTATACTTACACCACTTATAGCCTCAATTTCAACTCCAGTTCTGTCATTTATAGAAACTCTACACTCTGCCTCTATATAAAACTCTTCATCATTTAAAGTAAAGTTTAAATCTACTCCATCTATAGAAAGTGGATGAGTCATAGGAATTAAGTCTGGTGTTTTTTTTACACCCATAATCCCAGCAACTTGTGCAACTGTTAGAACATCACCCTTTGATATATTTTTATTTTTTACCATTTCATAGGCTTTCTGAGATAAATAAATTTTACCACCTGCTATTGCAAGTCTTTTACTTATATTTTTTTTAGAAACATCTACCATTCTAGCATTTCCCTTATCGTCAAAATGATTAAGTTCCATTATAATAATCCTCCATGTCCAAGTTCTACTATATCTCTCTTAGTAATCCTCTCCTTAACTGCTATCCTAGGCATAATAAAATCAAATACCGTCTTTTCAAAGTACATAACAGCACCAGGAAGACCTAAAATAGCAGTCTCATCCTTATATGCAACCATAAACATAGAACCTGGTAAAACTGGGCTTCCATAGGAAACAATATCCGAACCCACAGCTCTTATAGCACCTGGTGTATTATCATCTGGATCTACGCTCATGCCACCTGTACAAAGTATTAAGTCCAATTTTTTATCTAACATTTCCTGTAAATTTTTCTCTATACTCTCCATATCGTCAGTGGAATATCTATGATCAATAATTTCACAATTAAATTTAGATAACTTTTCTATTAATACATCCTTAAAACCATCTTTTACCTTTCCATAAAAAACTTCATTTCCAGTTGTCAAAATACCAACTCTTAGATTTTTTACTTCAAGAATTTTTAAGATTTTATCTTCCTTAGCAATATCTTGACAAATTTGAATCTTATCTTTTTCTATAAATAGAGGAATAGCCCTGGTTCCTCCAACTATCTCTCCTTTTCTAACATAAGTATTGTTTAGCTTACTTGCCACCATAACCTGTGGACATGAATTTATTTTATTTAATAAGTCCACATCAACTTTTAAAAGCCCATCATAGCCTGCTATTAGATTGATTTTCCCCTCTGATACTTGAGACTTCTCTATATTTCCTCCTGCACATATGTTAGCTAGATGCTCTGCAGCTTCCTCCTCATGATATGTATCCTCGTCCAACTCAAGTACATAAATATGTTCTTTACCCATTGATTTTAAAACTTCAATATCTTCTTTTTTTACAATATTTCCTTTTTTAAACCTAGGTCCTTTCTTCTCTCCCTTTATTATCTGAGTCATATCATGAGCCAAAACACAACCTACAGCATCTTCAATATCTATTACACTTATTTTATTCATCTTTTCTCCTATATCTATATTTTATCGAGTGCTTTTTAAAAATTATACCATATAATTATATAATAATTTTAAAAAAATAAAAGATCATAATATATTCTAGCCTCATCATGCAGTATTTTTATTTATCTAATAATATAAAATTAATAACTTTATATTATTTAAAACTTTACTTATATGAATACTTTTATAGTGATGAAGACCATTTACACCAAGTTCTATACAAGCTATCTTAGCATTTGTTACTTGAAACTTAAGGTTAGGCTTGCAGGAAATTAGCTAAATCAACTAATTTTTTCTAAAATCTAAATTATAAGGAGTAACCTCATTTTTCACAACAATTAATTTCATATGTATATATTTTCTTTCTCTACGGATATCAATAAACAAACTTATATATGTGAAATCTAAGATTTCTATTTGATTTTATTAACTTTACTGCAATTCCTAAAGAATTATTCTTTCAAAGACAGAAATATAAATGATGAAGTAAAAACTTAAAAAAGCAAGAACTTTTTTAATCAAATATTAGAGATAGGAGAAAAAGTAGAGCAAGCAAAAAAATCAAAACTTGTATAGAACAGTTACAGAAATAGGTAAAAGAACTACCACAGCGTAAGATTTGAAACTGTTGAAATTTAAGAAAACGGAAAGCTAACTTGACATTCATTTGAAAATCTATTATATTATATGTAAAGCTAGCTTGTCATTGTTAGGGAGGTGATTTTATGTGAAAAACAGGCTTGAGGAAATCAGAAAAGAAAAAGGAATAACACAAGAAGAATTAGCTTCAGTTCTTGAAGTATCAAGACAGACAATTGGTTCTTTAGAAAATGGTAGATATAATCCATCTATCCTACTGGCGTTTAAAATTGCTAGGTATTTTGAATTAACAATTGAAGAAATTTTTATTTATGAGGAGAATAAATATGAACAATAAAAAATTTTGATATTTAGGATATTTAATTTCAGTAATAGCTTTAGTTCCAGCATTTATATTTAAAGAAAATCGAACAATAGAAATCACATCAATTTTTATTTTTGCAATTTGTTTATCTATAACATATGTTCAATTAACACATTATAAAATGATGAAAAAGACAAAGATTACAGGATAAGTGTGAATGATGAAAGAGCAGAAAAAATAAGAGATAAGGCTAATGCAACTACGGGTGCTCTATTAATGTTTATAAATTTAATCATTGCTGTAATCTCTTTAATTCTTAGAGAAAATACCTCTGCGATATTATTGATAACAGTAACAGCAACATCACCTATAGTTATGTTTTTTATAAACAAGTACTACGAAAAAAAATATTAATTAAATATAATTAATAGATAGGCATAAAAAAGTCATTAGAAATTTAAAAAACTAATACAAAAATTATAACAGTAAATCAAAAAATGGTTTACTGTTTTTTGTCTAAAAACGTAAAGGAGGACTTATAAGAGAAGAAAAAAGTAAAAATCCACATAAATAGTTAATTATAAATACTGGGAAAACAAAATACACTTTCAACCTACACTAACAGTAAGGTAGCGGGAAACATGCAAGGATAAGATTCTAAATTTAATTAAGAGAGAAGCAGAAAATATATAAATTTCTCAAAGAAATTCTGTTTATGTACTTGATAAATCCTAACTAAAGTATCTACATGAATAGTTAATAAAACTTCCTCATCTTTATTTTCTCCAAGTGAAGTTCCATAAATATCACTTTCGTTCTATTTACTTCTACTTCCAAATTTTAAAATTTTTTTCTAGTTTATTTATTATTTCATTTGTATCACTGCTTGGACTTTTTATATCTATAAGTTCTTCCATTAATTTAATGGTATATTCTACATTTATATCCATAATAATTTTTCCTCTTTTCTTATAATTAAACCATAATAATTCTATTTTACCATTTATAAGACTTATAAAAAAATAAATTTTATTGTTGACAGCTTATAAGTTATAGTGTATTATGTATCTAGTACAGTAGATAGGGGTGATTGTGTGCTATTTAATAAAAATCAGGCTATATATTTACAGATTATGAATCAAATTAAACTAGATATAATTAGCGGTAGGCTTTCTCCTAATGACAAACTTCCTGCTATTAGAGAATTTGCTTTAGAAATTAAAGTAAATCCCAATACAGTTCAAAGAAGTTATCAGGAATTAGAGCGAGAAAATATAATTATAACTCAAAGAGGAATTGGTAGTTTTGTTACACCTGACATTTCTTTAATAAAAAATTTAAAAAATGAAAATGCCAAAGAACAGGCTAAAGCTTTTTTAAATAAGATGAAACTAATGGGTTTTTCTAAGGATGAGATAATAAATATATTAAATAATTTGGAGGAAAATAATGGATGATATAATTTTAAAAATCAACAATTTATCTAAAACTTATGGAAGTAAAAAAGCTTTAGATAATGTTAGCTTAGAACTTAAAGGCGGAAGAGTTTTTGGTATTCTTGGCCCAAATGGAAGTGGTAAAACCACCTTAATAAAAATAATAACTGGACTTCAAAAATATAAATCAGGTGAAGTTCTTATATGTAATCAAAATCCTTCTTATAAAACAAAAGCTTTAATAAGCTATTTACCTGATAGAAATTTTTTATTTGACAGCTTTTCTATTAAGGATGCAATTAACCTATATGAAGATTTCTTTGAAGATTTTGATAAGGCTAAAGCTATTGAAATGTTAGAGTTTATGGACTTAAATGAAAGTATGGAAATATCTTCCCTTTCAAAGGGTATGAAAGAAAAACTTCACCTTACAATGGTTTTGTCTAGAAATGCCAAAATATATATACTTGATGAACCAATTGCTGGAGTTGATCCTGTTGCAAGAGATCAAATTCTAGAAGCTATAGTTAGCAATTTAAATAGTGATTCAACCATGTTAATAACGACTCATTTGGTAAGAGATATGGAACAAATTTTTGATGAAGTAGCCTTTATTTCTGACGGAAAAATAATTTTACAAGATAATGCAGAAAAACTAAGAAGTGAAAAAAACATGCAAATAGATGATATTTATAAAGAACTATTTTCTTTAGGAGGTCACCATGCTTAAATATTTAAAATACGAAATGAAAAATTCTAACAAATTTATATCAATGCTTTTAATAGCAGTTTTAGTTGCAAGTATCGGAATTCAAAATTTAGCTGTAAGTAATTTAATAGGTAATTCTAGTACTTTAATGGTTATACCAATTATGGTGCTTATGGGAGCTGGTTTAGTTTACTTTATATTCACAATAAATCTTATGAAAAAAGACTTGTATGAAGACAGAGGCTATTTAACCTTTAACCTTCCTCTTAAAGGATATGAAATAATAGGAGCCAAAATATTATGTACTTTAATTTATTCTATAGTTATATTTTTAGTTGTATTTATAGTTAATTTCTTAGTTGCTAAATTTATAACTTTTCCTGATCAAATTAATAAGTCATTAAATCTATTGTCTTCAGAAATTGCTAAAATTAAGAGTGATGGTAATTTTGGTCTATTTATATCTGCTAATATAAGATTATTATTATTTTCAATATCTAGTTTTTTCTATAGTCTAGCCCTACTATTTACCTCATTAATTATAGGTAAATGTCTTATAGTTAAGAAAAAATTCTCTTCTCTTTGGTTTTTAATATACGTATTCAATATATATATTACAACTAAATTATATGAATTTATTTCTGCAATTATAAGCACAAATTCATCAACTGAATTTAATGGTCCAAATTTTGGAAATTTTATAAGTTATTTTGATATAGGTTATTTTGTGATTATTACTCTTATATTAATTTTTATTTCATCTTATCTTTTAGATAAAAAAGTTGAAATTTAAAAATAATCCATTAAGAAAGTTATAATACTTTTCTTAATGGATTATTTTTAAATAGTTTTTATTTTATTAACTTCCAAATATTTTTACTATACTCCACTGGATCTTCTATTTGCAGACCCTCTATTAATCTAGCTTGGTCATATAAAAGACTTGTATAAAGTTTTAAATTTTCTCGATTATCTTGATTCTCAATTAATTTATTGTATACAGGATGATTCTTATTAATTTCAAGTACTTTTTGAGCTTTAATAAAGTTTTCCTTTTGGCTACTTAAAACTCTTTCCATTTCTATTGAAACTTCTCCTCTTGATAATAAGCATACTGGATTGTCACCTAATTTATCAGAGAAACGAACTTCAATAACTTCATCCCCTAAAATATCCTTCATAGAATCTAAAATTTCAATTTTTTCTTTTTGCTCATTATTATCTGATTTTTCTTCTTCATTTGATATAGAGACAAATTCTTTTTCTTTATAATTTTTAATCATTTTTATAACAAATTCATCTATAGCTTCTGTGAGATATAATACTTCTATACCCTTATCATCATAATAATCTTTTTGAGGAAGCTTATCTAACTTATCTATACTTTCACCTGAAGCATAGTATATCTTATCTTGATCATCTTTCATTCTATCTGCATATTCAGCTAAAGAAACTAATTTTTTCTCTTTTGAAGAAGTAAATAAAAGTAAATCTTCTAAGTTAGATTTTTGTCCTCCATAACTTTCATATATTGCTATTTTAAAAGTTTGTCCAAAATTATTATAGAATTCTTCATACTTTTGTCTATCATTTTTCATAATAGATTTTAATTCAGAAATTATTTTCTTTTCTATATTTCTAGCTATTACTTGCAATTGTCTATCTTCTTGTAAAATTTCCCTTGAAATATTTAAAGAAAGATCTTCAGAATCCACTACACCTTTTACAAAAGATAAAGAATCAGGTAATAATTTTTCACATTTATCCATAATTAAAACACCATTTGAATATAATTGTAATCCTTTTTTGTAATCTTTAGATTGAAAATCAAAAGGTGGGTTCTTAGGAATATACAAAATTGCTTTATATGATATTACACCCTCAACATTTATATGAATCCAATGCATAGGTTCATCAAACCCATATCTTTGTTCTTGATAAAATTGAATGTAGTCCTCATCCTTAAGTTCATTTTTATTCTTCTTCCATATAGGGACCATGGAATTCAAAACTTCTATTTCTTTATACTCTTCAAATTCCACTTTAGCATCTTTATCTTCATTTTCAACTTTTTTTGATTTAGTTAAAAGCATTTTAATTGGGTATCTTATATAATTAGAATAATTTTTTACAAGATATTCTATTCTATGCTCTTCTAAAAACTCATCGTAATTATCTTCACCATTATCTTTTAAATATAGAGTTATTTCAGTTCCAACTTGATCTTTTTTTGCTTCTTCTATTTTATAGCCTTCTGAACCTTCTGACTCCCATGAAAAAGCTTTATCTTGCCCAAATTTTTTGGTTAAAACTTTTACCTTATTTGCAACTAAAAAAGAAGAATAAAATCCTATACCAAATTGTCCTATTATTTCACTCTTTTCATCCTTATCTAAGGAATTTTTAAAATCTAAGCTACCACTTTTAGCTATAGTTCCTAGATTTTCCACTAAGTCATTTTCATCCATACCTATTCCAGTATCTTTTATCTTGATTCTTCTATTTTCCTTATCAAGGGATATTTCTATATAAAAATCTTCTTTATTAAATTTTATATTCTCGTCCTTTAAAGACTTATAATATAATTTATCAATTGCATCTGAAGCATTAGATATTAACTCCCTAAGAAAAATTTCCCTATTTGTATAGACAGAATTGATCATTAAATCCATCATTCTCTTGGACTCTGCCTTAAATTCACCTTTGTTCATAATATTATAACACCTTCCTTTAGCACTCTTTATCATTAAGTGCTAATATTATAACTTTTTTTGACCATCTTTGTCAATACTAATGAGATTATATTTTATAAATTTAGAATATCATATCTAACTTTTATGAATGACTGTTATAATATAATAGATAAAATTAATAAAGGTATATAAAGCAAAGGAGTTCTTATGAAATTACGTGATAAGGTTCGTCTTAAACTTATTGATGAAATAAATATAGCTAAAAATACTGAATCTAGAAAATTAGAAAATGAAAAAGACTTAGCTACTAAGTTGGGAGTCAGTAGAGTTACTTTGAGAAATGCATTAGCAGACCTTGAATTGGAGGGTAAAATTATTAGATTACAAGGAAGAGGTACTTTTGTTCATCCTAATATTTTAAATATGGAAATAGATTTAAACAGGATGCCAACTTATGACCAACTTATAAAACAAATGGGATATAAACTTAAAGTTGACACTCTATTTTCAAAAGTAATTGATACTCCAGAAGATATCTTAAAAAGTGGTGCTTTTAAAGATCCTAAAATTTTTAAAACTTCAAGAATGTTTTTTGCAAATGATATATTTTGTACTCTTTGTATTGACTATTTAGATATAAAATTTAAAAATGAATCAAATGAAATTAATAAGTATCCAAATTCTATTTTCAAATATTTATATGAAAAACACGGTATAAAAGTTAAAACAGATTCTGTAAAATGGTCAGTAGCTTCCCCTTCGGAGGTTGAGAATATAATAAAACCATATAAAACACCAATGCCACATAAAGGTTTACTATTGGCCTCTAGTGTAGTCTACGATGATAAATTAAGCCCAATTTTATTTACTAGAGAATATATAAATACAGAAATAGTTAAATTTAAGACAGTAAGATATCGCGATATAGATTATAGTAATTATAAAAATCCAGAAAAATAAAAGATTTTTAAAGATTTTTTTGTATTTGCTCAAGTAGACTATTTTGAAAAAATAGCCTACTAATTGTACTTTCTCTAACCTTAATTTTTACAGATGTAAATTTAGTAGAAATAATTTTATAATTTATTATATATATTGTTTCTTTATCCTAAATAAAAAGCCATGTCTAGGTATTATGATAATAACGATAATACAGTGGTAATACAAGAGTTTATCATAACTTCTATTATAAATTTACTCAATCTATTATGGTTTCAACAGAATTTCTAGCATGGATTGTAACTTTTAATAGTACTAATAATACAATTAATTTATTAATTTTTTTAACATTCAGAGAAATTTTTTCTCATATCTTTTAAGATCGCATCGGAAAATGCTTCATCAACAAGTACAATAGTATCACTAATTATATTATCTTTTATTTTAATTCTTTTAGAATCTACATCATTTTCATTATTTAACATTATCTTTTTTAAATAAAACACAATTATTGCAGGTTTAATTATTTCAATACTTTTAATACCAATTTTGTAAAAGATATTTCCACCAAAAATTAAATCTACTCAATTTACAAATGAAAATTAAAAAGGTTACATCTGAAAGATGTAACCTTTTTAATCCAATAACATTATAGCGGCTCCTATAGATTCTGGACCTGCATGAACACCCAAAACTGAAGTAAATTCTGTTTCTAAATATAAATCTGCTCCATCTATAATTTGCTTTAATTGTTTTTTGATCTCTATTTTTTCTTTTTCATTTTTCCCTGAAAATATAATTAACCTATATTTTTTAGAATTTCCTACTTCATTTTTAATTTCACTAACAAAGGCATTTAAACTCCTCTTCATACCTCTATGTCTTTCTCTAACTGTTATTTCTCCATCTAATACACTTAATAAAGGTTTAACATTTAATAGATTTCCTAATATTCCCTTATATTTGTTAAATCTACCACCTTTTACTAAATAACTCAAAGTTCTAAATAGAGCAAAAATATTAGTCTTATCTTTTACTCTATTTAATTCCAATAAAATATCTTCTACACTCTTACCTTGATTTCTAAACTCAGCTGCTCTAATAGTAAATAGTCCTGTAGCTGCACCTATTTGCCCTGCATCAAATAAGTGTAAATTCAAACCCTTATAGTAAGATTTTATAGTTCCACACATAGCATACATGCCCGTTATTTTTTCAGATGAAGTTACAATTATAACATCTTCATATCCTTCATCCCTTAAAAATTCTAACTTATCTTCTACATCTTGTATTGGTGGTATTCCTGTAGAAAGAACTTTATATTCATGCATTGTATCATAAAATTTTTTAGAATTTATTTCTACTAAATCTTTATAATGCTTATCTCCCATCTGTAGATAATAGGGTAGTACTTCTATTCCAAACGTCTCTCCCATTTCAAAATTTAAATCCTGAGATGTATCTCCTATAATTGCAATCTTATTCATTTTTTACTCCTTAATTTTTCAAATCCATTATTTTGAATTATTATTTCAGACAATAATTTTAAAGCAAAGGCATTTGAAACAACTGTAATACCTTCTAAACCTTTTTTTGATTCATATTCTTTAAAATATAAATTGTCATTTCTTTTTACAAAGGAAAAAATTCTTTTTAAAGTAACTTCTAATACTTCTGTGAAATGATCATATGATTCGGATAAGCTCATTTGATTCTGTTGAAGTTTTAACCCTCGTTTTAGCTGATTTATATTTATAACTTGTTTATAAATACAAATTATTATTAATATAGATATATGTTTTCTTTCATATTTTCTTCCTTTCAACCTAGGTATTATTTTCCATTTTGAATAGTTCTGTATCATAGTTTGAGTTATAGCCCTTTTCCCATTCATAATTGGATCTAAAGTTTCACATATATAATCTACAAGCTCACTATTTAATAAAGGTTCCTCTGGTAATTCATTCCACCTAGGGCAATGGAAAGAAAATATTTCGTATAAATCATTTTCCATACTTCCTCCAATATCTAGTTTCAATAACTATATATTATATTTTATAATGGATTTTGTCAATTTATTAATAAAATAAAAAGTTCCTATAATCATAGGAACTTTCAAATAATATTTTATTTTTATTTACCTAATCTAATAGTAGTGCTGGTAAGTCTAATGGATTAATATATTCATTTCCTTTATAAACTCTCATATTTCCACCTGATACTTCATCAATTAACATAATATTATTATCTTTATCTTTTCCAAACTCTAATTTTATATCGTATAGGGTTAATCCTTTTTTAGATAAAATTTCTTTTATTTTATCTGAAATATCTCCTGTTAATTTTACTAATTCCTCATATTCATCTTCTGTAGTTAACCCTAACTCAATAAGTCCATCTTTAGTAATAGGTGGATCTCCAGCAAGATCATCTTTTAAAGTAACTTCAACAAAAGTATCTAAATCTTGCCCTTCTTTAATATATTTGCCATAACGTCTAAAGAAGCTTCCTACAGCTTTATACCTACAAATAAATTCTAGGCCTTCTCCAAAAGGATTAGCTTGCAAAACTTCCATAGTTCTTTCATCAATATTAGAATTTATATAATGAGTTTTTATACCCATATCATTAAATTTCTCAAAAAAATATTTACTTAAACTTAGTCCTGCTTTACCAGATCCTTCTATAGTAAGTCCAACTTGGTTAGCTCCTGGATCAAATATTCCATCTTTCCCTGTCACATCATCTTTAAATTTTAATAGTAAATTGCCATTATCTAACTTGTAAACATTTTTTGTCTTACCTTCATTAATAATATCCATGATTCCCTCCTAAAACTTTAAAGTAAATCTTACAAAATAGAATTAACTATACTATAAATTTTATACCCTTTTGTAAAATTTAAACTAGTTAAAGTTCATTTTTTATTTAATAAAAATTTATCTTTGTTAAGCAAACTTGAATAAATTTGTTTTTCAATATATAGTTTAAGTATAAATATTAACTAAAATTATTTTTTAAAGGTGAACTTATGAAATCTATTTTAAAAAAGAATGGCCCTATCGCTCACTTAATCATCAATAGACCTGAACAACTAAATGTATTAAACTCTGAAACTATAGCTTCTATGATTGATAATTTAAATATTTGTCAAAACGATAAAAATATTAAAATTATTCTTCTTACAAGCTCTGGAGAAAAAGCCTTTTGTGCTGGTGGGGATGTTAAAGAAATTTATTATAAATCTTTAAAAAGAAATACTCTTGCAAAAGAATATTTTGAATATGAATTTTTATTAAATAAACTTTTAATTGAATCAGATAAACTTATTATTTCTCATATTAAAGGAATTATCATGGGAGGTGGCGTGGCTCTAAGTATGTCAGGCGACTTTAAAATAGCTGATGAAACTACTATTTTTGCTTTACCTGAAGTTAATTTAGGGATTTTCCCAGATGTTGGTTTAGGCCATTATATTTCTAAATTGGAAAGAGTAAAAGCACTTTATTTAACACTTTTAGGAAATTTTTATAAAGGATCTGAAATATTAGATTTTGGATTTGCCAGTCACTTTATAAATAACTCTTCTTGGCCTAAAATCATTAAAGAAATTGAATCACTTGAATTTACAGGTAAAAATAAACAAGATTTGAAAAATGATATAAATAGTCTATTAAATAAATATACAGTGAAATTTAAATCCTCATTTTTTGAAAAAAACAAAGATTTTATTATAAAAAATTTTTCTAAAAATAGCTTGGAGGAAATTTACAACTCTCTTAAAAATGATCCTAGTAAAATAGCAAAAGAAACTTTAAAAAATCTTAGATCAAAAGACCCAATAGCTAGTCAAATAATATTTTATAAGTATTTTGCAGATAAAAATTTAAGCAGAGAAGAAATATTTAAAAAAGACTTGGATATTTTAAATTATTGTTATGAAAAAGGAAATATGAAAGAGGGAATAAAATCACTTTTAATAAGAAAGGATACACCAAACTTTTCTTCAATGATTGATATTTATGAAATTAAAAAACTCATACTTAATAAATAATTTATATTAATATAAACTTTATTAAGATTTAGAAAATTCAACTTTGTATTAAAAAAGAATCAAGATTATTTCCTTGATTCTTTTTTATTTTATTCTACTTTTAAAAGTTCTATTATTTCTTTTTTTGTTATCTTATTCATTGCTGAAGTATAGATTAAATAAGAAGATAATGAAATTAAAATGACTACTATAATCATAGGACCAAATTCAACCATAGATAAATATTTAAAAATATCTATATAAGGTATAGTGTAAATTAAGTAGCCTATTATTAGATAAGTAATTATGAAAGAAACTAATAGAGAAGAAATAATATTTTCTTTCATCTCTTTTTCCAATAATTTTTCTAAATCTTCTTTTTCCATACCATTACTTAATAAAATACCAATCTCTTTTTTTCTATTAAAGAATAAAAGATTTGTAGCAGAATAAGTATTGGCTATATTTAAAAATATAGATGAAACTAAGACTAATAACAAAAGAAACAGCATACCATTTTTATTTATTTTACTATTTTCTCTTTCTGAAATCATATTCCTAATATAGTACTTCTCATTAGCTCTAATATTATTTTCCATTAAATTTTCAATTTTTTTACTATTTAATAATATGTCTTCTTCTTTAAATTTCATTTCTAAGTTATAATAAATTCTTGGAAGCTCCATGTTATTATTCTTAAATTCTTCTTCCCCATTCTTTAAAATATTTTGAAAATTATCTATAGATGTTACAAATTCTAGAGAATAAAGGAATAAAGGATTTTGATTTTCTATTAATTTATCTATTTTTTTATCTATCTTTAAATCTTGTCCTTTAAAATCTTCTAAATATCTTATCTTTACTTTTTTAACTGAATTATCCAAATATGGTATAAATTCTGCCTCTCTATAAAATTCCTTTGGGTCTTTTTGTACACAATTAACTAGGACTAAGTCGTTCTTATTTTTGCTAATTTTTTCAAATTCTTTTTCTTCTAGCCCAATTAAAATGCCATCTAATAAATTAGATTCTGGATAATAATAGATTTGTTTATATCGATTATCAAAACCTATGTCATTAAATTCTCTACTATATTTAAGATTAGAAGAGTTAACATAAAATCTTTTTTCTATACTTACTAAAGATTTTTCTGGTTTGAACTCTTTTTTTATTTTATTGAAAATTTCAGGATAAGCATTATTCTTCGTAGAGTATCTTAAATTAAAATTAAAATCTTTATTTATTTTACTCCTCTCAGTATTATACTTGTCAAAGGTTATCAAATAAAACATACATTGAACCATTACAAGCCCTGCTGTCATAATTATAAGTGCTGGTTTTAATATTTTTCTATTATTTATCTTTAATTCTTTAAATAAATTATCCGATATCCTTTTCTTATAATTTTTAAAAGAAATATTTTCTCTTAATCCTTCTAATATTTCTATTTTTGAAACTGTCCTGGCAGGAAAAGATACTGCTAAACTTATGATAAGTAAAAGTGTGATACTTATGATAAGTATAGTAGTATAGTTAAAATAATACTCCGAATATTCCAAATTTCCTAAAGCTCTTTTTAAAGAGAAAATCTTATTAAATGTAAGTTTCATAACTACAAACCCAATTATTTCTCCTAATATCAAAGGAATAAGAGAAATTTTTAAAGAATCTTTTAAGAGTAATTTATATATTTGAAAATTAGTTGCACCTATTGACTTATACATAGATAGTTCTTTAATCTTATGAATTGCCCAGATATTAAAAATATTCTTTATCATAAAAACAAAAATAAGTATTAGCACAAATGGAGTCACTAATTTACTTAGTATAAACTGAGTTGGATTTGAACCTTCTTCTAATATATGAAAAAATCTTAATATCCCTTCATTGAGAATAAGCGTGACATTTTCATTATATTTAGAATCCAGCAAAGTCTTTATTTTATCCTTAGTTTCATAGGCTTTTGATAAATTATCTAATTTAAGGCAAGGATAATACTTCCCATCTTTATTTCCTATAAATCCAAATATATTTTTTAGTCCTAAATTATTTTTATCCTCATATATCCCAACAATTTTATATGTCTTCCCTTTTAAGTTCTTAAATACTTCATTTTTATTATAAACTTTATCAGGATCTATTAATTCTCCTCTTAAGTACCTGTTTCCAAATTCTAAATTTACCTTATCTCCTAAATTAAGTCCTAAATCTTTTTTCATACTTTCTGAAATTACAATTTCTTCAAGGTTCTCTGGCATTTCTCCTTCTTTTAGAAATTTATATTGCATAGAAAAATATTCTTCATCAAAGGCTGTGAACCTTGAAACTTCATTTTTTATTTTTACAGACTTATCTTCACTTTTTAATCCCACTTTTTTTACATTTTTTATCTTTTTTATATCTGAGACTGTATCTCCATTTACTAATTTATAAACAAGTATATCTTCTGGCATATTTATCCTATTAAAATAATACTTTTCCATATTTTGGTTAATTATAATATATCCTAATATAGTAACTACAAAACTTGCTATAAATACAGACATAATTATAGAAAAATTCTTTTTATTCATTTTTCTCATCGCCTATAATTTTCCCATCTTCTATTTTTATAATTCTATTTGTAGCAAGGGCTAGTTTTTCATCATGAGTTATTATTAAAATAGTTTGTTTATATATCTTATTAGAGTATTTTAAAAGCTCCATTATCTCTTTAGAATTTTCTTTATCTAAATTACCAGTGGGTTCATCAGCTAAGATTATTGATGGCTTATAAATTAAGGACCTAGCTATGGCAACTCTTTGCTCTTGTCCTCCAGATAATTCTTTGGGAAAGTTAGATAGCTTATTTCTTATTCCTAATTTTTCTACTATCTCATTGAAATATTCTTGATCTACTTTCTTTTTATCTAAAACTAAGGGCAATAATATATTATTTTTTACTGTTAAATTAGGTATCAGGTTATAAAATTAATAAATTAAACCGACCTTTCTTCTTCTAAATAGAGCTAATTCTTTAGAGCTGTATTTAGATATGTCATTATTTTCTAAATATATTTTCCCCCTAGTTGGAGTATCAACACCTCCAAGTAAGTGTAATAAAGTGGATTTACCTGAACCGCTAGCACCCACTATGGAAATAAGCTCTCCTCTTTCTATTAAAAGATTTACATTGTCTACCGCTACAACTTTTAAGTCTCCTTCTCCAAATATCCTAGTTAGATTTTCCGTCCTCAAGATTTCCATTTTCATTCCTCCTTAAGCTTATGTTAATAAATGAAAATGACATTTAAGTGACTTTATAAAATTTTATTCTGAATTTTGCTCCTCTTTTTGTATTTTCAACTTCTATTTCACCATTATTGGCCTCTATAATAGTTTTTGCCATAGCAAGTCCTATACCAAATCCTTTCGAATCAGGACTTTTATAAAATCTTCTAAAAATTTTATTTATATTTTCTTCCCTTATTCCTCCGGCTTCATCTTCAATACAGAGTTCTCTATATAGAGGATTATAGTTGGAATATATGTATATTTTTCTATTTTCTGAAATGTATATAGCATTTTTTAATATATTAATTATTGCTTTCCCTATCCAATAATAATCTCCTACTATTTTCCCTTTTAGTTTATCTTTTTCTACTCCTATATTTTTATCGGAAATACCACCCTCCAATATGTCAAGGGAATAATCAACTATCTCTTCCAAGTCCATTTCTTCCCTCTTCATTTTACCTATATTTGCATCAAGGCTAGAAAGTTTCAAAAGTATATCTGTTAAATTATTTAAACGACTAATTTGTTTTTTTAAGTTTTCTACATCTTCACTATTTTCCATATTCTCCAACCTAAAGCTAATAGCTGTTATAGGTGTTTTTATTTGGTGAGCTATGTCTTCTAAATTTTTAGATTGACTCTTGTAAAGCTTATCTGTATTTTCTTTTTCTTCTACATTTTTTAAAAATAATTTATATATATCATCTTCTAGTTTTGAAAATTCATCTTGTTTTATATTTATTTTGTAATCTTGCCTATTTAAATTTTCAATCATTTTTATAAGTTCATTAATTCTTTTATTCTTTTTCTTTTCTAAGAATAGATAAGTTAAGACTATAGTCAAGATAAGTATTATTATTAGTTTTAAAGTCTCCATATTAATCTAATTTATAACCTATCCCTCGTATAGTGGTGATAGATTCCTCCTTTATTTTTTCTCTAATTCTTTTTATAGTAACCGTAAGAGTATTGTCATTTACATAATTTTCATTAGAATCCCAAAATCTTTCTAATAAAAATTCTCTAGTGAAAATTTTATGGGGATTTTTTATAAATAAGGATAGTATATCTAATTCCTTAACACTTAAATCTAGCTTTTGCCCTTTTAAAAAAATATATTTATTTTCTTTATCTAATAAGAAATTTTTATATTCTATTTTCTTATCTGAAACTATTAAGCTCTCCCTTAAAGCTAAATCTATTCTGGCCCTTAAAACTGCTAAACTAAAAGGTTTTACTATGTAGTCATCTGCTCCATTATCTAAAGAATTTATAATAAAATCCTCATCATTTTTTACGGTTGTTATTATAGTTTTTATACCTTTAATTTTTAAAAGACTCAATATTTCTATACCCTGACCATCCGGTAAGTTTATATCCAAAAGAGCTATATCAAATTTTTCTTTTAAACTTTCTCTTGCTTCTTTTAAGCTCTCTACTATTTTTACTTGGTATTGAAAATTTTCTATAAATTTTTTTATTTCCCTAGATAAGTCTTGATTATCTTCTATTAGCAAAATTTTTTTCATATCATTGCTCCTTATCCATTTAATATTAGTTTTCACACATAAATTTTTTAAACTTAAATATAAATAAAGTTTTAGGTTTATTTTAATTATAAAGGAACTTCTATAAATATATTTTTATAATTTTTCTTGTCTTTTATTAATAAATTTTTTTCATAGTTTAAGCTAGTTATTCTCATTTTTATATTTACTTACCCTAAAAAACTTTTCATTAAAATTATTATTTTTTTCTATAAATTCTAATATAAAAGGGTGATTAAATTTTGGATTATTTTGAGGATAATCTTCCCTATAATGAGATCCCCTGCTTTCTTTCCTTTTTCTTTGAAGTACAACTATAGACATTGCAGAAATTACTGAAAAGTATAGTTTTTTTGAAGTTAAAAGTTCTTCAATACTACCCTTATCTTTCCTTTTTAACAGTAGTTTAGGTAATTCTTCTAAAAGATAGTTTAAATCAGCCTCTCTTCTTATTAAAAAGGCATAGTCTTGCATTAACTCTCTAAGTTTTTTTAATTTTTTATCTGCATCTTCTATGTAGATTTCTTCCATAAAATAATTTAATTCTTCTAAATTTTTCTTAGATTTTAAAGCATATCTACTTGCATTTTGTCCTGCTATTTTTCCAAAAACTATTGCATTAGCAGTAGATAAACCTCCAATTCTATCTGCTCCATGCATACCTCCTGTAATCTCACCTGCAGCATAAAGACCTTCTATAGAACTCTCTCCCTTTTCATTTATTAAAATACCACCATTTGAAGCATGCATATAATGCGCTATTTTTATCTTATTTTCAACAGTAATTGACTTTTCATGCCTTAACCAATTAAAATATGTCTTAATAAAGTCTGCATTCACATTTAATTTATCTAAATTATATTTTAAGTTAACATACTTTTCTTTTTGTTTTGATGTTTCTTTTAAAATAGCTAAATCAACATATTTACCTATTCCTTCAGAAGAAAATGGACCGTGTTTTCTTCTATTATCTAAAACTTCTTCTATACTTAGTTTATCCGGCAAATATTTTTCTATAAAGCTTTCTTTTTTTTCATTATAAAATTCACTAGCTAAAAAAGTTTTTTCATTGTATATAGTCTTTGGACTTGGATAAACAAATGCAAGCATAATTTGAGAAAATTCCAAATTTATTGCCTTTGCTCCACTTTTTAGCGCCATTCCTAATCCTATTCCTTCTACATCACTAGTTGTTAAATAATTTTTATATAGACCTGATAAACCCCCACTAGTTAGTATTGTAGCTTTTGCCCTAATTTGAACTAGACTTTTCTTATCTTTTATGGCGGTTGCACCTAAAATTTTATTATCTTTTTTTATTAAGTCTACCGCTTGGCAAAATGGCATAGTTTTTATATTATAACTATTAAAAATATCCATCATAGAATTTTTTAAATTTTCTTTAGTTAACCCACGCCATCTTCGAATTTTATTATCAAAACAAGGTATATACTCTATTTCTTTTTCTTTAGCTTTATCTGGCTTTTTTAATTTTATTCCTAATTTTTCAAATTCATCTATGCTGGGATTGAGATTTTCTATAAAGGTTCTAACTAAGAAATCTAAAGCAACTCCTTTTCCCCTTCTCAAAATACTTTCAATTAGGCTTTCAATATCACTTTCATCTTCTGGTCCAATAAGACCTAGTCCCCATGTACCAGGATAAAAACTTGAACCAGAAAAAATGTCTCTTGATGAAATCATAAGAACCTTAGAGCCATTTTTGGAAGCATTTATAGAGGAAGTAATGCCTGCTATTCCACTTCCTATTACTAACACATCTGTATATATTATATTTTCCATAAAAACTTAATACCTTCTTCTAATTCTTTATCTTTTTAGTTTATTTTATTTTCATAGACTTATTTGTATACGCATAAGTCTATGAAAATAAAATAAGAACCTTATCTATATAATAGATAAAGTCCTTGTATTTATAATAAATTTTTTATATCACTCTCAATTTTTTCTGGTTTAACGCTAGAAGCAAATCTCTTAACAACATTTCCTTCTTTATCTACTAGAAATTTAGTAAAATTCCACTTTATTTTGTCTCCTAAAATCCCGCCTTTTTCTGATTTTAAAAATGTGAATAGTGGATCTTCATTATCACCATTTACTTCAATTTTCGAAAATTGCTTAAAACTTGTATTGTATATTGATTTACAAAAACCAACTATTTCTTCATCTGTACCTGGAGCTTGATTTCCAAATTGATTGCATGGAAAATCTAGTATTTCGAATCCATCTTCTTTATACTTTTCATAAAGTTCTTCTAATCCTTCATACTGAGGTGTAAAACCACATCCTGTTGCAGTATTAACTATTAACAGAACTTTCCCCTTGTAATCAGACATACTAACTTCTCTTCCTTCTGCATCTTTTACTTTATAATCATATATTGACATAATTTTCTCCTTATTATTCACAATTAACTAATTCTTCTTTATAAATAATTTATACCCTTTAAATGTAATAAAAATCTTTATAAGTTTAAATATATTCTAAAAATTTCACATAAATTACTTTAACAAATATTTAAAATAGGATTTATATACCTTAATAATTAATATAAACTAGCTACTATTAAATATTTACCTAACTTTCAATTTCTAATAAATTAAATATAGTCTGTTTTAATATATAATCTTTTTTATATTTAAGAGCATAGTTTTTAAGTGTTTTTAAAATATTAGGTAAGTTATCTTTATTGTGAGATAAATTTTCTATTTCATATATAAGCTTATCTTTTTCTAATTTTTTTAAATCATTTTTAAAATACCCAGCTATATGTGTCAAGGCATTAATAACCTTTCCCATGGTCAAATCTTCTCTTAGTAGGATCAACAAATTATTGTAATATAAATTATAAATATCTACAAAGTTTAAATTTTCATTATTAGCTACTATTCTTCCAAGCTTATCTTTAATTGAAGTATTATAACAAAAATATAAATATTTATTTCTTGAATGAAAATCAACTAAAGCTATATAAGTAAGTTTTTCATCAGTGTTTCTTATACTTTCTATTTCTTCTAAAAGAACTTTTTCAATATTTTTTGTCAATTTCTTCTCCTACATTTTTATACATATCCATAACAATATTTCTCATTTCTTTATGATTAACTATGGTTTTCATATATAATTTTTCTATTTCAATCCCAAATTGATTTTTCAATTTTTCTTTATTTTTATAAGGTTCATGTATAAACTCTTTAGGTATATTTTTTAATTCCTCTATATTTTCTTTTATAAATTCTCCATCTTTATCAAATTTTTTGCTTTGCAAGCTAGGATTAAATATTCTAAAATAAGGTACAGCATCATATCCTACGGATGCTGCCCACTGCCAATTGCATATATTAGAGGCGCTATCATAATCTATTAACATTTTTTTAAAGTACTCTTCTCCCATTCTCCAGTCTATTAGCAAATCTTTCACTAAGAATGACGCACTTATCATTCTTAACCTATTGTGCATCCTCCCACTTTCTTTTAACTTTCTCATTGCAGCATCAACTATAGGATAGCCAGTTTGCCCATTAGCCCATTTATAAAAAATTTCTTTATCATAATTCCACTTTATATTCCTATACTTTGGAATTGCTTCTTTTTCTCTTAAATTATCATTATAATGATAAACCATATTAAAAAAATCTCTCCAAGCTAATTGTCTAATATACAAATTTTTATTTTTAGAATTAGTGTTTTTTATTTCTTCAAGTATCTGTCTTGGTGAAATTTCTCCACTAGATAAGTATTGGGACATATTACTTGTTTCTCTTATTACAATATCTCTATTTTTATCATAATCTATTAAATTGTATTTTTTAAAATTTTCTAATTCTAGTAATGCTTCATTTTCCCCTATTTTAAATTTTTCTATTTTATCTATACTATATCTAGATTTTATTTCTTTTATTATTTCTTCAAACTTATCTAAAGAATATCTCATATAAGTATTTTCATTTAAATTAATAAAAACTTTCTTGAATTTTACCTTGTCAATTTTCAAAGGAGAAAAATCAGTAAAATAGCTCCACTTTTTATAATAAGGAGTAAAGATTTTATAAGTTCCTCCATCATTTTTTAATATATCTTCTGAAGAATGCACATATTTATCATAAAAACTATATATCTCAACTCCTCTTTTTTTAAATAAATTACTTACTAGTAAATCTCTTTTTTTACCATATCCTCTCTCAGATAAGTTATAAAATAATTTATTTACCTTTAATACTTTTAAAAGTTTAGTAAAGCTTTCTTCAACATCTCCATATATAAATTTAATATCTAGCCCTAAATCTCTTAAGCTACTTCTAAATTTATATAAGGCTAGGAAAAAATAATCATAGGAATAACCCTTATCCTTTATTAAATTTACATCTATTTGAAAAATTATAATTAGATTTTCTTTTTCTTCAAAACTGTTACTTATAGCTTTTATCAAAGCTGTATTGTCTTCAAGTCTTAAATCATTTTTTATCCAATATACATTCATATTAACCTCTTTTTATGCTTGCCCTATTATTTAAATATCCGCCAACAATTATAACAACTATCCCCAATATAGATAATATATCTAAAGATTCATGAAAAATTATATATCCTAGTATTGTTGAAAATATTATAGTAGAAAAATTGTATATACTTATTTTCCCTGGAGAAACCATCCTATAAGCCTTAGTTAAAAACAATTGACCTAGTCCTCCAAATACACCTAATAAAATTAAAGATACTAAATTTTTATAAACTGAATAGTCGAACAATCCATCAATAAAGAATATTGATGCCAAGCAAGAAAATAAAGAAAAGTAGAATATTATTAATACAGACTCAATATTTTCTCCTATAAAAGATATCATTACATAAGCAAAAGCTGCAAATAGAGCTGATAAAAGAGCTGCTATAGAAGGTAAAAATACATAATTTAAACCTGGTTTTATTATAAAAAGCACTCCCATAAAAGCCAAAGATATGGCTATAACTTGCCTAAAATTTATTTTTTCTTTAAGAAATATAGCTGATATTATAAGGACAAAAAAGGGTGATGTTTTTTGCAGTGCACTTGAATTTGCAAGATTCATACCCTTTATGGCATAAAAATACAATACTACTCCAAGGTAACCACACAAACACCTTAAAAATAAAGCTTTCTTTTTTTTTGTAACTTTCAGAAAAACTCAATGCTGATAACAACATAAAAATTATAGATTGCTTGTATTTCATTTCTCCTCCTAATTTATATGAATAATTTTTATTGAACCATTGTTGAATATTATTATATCAAATATATGTTGATTTAACTTCTTAGTAAGTATAATTTCATCTATCTTATAACTTTATTTGCAAGTTTAAAAGAGATACTATATATTAAATTAATAAATAGAGTTTAATTAAGGAAGTGAAGTAATGTATGAATTAAAAAATATTCAAAATTCTGTCCAAGAAGTTGCTGAAGCAATAAGTTCCATATTAAATGTAGAGGTTACTATAATTAATACTAAATTAATTCGTCTAGCTGCAACTGGAAAATATAAAAAACTAATTGGGGAACAACTTCCAAAAGGTTGCTCCTATGAATATATTATGTATAGTAAAAAATCAGAAAATATAATAAGAAACGACATTAATAAGCGCTGTCTTCAATGTGAATCTTATAATCAGTGCGAAGAAATGGCCTCTATGGGATACCCTATACTTGATTCAAATAATAATATCCTAGGAGTTATTGGGCTAATTGCCTTTAATAAAAAACAAGGTGACGCTATAAATAAAAATTATAAAAATATAAAAATATTTTTAAAAAAACTTAATTCACTTCTTGTTGGAAATTTGAAATATGAAAAAACTATAGAGATGCTTTCATTGAAAAATAAAGAAATTTCTAATATAGTAAATTCTCTTGACTCTGGAATTATTTTAACTGATAGCAATCTCAATATAAAAAGTTACAATGGAATGACTATGAAACTATTAAACTCTTCTTCAGACGAACTCATTGATAAGTCCATCTATGAAACATTTGAAAATTATAATAAAAATAATTTATCAGCTCAAAAAGTTATTAATTTAAGGTCAAAAAACAAAAAATTAGATGAATTACTTGTAAAAACTATAGCTAATACTGTTGATAATAAAATAAAAAGTTATATTCTGCAAATATCAAAATACACTTCTGCAGTTAAAAATGCCTATAATATAATTGAAGGAAATAATGATATTGATTTAGATGATATAATTGGACAAAGTGATATTATAAATAATAGTATTACCTTGGCAAGGCAAGTTGCTACAAGCTCTTCTTCTGTTATGATTAGGGGAGAAAGCGGTACTGGAAAAGAACTTTTTGCAAGAGCCATCCACAATAATTCTCAAAGAAGTAATAACCCTTTTATTGCTATAAATTGTGCTTCAATTCCTGATAATTTATTAGAAAGTGAATTGTTTGGCTACGAAAAAGGCGCCTTTAGTGGTGCTAATAGTTCTGGTAAAATAGGTCGTTTTGAGTTGGCTGATGGAGGAACCCTTTTCCTAGATGAAATTGGAGATTTACCCATTCATCTTCAACCTAAACTCCTAAGAGTGCTACAGGATGGTTCTTTTGTAAGACTTGGTGGTAATCAAACTATAAAAGTAAATTTTAGGTTAATTGCAGCAACAAATAGAAAGCTTGAAGAAATGGTGGAAAATAATGAGTTTAGAGAGGATTTATACTTTAGATTAAACGTAATTCCCATCCACGTTCCACCACTAAGACAACGAAGGGAAGATATTCCTATAATAGCAAATATTAAACTTAGTGAATATTGCCATAAACTTGGTAAAATGCAGAAAAAATTCTCTCCAGAAATATTATCTTTATTTCAAAAGTCTGAATGGAAAGGTAATGTTAGAGAGTTAGAAAATATTATAGAATATTTAGTTAATATTTCAAATGATGAAATTATTGACCTAGACTTACTTCCTTATAATTTTCAAAAATCATATAGAGAAGATTCTTTAAATGATACAAATTCAGAAGTCTTTAGAGAAAATATTTCAGGTAACCTCGAGGATATGTTATCAGTTTATGAAAAAAATATCTTGGAATATTTTTTGAAAAAATATGGACATGCAACAATTGATAAACAAAAAATTGCAGATAAATTAGGTATAAATATTTCAACTCTTTATAGAAAATTATATCGTTATAATCTTAAATAAAATAAAACAAGGAGATTAATCCCCTTGTTTTATTTTATTTATAGAGTAGAATCCATCATATTTCTTGCAGTATTTTCAAATAATAATATCCTGTTGCTTTGACCTTATTAAATCTGTTTTTCAAACTCTTTTTACTGAATAGTTTAAATCTATAAACTTCATAAGAACTCTAAAGATAAAAATCCTACAAAAAATCTTTTAGTATCTATTTCATCCTTTGATACTCCTCTTTCACCCGCAAAAGTTGACATTCTTGAGAAAACTTTACACTCATTTCCAACTTTTTCAAAAAATTTAGCCTTGATATATTTTTATCTTTTGTATTACTGTAAATTCTACCAAAGCTCACCATTCTTTAGCGTGCTTCCTTCTTATTTTCTTAGTTATTAATAACTTTATTCTATTAATATATATTAAAAGTTTTAATAATATTTTTACAAAAACTTAACTATTTCATCTTTTCTTTCTTCGCTTATATCCTTTATTACAGATAAAGTTCCATTAGCCTCTAATATAACCGCAGATATATTATCAGATGTAGTCTGTCCTTGCATTCTTATAGCTGCCATAATTTCATTTTTAGTTATTCTATTTTTTCTAATATTTTTTTCAATGAATTTACCATCTAAATATAAAAGAGATGGATTAGGATTTAATATGTTAAACAAGTTGGGATAATAAGACGATATATAAGTTACTATAAATTGTAATAATAGTAAGATTAGTATACCTATTAACCCATTAAATATAGTGACTTCTTTTAAGATAATAGCCGAAGAAACTATAGACCCCATAGCCAGAGTTGTTACATAATCATACATACTTAAGTTTGACATTGATCTCTTTCCAAATAAATTCATAATTACTATAAGTAAAATATAAAAAATTGCACCAGATATAGCAATCCTTATAATTATAGTTGTATTTTCATATAATAAATTCGGCTGATTAATTAAATTTTCTATTTTATGCATTATAGATGCCATAAATTAACTCCTTTCCTAGTATTCTTAGCAAAATTTCAATTAAAATCATAAGTTTTCTTGATATTTATTTTCTTTATTTAAATTAGGCCTAAAACCTTCTAACAATTGATCATTCTCCATAATAAACGGAATTGATGTTTTTTGCCCTATATCTACATCATATTTATGCATCAAGTAGTCATTTAATTCCTGACGACTTTTAAAAATATCTAATTGGTAGGGCTCTGTATAGGATAGTTTTTCAAGAAAATATAATTTACCATCATCACCCTCCCACAATAGACCTGCATGACCTATAAATAATTGTGATGTTGTATCTAATTCTTCTATATTTGTATTAAATACAACTGTTATAAGGCTTATTTTATCATTTTTAAATTTCACACCTTTATTTATCCAATTCTCCTTAAAGACCTTTATGTGTTCATTTACATCATCTGTATTCTTTGTGCTAACATAGGAAAATAGGCTTAAGAAGTTATTGTAGTTGTCCCCAACCAATTTTTTATCCAAATCTATTACTTCCTTATCTTGAAATAACATAGTATCGTCATCTATTACAGGATTTTTTACTTCTATAAAATTATTTAAAAGTCTAAATACTGATAGTCTGCAATTATGCCATAAGATACTAGGATAGGTTTCTTCCCACTTTTCAATCATAGCAAGTTTATCATACTTTACTTCCTTATTATTTATAATTTTAAAACCTTTATCTACTAAGCTTTTATTTTTTATTGTTTTATTGTATAAATTTACATCTGCCAAAAAACTTTCAATGCTATCTTTATCTATACCAGCTTCTAGAAGATACTTCTCAACTAAATCCTGACTCTTTTTATCTACTAAATTCGAATAAGTAAGTTTATTTGTTTCTTCTCCTTTTTCTTTATTTGAATTCTTCCAAAAAGCTACAGATAAAATTATTATTAGAGTTATTAAAATTATTATGTTCCTTTTCATTTTCATTTTTTAATTATCCCTCCTTTGAAAATGAATTTTTTAATTTAAAAAGAAAATGTATCTAAAGATAAGAATACATTTTCTTTATTTCGATTATCTTATATTAATTAAAAAAGAATAAATATATTTTACTATATTTCAAGATTTAAAACTATCCTATTTTTTAATTTACCTTCTAACATTTGATCTATCTTATTACTTAAATCATCTAAGCCAACCTCTTCAATATTTTTATCTATTTCAAAAGGTTTCCATACTTCAGATAATTTTTTCCATATATTTTCTTTTTCTTCTATAGGACACTCAACAGAATCCACTCCTAGCAAGGATACTCCTCTTAGGATAAATGGATAAACATTTATATTTAGCTCATGCGAAGCTACATTTCCACAACAAGTTACAGAACCTTTGTATTTAGTAGATTTGATTGCAGTTGCTAAAATATTTCCACCAACAGTATCAATAACGCCTGCCCATTTTTCTTTTAAAATTAATTTTCCAGAATCATCATCAACTTCATTCCTAAGGATAATATCTTTAGCTCCCAAGGAAATCAATTTTTCTTTTAAATCTGGTCTTCCAGTTACTCCTATAACTGAATATCCTAATTTATTTAAAATCATAATTGCTGTACTTCCAACTCCACCTGTTGCACCTGTTACAAGTATATCTCCATCTTCTGGTCTAACCCCATTCTTCATTAACTTGTCAACTGATAGAGCTGCAGTAAAGCCAGCTGTCCCAAAAATCATACTTTCTTTTAAAGATAAATTTTTAGGCAAACTTACTATCCAATTTGCAGGAACAGAAATATATTCTGCAAATCCACCATCAGTATTCATTCCAAGATCGTATCCTGTAACTATAACCTGATCTCCTTTTTTAAATCTATCACTTTTACTTTCAACTACAATTCCTGCAGCGTCAATTCCTGGAGTATGGGGATATTTCTTAGTAACTCCCTTATTACCTATACTTGATAAGGCATCTTTATAATTTAAAGATGAATACTTTACATTTATCAAAACTTCCCCATTTGGTAAATCTTTGATATTTTTAGTAAGTATTTCTCTCTTAAAATCTCCATTTTCTAATTCTTTAACTACCATAGCTTTAAATTCATTTACCATACTTTAAAACCCTTTCTTATAAATTCTCGCATAATTCTTCTTTTGACAATAAATATTACTTTTAAATACCTTAAATTTAAAAATCTATTATATTAAATCTAAGTAAGTCTAATATTATATTTTCATAAAATCAAACCTATTAAACCCCCTAATACAGAAATTGATATCATAAGCTTACTTAATAAGTTATACTTATTATTTTTCAATTTTAAAAAAAATCCTATTATTCCACTTAGACCAATTAGTAAAGCTATACTCCGCCAAATCATATAATTTGAAGGTAGTGAAGAGTAAACTATCCAAGATAAAACAAGACCTATTAACATATTAATAATAAAAATAGATTTTTTGTTTCTATATATACTTATATATAAAAATACTTGACTTATACCACTAATTAGAAATAATAATGTATATATTATTTCTAAAGTTCCTAATCCCATTTCATCTACTCCTTTTACAATATGCATTTACCCCTTTATTTGGTCTTTAAAATCTTTATTCCTAATTTTAATTTCATAAGTCAAACTCTTGATTTTAAACTAAAGTTGTACTACCTTAGTATTTTCTTTTAACTTCGTATTATCTGTTCTACCTATATATCTTTCAACATCAAAGGCATTTCTATTATCATAATCTTCTATGAGTTTATAGTTCTTATGCTTACTAATAAACAAGAATGGTGTTACTATCCTAAGCTATAAAATACAAATATTTCTATCCTTAACTTTTATTTTATCTGGCTCATTAAGTCTTTTCCTGTTTTTTAATTTGTAACTGTAACTTACTATTTCAAAAGTGTTGAAATTGGGCATGAATTTTTCTTAAACACCTATAAACATTAATATTGCTTTTTTTAGTTTTAGTTGTCTGTTAATATGCTTTTGAAAACTCAGTTACATTTTATAATGTTGCAATTAGGGACCGTGTTTTTCGACTCCGTTTGTGTTGTCCTGATTTAGGACTTTATCTTTTACTTATCTGTATATCATATTTAAGTATATACTTACTTCTCATCATCTATTTGGGATTTCTCCTTTGCTTTTTGTCTGTATCTATAATTTTTCCCCTGTTGCTTTTCAAATTTTTTAATCTGTTCAATAATACTTGGCTTTTCTCCCTTTATTAATTGCCTTGTCAATTTCAATGGATAAGTTAATCTCATAATCATCCTTCACTATTACTTTATTTGTATCTACATCTTGTAATAAACGTTTTAAATGATATTAAATTTATAAAACAATTATTCTGATTTTTTATATGATTTTACTTCGACATCTTTATTTTCTGCTATTTCTTTTGCTCTTTTCTTAGCTTCTTTTTTTGTAGCATGCTTTGAGTCGGCTCTTTTTGCTCCTTCTGTTATAACTATCCAACTCTTTTTTTCTTTATCATATTTAACTTCTACATCTTTATTTTGAAGTCTAGAATGTTTAATTCCGGAATTATCTTTATGCTTACTTATATCTTTATTTTTAAGATCTTTTATATCTTTATTTTTTGCATTTATAAACCAATCCTTAGCTTGTGAAATGGCTATTGGTATTGCATTTTCCTCTTTATAACCTTCTTTTACCATAGCATTTGCAATATCAATAGCTTTTCTTCTTACTATAGAATCTAGATTCTTCATTGAATCCGGGTAATTTCTTTCATCCCAAGGCATTAAATATCCCTCCATTTAACTTTTTATATTATAAACTAAACTTATAAATTTACATTTCTACCATTTTTCCCTCTGAATATGGATATGAGTTAATTAATTCTGCAAAAGCAAAAAATCTTTTCCCAGAATTTTTACCATTTACATAATAACAATTCATTAAGGAAAGTATTGGTTTCCCTAATTCTATCGACTTCTTATCACTTATTAAATCTATTCTGTCTGGACTAACTATTTCCGTTTTATAAACTCTATATTCAAAAATAGAATTTTTATCACTTATTCTTACAATATCATACTTTTTTATTTGACTAAGATTACCAAAAAGAACTCCTGATTTTGTATTATGTCCAGCTATGGCATAATTCCCTTTTCCCATTTCCTGCCTATCTTTCATGGTGGTTGCACCAGCTAGCAAATTATTATTAGTTCTACCTTTTAAAATAGCTAGATTGATATCTATACTAGGTATAACTATCTGTCCTAAAACAAGATTTTTATTTACTTTATTGATATCAAGAAAAGTTTTTGTTTGAGATATATTTTCTACAGAATCAAATTCAAATAATTTTTCTTCTGGTACCTTCCTTCCAACATTTTCTTGTATTTCTTCCTTACTTATTTCTCTGACAACAAACTCTCTATTCTTTCTACTATTATTTTCCAATAAATTCTTATTTATATAAGGTAGGAATAATAGAACAAGCCCTCCTAATAAGAACAAAATTGCCAATATTTTTCTTTTTTTCATTTAAACATCCTCTTTATTTATATACTTTTTATATATACCCAAAAAGCAACTTAAATTAATTCAATAACATCAACTTACTTTATCTAAAATGATTTATAATTATAATCTATATATTGAAAAATTTTAAGATTTTAATATTAATTGTTTAATTTTTAAGTTTACTATTAATTTATATTTCCTATCTTATACTCTATTTTTTATATTTAATATAATCCTTTTATTAATTAACTTTATTTACTGTACGATTATCCTATTTTGACCATTGTCCTTCTTTATATATAGTGATAATATATTCTCAATACACGAAAGGAATTAATACTATGATAAAAGAATATTTATTTTATTTTTTAATTTATTCATTTTTAGGATGGTGTACCGAAGTCATATATTCAGCTTTAAATAGAGGTATATTTATAAATCCAGGTTATCTTAATGGCCCATACTGCCCTATTTATGGTTTTGGATCGATTTTTGTTTTATTAAGTCTTTTTAATTTAAGAGATAATAAAATAATTTTATTTTTTGGAGCTATCTTAATTACATCTATATTAGAATTTTTAGTTGGATGGTTTTTAGAGAAAGCATTTCATCAGCGTTTTTGGGATTATAGTAACAGACCTTTTAATATTAAAGGTTATATTTGCTTAGGTTTTTCTATCTATTGGGGTATTGGATGTGTTTTTGTTGTTGACTATCTGCACCCTTCCCTTATAAAGATATATCATATGTTACCTAGTTTAATTTCATTTATTCTTATAGGTTTAGGAGTTGGAAGTATTTTCATAGATACAATTATAAGTATAAATTCTACATTGAAATTAAATAGAGAACTTAAATATATTCATGAAATTTCAGAAAAACTAAAATATATCTCTGATGAAATTGGAGAACAATTAGCAAAAACTTCTATAGAATTGCAAGAAGACGGTGAAGAATATAAACTTAAGCTAAAAAAAATGAAAGCTGAAAAAAAATTACTTTTAAATATAAAGCAAGAGAAGTTACGCAAGGCTAATCTAAATAAAAGAAGAATGCTAAGATCTTTACCTACTTGGATCCATACGGAATTTAAAAAAGAACTAGAAGAATTAAAAGAAAACTCTTGGAAAAAATAATTACTAAAACTTAATTCATATTAAAAAGCCTTATTATAAATTGTAATAAGGCTTTTTAATATGAATTTATTTTATTTTCATAATATATTTAACATTTGATTCCATTTTTCCTCTTTTCCCAGTAAAACTAGAATAGTCTTTTGAAATTTTTCTAACTTCTTTTTCTATATCTTTAAGTCTTTTAATCTCTTTAGTTTTATCTAAAACTTGATCAGATATTTTATTTATTCCTTTTGACATATACTCTGAAACTCCTTCTTTCATATCTTTTGATCCATCAAGTAATTCTTGAGAACCATTTTTAAACTTAGGAGTTTTTGAATATAATTCACTTGTTCCATTGTAAAGTTCTAAAAGACCATCTGATAAAGGTATAATTCCATCATCGTTAAACTTATTAACTCCTTCAAACATATCTTTTACACCACTTGAAAGTTCACTTGTTCCCTTATTCAACTTTATTGCTCCATTATCAAGATCTTCTACTCCAGTTCTTAATTTACTTGAACCGTCCTTTAGTTTTGTAGACCCATCATAAAGTTTGTCTGTTCCATTCTTAAGTTCAGAAACTCCATTACTTAGTTTTATTGAACCATCAACCAATTTATTTGTTCCATCCTTTAATTCATAGGAACCAGATTCAATTTTTGAATAACCCTCATTATATAATTTTTCTTGACCTGATTTTAATTCCCCTGCACCTATAGCAAGTTTTCCTGAACCCGCCTTAAGTGATCCAATACCTTCCTTAAGTTCATTTAGCTTAGTTTTTATCTCACTTGGTTTAACTTTTCCAGAGAGGTTGTTTACTTGAGATTTTAGCTCAACAAGACCATTTGATAAATCTGTAGAAGCTTTGCTCAACTTCTCTATATTATCAGCTATAAGTTTAGCTCCATCTGATAAAGAATTTACTCCACTTGTATAGGCTAAAATAGCTCCAGAATAATTATTTGCCTCCTGAGAAAATTCTTCAGCTCCAGTACTAAGTTGACCTGCCTTACTTGAAAGATTTCTTGCTCCTTCAATAGAAGCTCCTATTTCTTGTTTTAATTCACTGCTTGACGATGTATTTACTTTCCCAAGCCCTTGTCTAGTTTCTTCAAGTCCCCCAAGAGCAGAATCTAATGATGTAATAACTCCACTTAAATCAACTTCTGGATATTGTTCTCGTATAACTTCAATTTCGTTTATGGCTTTACTTATATTTTCAGCAGTATAATCTACGCCACTTGCCACCTGACTAGTATTATTACCTTTATCAGGAACTTTACCTTGAATTTCTTCTAATAGACCGGTTAACTTATCTGCCCCATCTTTAATTCCTTGAGCTCCAGTTAAAATATTTCCACTACCACTTGCAAGCCCCTCAGCACCACTATTTATCTTTTCTGAAGAGCTTTTAAGTTTCATTGAATTTTCTTTAAATTCTTTATTTTTAATTGCCCCATTAAGTTCATTTAAACCAGTTGATAATTTACTTCCTCCATCTGAAAGTTGTCCTACAGCCACCTTTAAGTCTCCCAATGATTTAACAGCTGTATCTATTTTTTTATCTAAATTTACAGAAGCAAGTCCTTCATTGATTTGACCTATTCCTGAGTCAAGTTGTCTTGCCCCATCCGATAAACTTGTTGCTCCATCTTGCAATTTTTTATAATTACTGTTTGCCTCAATTATTCCCTTATTCAGTTCTCTTGCTCCGCTATCAAGCTTATAAGCTCCATCTTTAGCCTCAGAAACCCCTGAAAATAGTCGATTTGTACCATCGTCAAGCTTTTCTACACCTGTAACTAAATCTATTATATTAGTATCAAACTCTATCATTCCTGTCTTTAGTTTCCCTGTGCCATCTACTAAATTTTTTGTTCCATTTGAAAGTTCATCACTCCCATCTGTAAGCTTATTGACTCCATCAATAACATCTAACATTTTATCTTTTAATTCATCTGAACCTTCTTTTGCATCTTTTGCTCCATCATTTAACTTTTTAGAACCATCTATAATCTTATCTACTCCGTCGTTTAACTCAACTTGTCCATCATATAACTTGCCTGCTCCATCAAGTAATTTATTTCCATTTGATTTAAGTTTGTTAAGACCATCTTCAACATCTTCTATTGACTTTAAATTTTTAATTTCATCAATTTCTGGTAACTCTTGACTTATAGCAAATACCATTGACTTAGGATTATACTCTTTTACATCACAAGATATTTCAATTTCTTCTTTTAAATAATCTTCAATATCTATGTCCATTTTTGATAAAGGTTCTTTCAAGGTTTTATAAATACCTGGGAAAACAACAAAGAGAGCTACTTTACTTTTTCCATCATCAATTACTTTTCCTGAATTTATTTTAATATTATCACATTCTTCAGATTTAAAAGCCATAAATGATGATACTGTATAAGGTACATATATTCTTGTATTTTCTCCTCTTATTTTCTTTTCCTTAAAATTTTTATTTTCAAAATTTATTTTTACATTCAAATGCCCTGATTTTCCTTTAAGTTCTTCTTTTGTAAATTCTTCTCCATCTAACTTATAAGAAATTTTAATTCCTATAGGAGCCTCTTTAGGAGCATCTCCTTTATAATAAATTTCTTTCTTACCACTATTCCATTTTAATTCATCACCCAATAATACAGGTTCTTCCTCACCTTTAAGATTTACTATATTTCTAAGATTAGTAGGATCTTTTATATTTTTAAGTTCTTTGTCTGAGTGTAATCTTATTGAAGCTGTACTATCTAAAACTTTACCATCAGAATCAGCATTTATAAATATAATTTCATCTTTTTTCACTTCTGAATCATTAGCAAATACAAGTGTTGATGTAAAAAGTAAAACCCCAGCTAAAATAAAAGATATAATTCTTATTGTATTTTTACCAAGTTTATTTTTCAATTTTCTTATCTCCTTTTCTTAAAAAATCTAAGCTCTTTGTTGTATAAATTAGAGGTTTATAAAAAAACAATATTATAGATGGAAGTAATACTATGATTACAAGCATAGATATAAATGCACCCCTAGCCATCATAATACATATTGAACTTACTATATCCATATCAGAGTAAACACCAACGCCAATAGTTGCTGCTATAAAAGAAATAGCACTAGTAACTATTGGTCTGGATACAGATATTAAAGTATCCTTTATAGCGGTATATTTATCTTTATTCTCCTTAAGTTCATCAAAAAATTTCATACTCAATAATATGGAATAATCTATAGTCGATCCCAACTGCACAGTACCAATTATAATAGATGCAACAAATGGTATAGGAGTATTTGTATAAAATCCAAACCCCATATTTATAAATATCGCTAACTCTATAGCTAGTATAAGTAGAACAGGTAAGATTAAAGACTTATAAAGCAACATTATTATAAAAAATACTAGCACTATAGAAAAAATATTAACTTTTTTAAAATCCGAATCTGCTATTAATGTAAGATCTCTTGTGAGGGCAGCTTCTCCTGTGAGTTTAGCATTTTTATCATAAGATTTTGCAATTTCGATAATTTTATCCATCTGATTTGATACATCATCTGTTGCAATACTATACTTTGAATTAATCATAATCATTTCATAACCATTTTTTATAAAAGATTCAGAAGCTTCTTTAGGAATAAAACTCTTTGGAATCATAGGTCCTAGAAATTTATCAATTGCAAGTACATTTTCAACTCCCTCAATACTTTCAATTTTATTTATTATTTCTTCATAATCTTTAACCTTAAGATTGTCTTTTAAAATCAAAAAATGGCTAGACTGCATATTGAAATTTTCTTTTAATTTTTTATTTGCAACAATAGATGGTAAAGTATCTGGTAGTGACCTGTCTAGATTATAATAAACTGGAGCTTTCATATTTCCATAAATAGCAGGTACAAACAGTAAAATAAATACAACTAATAAAAATTTATTGTGTTTTACTATAAAATTTGAAGACTTTATAAATTCAGGCAACAATAACTTGTGTTGAAATTTATAAATATACTTATCTGCTACAAGAATTAATGAGGGAAGTATTGTAATCGCCGTAATAAGTCCAAATACTACTCCTTTTGCCATTACAAATCCTATATCTTTTCCAAGGCTTAACTCCATTGCTATTAGAGCTAAAAATCCAGCAAAAGTTGTAAATGAACTTCCAAAAATAGATGAAATAGTTTTATCTATAGCTATGCCCATAGCATATATATGATCTTTTTTATAAATTTTTCTTTGATCTGTATAAGAGTGATATAAAAATATTGAATAGTCCATAGTTACAGCAAGTTGTAAAACAGCTGCTATCGCTTTTGTTATATAAGAAATTTCTCCAAATATAACATTACTTCCTAAATTGTAAATTACTGCATATCCTATATTAATCAAAAAAAATAAAGGTATTAAAGTTGATTCATTTGTAGCTATTAAAACAATAGTGCTTAAAACAATTGCTAAAACAATATACTTTGGTGTTTCAATATCTATTAAATCTTTTGTATCTTTTACTACTGGCGTTATACCACTTAAAAATCCCTCCGCTCCACCAATTTGTCTTATCTTATCAACTGAATTCATTGTCATTGAAGAAGATGATGATTCTTTAAATTTAACAATTAACATTGTACTATTATTACTGAAAAAAATTTCATTTACAGAATCAGGTAGAATATCCCTAGGAATATTAATATCAAAAATATCATCACGCCAAATTACTTTTTCTACACCTTCTACTTTTTGTATTTTTTCTTTTAAGCTTTGAATCTCTTTATCAGTTTTATTCTCAATAATAAACATAGATGTTGCAGCGTTTGAAAATTTTTTGTCTAAAATATTCTGTCCTATTGTAGAATCTAAGTTTTGTGGGAGATATTCCAAGAGATCATAATTTATACCTGTTTTAATATAACCTAGTGCTGAAAAACCTAATAGAATTGTAGCAAATATCAAAATTAGAACTCTATGCCTTGCAATTTTATGCCCTATACTTTCTTTCATAATATTAATAACTCCCTTACTAATAATCTAACTATGTAAAAAACATCCAATCACTTTTTCTTTCTTTATTTAATTATAATTATAACAAAAGTTATATGCAAAATTTATAGACATTGTCTTATAAATGCCTAAACAAACTTTACTTATATTTATTTGACTATTTTGTTAATATATAAAAGATCAAATTCTCCATATTAAGGTAATATAAATTTCTATAACTTCATATTAATGTAATCTGTGATCCATAAAACAAAAAAGCTGACCTAATATAAGTTATTTAAACAGCTTATATTGGGTCAGCTTTTATATTGTATGAATTTTATTGGTTCCATTCTCTATCGTCCATCATAATAATAATTGAAATAAAAAGTAAAATTGGACTCACTATTATAGCCCTTAATCCCATGAAATTTATACAATGTGCTCCTATTACAGCTCCTAGTATAAAACAAAATATAACAAAAAAATATAAAAATCCATTTTCTAAATGCTCAATTTTTCTACTATCTGAATACTCTAAGATCTCATGAACTCCACTTCTAAGATTCCCTATACACATTGTTGTAGAAAAAGTATTGTTGTGGACTTTTCTAAAACTTTGAACCTGCATCCCACAAGCAAAAGACATTAATAAAGTTGCTAAAAAATTTTCATTAGCAGATAAGCCTGATACAAAAATAAGTAATACCATTTCTATAAAAACTACAATTTGTCTCCAATGGACCTTTTTTCTTTTCCTTAGCCTAAATCTTATAATTTGTGCCAAAGCAATCCCAAAAGCAAAAGAAAGCACTGGCAAGGCATAATCCAAACTCCTTGATAAGTTCCCTTTAGAAGCATATACTCCAAAAAGTAACATATTTCCTGTTTGAGCATTTGAAAATACCTCTCCTCTTGCTATATAAGAATAGGCATCCATGAATCCTCCACTAAGAGCAAGGAAAATAGCTAATATTATAGATTCTGATGTCTGTTTAGCTCTTTTCATAAAAACACCTCTTTATACTTTTTTGATTATACCATAAATAATTTTTTCAAATTATAAAAATTTATTTTTTACTTTTAATAAAGTCAATATGGCAAATATTACTATTGTTGAACTTATTAAAAATAGCAAATCTCTATTTATGTGGTTAGAAGAACTAGAATTTTATAAAGTTAAAAATCCTAAAATCAAACTCAATAAAATCCCTATATAAATGTTTTTATTCTTAATTTTCTTTTTAACCTTTTTTAATCCCATACCCTACATATCTATATAATTATTATACTCTATTTGAAAATTTTTTTATTATTCATATTATTTTCTACAATTTGGACATTCTCTTAAATATTCCATTAGAATTTCTCTAGTTTCTAAACTATAGAATTCTTCTACTACTAGTAGAAGTATTTCTCCAATTACCTTGCATTTCATCTCCATAAATATTCTTAACTTTTTTCTTGCTCTATGATAGCTAACACAAACCCAGTTTTCTGATTTCCCAAATAGCTTACCAGTTTCTTTAAATCTTAATTCCCTATTAATCCTAATCCTAAAAACTTCACTACATGGCTTTTTTAAACATGAAATTTATAATATTATTTGCTCTTAAGATTTCATCACTAACTATAAAATCTTTTTATAAGTTTATATTTTCTTCTATTATACCTGCCATTTCTAGATTATCTGTATAGAGTAGATTTTTATTTTTTCTAAGATATGTATAGTATTAATTTTTGGCAATTTGAAATAACCAAACTTTAATCTTACTCTTTCCCTAAAATTATCTATGTATTTAATTGCTTTGAAAAATGTTTCTGCCGTTATTTCTTCTGCTATATCTTTATTTTTACTTAAGCTCAAAGAAAATTTATATACATCTTGAAAATAATAATTATATATTTCTTCAAATTCCTTTTCTGTCACTTTATCACCTCCTATATATAAGACTCATTAATTAGAAAAATCTTACAAATATATTATATATTTACATTAAAATAATAAAATTATATTTAAATAAACTTTAATTAATTAATAAAAACCTATTTATTTAGTAATTACTAAATAAATAGGTTTTTTAAGCTTATATAAACAAATTCATATTTGATCTATCATTATCATTTAGCATAGTAGCTACTCCACCAACTTCTACACCATCTATTAACTCTTCTTTTGTAATCCCCATAACGTCCATAGACATTTGACAGGCTATTATCTTTACTCCATTTTCTATGGCTTCTTCTATTAATTCTTCAAGAGAAGAAATTCCTTTTTTCTTCATTATTCCTCTCATCATCTTTGAACCCATTCCTCCAAAATTCATCTTAGATAAACTAAGTTTTCCTGTCCCTCTTGGCATCATAGCTCCAAACATCTTACCCATAAAGTCTTTTTTTACATTCACCTTTTCTTTTTTTCTTAGAATATTTAATCCCCAAAAAGTGAAGAACATATTAACCTTGTTCCCCATAGCTAAGGATCCATTTGCAATTATAAAGGCTGCTATAGCTCTATCCAAGTCACCATCAAATACAATCATAGTCTTTTCTTTAGAGGAAGAACTTATTTCGCAAAGTTTGTTTTCTGTTCCCTGTCCTTTTCTAATGTTTACTGTCCAATATCCCTTGCCTTCTTCTTTATCTTCTAAAGTATTACAAGTATTAGAACACCAACTTTCAATATCCCTAGCAAATCCAGGATCAGTTGACTTAACTTGAAGAATTTCTCCTTCTTTTAGCTCTTCCATTTTTTTGGATACACTGACTATTGGACCAGGACAACTCAAACCACAAACATCTAGTTCTATTATATCTTTTATATTATTTTTTGAAGTATTATTTTCAAATTTTTTATTTTCTTTACCCATATCTTTTATACTATTATCTTGATTTAATTGTTTATAAGTTAAATAACCTCCTAGAAGATTTTTCACCTTATAACCTTTTTGCTTTAATATTCTTTCTCCTATATATCCTCTTAACCCAACTGCACAATATAGAATATATTCTTTATCTTTTTCTAGTTCTTCATATCTTTCTCTTAGTTCTGTAAGAGGTATATTTATAGAATTTGGAATAGATCCTGCTGTTTGTTCTATTTTTTCTCTAACATCTAATAAGATATATTTTTCTTTATTTTCTTCATATTCTTCATAGGTAATTGCTTGAGATAGACCTTCATATATATTAGTTGCATAATAACCTGCCATATTAACTGGGTCCTTTGCTGAGCCAAAAGGAGGTGCATAGGCAAGTTCTATTTTTGTTAAATCATATATGCTTCCCTTATAATGTATACTTGTTGCTATAGTATCTATTCTCTTATCTACTCCATCATATCCTGCTATCTGTCCACCTAATACTCTTCCATCTTTTAAACTAAATATCAATTTAAGACTCATTTGCAAGGCTCCTGGATAATAGCCAGCATGAGACATTGGGTGAATTAGAGAAATTCCATAGTCTTTCCAAAGCTTAAGTCCTCTTTTATTAAGAGACTTTTCATTTTCTCCAGTGGCAGCTATAGTTAAGTCAAAAACTTTTACAACACTAGTTCCTATAGCTCCATCAAATTTTTCTTCCTTTTTACCTAGAATGTTAGCTGCCACAGCTCTTCCTTGTTTATTAGCTATACCTGCAAGAGGAATCATAGTTTGTAGTCCACTTATCTTGTTTTTTATTTCTATAATATCCCCTACTGCATACACATCTTCAACACTAGTCTGCATATTAGAGTCTACAATTACTCCACCCTTTTCATTTAGCTTTATTTTACTATCTTTTAAAAATTCAGTATTTGGTCTAACCCCTATTGATAGTAAAATCATATCAGTATTTAGAATTTCTCCATTACTTAATTCTACTTTTTTACCTTGGTCTTTAATTGCTTTTAAGCCAGTCTTTAACCTTAAATCAATATTTTTATCAACGATATGATTTTCTACAATTTTTGCCATATCCTTATCTAAAGGAGCCATAACTTGATCTGCAAACTCTATTAAAGTTACATCTATTCCCCTATGAGATAAATTTTCTGCCATTTCTATTCCAATAAAACCCCCACCAGCAACTACTGCTTTTTTTATAGAATTGTTTTCTATATAATTATAAATTTTATCAGTATCTGGTATATTCCAAAGAGTAAATACATTGTCATTATCTTTACCTTCCATATCTGGAACAAATGGATGGGAGCCTGTTGATAGTAATAGTTTGTCATAGCTTTCGTAGTAATTTTTATTATTCTTTATATCTTTTATTAAAACTTTTTTCTCATCAGTATCAACTTCAATTAACTCAGAAAAATTTCTAATTTCCACCCCATATTTTCCCTCAATAGTTTCTATGTCTGAAACAAATAGGGCGTCTCTATTTTTTATGACATCTCCGATATAATAAGGTAAGCCACAATTAGCAAAGGAAATAAACTCTCCCTTTTCTAAAAGAATAATTTCAGCATCTTCATCTAATCTTCTAAGTCTTGCTATAGCAGTTGCTCCACCTGCTACTCCACCCACTACTATAATTTTTTTACTCATTTAAACTCTCCTCAAATAAAACTTTTATAATATTTCTAACTTCCTCATTTTTTATATAATAATTAACATTTTTGCCATCTTTTTCACAGTCTAATATTCTCAAATCTCTTAATTTCCCTAAATGCTGACTAATCGTAGACTGACTTGCATCCATACAATTAGTAAAATAAGTTACATTAAGCTTATCTTCTTCTGTTAGTTTTTTTACCAGACATAGTCTTATAGGATTTGATATAGCTTTAAGTAATTCTGCCTTTTTAATGATATTTTCTTTATAATCCATAAATTCTCCTCATTATATTCTCATATTATAATATCATAATATGTTTATATGTTAAATACTTTTTTGAATTTTATTTAAAAAGTATTTATAATGCATATTAAATATTACTTTATAAACGTTATCTTTATGTGTATGTTAATTTAAAGGAGATTTTAAAATGAAAAAGAAAATTTATGATAAAAAAAGATTTTTCTATGGTATAGTTTTTGCTACTATGTCAATAATCTATTTGCTTTTTGTGGTATTTGACCATAAACTAAGTGAGATTTCAATAAAGAACTTCATATATTTAATTCTACTATCTTGCCTATCTTTCTTTTATATAAATCAAGCTTTAAGTCCAGAAATTGATAAAATTAGTAAAGAAGATAAAGAAAAAGAAGAGCTTATAGATTTTAAAGCTTCAAGTCTAGCTCTTAAAATAATAAATATACTCTCTCTTATTTTAATGTTTCTATTTATTTTCCTATGGTATAAAACTAAAGTTCAAGAACTTTTAGGAATGATTTTAAGTTTTGGAATTATATTTAACTTATCTCTATTTCTTCCTTTTTTTACTTACATCTATTACCATAAAAAATATAAATAAAAAATGGAAGATAACTATCTTCCATTTTTTATTAATCTAAGTCCCAATTCCATAAACTCTATTGCTATTTCATGATAATCTGTCATCAAATCAAATATACTATCCTCATTTAAAATATCACTATAAAATCCTTCAGGAAATTCTTCTTTATTAGAGTAATCATAGTCCTCAACCCATTTTTCAGAATAATAATCTCTCACTTTTTCATAATTTTCTATATTAGATTTAAATTTGTAAAATACTTCCTTAAACTCTTCAATTGAAAGCTTTGACTCATTATATAATTTATCCATCTTTCTAATTCTTTCTTCTGACATTAGTCTAATCTCCTTAATTAAGCTTATTTATAAATTTTAAAATCTCATCTACTGCTATTTTCTGTTGCTTTTCTCTGCTTATAGTAGCATCAGGATCATTTAATTGCTTACCATAATTTCCGAATTGAGCATGATTGCCCCCTTCAATTACCACTATATTATCTTTATAAGATATATTTTTTTCAAGGTTAGAATTAAAAGTTCCATATATTGTAAGTGCCTTAGTTGAAGGATAATCTCCATATATATAAGCTCCAAGTAAAATTAAACCCTCTATTTTACTTTTATTTTCTCCTGCATATTTACTTGCCATAGCACCACCTAGAGAATGTCCCCCTATATACCACTGATTTATTTCTGGAAATAAATCATATATCCTATCAGCTGCCTTGTAGTTGAAAACCGCTAAATTAAAGGGCATTTCCACTAAAATGCAATCTATACCCTTATCTTGTAAGCTTTCTAAAATTGGGAGATATGCCTTAGCTTCAACTTTCCCTCCAGGATAAAAAATTAATCCTTTATCACTTTTTCCCTTAGCTTTTAACACAGTTAAATTATCTATAATTTCTATATTCTTATTATTCTCTAAAACCTTAATAGCAGTATAATCTGCCTTATAATAAATAGAAGTGTAAATTAAAAAAGAAAGACTCATTATAGAAATTAAAATCAAAATTAAATATAGTATTTTATTTTTCAACTTTTTATTATTTATCTTTTTCATTAATTATGTTTACCTTATTTTAATTCTAGTATAGTAATGTTCTTCATCTTCATGATGTATATAGGCCCCATTTTTCATTTGAACTTTTAAAGACGCATAATTATTTTTATTTACACGCATATATATCTTATCCTCTTCTATTAATTTTTTAGCCTCTTCAATTATAAGTTTTAAACCTTTTGATGCAAGTCCTCTTCCCCTAAATTCTTTCTTTATTCCATATCCTATATGTCCTGGACCTTCCTTTAAAAACCTATTAAGTTCATGTCTTATCCTAAATAATCCAACTATAGTATCATCCTCCCAAAGAAAAAATTCTGTACATGCTACATACCCTTATGGTAAATCTATTCCCTTTGAATTATTTATTATCTTCTTTAAAATTTTATTCTTGAATTCACCTCTAGATATCCCGAAATATGGATTAGTAAACCCATTTTCATCACTTGATAAATCTCTTATGTATGAATACTCCTTATCTAAATCTTCAAAATTAGCTTCTTTTATATATAACATAAATTCTCCTAAATTTTTATAAACTTGTCTTTAAGCCATTATAACATTATTTATAAGAGGAAATACTATAAAAATTTTTATAAAATAAAAGAAGAGTATGCTATTATACTCTCCTTTTAATCATACTTATTTTAAATTTATAGTAAAGCTTTCTCCAACTTTTTTATCAGCTTTAGGCATCCTCCCGCTTTCTTTAGGTATTTTAGCTGCATAAGGACTTAAACTTATGGAACTTGCTTTTTCTGATAAATCTCCATTTATATTTTCATACCTAAAAATAAGTTCATTAGTTCTTTGTCTAGAAAAACCAAACTCAACCTTATTTCCAAGATTATCATAACCCTTTAAATCAATTATATAATCATCCTTTTTATTATTATCTATTATTTTCCCATAAATCTTTTGGCTAACTGGATTATATCTAAATTCTTCTAATTTATAAGTCTTATTATCTATATTAAACGTATAGTTCAATTTTTTTGTATAGGTGTTTTCTTGTAATTTTTCTCCACTAGCTATAAAATTAAATTCCCAAGTCCCTTTTTCTTTAACCTTATCTAAATTGTCTCCATCAAAAATTCCATGTTCAAAATTTTTTACTATAATTTTTATATCCATTTTATCTTTAAGGTTAATATTTTTCACATCAACTAGGTAGGTAGCAAAAAATTCATTTTTAGAATCATTAATACTTCCTGAACTTCCACTAGCTCCATATCTTTTTAATTTTTTACCATTAAGCCAAATATCATAATCATAATCTATATAGTCAGCTGGTTTTTCTGTGTAAATAAGTGTAGAAAATATTAGCTCATCTTTATCTAAGATAAGACTTGTCAACTTAATACCTACTCCATTATTTTCATATATCTTATTTATAACATTTGAGTAGTCTTCTATATCTCTTTCTATATAAAGTGTTTGCCCTAGAGAATAGGATAAATCTAATACTTTTGATTGAGCTAAAGCATAAACATTTTTCCCTGTACTAGTCTGAGAAAAAATTCCAGCTAAAATAATTAAAATTGCTGCTACTTTAGTAAAATTTTTTAGTTTATTTTCCTTTTTATTTGATTTTTTGAAATTATTTTTTAATTTTCTCTTTTCTATATCACTTAGTTCTTCTTTTTCATAGTCTTCAATATTAAAGTCCATTTCATTTATAAGCTCATATATTCTTTCTTTATCTTTCATTTAAACTTCCTCCTTTATTTTAAACTTCTCCTTATTTTTTTCTTTCCTCTAGACAGTCTATTGTAAATTAGCTCTTTTTTAAGACCTGTTTCTTTTGATACTTGATTCATATCTTTTTCTTCTACATATAATTTTTTAAATATGTCCCTATCTTCTTTAGAAAGATTTGAAAGCATCTTTTCTGTTTCTATGCTTATTTCATTTTCAATTATTTCTTTTAGAGGAGTTCTTTCATCAATTAAACTTACTTCTTCAATATTTTTATTATTTATATCTTTAAAATATTTTCTAAGACAATCAATAGACTTATATTTTGCTATTCCTCCAAGCCAATTTTTAAAAGTTGACTTTTCAGGATTAAAACTATCTATATTCTTCCATACAGCAAGTAAGCAATCATTCATACACTCTTCATAATGGTCTTCTATATAAAATAGATGTTTTTTTAATACACTTTTTAAAATCCAACCATACTTATCTATTACATACTCTAGGCCTTCCTCATTTTTCTTTTTTATTTCTTCTATAAAGTTCTCTTCATTTACTACCATAAGTATTCCTCCTCTCTATAATTTCTTAATTCTTTACTATATACTTCGTATTGATTTATAAAAATCTATCAATTTCTCATATATTATGTATAAATAAAAACTCATAACAAATTCAATTCATGTAAAATGTAATTACGACAAAACATACACATGAAAGAGATTGTTATGAGTCAAAAATTTATTACCATGGATGATAGAAATAAGATAGAGATTCTTCATGAGGAAGGTTATTTAGCAAGCAAAATAAAATCAATTTTAGGCTATCACCTTTCAGGCGTGCTAGCGATTACACAGCTTCAATAGCACACTGTCAATATCTTACTCTCTCAAACCATAAGGGAAGAAAATCTAAACTAACCTCTGAAATAAAAGAATCTATTGAAAAAATCTGAAGTCTAGTTGGTCATCTGAGCAAATAGTAGGAAGAATTTTTCAACATAAACTTTACTTTAAAACAATGTATAACTGGATATATAAGGTACTTTTATCGGTTACATCGCAGGTTTTAAGGGAAAAAGGCAAAGGCTTAAAATCACAAGAAACAAGAGGTGAATTTAATATTGGTACTTCTATTTCTAAAAGACTCAAAGAGGTGAAAAAGCCTTTAAAATTTGGATATTAGGAACTGAATACCGTAGTATCTTCTAGAGGGAAAAGTAAAGTATGTTTGGCTACTTTTGCAGGAATGAATACTCTATCCTATTTTGTCATAAAAAATGCCAGATAGAAGCAAACAGTCTATGTTAGAAGCTATTTATCAATTAACTAAATTATTACTAAAAGAAGCCTTTAAAAGTTTCACATCTGATAGAGGAAAGGAACTTGTCTGCTATGAAGGAGTAGATAACAAATTAGGTATAGATTTTTATTTGCCGATGCCTATAGTATTTGGCAAAGAGGGACAAACGAAAACAGCAACGGCTTGCTTACTAAGAAAATTTTTTTCTAAGAAAACGAATTTAGCCCAAATTAACGATCAAGGCTTGATGGACTCTATCTATAAAGTAAACTCTAGACCAAGAAAATGTCTAGAGTTTAATACACCATTTGAACGTTTTATAGAAGAATTGAATTTCTTATTAGAAATGTCGCAATAATTATTCCAATTCAGCTATCTTAAATTATCCCAATCCTACATCTAATACCATCATAACTGCAAAACCTATCATATAACCTATTGTTGTTATATCTGAATGAACCCCTGCTTCTTTCTTTTGACCTTCTGGAATAAGCTCTTCCACAACAACATAGATCATAGCTCCAGCAGCAAAAGCCAAAGCATAGGGAAGTATAGGTCTCATAGAAATTACAGCAAAGGCACCTAAAACTCCAGCTATTGGCTCAACAATTCCCGAAGCTTGCCCATAAATAAAAGCTTTTTTCCTTGTAAATCCTTCTCTTCTTAAGGGTATTGAAACTGCTGCACCTTCCGGAAAATTTTGAAGACCAATACCAATTGCTAAGGCAACAGCACCTGCTAGTGAAGCTGAAGGAAGTCCATAAGCTACTGCTCCAAAAGCAACTCCTACAGCTAAACCTTCTGGTATATTATGCAAAGTTATGGCAAGTACTAAGAGTACACTTCTTTGCCAATTAGTTTTTATACCTTCTGCCTGATCTACTTCCATTCCAATATGCAAGTGTGGGAGAATTTTATCAATTATTAACAAAAAAATTCCTCCAGCTAAAAAACCTATAACTGCTGTAAGCCATGCTACTTGTCCTAAATCTTCTGCCATTTCAATACTAGGTGCCAGTAAAGACCAAAAACTTGCAGCTGTCATAACTCCAGCTGCAAATCCCAACATAGCATTTAGAGCATTTTGATTTATTTTTTTAAAGAAAAATACTAAACCCGCTCCAAGAGCAGTTACAGCCCAAGTAAATAAGGTTGCTATTAAGGCCTGCATCACTGGAGAATACTGTGATATCCAATCTAACATAAATTATCCTCCTTAATCAATTCTAATACTTATATTAAGAATATTGAAAACTAAAATTCATAAAATATTAATTCTATTCATTTTATATTAGTATAGCCAAAATTGATACTTCTTTCAATATACTTGATCTCATTTACAAATATTTTATCTTATTATACAATAATTCTAAGAAAGGGTGGTAAATCTTGAAAATAATTATTTCTCTATTCAAAATACTTTTGCTAATCCTACTTGCCACAGTTTTATCAATGGGCTTATTTTCTTTACTTTCTTTTATACAAATAAAATTATTCCTCACTGAAGGCTCTGAACTCTTAATTTTTAAATCTCCTTACGACAAATTAATTTTTATTTATATTTACTTAATCACTTATAAACTTTTTTCTATATTTTCTAAAAATTTAAAATTTAATTCAATTACACACAAATTCTTAACTAAACCTTTATACTTTATTTCTTTTATAGTTATTAATATTATTTTAATTTATACTATTATAATTAATGTAACACTTGTAAAAGAAAATTCTATAATTTATTATAGCAATCTCAATCCTCAAGGAATAGAGTATAAACTGGCAGATATAAAAGAAATTAAGACAGGTGTCTATGGTAAAAAAGGCTTAAATCATCAAAAGGGTGAATTTTACTATATTATAAGCTTTAAAGATGAAAATAAAATTAACTTAAATAATGTTATTAGCACAAGAAATAATATAGACCATAGATTCGTAATTGAAGATTTAGATAAAAAATATGTGAATTTAGGTCTATATAAAAAATCTAGTATGGATAATTTTAAATACTTAGAAGAACAACTTGATAAAAAATACACTGATAGAATTAAAAGTATTTTACAAAATGTAAAAGAATAAAATATAAAAGTTAACTTGAAAATATTATATGTGGAATTTCCAAGTCAACTTTTATATTTTATAACCTTTAAAGTCCAAAAAACTTTATATATAATGTTTACTTAATTATTTTAATCTCTTATCCATGAAAATAGGTATAAGTAATTCTTTGGCGAGTCTAATTCAGGATTATTCCCATATTCAAAATGACCTCTTATATTATTTTCTTTAAGCGTTAAATCAAAATGTGCTGCTGCAATTCCTAAGTCAATTCTTTGGATATCATATTCTCCAGAAGAATATCCTGGACTTTGTTCTTCATAAAAATGACATATATTGTCTTTTATCACAATTCTCCATGGCTGTTTATTGCTAGCTGATGGGCCTAAACGAACCATCTCTAAAGCAAGTTCTAAATCTTTAGCATCTTGCCTCTTTAAGTTTTTATTAAAGTCATCTTTATAAAATAACTTATCCCAGCTAAATCTTTTATCCGCTTTTATTACTCCCCTCATCATCTTTTCTTTAATGTGCTTCTTTTTTGCTGGATATCCATAAGGTGACATTATAGGGAAAATCTCTTTTTCACCAATTTCCATAGCCTTAGCAAAAGCCTTCCTATTAAATGTACCTCCAAGCCAACAAGTCCCTATTCCCATTGAAGCTAAATAAAGTACTAATATTTCAAACTCATAACCTAAAGATTCTAAAGCCATATCCTCTGATAGGTCTATAGTTACGCCTATATATTGCTTAGCACCTTTTATTACACCATAAGTTCCTAAATTTTCTTTATTTTCTAAATCTTCACCTTCTAAAAAGTGAAAATTTACCTTTGCTCCAAAAGGATTCTCTAAAGAATTAATAAAGTTTTTAATCTCTTCTATTTTATCTTTTTTTATTCTTTCTCCATCATAATTTCTAACGCTATATCTTTTTCTTATAGCATCTTCTATTGAAAAATTAATTTCCATGCTTTTCTCCTAACTTATTTTAAATTTACATTTATATTTACCCTAGTTAATACTTTTAAATAAAATCTTTTAATAAAAATAAAGATATAGAATCTTTTAACTGAAAATTTCTATATCTTTATATATTTATTTATAATTCAATTAATTGTCCAATATCTTTTTCAGCAGCTTTTTTATAAATAGCCTTTGCTACAAGTAGGTCTAAGACTGCAGTTCCTGTAGTCTCGAAGATTGTTATCTCATCTTCTGCTTCACGTCCTATAGTCTTACCAGCTATTAAATCTCCTAGCTCTCCAGTAATATCACTTTCAGTTATAATTCCTTCTTTTAAAGGATTTATTAAATCCCCTGATTCATTTAGCACTCCTTCACGAGTATCCAAATAAATTTTACTAGCCTCTTTAAATAATTCCCCTGGTATTTCTTGCATATCTGGTGTATATGATCCAACTCCATTTATATGACTTCCTTTTTTTACATCTTTAAAATCAAAAACAGGTTTTTTTGATGTGGTTACACTTGTTATTATATCTGCATTTTCTACTGCTTCTTTTGGATTTGAGACACTATTAATCTTAACATTAAATTTTTCTCCATATAAGACTGTCATTTCTTCCGCAAATTGTTTAGCCCTATCTTGATCAATATCATAAACATAAACTTGATTTATTGTGCGGATAGTTAATACAGCTTCTAATTGATATCTAGCTTGTCCACCAGTTCCAAATAAAGCAAATACAGAACTATCTTTTCTAGCTAATAAGTCAGTTCCAGCTCCTGCAACTGCACCAGTACGTAGCCTAGTTAAATAAGTTCCATCCATTAAAGATGCGACCTGTCCAGTTTTTTCATCTAGTAAAATCATTGAAGCTGGAACACTGGTAAGTCCTTTGGATATATTATTTGGATAAACAGATACAATTTTAAGCCCAGCAGCATCTCCTACAAGCCCTGGCATATATAAATTTTGTCCTTCATATTCTTTAGCATCAATATTAACTCTTAAAGGTACTATTGATTTTCCCCTTGAATACAATTCTAAAGCATTCTTATCTGCTTGAATAGCATCTTCCATAGTCATTACTGACTCCATTTCTTTTTCATTTAATATTCTAATTTTCATTTGTACTCCTTTCTTTTATAGCTTCCAACAAATACCTTGAATAGGTCTAATACTAGCTATATTTTAATTTTTAACTGAAAATGTAGAAATTCTCATCACTATATAAAAAACAACTCTTGAATCTAAACCTGAAACATAGTCAACTAACATTGTTAAGGTATAGGAGTCAATCCCAATATTATTTAAAGCTCCAATGACTTGTGTTTTAATAACTACAATTAAAGTTCTTAAAGTCACATCAATAAATAGATGTTATATAGGCTAATGCCATTGTTGCAACTAGAATAGCACAAAGTATATTTAAGGTTACTGGTAAATTTTTTGGAATAGCTCTTTTTAACTTTGGATATAAATAAGTTCCTATTATAAAATCAGAAATACCAAAAGTTCTTAATCAATAGACATTATACATAACATACTCTCTAATAAAAATACAAAACTTTTATTTGTAGTATAAATTCTCTCAGCATTAAATTTATTAGTCATAGCTGCATATAAGATCTTTTTATTATCTACAGCTAAAGTAATTCATCTACTTTCATATTTTACATTTAATTTAGCTTCTTCAAAACCATAGATATAATAATTTTTAAAAAATTGAATCACAATCTGATATTCCATAATTAATCTATATCATAAATTTGCTCAAATATTTTTATATTTTTCAACTTTATTTATATTCTTTAGTTTCAATTTTTCATTTTTTAACCAAAAATCCACTACTTTCTACTCTAGAATAAGAAACCCTATCTTGATTATTAACATTTATTATTCCTTTTTTTATAAACTAGACGAAAATCCATATATCTTAGTACTAGTAAGCCCAATAGTTTTACAGCTTCATAACCAGATACAACTTCATCTTAAAGTAAAGTTGGATAAACTTTGACTTCTGTCTAGATAAATTCAAACTTTTTTAAAGTTTATAATCCTCACTTTCACCCTTATTAATTATATTAACTACTTAAGGCAATTTTTAATACCTTATAGTTACTAGTGTATATCTTTGTTAAATTAAAAACAATATTTGAATTTTATTATTTCTTCTTATGTCATTTTAATATTAGCAATAACTAATCATTTTAGAGTATAATTAACTTATTAAGAAATATTAAAAAATGATTTTAAACTTTATTTTTGAAAGGAGATATATTATGTCTTGTACTACAATTTTAGTTGGTAAAAATGCTAGTTATGATGGTTCGACTCTTGTTGCCCGTAATGAGGATTCACCTTCTGGTGAATTTACTCCTAAAAAATTTATAGTCGTTCATCCAGATGAACAGCCTAGAAAATATAAATCAGTTCTTTCTCATGTTGAAATTGAACTTTCTGATAATCCAATGCGATACACTTGCACCCCTGATGCTCTTGGTGAAATTGGAGTTTGGGGAGCTTTTGGGGTTAATGAACTTAATATATCAATGTCTGCAACTGAAACTATAACTTCAAATGAAAGAGTACTTGGAGCAGATCCTCTTGTAAAGTATGTTCCCGCTTCAGGTGAAAAAGGGAATGATGATTATGTAGCTGAAAAAGTTGGTGGAATTGGTGAGGAGGATATGGTTACTCTTGTTCTTCCTTATATAAAAAGTGCTCGTGATGGAGTTATAAGACTTGGAGACCTTTTAGAAAAATATGGAACTTATGAAATGAATGGTATTGCTTTTCAAGATGTTAATGAAATTTGGTGGTTGGAAACTATAGGTGGCCATCACTGGATAGCTAAAAAGGTTCCTGATAATGCCTATGTTGTAATGCCTAATCAGCTTGGTATTGATTCTTTCGATTTAGAAGATGCTTTTGGAAATAAAGAAAACCATATGTGTTCTTCTGACTTAAGAGAATTTATAGAAAAAAATCATTTAAATCTTTCACTAAATGGAGAATTAAATCCTAGAAGCGCTTTTGGTAGTAATTCAGACTCTGACCATGTCTATAATACTCCAAGAGCTTGGATTGTACAAAGATATTTTAATCCAAATTCTAATTTTTGGGATGGCATAGATGCTGACTATAGACCGGATTCTAAGGATATTCCATGGGCCAGACTTCCAGAAGAAAAAATAACTATTGAGGATATTAAATACGCTCTGTCTAATTATTATCAGGGCACTCCTTATGATGTCTATAGTAAACATACAGAACCACTACTTAAAGGTTCCTTCCGTCCAATAGGTATTAGTCGTAATAATGTATTAGGTTTAGTTCAAATTAGACCTTATATGCCCGAAGAGATTAGAAGTATTGAATGGATTGCTTATGGTTCTAATCCTTTTAATGCCCTAGTTCCTTTTTATGCAAATATAAATTCAACACCTAATTACCTTGCCAATACATTTAAAGAAGTTGACACAAATAATTTTTATTGGTCTAACAGATTAATTGGTGCCTTGGCAGATTCGAATTTCAATAAAACTAGTTCTCATATTGAAAGATACCAACAACTTGTACAATCTAAGGCTCATGAGATTATAAATAAATATGATGAAAAATTCCTAAACGAAAATTTATCTAATGACCAAGCTGTTTTAATGTGTGAAAAAGCTAATATGGAAATTGAAAACTTTGTTAAAAAAGAAACTGCTAATTTACTAGATAAGGTTCTTTATGAAGCTAGTTGCCAAATGAGAAACAGTTTTGCAAAGTCAGATTCATAAGTTAATTTTTTATTTATAAAAATTCTATAGATTAAAGGTGGGTAAATATGATATATGATATTAGAGAAATAGATAAACCCAAAGTAGATAAGGTTGGAGCTAAGGCTAAGAAGTTGATTGAAATGGATATGGCTGGTTTTACAATACCCGAGGGGATTATTCTATCAGTTGATTTTTTTAAACCTTGGCTTAATGAAATCAAATCTTCTTCAGAATGGATCTCTTTATTAGAAAATCCTTCAAAAGAAAATTCTAATGCAGTTAAAGCAAAAGCTGAAAAAATCTTATTTACCCAAGAACAAAAAGAATTATTGATGTTCTCACTTGAAAATTTGCCTGGATAAAGATTTGCTGTTCATTCTTCTTCTCCAGAAGAAGATTTAACGAATATTAGTTTTGCTGGAATGTATGAAAGTTATCTTGGCATAAAAAAAGAAAATCTAGAAGAATTTATTATAAAATGTTTTTCATCTTGCTTTGACTTCAGGTTAATAACTTATAAAATTAAAAATAAAATAAGTTTAGAATCTACAGAAATAGCTATTATAATTCAAAGGCAAATAAACTCAAGCTCATCTGGAGTAGCTTTTTCTCTAAATCCAATTAATAATGCCTTTGATGAGGTTTTTATTAATGCGAGTTATGGTCTAGGTGAAGCTATAGTATCTGGACTTGTAAATCCAGATAGCTATGTAGTTGATAGTAGTAAAAATGAAATTATTTATAAAAAAATTAATAACAAAAAATTTGCCCTAAATTTAAAAGCTAGTGGTGGCACGGGAAAAATTAAGATAGCTAATTCTACAAGCCAATGCTTGAAAGATGAAGAAATTATAAAACTATCTAAACTTATAAAAAAATTAGAATCTTACTATAATCATCCGGTAGATATGGAATGGACTTTTGAAGATAATAAGCTTTATCTTTTACAAGTAAGGTCCATTACCACCCATTTTCCCTTTTTTAAAGAACTATTAACTAAACCTGGAGAAAATAAGAGGTTTTATATTGATATTATGTTGCTAACCCAAGGGTTTAGCCAACCTCTAAGTGTTTTAGGTCTAGACATTTGGACATACATGATAGACCAGTTAAAAATGAATACAATGACACCCCAAATAAATGGTAGCGCACCAGCAATTTATGGAAAAGAATATCTTAGCATAACTGCCTTTAAAAAAATATTTGGAAAAAGACAAACATCAACTTTTATAGGGAGTTTTGATACTAATCTTAAAAAAATTTTTAAAGATATAAATCTTGATGAACATGCTTTTATAGGGGAAGTTGAAGGTACAAAAAATTATAAAAAAGTTATTTTAAAATCTATAATTAAAGTATTGCCTTCAGCCTTAAAGGGGTTATTTGGAGATTATAAAAAAGAAATTGACAAATATAAGGAAACTTCTAGGGAAATTATAGAAGCTACAAAAAAATTAAAAGATAATGGTGACTTTTCTAGTATTTCTAAATCAGGTTTTACTTTAATGTCTAAGTCTATAAATTCAGTTCCTATTATTATGTCTAGTTTTTTAGCCAAAAATAGTATATCTAAAATTTTTGCTGGGAATAAATTGGAAAAAGAAATTTCTGCATTGAATATGAACCTTGAAGGAAATCCAACGAGCCAAATGAATTATATCCTATTCTTAATGGCTTCTCATAAAGATTTTCAAGAAGTTTCTTCTAAAGATGAATTTATAGAAAAATTAAAGAAGCGAGATTTTTCTAAAGCATTCTTAAACTTATTTGATCAATTTATGGAAAAATACTCCTGTCGAGTTTTTAAAGAAATTGATGTTGCTTCTAAAAGAATATACGAGGACCTTGGACTTCTTTATAATAAACTTTTAAAATATGCTAAATCTAAAGGAAAAGGAAAAAAATTTATAAAGTCAGCTAATAAACTTAAAGCTACTTTTGGATATCGTGAACATCCAAAATATCTATTAATCTTTATAATATCTAAACTACATGATATATGCCTTGAGATTGTTAATCAATGGGTTGAAGAAGGTCGCCTTGAAGAAGCCTACCATATATTTGATTTAAAAGCTGACCAAATAAGTCAAGGCCAAAAAGATCCTTATTTCGATCTCAATAAGGCAAGACTTGAAAATCTATCTGGCTACCTTGATACAAATCTTTGGCCTTTAGTTATTGATAGCAGAGGAAAAATTTATATTCCAAAACTTGAAATTAAGAATGGAGATTTTATTGGACAAGCAATTGCACCCGGAAAAGTAATCGGACCTGCTAAGATTCTTAAGACTCCATATGAAAAAATTTTAAATCCTGGGGAAATTCTTGTGGTAAAAGCTACTGAACCATCTTGGACCCCCATATTTACAAATGCAAGTGGTATTATAATGGAAATTGGAGGTCCTCTCCAACACGGAGGTATCATAGCTCGAGAATATGGTATTCCTTGTGTTAGTGATCTTATGGGCTTTATGGATAAAATTAAAGATGGAGATATATTAGAAGTTGATGGTAGCAGTGGACTTGTAAAAATCTTAGATACTAAATAAATGTGTAAATAATAAAAGAAACTTATACATATAAGTTTCTTTTATTATTTACACATTTATATTGGTCTTATTTTATATAAAAATAATACTTCCATAATAAGATTTTATCCTATTCTCCTATCCATACCATTAACTTCCCCCGCTTTAGTAATTGCAAACTTAGCTAGAATTGGGCCAGATATTTCAAATACTAATACTGAAAATAGAATTAAGGTTATAATTTCAGAACTAAATTGAGGTATTTCCTGACTAACTATCATAGATAAACCTATAGCAACTCCACCTTGAGGTAATAAAGCAATCCCTAAATATTTTTTAATCACTTCATCTGCCCCGACTTTAATAGCTCCTAAACTTGCACCTAATATTTTACCTAAAGCTCTAGATAATACATATATAATACCTAAGCTTCCTATAGATGCTAATATAGATAAGTCTAATGATGCTCCTGCTAAAGTAAAAAATAATAAATTTATAGGTGGTGTAAAATCATTTACAGATTTAAATATTTTTTTTGCCTTCGCAGACTTGTTTATAACTACTGCTCCCAGCATCATATTAGTTAACAAAGGTGATAAATTTATATGAGCTGAAAAACCAGTCGCTCCTATTATAAAACATAAGATTATTATTAATAATTCATCTTTATTTTTCACCTTATTAACAATGTAGGATAATATAATTCCTATTATAAGTCCCAAAAATAAAGACACAAGTATTTGGAAAATAGGTCCTACAATCATTTTTATAAAACTTATTTTTTCAAAACCCATGCTGATTTTTGCCAAGCTAATTGCTAATCCAAAAACCATTATGCCTAAAGCATCATCTAAGGCTGTAATTGGTAAAATAGTTTTAGTTAAGGGCCCATAGGCTCTATATTGTCTCATTACTAATATAGTTCCTGCCGGTGCTGTGGAGGCAGACATAGCTGCCATAATAATACTAAAGGCAAAAGATTTTCCTAATACAAAAAACATTATTAAAAAAACAAGAAGCAATACCCCTATTACCTCTCCCAAAGTAATGATAAAGATATCTTTTCCTATTTTCTTTATATCAGATATTAGAAATTCTCCTCCAATAGAAAAAGCTATACAAGCAAGAGCTAGCTCATTTACAAAATTTATAACATCCATATCTGATACAGTAACTACTTTCAAAAATGATGGTCCTAAAATTAAACCCAGAATAAGATAACCTGTAACATTAGGCATATTAAATTTTCTAGCTATTCTAGCCCCAATTGTTCCAAAAGCTATTACTATAGCTAGTTTCAACATAACATTCAATCTTCTTTTTCCCTCCTAATAACTAAAGAAACTTGATTGATGCTCATTAATCCGATTATAGCACATTATCTATATTTTATCTAATTAAACAAGTATTATATATTTTTTGTTATTATAGATAACAATTATTGCAATTTAATTTTACTTTTAAAAAGACATTCTTTGATCCATTTTATAATTTTTTAAATTATTTAAAACTAAAATAAGATTTCGAAGAAAATTACCATATAGGTAAATTCCTTCAAAATCTTATTGAAAAATAATTTTACTTATTCATAAATTGTTTCTGTTATTCTCTTTCCTTTGTTATAAAGGTCATCAGAATAAGATGGGTTATATTCAAATTCTACTATATTACAGTCTTTGTCTAAAAATATACCAACAGGTGTTACAGTAAAACTTTCTTCGCTTTTTCTTGGTAAATTGTATATATCATCACCATTATAATAGAAGTGTTTTACCTTATGCCTTGCATCTGATATTCCATCAAAAATCTGTTTTCTTAAAAGTTTTTGTGTATCCTTAGAATCTTCTTTATCATAGTCTTTTATTAAAGCTTCTATAACATTAAAAGGTAGACTATCTATATCAACGTTTTTAAAACTTTTCCATGAATTTTGACAAGAACCACAAGTTGTAGTTCCTAGAGATATTAATGTTGATCTTTTACCATCAACTATATCTTTAATTTTCTTAGTGTTTCCATCTAGGTCTGTAAGTTCAAAGTCTCCAATATTCATCTTATAAATTGTATTAAAAGCTGCATTATTTGCTGCATCTCCATTTGGATTTGGTTCAATATTAATGTTGTCCACTTTTATTTTTACTCCTAAACTCTCTTTAAGAATTGATGAATATACTGGAGCATTTATTTGGTCCGCCATATTTACCATACGTCCATCTCTATCTAAGAACATAAAATTCGGAGTAGTTTTTAAGTCTAATCTTGTTTGCCAAATCTTATCCTCTGCATCATATAATATGTGTGATTTTATATTTTCTACTCCCAGCTCTTTTAATACTTTTTCTGTTTGTTCCACAGTATCCTGCATATTCTTATCTACTGAAGTTATGATTTCAACATAGTTATAATCTTTAAAATCCATTTTACTCATAAGTCTCATCATATCTTTACAACCACCACATCCAGGGTATCCAAATAATACAACCGTTGGTTTATTCTTATCTTCTATAAAATCATATAAAGAAATACTTTCTCCATTAGATTTTTTTACATTATATTGAAGCATATTTTTACCAAAATTACTTTTTAGAGCTTCGTATTCAGGAGTTCCTTCTGAAAGGTGTCTAAAGACCCTTTTTTCTTTTTCACTAGAGAAATCTTTATTTTCATAATTTTCTTCTTGACCTATCTTGAAAATATAAATAGCTTTAGCTGATTTATATCCTTCCTTTTCAGAGCTAGCTTCTACTATATATTTACCTTCTTTAGCAGATGACATATCAAAGCTTACAGTGCTTGTTCCATCATCTCCCATAGAAACTTCTTTACTTTCTATAACTTTATTATCATTTTTTAATTTTAAAGTTACAAGACCCTTTCGAATACCTGATTTATCCTCAAAAGTATTTGTTAGTTTAATCTTTAAATCTACATTTCCTTTACTGTAAACTTTCTTATCACCATTAATAGTTAAATCTAATGCCAAGGGAGTTTTTGGAAATACTGTATATCCTTTCTTGTCTGCTTCCTTTAACCACTTAGTTATTCCACCATTCATATAGTATACTTTTTTAAATCCTGCATTACTCATTGACGAAGCAACTTTTTTTGATCTTGTTTGTGTCCTACAATAGACTAAATAAGTTTTATCCTTGTCTAAACTAGATAAATAATTATTAAATTCATCTTCTTTTAGCATATCTTTATGAATTAATTTATCAGATTTAATTCTTGATTCTTGATATTCTCCATTAGTTCTTACATCAAATACTACTAAATCCTCATTATTGTCTCTTATCATATCTAAGGCTTCATTGGTTTCTATCATCTCTAATACGCCTTGTTGTCCTACTATTTCTGGGTCAAAATGAGCTATTATTCTTATAAGCTCAGTTTTATATGAAGTTCCTTCTGCTTGATAATAAAAATAATCACTTTCATCAAACTTTTTCTCTCTAATTTCCTCTAAAGACATAAGGTCTCCATCATAGTTGTCTTCACCGTCATAGGATATCGAGAAACCCATAAATCCAGGCATCCTTGAAAATATTTCAAGAGCATCTACTTTTTCGGAGTTGTACTTTTCAAGATTTTTATTAGGTCTATATAATTCACTTGCTGAAAATTCACCATAATTAGCTCCATCTTTACCTTCGCTTATAGTTCCCAAGTAGGACATAAAACCATTGCCCTCTATATCATTAAGAACATAAATATTTTCGTGAATTATGGATTCTTCGTCATCATCTGTACTATCTGTATTCCCATTGTCATTTGATTCATTAATTATCCTTATCTCAATTCTATTTTCATCTAAAAGTTCATATTCTCCATCAGAATTACTTAAACTATCTGCTGGTCTTAAAACCATTAGTGGACTTGCTCCTGAGCTAGGATCAAAGAATTTATCCTGAAGGTCTACTTTTTGTCCATTTATTTTTATTTCAAAATCTGATAAGGAATGATCTCCCAAAGACTGTAAAACAAAGGCTATAGATCCAGATTTAGGAACTTTTATAGGTGAGTCATTATAGGCTTGTTCCAAGGCTGTTGGATGGCTCTGAAAACCAGTATAATTTGGATCTTCTGAAATTTCATAAGAACAAGAAGAGGTTACTAAATAAGGAAATTCTTTTGCCGTAAGTTTAAATGTTACAGTTGCTTCTTCCTCATTCTCATTCTCTCCACCAGTATTATTTTTTTCAAGCCCCTTTATAGCTGCTTTTAAACTTGCTATGGCTTCTGATATTTCACTTTCTTCTGCCCCATCTTTTCCTTTAATTTCTAAAGCTTTCTCTAAAGCACTTTCTAACTTTTCAAAGCTAACTTGTGTATATTTATCTTTTTTATATTTTTGAGCTTCTTCTATTTCTTTTATTAATTCACTTTTATCAGCTTCTTTTTCTACTCCAACATATATTGTCTCTTCTACATCTTCGTATTTAGGTCTAGTGATTTTAACATTATACTTTTTACTTTCACCAAATAATTTTCCATCTATTTTAATAGTATATCCATTAATGTAGGCTCCTGTTATTTGTAAATTTTCTTTTTCTACTTTTACATCATCTACATATGCTTCTATTAAATCTTTGTTGTCAAAGTAATCTGTTGTAACATAAGCTCTTAACTTAAATTCTACAGGCTCTCCAACTTCAATTTGGTCTTTTTTAGAAGTTATATTTAATACTTTTTTAGCTTGGTGTTTATAATAATTATCTACTTTTCCTATTAGTTCTTCTGCTTCTTTATTTAAATTCTCAGAAGATTCATTACATTCCTCTAGATTAGACTTTCTCATACCTTTAGCTTTTTTCATAGCAGCAAGGAATGGTTGAGTATACTTTTCGTCATCACGTGATGTTACTTCTTGTTCTGCATGAACTGCATAAGCTATAGCACCATCTAATTTATCCCAAGCCATCTTTTTCTCATCTAAAAAATATGTCTTCCAAGTTTCAAGTTTATCTGAAAATTTATTAATTCTATCTTGAGAAAGTGGATTTTCTATTTCTTCTTTTGATAAAACTATATCATTATTAAATTCCTTAAATTTATTTTTAGAAAGATATTGAGGTTTATTTTCAACAAAGGACTTAAGCTCTTCAACTAAACTTTCTAATTTTCTTTTATCAACATTTTCTCCAGCATTTTCCCTGTTATCTGAAAGTCCTTCAATTGCATTTGTTAAATTTTTTATTTGTTTTGCAAAATCAGTTTCTGTTGAACTTTTTAAATCTAAAATGTCTGAGGCATCACTCAAAGCTAAAGTAAATTTATCCCATTCTTCATCAGTATTTTCTCCTTTCATCTTAGATTCTATTATTTTTGCTCTTTCTACCAATTCTCTAAGTTCTTTCTTTTTCTCACTTTCCTGTGAAGAATCTGAGCTTTCTTCATATACTGCTATTATCTTTATGTCCTTATCAGCCATTGTAAAAGTAGTTTCATTATTTAAAGGATTATCAAATTTTACAGCTCCTTCTGGCTCAACTGTCCATTTAACAAAATTTTCAGACTTTGCTGTAATTGTAATTTCTTCTCCTGCTTCAGCTTCAGTTTTACTTACCTGTCCATTTTCTATGTTTATAGAATATTTATTTTCTTCATTATTTGGATTTGGCTCTTCATCAACTTCAACATTTTTTATTGCATACAATACGATATCTTTTGTAACTTCTCCACTTTCATTTATAAAGCACATATCATCATTGAATTTTTTATTCAAAAGTTCATTGTAGCTATTATATTTTTTACCATTTATTTCCCAGGAGTCAATACCTTCATTATCTAAGCTCTCTAATTGATCTTTTACCTTCTTAAATGACTCTTTGTTGGTTACATCTATACTACTTTTTAATGTATCATCATAGTCTTCTCCATCATACTCACTATAATAAATAAATAATTTATATTCTTTTTCTTCTGGCTCTGGTGTTTCTCCTTCATATATTGCTTTTATTGTGACATCTTTATCAGCCATAACAAAAGTAGTTTGATTGTCTGAAGCATCAGCAAATTCTACAGCTCCTTTTGGCTCAACTGTCCACTTTATAAAATTTTCAGCCTTTGCTGTAATTGTAATTTTTTCTCCTACTTTAGCTTCAGTTTTACTTACCTGTCCATTTTCTATGTTTATAGAATGTTTTTCATTTTCTGGAATTGAATTTTCGTCAACAACTGCAAATATGGTTACCTTATATTTGTTGTCTTCTCCTTCAACCGGTTTTACTATATCTTTTATTAATGTATTTTTTAAGTCACTTACAGAATAAACTTTATCATTTACTTTCCAACCTACAATTTTTTGCTTTTTATCATTTTCTCTTACTTCATCTAAAATCAAAGCTGCTTCTTCTACTTGCCCTATTGACTTAGACATGTCTTGATCAAGGATATAAGTCTTATACTTCCCTTTAGGTATAACAATAAGCGTTCTAAACATATCTTTTGTATCAAAACTTATTGTAGCAAGTTCATTTTCTTCTACTTCTCCATCGGGATTTTCTTTAGGTTTAACATTTTTTATTGCATAAAGTACTATATGAGATGTCTTATTCCCATCTTTAATATAACACATTTCATCACTAAAATTTTTGTCTAAAAGCTCATTGTAACTACCATAAGAAATATCATTTATTTTCCAAGAATCGATTCCTCTTTCTGCTAATTCAACTAATTTATTTTCTACTTCCTTAAAAGTATCTGAACTTGTTACATCAAGTTCAACTTTATTTACTTCATCGTCCTTATAATTTTCTCCATCATACTCGCTATAATAAATAAATAATTTATATTCTTTTTCTTCTGGCTCTGGTGTTTCTTCTTCATATATTGCTTTTATTGTGACATCTTTATCAGCCATAACAAAAGTAGTCTGATTGTCTGAAGCATCAGCAAATGCTACAGCTCCTTTTGGCTCAACTGTCCATTTTACAAAATTTTCATCCTTTGCTGTAATTGTAATTTTTTCTCCTGCTTTAGCTTCAGTTTTACTTACCTGTCCTCCTTCTATTTTTATAGAATGTGTAAGCTCAACTTTTGTTCTAGTTCCTATATTTTTTGCATTTTTAAAATCTTCTTTTGCCTCTTTTAAATTATTAAGAGCACTATTAACTTCTTTTTGACTTGCTTTACTATTTTTATAAACTTCTTTTGCTTTTCCTATTTCTTCATTAAATTTATTTCTTGTTGAATTGCTTACAAACTCTTTACCCTTATCAACATCTTCTTTACTTTCTGCTACTATAGTATTTTTAAGCATTTTCTCAGCAGATAATAGTTCTAATTTAAGTAATTTCTTGTTTACTTCTTCTTCTTTAATTTTATCTTTAAATATAGCTTTTATTTCTATATCTTTTTTCCCAACTTTAAAAGTGGTAACAGCTTCATTTTTTAAATCTATATCTCCAGATATAAGTTCCCATCTCAAAAACTCTTTGTTTAATGGTATATTTGCATATATTGTAATACTTTCTCCATGCTTAGCATAATATTTGTCAGCTGTTCCACCTTTTATTTTTAATGTATATTCTTTTCCTTCATAGCTATTTCTATCTTTTTTATCTTTCTTACCAAAGCTAGTCCACGCTTTTTTCTCAACTTTATTTGTCTTTTCTACTGGTTTTAGTTTTTCTTTTTCCTGTTCTCTCTCAACTTCTTCTTTTTCTTCTACATCTATTAAATTACTTACTATAGAAGCTGTTTCTCCCCTTTTTACCTCTTGTTTCGGATTGAATTTCCCGTTATATCCTTTTACAACACCAAGACCAGCAAGTTTTTCTATCATATTTTTAGCCCATGAATCGTCTATATCCGAAAATGTTTTTGAAGTAACTTTACTAAAGTCTACTTCCTTTTCTAGAATTTTATAAGCCATAGATGCCATTTCTTCTTTACTTATAGTATTTTCAGGCTTAAAACTTCCATCCGGATAACCCGATATAACTTTCTCATTTGTTAAATAAGAAACTGCCCCTTCACTCCAACGTCCTCTAGTATCAGAAAACTTACTTTCTATTTTATTTCCATTGTAACCCATGTCTTTTGCTAGAATTTGACTTGCTTCTTCTCTACTTATCTCCTTTTCAGGTTTAAAGCTTCCATCTGGGTATCCGTTCATTAATCCTTTGCTAGCAAGTCTATTTATATAAGTTTCAGACCAATGCCCTTGAATTTTTGCTGATGTTATAGAAGGCACTAATAATACTCCAGTCATTGAAATAACCAATAATTTCTTTCTCATGTAATCCTCCTTTATAGGTGGAATACATTACATATTCCACCTTATTATAATTTATTTCCCTGATATATTTTTAAAGTTATATATCATCTTTACAACTTCTGCTCTCGTAGCCTTGTCCTTTGCCATTATCATATTTTTATCATTACCTGATAATATTCCTATACTATAGGCTTTTACTATATCCTCTCTAGCCCAATCTGAAATATTATCTTTATCAACGAATTTCAATTCTTTCATTTCTACTTTTAAAAGCTCAGGATTCTCTTTTTCAATATATCTAATCAATATACTAGCTATTTCTTCTCTACTTATTGAATTATTAGGCAAGAACTTATTTTCTTCATTACCTTTTATAATAGACTTATCTACTAAAGCTTTTAAAGCATCTTCATACCAAGCTCCTTTTTCAACATCTTTAAAATTAATATCTTTTGAACTCTTGTATTTAAATACTCTATTTATTAAAGTTACAAATTCACTTCTTGAAGTTTCTTTATCTGGTCTAAAAGTATTATCTGGATATCCTTTTACTATTCCTTGCTTTATAGCCTTTAATATAACATCCTTTGCCCAATGACCTTGAATATCTTTAATAAAGTTATTTTCCTTAGTTTGAAGAGTATTACTTTTTTTGTACTCTTTTTCTTTCTCTGCCCCTACAGGATTATATTGAGGATACTTAAAACTTTTATCTATTTTAATTACAGAATTTTCCCTCTTATCTTTATCTCTTTCTGGTTTTGATTCTGGGTTAACTTCTGGACTTGGTATTGGTTGTGGATTAGGTGAAGGTTTAGATTCTTCAATTACATTAACTACAAAATTTACTTCTTTCTCATGTCCAAAATTATCTTTTACTATTATTTTTATCACTTTATTACCAGTTTCAAGAGATGGCATTTCTGCAAATTCATAGCTGAAATTATCATTTCTTTTAATAACTTTATTAATATCTTGAATTTCACCTATCTTAAACTTATTTTTTAGTAGCTCTGCTTTAAGCTCAGGTAAAATATTTATTGAATAAACTTTATCTATACTTCTATTTTCCGTTATAAATTTAACTTTAAGCTCACTATTTCCTACTTTTGAAGCGTCTATTTTTTCAACTTTGACTTCTACTCCATTAGGTAAGTCAAAAAGATTTTCAACACTTATTTCTTCAGGTAAGAAATTTGTCTTTTTCAATTCTATCTTATCTAAATTTATAGAATCCGTTTCATTTTCACTTTCATAAACAGTAATTTTAAAAGTTAATTTTTCTTTTAAACCTAATTTATTTTTAACTTCTACATTTACTTCTTGTTCTTTCTCATTATTAGAATCTATATGACTTATTCCTATAATCTCATAACCGTTAGGTACTCTTAAAAAGTCTTTAAAGTTTAATACTTCATCTTTTGTAAATTTATTCTTGGATAATTTAACTCCAGAAAAATCCTTGTCTGAATCTTCAATTCCTATTTCTAAAGTCTTTTCTGCGACATTACCAGCCTTATCTATAGCTTTAATCTCTATAATATATTTTCCTTCTTCGCTATATTCATTAAGTTTTTTACCATTCTCATAAGGCTTTCCATTTACAAAAATTTGCTTTCCATCTTCTCTAAGTCCAATATTATCTTCTATTCTAGGATTTAAAATAGTATTTGCATTTATAGAAGATTCGTCTACATCAATAGTAGGGTTTGTCTTGTCCATTACTACCTTATAAACTATATTCTCATAATTTCCAAAGCGATCTTTTGTTTTAAAAGTTACAATATCATCTTCTTCTACATTAATTTTAGCTTCAAACTCAGTTTCAGTATTACCAAAATCGCCTTGCTTAAGTTTAGTTACTATATTATCTCCATTTAAATCAAGATATACTTCATCTAGGTTGTCTTTAACCTTACCCTTTAGAGTAACTTCATTGCTATTGGCATATACTTTTTTAGCTTCTATATCCACATTCCCTTCTTCTAAAGTAAGTTCAGGATTTTTAGTATCTATCATAACTAAAACTCCTCTAGAAAATACTATTTTCTCTGGGTCATCTTTTTCTACAAAAGTTAAATTAATTATATTCACTCCATCATATACTGGTATATTCGGATTGCTTGGTACCCTTTCAGCATTAGTTTCAATATGCCAAGTAGGTTGATAATCTTCATGTCCAGGAGCATATGTGTTATAAGCTGTAGCTTTAAGAATGTAATCATCTAAATATAAGTTAGAGTCTTCTTTTAAAGATATATACCAACCATTACTTGGATTAAAGTAATATTGTCCACTTTCTTCGTTTAATAATGGTGAACCATCAGTAATAATATAATAATTAGCCATTCCATAGTCTAAAGCTTCTCTAAATTCAGAGCTCTCATCATCGGGCATTTTTTCATAATCAACTGGTCCAAAATCATTATTATGTCCTTGGTCAAGATCTTTTAAATCCCTTTTTATTTTTAAAGTTTCTTCGCCAATAATGTTATTATTTTCGTCTTTTCCTATTATTCTTATGTCATTTGCATTATTGTCTAAATTAAATTCAAATTCATCTCCTATGTTTTTAGAATTTAAAATTTTATCATCTTGGTACGCTTCTATTTTTGAAACTTTTGGATTTTTAATTTTAGCCTTTAAAATATTATCTTCTCCTGATATAACTTTTCCATAATTACTAAAATCTATAAAGTTATCATTCAAATCAATATTTATAGGTTCCATTAAATTAGTTGCATAATCCATAGCCTCTATGTGTAGCCTAGATTTGGTCAATTCATTTATTTTTAAATTTTCTATTTTGTATTCATCTTCTGAAATTTTCTTAACTTCTATAGGTTTATTATCTAAACTTGCTCCTACAAACATTAGCCCATTTTCGTCTTTTATCTTAAAATTAATATCTCTTCCATTCCCATCTTGACTAAAGGTATATTTAATATTTTCCGTATCAGCTTGAGGGCTTGTATTATCAAGCTTAACTGGAAGTATAGTCTCTTCATATTTATCTGTAGTCTTTACTTTGGCTCTAACCCTATAATAATATTGACCTGATGGAGCATATACCATTTTCCCTGTTTTAGGATTATATATAGTTCCATCCCAAGTAAATAATACATTTGGTCTATGGAATACCTTAGCTTGCCATTCGCTTTCATATCTTACATTATTAATTTGTTTTCTATAATTGTGTGAATTTGAAACAACTCTTACAACTTCTTTTTTATCATTTAAAATTGCAACTTCTAAATCTTTTACTTCTCTTAAAGCAACCATTCTAAGTGTAACTTTTTTTGGCTCAGCAGCCATAAACCCAACTGAAAAAGCTATTTTATCCGGATCTACCATATATCCATCTTTTAAATGTTCTTCATCTGGCACCATTTCATAACCACCATAAAATTCTCTACGTTTTTCAGGGTAAGCTTTTTCATCTACTCCAAGTATCTTATATTCAATATCTTCTCCATGTCCATCATCTGGCTTTAAGCCTACAACTGTAGTATGTTTGTATATAGATCCTTCTTCCCACATAGGTTTGTCTATAATAGGACCTTCTTGCCAATCTCCTTTATATCCAAAATAAGGAATTGATATGCTTGGATACTTACTTTCATCTTCAGAAGTAAAGTAAATATATCCTTCTACAAAATGTTTATCTACTCCTGGAGTATTTAAAGTAACACTTAATTCTATATTAGAATTTCTTGGAACAGTAACTATTTCTTTATCAGTTGAAATACTAGAATTTTCTAATTTTACTGGTACACTTATTTTTACATTTTCCTTATCAAAGGTATCTGTAAATTCTCCAGTTTTTATCTTATCTGCTTTGAGTAACAATTTTTCTTCTATTTTTACATCTTCGCCTATTACATCACTAAAATTAACTTTAAAACTCTTATCTTCATTTGATATATTATCTAGTCTTAGCTTAAATATTTTTGTATTTTCTTTAAAATCTTTTAATTCAACAGAAGCTTTTTTATTATGTGTAACAAATACATCATTCATCATTGCTTTATCAGCTCTTATCATTCCTGCTCCTTGTCTCCTTGGAGACACTTCAAATTTAGTATTAATAGAATCTTTTAAAGGCTGAGCTGTATTCATAATAAGAATTTTATTTGTATCAGATTTCCCAATATCCTTGAAATATGGATTTTTTATTATTTCATTTACCTTTTGAACAAGCATTGCACTTATACCTGATACGTGAGGTGTTGCCATGGATGTTCCAGACATATACCCATATCTATTTCTATTCATAGTAGAATATATATTTTCTCCAGGTGCAACTACTTCTGGTTTCAATTCAAGCTCTGCATTGGGACCCCAGCCTGAAAATCCAGATAGCCTAACTTCTGAAGCTAGCGGAGCACTTATAAGTTCTTCAGGGAAATCCACATCAAAACTTCCCTTATTTGATAATTCTTTAATTTTTTCTCCATCATTACCGTTTACACTTATTGCCCAAATTTTACCATCTTTAACAAGCTCTGACATAGATGGGTCATTTTCATAACTTGTTATTGGATATTCTTCCCATACATCTCTACTATAGGCAATAGGAGAATTCATTATTATAATTCCCTTAGCTTTTTTATCCTTAGCAATTTCAATTTTCTCTACAACTTTACTTCCTTTATTTCTAGCTCCATCTCGTAGAGAAACTACAATTTTACCTTCTACATCAAGTCCTTTGTAAGCTGATTCACGTCCGTGACCTACAAATACAAATTGACTTTCTCCCTTATTTCTCTCCATAGAAATCTTATTTGAATCAAGAGATCCTAAGGTAGTGTAAGGATACTTTTTATCTCCTATTTTAATGACTCTAGCTTCTCTTCCTGTATTAGTTACTGAACCTACAGCAAGTATTTTTCCTATTCCCGAGTAGTAGGTCATTGCACTTGTATCTGTTATTCCAAGTTCATTAATTGGATTGTTATCAAAAGTATTGTCAGAAGAAGCAGATCCATAATTTCCAATTGCAGATACCACAACTACTCCTTTTTTAGTAGCTCTATTTACTGTTTCATAGTATAAATCTCCAGCATATCCATTGCCGGCTTGACCTATACTCATGCTTATTACATCAGCTCCATTTTTAACAGCATCATCTATAGCATGATAAACCGAATCATCTCCACCAAATTCATATAAAGCATCATTATCTCCATAGTACTGATCTGAAAAAATTCTATAGGAAAATAGCTGGGCATTTGGTACAACACCCTTTACTTTTTCGTTGTTTCCTGCAATAATTCCAGCACAGTGCATACCATGTCCAGCTACAACCTTATCCATTAGATCATTCCCACCACCTACATAGCTAAAACCATGTGGCACTTTATCTGTAAATCCTGGGTCAGGATTTTTATATTTCATATAAGGCTTAGCATTTTCATCAATTTTCATGGCCTCATGCCCAATATCAATGCCCGAATCTATAACTGCAACTATAGTACCTCTTCCATCAAGTTTTCTTTTATTTCTTTCACTTTCCGAAAGATTTTTTATCATTTCTTCATTGTAATCTACAGCCTCTTTTATTTTTGTAAGCTTCTTCGCTGATACCATTTGAGGAATAAAAGTACCATTTTCCTGAATATTTTTTATTCCATCCATATCTCGGATTTCGCTTATTTTATTAGCTTTTACTTTTACTGAAGCTCCTTCAAAAATCGAATCATATTGATACTTAATTTCTAATCCTTCAATAGCTCTTAACTTATTTAACATTTCCTTTTTATGTCCATCCTTAAATTGTAAAACATAAATCTTTTCAGAACTATCTGTGTCTTTTAACTCTTTATTTAAATAAGCTCTTGAAAGAGGGAATTTATCCTTTAAAATTTCCTTGCTTATACTTGTGTTTTTTTCTTTTTTATCTTTAGCCTCATAAACTTGTGCAAATAGATTTCCACTACTTGATAATATTAGTATCATAGCTAACATAAAACACATCAATCTTTTGTATATCTTCTCCAAATTTATCCTCCTTTTGTTTTACATATTGTTTTTATTTTCTTGAAAAAGTAAAAAATACACCTCCATATATAAGATCGTTTTGATAATGACTATCATTCCTAATTTAGTATACTCTTCATCTCTTCAAAATTTTTTTATTTTTTATCGTTTTTTTTTAAATTTTAAAATTATATAAATAAAAAATCTATAAATTCTAGATTTTTCTAGAGTCTATAGATTCTTTATTTATATAATTTTTAGTTCTATAAAATTAATTAATTTCAACTAATAAAGTAGTAAAATCTATATTTTAATAATTTCATTAACTAAAAACTTTTCTATAATTATATTTAAATAAAAAATAGAGCTAGAAAATTTTAAAAATTCTCTAACCCTATCTTATTTCTTTAATTATCTTCATTTTGCAACTTAGTTATACCATAAATATTGCTAATTGGCATAGTGAATACAAGACCAACCCCAGGCTTACTTAAATCCCCTAGTATATCCTCTATAACCTTAATCGCAGATGGTACTAACTCTTTTTCCACAGCTGTAAAAACAACCTTATTATAAGGTCTGTTATACTTTAAGAGACTTTTAAAGGACCCAAAGAAAGGTCTGTCATAATTCTGAGATTCTACTAGAGCATGCCCCATCCCTTCTGAATCAAGTATTGTAGCACCTTTGATACCTATGCTTACAAACCCATTTAAAATATCATCTAAATATTCTGTTTTGTTTAATATTAAAAATAATACTTCCATGATACACTACTCCTTAAATTGTTTTCTTATCCATTCCATTAATCTCTCCAGCTTTAGTAATTGCAAATTTTGCTAAGATAGGTCCTGTTATTTCAAATACCAAGACTGAAAAAAGTATCAAAGTTACTATTTCACTCCTGAACTCAGGCAGTTGTTGACTTACAATCATCGAAAGTCCAATAGCAACTCCTCCTTGAGGAAGCAAAGCTATACCAAGATATTTTTTTACTACATCCTCAGCCTTAACTTTGTAAGATGCTAAAGAAGCTCCTAGTATTTTACCAGCTGCTCTTGATAAAACATAAACAATACCCACCATACCTATAGATGCCAATACTGATAAATTTAAAGATGCTCCAGCAAAAGTAAAGAATAATATATTAATTGGTGGAGTAAAGTCATTTATAGTCCTAAATATTGTTTTAGCTTTTCTTGACCTATTTACTACTACTGCCCCAACCATCATGTTAGCTAACAAATGCGATACATTAAAGTACTTAGCAATTCCTATTGTAGCTATTATAACACATAATGTTATAGATAATAATTCCTCTTTATTTTTTACACGTTCAACAATAAATGAAAGTAAGAATCCAACTACAAGCCCTAAAATTAAAGACCCTATTATTTCAACTAGTGGTAGACCCAACATCTTAATAAAACTTACATTTTGAGAACCCATGCTTATTTTTGCTAGACTCATAGATAGTCCAAAAACCATAATTCCAAGAGCATCATCTAAAGCAGCAACTGGCAAGATTGTTTTACTTAAAGGTCCATAAGCCCTATACTGCCTCATGACCATCATTGTACCTTCTGGAGCTGTAGAAGCTGACATTGCTCCCATCACAATACTAAAAGCAAAAGATTTACCCAGAATAAAATACATTACTAAAAATACAATCAATACTGCTCCTAGCACCTCTCCAAAAGTTATTGCAAAAACATACTTGCCAACTTTTTTCATTTCGGAAAGTAAAAACTCTCCTCCTATTGAAACGGCTATACAAGAAAGAGCTAATTCATTTATAAAATGTATGATTTCAGCATCTGAATCGTCTACTATCCCCAGAAAAGATGGTCCTAATATTAAACCGAATAAAAGATAGCAAGTAACATTAGGTACTTTCACCTTAGTTGCTACTCTTTCTCCAAATATACCAAAAGCTAATAATATAGCTAATTTTAACATAATGTTCAATTTTCATGCCTCCTATAAATTCTAAATTAGGTTAACCATAAACTTAATTATAGAATATTTTATTACCCGACAAATTATTATACACCATGTTCACAAATAATATTAAAAAAAAATAAAATAATATAATAAAATCCTACTTAATTATACTATAAATAACAAATAAGTCCTAAAATTATTTAATAAAATATAAAGTAAAAATATAAATCTTAAATTGAAACTGTATAATATTTTATATATATATTAAGATCTTCTTAAATAAAGAATTAGCTGATAAGGAAACAAAATCTGAATATATTAATAAGAGAGAAAATAATATTGATTATAAAGTAAATATTATGAAAAAGAATAGTCTACTTTATCCTTTAAAGAAAAATATACTGAGAATTTTTAGCATAATTCAATAATTTAATAATCTTCAATCTCAGACCAAATCTTTGAAATTTTAAGTTATTGATCGATAAGTTTTAGTGGCTTTTCTAAATTTTTTTATTTCCTCCTGTATAGTATCTTCTTGACCAAGGAGTATTCAAATTGACAAAAGCTTTTTCTGAAATGAATTCCCTATCCTATACTTTTTTAATATATATGTGCTACATCAAAATTCAATCAATATCAGTCACTTTACTTTCTTCAAGTCCTAGAATGATTTTCTTTAATTAAGACCACTTGACATTGAAATCCTCACAGTCATCTCCAGAACTAGAATATAATTTTACAGAAATGATATTAGCGTCTAGTAAATAAATCCTATCTGAGTTCAGTAAATTAAACATTGTAATTGCTTACTCTACATTCCAACTAAATATCTCAATAACCTCTGATTTATCCAAGACATATTCTGCAAACAAATTTGTTTTGGAGAGATATATCTTTTCTATCACTGATGTACGTCCACCTATCAACTTATATTTTGATAAAATTTATTCCTTTTTATTTTAAAATAAATTCAGACAAAGTTCAGTTAGATAACATTTTAACTTCAGTTTAATATTTTACGATTAAACTATATTAAAAAAAGGAGTAAAAAATGATGAATAAATCTAATGGTAGACATGAGTTGAAGCATTATATAAACTATGCCGATATATTGCAGCTTAAATCAAGGCTTTCATATGTAACTCATCGTGATAAAAATAATAAAGATGAGAATGGTTATAGAGTTAAAAGTCTCTATTTTGATAATTATAATGATAAAGCATTAAAAGAAAAAATTGATGGAATAAACAATCGTGAGAAATTCCGATTACGTTTATATGATAATAACTCATCCTTTATTAAGTTGGAAAAAAAGAGTAAAATTAAAGGAATTTGTTTTAAAGAGACTACAATTATAAAAAAAGACGAATGTGAGAGATTGATACATGGAGACCGTAAGGTACTAAAGGAGAATGGTAGTCCTCTTTGTCTAGAATTATATACAAAAATGAACTACGAACAACTCAGACCCAAAAATATAGTTGATTATAATCGGGAAGCTTTTATCTACCCTATGGGAAATGTTCGTATAACCATAGACTATGATATTCGCACAAGTTACAATGTCGATGATTTTTTAAATGCTGAATATATTCCTATACCTATTTCAGGGGTTTACATTTTAGAAGTAAAATATGATAATTTTCTTCCTGAGATAATTAGAGGTATAGTTTCTCTTTCAAGTAGGCAAAGTACTGCTTTTTCAAAGTATGCAACAACAAGAATTATATAAAATGGAGGTAATTGATAATGACATTTAATGATATTTTTAAATCAAGTTTTTTAGAAAAGGCGGCAGAGTTTTCCATAATGGATGTAGGACTTGCTATGCTTCTTTCCTTTGCTATTGGATTATTTATATTTTTTGTATATAAAAAGACATTTGCAGGAGTTATGTATTCAGCTTCTTTTGGTGTTTCTATTATAGCCATGACACTAATTACAACCTTAATTATACTTGCGGTAACTTCCAATATTATTTTATCACTTGGTATGGTAGGTGCCCTATCTATCGTTCGTTTTCGTACTGCTGTAAAAGAAACTCTTGATATAGCATTCTTATTTTGGGCTATTTCTGCAGGAATTGTAATTGGAGCAGGACTATTTCCATTAGGAATAATAGGATCCATTTTTATAGGAGTCGTTCTGTTAATATTTGTTAATAGAAAGAGTAAAGATACACCATATATAGTAGTACTTAATCTTGAAAATGATAAAGCCGAAAGTAATTGTATGGCAATGATAAGAGAAAAAACAAAGAAAAACTTAATTAAAGCAAAAACAGTTTCTAATAATGGTATTGAACTTACTATCGAAGTTAAACTTTTAGATATGTCAGCAAATTTCCTTAATGAATTACTTACAGTAGATGGTGTGAATAATGCTTGTCTTGTAAGCTACAATGGAGAATACAGTGTCTAGTATATTAAAATATGAGGTGTAAATATGATAGAGAGCAAAAAAATAAATATAATTGTTACTCTAGCTCTATCCCTTTCATTGCTTATTAGTATTGTATTTGTTGTAATTGGAAATAAACAAAATACAGATGCAATGTTAAAAACTGAATTAGAGTATGAAACTGAAATTTTCGGAGAAGATATTATCTCTATTGAAATAATATCAGACGAAAAAGACTGGCAGGAAATGCTTGAAAATGCTATAAATGAGCAATATATTATGGTTGATGTAATTGTAAATGGTACAAAATTTCAAAATGTAGGGATTCGATCTAAAGGTAATTCAAGTTTAACACAAGTAGTGAATTCAGAAAGTGATAGATACAGTTTTAAACTTAAATTTGATGAATACATCAAAGGTCAAACTTGCTTTGGCTTAGAAAGTTTTGTAGTGAATAATATGATGACAGATACTACTTATATGAAAGAATACGTTTCATATGAATTAATGGAAGAAATTGGGGTAGATGCTCCTAAATTTGGATATACAGACATAAAAGTAAATGGAGAAGATTGGGGATTATATCTTGCAGTAGAATCATATAATAAAAGTTACGAGCAACGTGTCTTTAGTGATACATCTGGAATGCTCTATAATGTTAAGAATACGGAAAAAGTGAAACAAAAAGGTGAAAATCAGACAATTAACAAACAAGATGATTTACGAGGTGACCAAGCAGAAAATATTCCCCCTAAGCCTAAGAATAATATAAATATAACTAACGATGTAGTTGATAATAGGTTTCGTCCTCAGATGAATATAGGAAAAGATGAGGAAAGTAGCTCAGGTGGTAGTCTTGAATATACAGATAATAATATAGAAAGCTATCCTTCTATTTTTGAAAATGTAGTAGGAGAAGGAACAAAAAGTGATTTTCAGAATGTTATAGAAGCAATAGATGCTCTTTCAAAGGGAAAAGAACTTGAAACTTATTATGACATAGATCAAATTTTACGTTATTTAGCAGCTCATACCTTGGTTGTTAATCTAGACAGCTATAGCTCTAGTATGGCTCAAAATTATTATATTTACGAAAATGAAGGCAAACTTACAATATTGCCATGGGATTATAATCAGGCTTGGGGTGGATTTCAAAACAATAGTGCCTCTTCAGTAGTTAATTTTCCGATAGATACTCCACTAAGTGATGTTGAAATGTCAAGTAGACCATTAATAGAAAAACTATTTGAAAACACTGAATACTTAGAGCGTTATCATAGTTATTTACAAGAATTACTAGATAGTTATTTTTCAAATGGAAAATTTGAGGAAAAGATAAATGAACTTGATAGTTTAATTTCTAATTACGTAAAAAATGATGCTACAGCTTTTTCAACTTATGAAGAATACAAGGCCGCACTTCCTACTTTTATTAAGCTTGGAAATCTTCGAGCAGAAAGTATCCAAAGACAACTAGATGGAACTATTCCATCTACTACAGAGGAACAAAATGAAAGTGCTGATAGTCTTATTCCAACCGTTGATTTAAATATATCTTTACTTACTAGTTCAATGCTAGGAAAAGCTCAAGAAGGGGGTAATCCTCCTAGAAATATCCGAAATCTTGATACTAGAGGAAACCAAACGCAGAAAAAGAATTTCATCCCAAATAATCAAGATAAAATTTCAGAGAATAGATCAAATTTAAATTTATCAGCGGAACAAAAAGTAGATAATAAAAAAAATATTTCTATTGGAGTTTCAATGCTTGTACTAATCTTTGGATTACTATTTGCATGGAAATTTGAAAATAAATACTAATATATAGATTATAAGATCTAATATAATTTTATTTTTTAGCATGCTATTTTATTTAAGCTTGAAATAGCATGCTTTTTCCACTTACTTAATGTTATAATTTATAATATACAGCAAAATTTAGGGAAAGGAATGATCATATAATGGCTAAAATTCTAATATGTGATGATGAGGCTGGGCTTCGTACTGTAATAAAACGTTATGCGACTTTTGAAGGTCACCAAGTGGTAGAAGCTAGTAACGGTTTAGAAGCAGTTGAAACTTTTAAAAATAATAAATTCGACATAATTATTATGGATATAATGATGCCTAAGCTCGATGGATTTTCTGCTGTGAAGGAAATTCGCAAATCATCTGATATACCTATAATTATGTTATCTGCTCGAGGAGAAGAATATGATAAAATATTGGGATTTGAACTTGGAATAGATGATTATGTTGTTAAGCCGTTTTCTTCAAAAGAAATTATGCTTCGAATTAATGCTATTCTTAGACGAGAAAACAAAAATAAATCTGTAAACCAAGATGAGGGTGAACATATTGTATTTGAAAAAAATGGATTCAAGGTAGATATAACAGCATATAAGGTCTTTGTTGATGGGATTCAAGTGGATATGGCACCTAAGGAATATGATCTTTTATTTTTCCTTATTAAAAATAAAAATATAGCTATACCTAGAGAAAAAATTTTATCAGAAGTATGGGGTTATGATTATATGGGTGATGATCGAACACTAGATACACATATGAAGCTCCTTAGGAGGTCTATCCGACCATATGGATCTCTAATTAAGACACTTCGCGGACTGGGGTATAGATTCGATGGATAAGCATAAGTTACAATGGAAAATATTTAGCTTCCTTTTAGGATTTTGTGCTTTATTACTTATAATCTTATGGATATTTCAGACAGTTTTTTTAAGTGATATGTATAAATTTATTCGTAAAGGCGAGATAGAAAAAGCTATCACTTTAGTAGAAGAAAATATTAATAGCGAAGACCTTGAAGATATTTTATATAATCTTGAATTAACAAAAGAGATAACGGTGAGACCAACAAAAAATTTTGTTCGACCTATGCATATGCGTATGCATGATGTATCCAATATGTTTGAATATAGTAGTCCAGAAACTATTACTAAAAATCAAGAATTTACTTTAGAGGATGGTAGTAAGATTTCTCTTACATTTTATGCCTTTGTAACTCCAGTTGATGCCACTGTATCTACTTTAAAAGTGCAGCTTCTTATTATCACAGCTATTATGTTACTCCTTGCCATATTAATTGCAATCATAATATCAAAGCGTATATCAAAACCTATTGAACAGATTAACGAAAGTGCAAAGATGCTTACAGTAGGTGATTATGAAGTAGAGTTTAAAGGTAATGGGTATCTTGAAGTTGAAGAACTATCTGAAACATTAAATATAGCAGCCAAAGAACTTTCAAAAGTAGAGAAACTTAGACGTGAGTTAATGGCAAATATTTCACATGATTTGAGAACACCTTTAGCCCTTATTTACAGTTATGCTGAAATGATGAGTGATTTTCCCGATGAAATTACATCAGAGCAAACCCAAATTATTATGGACGAAACTAACCGATTGACATCCCTAGTAAATGATATACTTGACATTTCAAATTTTGAAACGGGAACAGTTAAAGTTAATAAAAAGAGATTTAACTTGACAGAGAGCTTAAGAAAGACAATAAGTCGTATGAGAGAACTTGTTAAAAACGAGGGATTTCAACTAAAATTTGAGTATGATGATGACGCATACTTAGTAGCTGATGAAGGAAAGATTATTCAAGCATTTTATAATCTTTTACTCAATGCAATTACACATAGTGATGGTAATAAGACTGTAATTGTAAAACAAATTATAAAAAGAGATCTTATAAAAATAGAGGTTATTGATTATGGTGAAGGTATTAAGCAAAGTGATTTGCCCTATATATGGGAAAGATATTATAAGATTGATAAAAACCACAATAGACCTATAATAGGTTCAGGTCTTGGTCTTTCTATTGTTAAAAAAATTATCGAAATGCATGATGGTAAGTATGGCGTTAAATCAGAAATCGGAAAAGGTAGTACATTTTGGTTTAGTTTAAATAAAGATTAATAATATAAATAATCCAGCATAAATTGAACAATTTATGCTGGATTATTTCGCTCAAGTAGCTAATAGTAAACAACTTATATTACAAATATATATTTTATTTTTCAGTACTACTTTTTATCACCAATAAAATCTCGTCTTTCCATATTACAGAAACCACCTCTACCTCTTCCTGAAAACATAGGTCTTTTGCCTTCTGCAATATCTGAAATAGCTTGATCATATTCTTCCTGAGTTATATTACCATCTTCTAATTGCTCTGCAAGTCTTTCTTTCATGTTCTCTTCCATTTCGGCCTTTTGCTCTTCAGTTAATTCTGGTCTTTCCATATTACCAAAACCACCTCTACCTAAAAACATAGGTCTTTTGCCTTCTGCAATATCTGAAATAGCTTGATCATATTCTTCCTGAGTTATATTACCATCTTCTAATTGCTCTGCAAGTCTTTCTTTCATGTTCTCTTCCATTTCGGCCTTTTGATCTTCAGTTAATTCTGGTCTTTCCATATTGCCAAAACCACCATTACATCTTCCCATCGATCTTCTATTAGTAGACTCTTCTGATATAAGAGTATTAGCTGAATTTACATCCATATTAGCGTCTGTATCTGATGTAGCAAAAACAGTAATTCCCGTAGTCATCAAAACTCCCATTGCTAAAATGCCTGAACCAATTTTAATTAAATTTTTCATTAATATACTCCTTTTATAATCATATTCTTTTATATCAATTACTTTTTATTTTCCCTCCTTTCATATGTTACTAAGTTAATTATGCAACATCTAATTGAACTTTATATGTTTTCTTTCTGAATTTTAACTGAAGATTTTATAAATTTTAAATTACAAAGAAAAAAAATATAATAATCTTAATACAAGTTATGAATTATTAAAGAAGTGCTTTTCTGCTTCTCGTGCACTGCTCATAACAAAGAGAATATTAAACTAGTAAATAATGTGAAAGAATTTAAGTATATAAATTTAAATTTAGGATATTTTGATCGTTTATTAATCAAGTACAAAATGATTCAAGATCATATTCTATAAAAATAAATATATATTTGTACATAAAAAATGTACCAACCCTATCCTTTATCAAGATTTAGGTTGATACACAAAATTATTAATAGACCCATAATCGACTATATCTACTTGGAATATTATTCAGATTTTTCTCTCATTAACCCAAAGAACTCCTTCATATTTTTCTTACAGTCGCATTTTTATAGGATCTATATTTGTAATTTTTTCTAAAAAAAAATAATTTTAAAAGTTTCCTTATAAAAATTAATTAGATCTCTATTTTATAAATATTTTACTAACCAATTTTCATAGCCTATTTTTTCAATTAATTCAATTTGTGCTTCAGACCATAACAAATCTTCTTCTTCATCTATAAAATAAGCTTGAAGAATATCGAATGTTTTATAATCTGGTCTGCTATATTCTACTAATTGCTGTAAGAAAGATAATCCTTCTTTTGAAACTTCTAAATCATATTTAATCCATTCTAATGGATCGCTAAATATTGGAGCACCTTTTCTATCTTCAAGCTTTACTTCTCCACCTAAATCTAAAATTCTTTCAACCATTTGTGAAACATATTCTCTCTCTTCACTAGCATGTCCTTCATACTTTTCACTAAGGCCATTGAAACCTTTGTCTGCAAAAACTTTTGCCATAATAGCATGACCCTCTGCTTGAGTTGATAATCCTGTTACCAATTGTTGTAATCCTTCAATAATTTTTTCTTTTTCCATATTATTTCTCCTCATATTTATCTAATATTAACTCATCTAATATTAAATTTACCCCAATAGTAGGACAATAAACAATTTTTGCAGTCAAGTACACAATCTTGTATAAAACACTATACATCATACTATACATCTTTTCTACGCTATCCTATTGATAAGGCTTCATGTACTTTTTTGTAAAACTGAACCATTTGTCATGAGTGTCCGTGATGACAGCACCAATCAATCAATTGGCTGGCCCACGATTGGGACAAATACGAATAATCCTTTCTCTTCAGCCTACCTTTAAATCAAGTGTGTCTACGCTTATGGTAAAGTTGCCTTCATAATCGTAGTTTTTTTGATTCTGGCGACCTTTAGATCGACCATAATCACTCGCCTGAATATACTCTGTTCCTCGCTTTTCCATCCATTGATTTAGCACTCTTTTTAAAGTAATTTTAAACCCATTATCTTTTACCAAATGTTCAATCATGCTTTGAACCGTTTCACTATTTAGTGTAGAAATGTACCTGAGTCATATAAAGCTCTTTTATACAATTATATAGGCTTTATCTGCTCTTACTATTTACACATTATTTATAGTATCCTCCCTATTTTCAATTTCTGACATTGTTTTTCCTTTATATTTCCAGGAAGTCCACCCATTATCATTACCTCCTGCTACAAAGGCTGATGCATAACTTGGGCTCTTCCATGTGTAATTAACAGTCAATTTATATAATTTAGGGTTGATATCATCAACTAATCGACCTTGTTTTATTAGTGTCATCCTAGCATCTAATACTCCTGGAGGAATGTTTTGTCTTTGTTGTTTAACAATTGTAGATCCTTTTAAAACTACATAATCATTTTCAATTATCTTCATTCGAGCTACTGCTCCTTTAATCTTAAAAGTGAATGTTTTTTCCTCCATAATACCTATTTCTTCATTATCCTTTGAGATATCCTCAATTATTTCAATAGATTTCTCTTCTAGAAAATTGTACCCAAATGTTTTTAACAGTAAAGATAATGCAAGATAAAACTCTTCCATTTCAGCCATATCTACCTCTGATAACACCGGTGTTCTAGGTTCCTGGATATTATCTAAGATCGCCCCTTGTATCTTGTTAATTTCATAAAATAATTTTGCTTCTAGATATTGAATCTGTGTTTTTGTTAAATAGTTATCTTTAGAAGTAAAGATAATGGCTCTTTCCCAAAATTCTTTTTTATTCTTAGAATTATTGTGAATATTTAATCTATCTATTACTGGAGATCCTTCTCCGACATATACAATGGGTTTTAAATGATTTGAGGGATTAATTGTGTCTTCTCCTATTAGCATATAGGTGCCAGCTTTTTTAGCTTCTGGACGAGTTTTAAATACATTCAACTTTGTTCGAGGAAAAGACGTTGCAAAGATTGTCATATTTTGAATCTCAGCCGTTACTATCCCATCAGGATCCCCCTCAACCAAAAATAACCTAATAAGTTTACCCAAATTCATTACTAATCATCCCTTCCCTTTACGAGTAAACACTAAGCCTATTATTTACACTATCTATAGTTGAAACTATACCCTTAACTATATCTATCTGATCTTTGAACAAATTTATAACCCCACCGTTCTTATTGAAGGGATAAGTTTGCAAGACTTCTTTCTCTATAGACCCATTTTTGACTATATAATTTACAACATTGTTTACAAAGTCAATTTGATTTGAATTTAAGCTTTCATCTTTTAAGAATTTTGAAAACTCTTTTTCTGCAGCTTCTCTTTCCATTCCCGTTATACTAGAAACTAATTTTAATAGAGGCTCTTCTCCGAAAGTCTTTTTATATTCTTCCTTACTTCCCAATTCTTCCCAAAGAATTCTTTCAAAGAATTTTATATCACTTTCCGTTAATTCTTCATTATTTCTTAATTTATAGATAGGCAAATTGTCTTTATATTCCTTTAAATAATGTTCAACTCTTCTTTTGTAATTACCTAACTCATTGACATCATAAATAGGACTTGATTCTCTAGCACCTACTACCTCATCCTTAAAATCAGTGTAGTATATTACACCTCCCCTTCTATCTATAAGCTTAATGAGCTCTCTTAATGCCTCTCTTATCTTTTCATAGTCAAATAGATCTGCTTCTTCCCAAAACTCTTTTGTTTGAATTCTATCTATCAACTCTGCATTGTTTCTTACTTGAGTTATAGACCCTTTTGTCTCAAGTTTTTCAGCAGTTGCAATTACTCTCCCTTTAGGTCGATTCATTGGTCTTTTTTCTAAATAGGCGAACTGAATAGTATACATTAAGTAATCAAATCGCTTAGCTAGCTCATCATCATCTGTTGATAGTATTAAGGGAGATATCTCATCTTTTAATTCCTTAATATCTTTCTCACTCAAACTTTCAAAAGTTTCTTCTTGTGAATATTTATCTATTAAGTGTAGCCTCATATTTGCATTAAATCTATCTCTATTAATATTTGATATCTCTTTTAAGGTCTGTTCTATAAGCTCATTTCTATAATCTATAAGATCATCTACTTGATAGCCTAAGTGTTCTAATGCCTTTATTATGTCTATTTTTATATTAAATATGTTTTCAGTTAAGGATCTCATTGAATTTCCTTCAGGACCACTTTTATTTATTTCAAAAAACTCAAAGTTCTTATAATAATCAAATATATAATAATTTTCTTTGTCCATTCCTGGCCCATATAAATCTTCGCAAAGTCTAGTACCTCTTCCTATCATCTGCCAAAATTTAGCTTTTGATCTTATTTTTTTGAAGAAAACAAGATTTAGAATTTCAGGTACGTCTATACCAGTATCTAGCATATCTACCGACACTGCTATTTGAGGGTAGGAGTCTTTATCTTTAAAATTATCAATTACATTGGATACATAATTTATATTATGATATACAGCCTGTGCAAAACTTCCCTTATATTCAGGATATAGGACATCAAATCTTTGAATTATAAAGTCAGCGTGATTCTGATTGGCGGCAAATATAATGGTCTTACCTAGCTTGTCCCCGCCTTCAACTTTAAGACCCTTCTCCATTAGTTCTTGGATTACAATATCAACAGTATCAATATTAAACAAACTTTTATTCAGCTTTTCACTGGATATATCTTCAATATCATTAAAAGTCATTTCAAACTCTTCTTTTTCTTCTTCTGATAGTTCACTATATTTGATACCATCTTGCATAAATTTTGTTTCAGATACAAGAGGCAATTCATAGTTTACTAGATATCCTTCTTCTATCGCTTGATCAAGCTCATAGGCAAAGGTTGGATTATTGTCTTCCAGTTCAAATACCCTATAAGTATTTCTATCTATTTCATCTACTGGAGTTGCAGTAAGTCCCAGTAGATGGGCATCAAAATAGTCAAATATATCTTGATATTTCTTATATATACTTCTATGGCTTTCATCAATTATTATCAAGTCAAAATGTCCATTGGTAAACAATTTTTGTCCATCCTCATTCTTAACAGAGTCTATAGCATTCATCATGGTTGGATAGGTAGAAAATATCATTCTAGAGTTTATATCATCTTTATTATCCAATAAATTACAAAGCGAAAGACTTGGTAGGTGTTCATTAAAACTCTGCTTAGCCTGTTTAACCAATGCTGTTCTATCAGCCAAGAATAGTATATTTTTGGCCCAGTCTCTTCTTGTAAGTATATCTACTATAGAGATTGCTGTTCTTGTCTTACCACATCCCTATCGTGTCAAGTGAATGATACAAATATTTTATATTGAATCATTAATTTCGGAAGTTCTCTTATAATCATCCATTGAAAAGGTTTCTTTTTCTTTTTGTGTGGCTAATGTTCCTACATCCCATCTTCTTTCAAACACATGTAATTGTGACTGACACAATTTTATTACTTCTTTATACTTCATATAAAAATCTTCTGGGATAAATGGTACACTACCATTCAAAACATCCTGTGCTGCAACAGTTGTCTTTAATGCTTTAGAATAATTTTCTTCTTCATATTCTTTTTTTATTTTTTCATCACTAGGATACTTAGCATATCCACCAGGAATCATAATTCCAATATATTTTACCATTTCAAAAAACACCTTTGATAATTCTCTATATATATTAAATTCTGTATCAAATTTAGTTTTACTAATATAAATTTTATTGTCTAAATTTGATTTGTATTTCTCTAATTCTTTATCAAGCTTTAATGAATATTTCTGTTCTAATCTTTCTGCAATCGTGTTAACTGATATTTTTATTGTTAGAATTAATAAACCTGAAATACCACCAACACTTGTTAGAACAGCTAGTACAACCTTTGACACTTCATTCAATTGCAACACCTCATCTTCAAGATTTACTTTTTAGTATTTTCATCAAAATTCTTATAACGCTTAATATAAAAAGGAGACCCTAGGATCTCCTTCTATTGTACTATGCATGTTCTATTCTTTCTATACCCTTGCCAGAAATATAAGTGGTTTTGACGAAACTATCTGTTATTAACCAATATTTTCAAAACATCTTCCAAATAATCCAAAGAAACAATTTGCTTTGATTGATTGAAATTTTTAAACTCTGGATTAATTTCCTGCATTTTTTCTTTACTTATAGGCTCATTTAAAATATAAATTGTATCAATATCAAACATATAATACCCGGAATATTCATTTCCTTCTTCATCATAAGTCTGAATTTTTTCTGACTCTACAAGAATACCAGCTGCTCTAATTTTACCATCATATTGAAATAAAACTAAAGTATTATCAGGACATCTCATCATTTGATTAGGAAAGTAATAATACCCCCCTCTATCAATTAGTTGCTTTTCTATAAAGTTCTTAAATTCTTCTTCTGTTACAAATGTTTTCTTGTCATTTGGTAAAATTCTAATAGATTCTATTATATTAGCTTCATACAATAATAAGCACCCCTTTAATATCCCTTAATATTCTATTTGAAGTTATGATAGTAATTTAGACCCTAGATTTTCTTAGTTATACACACACTATTATTATATCACGAGTAATTATCATATCAAATAATAAAAATCTTACAGAAAAAGGAGACCACGATTAATTGATCTCCTTCTATTGTACTAACAATATTCTATTTTTTCTATACCTTTACCTGAGATATATATTGTCTTGATATATTTACCTACTACATCTTCAGTAAGACTATCTATGTTTCCACTTTCTTTCAGTTCTTTATCAATAGCTTTTATACGGTTATTATTTTCTTCAGTGGACTCTTCTAATTGATCTTTTAAGCCTATAAAGGCTTCTCTTGAAATCTTACCAAACTTATAATTTTCAAATCCTATTCTTTTCTTCTTTGAAAGTTCATCATTCTTATCATATAGTTTTTTCTGTTCCTTTAGGAGTCTTTCCTTTTCTGCCTTATCTGTGTGAAACCTATCTTTAAGAATTTTAAATACATCTGTTTCAAGCTCTTTATAATGAGGCAACTTTTCTTCTTGGTCTAGCATCCTGCAATAATAACAGTAAAGATTTATACCTATTAATTCTTTCCCATTGGAACTTTTAAGAAATCTGATCTTATAACCGCACTTGTTGCATCTTACAAAGGGAGCAATAGGACTGTTTTTATATTTGCTCTTTCCACCATAGAATTTATTTTTATGCCTTGATTTTAGTAGTTCACTTACCCTATCAAAGGTTTCTTTGCTTATAATGGCTTCATGGTTATTGTAAATCTTTTCCCATTCTTCCTTAGGATGATAAGTAACACTACCACCATCAAGCTTACTTTTGCTTGTCTTATTAAAGACCATTGTTCCAGTATATACTTCATTTTTTAAAATCCTTCTAACCATACTATGAGACCATATTGTTTGCTCTACAGTAGAAAACCACCTATTAGAATATGAGTCATAGCCTTTAATCTGGTTTCTTCTTGCTCTAGCAGTAATAACACCTTCATCATTAAGGATTTTCGCAGTTTCATTTAAAGTATATACTTCAAGGATAAGCTGGAATATATATCTGACATTATCTGAAACCGATTCATCAATGATAAGCTTGTACTTATTTTTAGGATCTTTTAGATATCCATATGGCGGTGTTCCTGTGGTATATTTCCCTTGCTTTCTAGCTGTGTAAAGGGCAGTAGTCATCTTTTCTGAAATATCTCTACTATAATAATCATTAAGAAGATTTTTAAATTGAATATCTAGCTCTGTACCATTATGGCCTTCCTTATCACTATCATAGCCATCATTTATTGCTATAAATCTAACTCCCATAAAAGGAAAGATGTTTTCAAGATAGTCCCCCATTTCAATATAATTTCTCATAAATCGTGACATATCTTTTACTATAATACAGTTAATCTCTTGTCCCCTTACTTTTTTAAGGAGCATATCAAGTCCTGGTCTTGAAGTAGTACTTCCACTATAGCCTTCATCAACAAATTCTTCTATATTTGCTTTTTTTAGTTCTTGGTCATTAAAGATGAAATGCTTAATTATATTTCTTTGAGAATTTATAGTTTCTTCTGTTTGTTTTTGTCTATCTCTTTCAGAAAAAGAAATCCTCATATAAATAGCAATATTATTCATTTGATTTCATCTCCTTCCCAGCCAGATATCCCTTTAAACTAATTTTTATAGTTTCATTATCATATACATCAATACGGTCAATGTATTTAGGGATAATTTCTTCATCTAGTTTAATATCATTATAGGAAGTTAAATAATCAAATAGCTCTAACTCTTCTTCAGTCTTAGCTTCTATAGATAGAATTTCTAAATCAAGATTACTTAATTCTTTTTCATAGGTGTTTAATCTATTTCTATTTAATATCCTTTCTTCTAGGTATTCTTCCTTTTCAAGCTTTCCTAAACTATAGGCTTCATATAACTTTTTTAATTCCGAATTAAGCTTATAGATCTTAAGGGAAAGGGATGTCCGATGTTTTTCTACCACCTCAATATTCATCTTGCTTATATCAATTATTCTATCTTTGCAATCTGCTCCACTTGCATCAATACTCAATACATTCCTTAGTTTATTTATAACTAATCTATCTAAATCCTCTTCCATGATAGAAATATAGGGTGTTTCTAGTATAACCCCATTGTTTTCTTCATTTGTAAATTTATAATAATAGAACTTAGCATTCTTCTTTCTACTTTTTATGCAATTTCTTTTTAAAATAAGCTTAGTATTGCCATCAAAGATTAGACCTTTATATTTATTAATTGGCTCTCTTTTAAGGTCATGTCTTGTTATTTTAAAGTGATCTTTTTCCTTATTATAATCCAATATCTCCTGGGCTGCTTTAAATAAATCCTTTGGAATTATAGCTTCATGAGTATCTTCTACAATTATCCATTCATCTTTAGGCTTTTGCCTATAATGGCCAGATTTTTTACCTGGAACATTTTCCTTAGTTCCTTGAACAAGACAACCTGTATAGACTCTTTGCCTAAGCATATTTGCTATTGTACCTTTCCTCCATTGTGGCTCTCCAGGTTCACGCAAAATATTACCTGTTTTATTATAGGCACTTGATGTAGAGATATTATCTTCGTTAAGCTCTTTAGCAATTTTAAATGTATTTTCACCAGCTACATATCTAGTAAATATTCTCTCTATTATCTTTTTGCTTACTTCATCAGGCTCAAGTTTTCTTCCACCATCTTTTTCTACTACCTTATAACCAAATGGTGGATTTGAACCTATAAAGAATCCTTGCTTGGCATTTAATCTCTTGCTTGTTTTAACCTTATAACCAATATCTTTTGCATACATGTCATTTATAAGATTCTTTATTAGCATTTCAAAGGATAATTTTGCATCAATACCTCTTTCTGTATCAATCTTATCTACTACAGAAATAAATCTTACTCCTAAAAAGGGAAATACCTTGTCTACAAGTCTGCCCATTTCAAGATGCTCTCTACCAAGCCGTGATAGGTCTCTTATTATAATACAATTTATAAGACCACTTCTCACATCATCCATCATTTCAATATATCCAGGCCTGTCAAAATTTGTTCCAGAATACTCATAGTCTGTATAAACCTTGACTAAATTCATGTTTTCACTGTTGGCATATTCCTGACAGATTTCAATTTGGGTTTCAATAGAAGATGATTTATTCCTCCATTCCTCTGTTCTTTCTTGTGAGAGCCTAGTATAAATTCCAGCCCTAAATGAACTAAGAGTTTTCTTTTCTTCTGTCTTTATAAGATTCCTTCTAGATATTCTAGCCATTAACAACTACCCCCTCTCTTGGAGTGGTTAAGTTCTTAGTAGCTATCGTGTTAAAGGAAATAAGGTTTGAAGCATTGCCTTTCTTTACTCCACTTATTATTCTCTTTAATATATCTAGTTTTTCCATATCATTAAAAAATACTGCTATTTTAGATCTACCTTCTTTGTCTTTTTCCTCTACCAATATTCTATCTACAAATAAAGCGAGGGTTTGCCTGTCTATACTTTCAATGTTTTTATACTTCTCCAAATCAGTAAGCCAGTTTTCCTTAGAGGAAAGTATATCTTTTAAGTCTTCATAGGCTTTCTTTCTGCTTATCATCTGCCCCTCTATATCCTTAATTTTGAGCTGATAGCTTTTTCTAAAGGATTGAAATTCATCTTCGTCAATTAGCCCATCTTCCAAATCAAGGTAAAGAGATTTTCTAAGGGTTTCATACTTCTTCTTATCAGCAATTAAATCATCTAAATCTAGTTGGTATTTTGTTTTGCTTAAATCAGTTTCTCTTATTCGTGTAAACAACTCTTCTTGGTATTTTATATGCTGCCTAAGGATAAAATCCAATGATGATAAAATTTCTTCCTCTCTTATACTGTGTCTTGAACAACCATTTCCTCTATTGTATAAACCACAGATATAATAGATTTTATAACCATCCTTTGTTTTTTGCCTTCTTCTAATAAGTTGATTCCCACAATCTGCACAATAAAGAAGACCTGTTAGAAAATCAGGTTTTGATTTTCTATTAAGGATATCTCTTCCCATCATCTTATTGGCTACATTAAACATAGTTTCAGACACTATAGCTTCATGAGTTCCTTCTACCTTAATCCAATCCTCTTCTAAGACCTTAATCTCTTTATTAGACTTATAATTAAGCTTGGTCCGTTTTCCTTGTTCAAGAACCCCTATATAAACCCTATTTTCAATAATCCTATTTATCATCTTTGCTTGCCATTTATTTTTATTACTGGCAAAACCTGTTGAATAATTAGAACCTTGGCTTTCCTTATAGGTTCCAGGGGTTTGGATCCCAAGTTTATTAAGCTCATCTGCTATAACCTTTGAAGAGTAGCCTTCAATTTTCATTTCAAATATCTTTCTTATTATATGAGATACATTTCTGTCAACTATAAGATGGTTCTTTTGCTTCTTATTTTTCTTATATCCATAGGGTGCAAATGCCCCTATGAATTCTCCTCTTTGTCTTTTAGTTTTTTGAGAACTTTTTACTTTCATAGATATGTCTCTGCAATAACTATCATTAATAAAGTTTTTTATAGGAAGAATAAGATGTGTGTCACTTACATCAGCACTTTCACTATCATAGTTATCATTAACTGATATAAATCTGACTCCCATTTGAGGAAAAGTTTTCTGAAGAAACTTTCCCGACTCAATATAATCTCTTCCAAATCTTGAAAGGTCTTTAACAATAATTGTTTTACAGTCTTTCTTTTCTAGGTCATGAAGCATTCTTTTAAAATCTGGTCTGTCAAAGTTTGAGCCTGTATAACCATCATCAATAAATTCTTTGATAATCTTAAAGCCTGCCTTGTCAGCATAACTTTTAATAAGCTCCCTTTGATTAGTAATAGAATTGCTTTCACCTTCATCACCATCGTCTCTTGATAGACGAAGATACATATAAGCTTTAGTTCTTTCCATTTCTCTTCTCTCCTTAATAAATATTTTGGGTGCAATTTATTAAGGATTTCAGAAACTTTATATTTTTATCTTACCGCACTTATATATATCTGTCAGCACCCTAAATCCTTAATTCTAATTTACATAAATCTTCAACAAAATCATCCATACTAACCTTTGTCTCTCCTATACAACAATTAACAAGAACATTGCCTACCTGGATAAAAAGATTCTTCCTACCTTCAGGTATTGCTTCTAGTTCTTGGGCTAAATATCTTTCTTTTGATAATTCATCTTTATATCTATAATTGACAGAAGAAGAGTTCTCATTTTTATTTTTTATAGTTTTCATCTTGATACCTCTTCTTTAATATTTTTTATGTAAGTTTTTTGACATTGACAAGTGCTTTGGCAGCTACATAGGAATTTCACCTCTCCCCTTTTCTCGGTAGGGAGCAACAACGTATAGAAGTATCATTGTCACCATTTATATCTTTGCAAGAAAGGTTGCCAATCATTTCTTGTAGCAAACTATTTATCGCTTACATTTTTCTATCCTTTGCATTTAGCGTTATGCAAGTATGTATTTAAACCAAGGCTTGGCCTTAGCAAAATGGTCATGGCGTAGTTTCTACTGGCTTCATAAATGGATAAAGTCTTGTCCTGGTCTATTTAGTTTTCAAAGTTCAAAACATATAAATTTCTATTGTTATATATAAAGGACTACATTTTGTCCCTTATATATAACAGTGAAAAAACCACTCCCTTGATTCGCTTTTTTAAAAATTTTTTATTTTTTATTCCAATCTTCTAAGAAGACCTTTAACTTCTCTAGGGTTTTTTCTTTTCTTCTAAATACTGCTCCCTGACTAATATTTAATTTTTTTGCTAAATCTCTTTGGGGAACTTCATCGAAAAAAAGAGCCTGAATAATTTCCCTTTCTTCTGGGCTTAATTTATCCAAGGCTTTATTAAGTGCTTCTATTTGAATTTTTACTGCTACTAATTTTTCTACATCAACTGCTTTGTCTATAAGTCTCTCCTCCATGCTCCTATCTGTTCCATCTAGTACGAATTCTGAGAAACAACCTAATTTATTCTCTTTGTCTAGCCTATTAAGATAATTCTCTCTATTGGTTTCTTGCCAATATCCTTTATATACTTTTTCTGATACATCCACCTTGGTATCTTCAAGGAATATATAATAGTTCTTTTTATTTTCTTTCATTTTCTTTCCTCCTGTGAATTTAAAATTTTCAATTTAAAATCCACAAAGAGGAGGATCTCTAATGTATTTCACCTGTTTCACCTCAATTTAGGGCAAAAAAGAGACAAGTGTAAGATCCACTTGTCTTCTTCAAACCTTATATTTAGGCATAAAAAAACCTCCATTTTTCCAAACAGAGGTTGCCTATTGTATTGAGTGTAACAGGCTTAGAGTCTCATTACAGTACCAAAAGGGTTCCAGTATTATCCCATTTTAGTCCCATAAAAGCCTCATTTTATAATTCAATTTTATAATCTATCTTATCTTCTGCTACTTTTAGCTTGCAATTTGATAGGTCTTCATAATTTCTATCGAAAACACTATATCCAAAAAGCATGACTCCAAATATAAGTATAGCTTTATTCATATATCTATAATAGGTGGATCTTGAAATTAAAAGCAATTCAGAAATTTCCTCATTACTTCTTATTTTTTTCTCAAAATATTTATAAGTAATAATATCTGCATAAATTTCACCCTTGTTTGGATAAGCACTTAATCTAGATAAAGCATCATCCATAAGTTTCAGTAAAAATATGCTTTGTTGTGTATTTAAGAGCTGGCTTTCAACCTTCTCTATGTTAATGTCCTTATCTATTTCTAATATAGATAGGACAATATCATCCAAATGTTTTCTTTTTGTTTCGTAAAATATATTATCTAGATTTTCTATATGGTCCTGGATGTGGAAATCTACTTTTCGATACAAACTCAGGAGAAGTTTAATATCATTCCTTAACTTCTTTTTATCTAGATTTTCTAATTTGTATTCCTTTATCATCCCATTAAAATTCATGATATACCCTCCTCCTAACGAAAATAAAGTTTCTTCTGCGTCCTAGACCAAAGTCCCAGAATACCCATTCCGTAATATCCCAGGATTTTTCATTAACTTGCATTTTTACTCCCTCCTTAATATGTTGTTGTAACTAAAAATATTCTTCCCATGAAATCCTTTTCTTTTTTACTAATTGCTCTTGCTATTCTTACTCCATCCTTCTTATTTCTCAAATCCTTAATTATAATTAAATCTCCCTCTTTATAACTAGCCTTGGTATCTACAAAAATTATACTTCCACTAACTATGCCATGTGGTAAAATCCCCCCTACTATCATCAGCTAGGTAAGAGATAATCTGTCCTTTTGCCTTATATCCTTTTATTCCTATAATATCCTCACAATTTCCTGGACCATACTTGATTTTCTTTTCTCCAAACTTATCCTCATCCATCTTGTCTCCCCCTATCTAGTTCCACCAGGTAGAGTTACTATTTCATTTCTCTCCTTAGGTATCTTAATATCTCCCATAAGACCAGCATAAGAAATAGAATAGTCACCAAATCTCTCTCTGACTTTAAAAAAGGCATCATCTACCTTCTCTCTCTTTATTAGCTTAGAATAGTCCTCATAGAAGCTTAATTGGCTTCCATTTTTCTCTCCTATTAGATTTATTGCTCTAATAGTTAAAGCTCTGATAGTACTTTCCCAAGAATATTTTTCTAAGAAAAGGTCATAAGCTTCTTCTGCTAAGATAGTAGAAGATAGGCTAGAATAGGATATCTGTCTTTGATATTGCTTAGATAATAGATTGTTATTTTTAACGGATATTTGAATTCCTCCAGCTAAGTATCCATAGCTTCTTAAGGCCTTGGATACTCCAAAGGATAATTCTCTAAATACCCTATAAACTTCTAAGTTGTTTTCTAAATCTTCTGTAGTAGTTATTCCTCTTCCTACCGACTTAACTGGATCCCTGTAGTCCCTGTCAGTTACTGAACTATAATCTCTACCATTGGCATAGTTCCATAAATAAACTCCATTAATACCTAGCTTCATCCTAATTAAATCTGAATCTCCCCTAGCCAAGTCTCCTATAGTGAAAATCATTAGCCTATTTAACTTTTTCTTAGAAGCCTTACCTACTCCTAAAAGTTCTTCTACTGGTAAATTCCATATCTTCTCCTTAAAATCTTCCCTAGCTATTTCTGTAACTGCATCTGGTTTTTTCATATCAGAACCTAATTTTGCAAAAATCTTATTAAAGCTTACCCCTATACTTACTGTAATTCCTAGTTCTTTTTTTATCCGACTTCTTATCTCTTCAGCTATGTCTCTACCTTTTCCAAATAAATGGAGAGAACCTGATACATCTAACCAACACTCATCAATCCCATAAGGCTCTACCTGGTTGGAATAGTCATAATAAATATCTCTGGCCCATCTGGAGTGCTTTAGGTATTCATCATAATTAGGAGGAACTATTAAAAGATTAGGACACTTTAGTTGAGCTTGCCAAATAGCCTCTCCAGTCTTTACTCCTAATACTTTAGCTTCTTGAGATTTAGCTAATACTATCCCATGCCTGTCCTCCCTTCTTCCACATACAGCTAGAGGAATACCTTTTAGTTTTGGATTAAGCTTGGTCTCAATGGAAGCATAGCAATTATTCATATCTGCATGTAAAATAACTCTTTCCATAAAACTCCCTTGACAGTGAATGTCTACTATTGTACAATAGAATTATATTCAAGCTTGTAATGTCTATTATATGACAGTCATTGTCCGTTGTCAATTGGAAAATAATTTTTAATAGAAAGAAAAGGTGAAGATAATGAAATTTGGCCAAAAATTAAAGATTCTTAGAGAGGAGCAAGGTCTGACCCAAGATGATCTAGCTAAAATGGTTGGTGTGTCTTCTAAGACCATCTCCAGGTATGAGTCTGGAGAGTCAAATCCTAGGTATCCTAGAATTTATGATGATCTGGCAAAAGCTTTAAAAATTGATAAACTTGAACTTTTAAGTGATGAAGATGCCTTTGTCCTTTCTATCAAGGAAAAGTTTGGTTCTTATGATGCTAACTATGCTTCTGATTTAGTAAACGGTATGGTGGGTTTAATGGCTGGTGGGGATATAACTGATGATGATAAAAGGGTAATCTTAGAAACTCTCCAAGAAGCTTTCATCATTTCTAAGAAAGAAAACAAGAAATTTATACCTAAAAAATTTAGAGTAGTTGATGATGAAAATAAGGAATAGATATTATGAAAAACAGGTATGGATTAATCTATGAAGATGCCATGAAGTTAATTATGAAGCATGAAACTAGAGACCCTGAATTGATTTTAAGAAACAGAAATGTCAATCTACTACCATTTACTGACCAGACCCATGCTTTAGGTATGTATGTGGTTATTAAGAGGAATCGCTTTGTTTTCTACAATCCCTCTATTGATGATAATTTTAAAAGAATGATGTTTGCCCATGAGCTAGGCCATGATCTTTACCATCGAGCGGAAGCCAAGGAAGGACTGTCAGAGTTCACCCTCTTTGACGTTAAATCAAGCCTAGAGTATGAAGCTAATCTTTTTGCTTCCCACTTACTCCTAGATGAAGAGGAAATTATTGATTATGGGAAAATGGGCTATGACCTAGATCAAATCGCCCAGGTTATGAAAGTTAATATTAATCTTTTACTCTTCAAGTTTTATGGAATGAATAAATTAGGATATGATTTTAATCTAGACCAATGTCTAAACAGGAAATTCTTTAAAGACATTGATGGTAGAAAATAAGCTATAGGAGGTCAGTATATTGATAGGATTATTTATAGGGATATGTTTAATAATATTAGTTCTTTTTATAAAACTTTATAAGAATATTACCTTGATTTCCTTCAAAGCAATGGCATTTGGAATCGACTTTTTTGTTATCTTATTTTATACAATATATTTCTTCCATCCTAATGTGGCTGCAAAACTTGTAGAAGGAAAGCTACAATATTTACCTGATGCAGGTGCTGGAATCCTTGCAGTAATTCTCTATGGACTTTTGATTCTATTTATCAATGATGCTTTCCCTAGAATAAGCAATATACTTAATTTTATTATTTCATTTATAGGTGTTGGTATAGCACTACCTTTTACATTAGGACTTCTGACCCCTGTAATTCAAATTTTCAATAATGGCTTTACATTCAATGGAGATATTATTTTATCCCAGAACCATATGCTTAATCTTTTTCTGAAATATATGACTTTGGGAATTATTGCTCTTCCAATATGGAGATATAGGATGAATAAGCTTGAAGAATTTTAATATAAATAGGCAAATAAAAAGCGACTACTCTAAGAAAGGTTTTCTTAAAGAAATCTCTTTATTTTTTATCCTTATCATTATGCCAAAATTGATTGGAAGAGACAATTTTAATATCTTAATAAGCCCATGCTTATTAAAGACTAATAAAGGCTTTACTATTATTTTCTGGTCATTCTATTCTTTTCTTGTTAGTTGCATATAAAATAAATTATGCGACATAGTTATTTTTTGTTTATTTATGTGTATTAAGATTTATATATTAACCTCATTTATTCCTATTTCAGTCAAATCGATAAATTCTAGTTCCATTTCCGCTTCTGCTTTCGAAGGATAAAAGGTGATTTTATCATAAGGTTTCAAGTTGTTTTGCCATGATTCTATATTACTTAGAAAATCTGCTCCATTTTCAGAAATTATAAAGCACTCTAAGTCTTTATTGATATAACAAATTGTTGCATCACTTTCTAAGTCACATGGTTGACCAACGGTTCCAATAAATCCACCTCTACTATCTTTCGCCATAATATCTACTTGTGGAACAGTATAAAATTCTAAATGTGGTGGAATACAGTCATCAAATATAAATTGAATATCATAATCGTTAGCATATCTCTGATACTCATCATTTCTGTCATTAACATTCATAGAATAAATTGTTGTACCTGCTGTTATAATCTCAGCATCTTCTAAAAATACTGCTCCAGTAAATTCTGTCCTATCCAGATAAATTTTTCGCATCTTTAACCTCCATCAAACCTATATATATGCAGATATAGATATTATTTTAATGTCACACTTTTCTACAAATCTTTATCTCTAGTATATAATTCACTCACTATTTTATCAACCAAATTTAACCAATTATCCCTCAAATGTCTCTGTTTATCGAATGTCATATGTTGTCATCTATCAAAACTATCTACATATAGTTATAATTGTGTATAGTTTAGAACTAAAATATGCCCTATTTTTTAATTAACAGGAGCATCCCTGAATAATACTGAACTCACCACATCATAATACCCATATATTAATGGACATGTTTCCAAGTATAATAGGACATTGAATGTCATCCGTACATTCAATGTCTCATATTCTCTCAAAGCATTGATATTACTAAATTTTACTGTTCCTCTAGTTTCACCATAACCTCACAATGCCTTGAAGAGACGATTCTGATGCTGAAGGTAGATAGTAGCCCCTTGGTGCCAGGGTATATTTCTAATCTTCTATCGTTTCTCTATGAAATCTTTAAGATTTTTACATAGTACATTTTGCTTACTGCATTAAAAAAACTATCTTAATAATTTAATAAATACCTTTTATATTAAAATTGTAAGCAACAAAACCTTCAAAATATATTTGAAGGCTTTGTTTATCACAATTTAAGTTTATTTAATTCTTTTCTTTCTTCACTCTACTTATCAAATTCTCTACCTTTTCCTTAATCAAATCTCTTGTCTCTCTGTAACCATCAATTGGGCCACCTGATGGATCATCAAGACCCCAGTCCTCGCTATGGCTATTAGGTACGAAAGGACAGACTACATTGCATCCCATTGTAATTAAAATATCTACTTCTTCAGGGATCTCATTTAATAATTTAGGACGTTGGTCGCTCATATCAACCCCAACTTCATCCATAACTTGAACAGCTAAAGGTTTTACTTCATGATAACTTTCTGTTCCTGCTGAATAAACTTCCAAATCGTCATTATCTAACTTTTTTGCCCAAGCTTCTGCCATTTGTGAACGACATGAATTATGAACACATATAAAAGCAACTTTCTTTTTCATTCGTATACCTCCTAATAGGAAGACTGTTCGATACAAGCAGCCCTCATCTATGATAAATTATTTTAAAACTATCATTCCGAAACAGGGAACCAATGCTTAGTGTTGTTTGCTATCTTCACAAGTAACAACATTAATGGTACTTCTGTCAAAACCCCTACAGTTGTTGCAAGTGCAGCTGGGGAATCCATACCAAACAATGCTATGGCAACTGCAACGGCTAGTTCAAAGAAATTGGAAGCACCTATCATACCTGCTGGTGCTGCTACATCGAAAGGTAATTTAAGCCATTTAGCTGCTCCGTATGCTATAAAGAAAATTAAAAATGTCTGAATAGTTAGTGGAATAGCTATAAGCAAAATGTGTAAAGGATTATTCAATATTGTTTCACCTTGGAAAGAGAATAATAATACCAGCATTAATAATAACCCTATAGTAGTTGCACCATCAAATTTAGGTAAAAACCCATTTTCAAAATAATCCAATCCTTTTTTCTCTATTACTTTCACTCTAGTTAATATACCACCTGCCAATGGAATAACTACAAATAGTACTACAGATAATATTAAAGTATCCCATGGAACTACTACATTACCCACTCCTAGTAAAAACTTAACTATAGGAATAAATGCTACTAATATGATTAAATTATTTGTTGCTACTTGAACCACTGTATAAGCTGGGCTGCCTTTTGTTAATGTACTCCATACAAAGACCATTGCTGTACATGGTGCTGCTCCCAGTAAGACTGCTCCTGCTAGATATTCTGTTGCAAGTTCAGGTGTTATAAAATTTTTAAAAACTATAAATAAGAAAAATGAAGCTATTGCATACATAGTAAAAGGTTTAATAAGCCAGTTTGTTATCCATGTTACGTATAAACCTTTAGGATTTTTCCCTACATTTTTTACACTTTGAAAATCCACCTTCATCATCATTGGATAAATCATTATCCAAATAAGGATTGCGGTAGGGATGGATATCTGTGCATATTCAAATCTACCAAAAAATTCAGGTATTGCTGGCAAGTATCTACCAATTAGCACACCCCCTATCATGCTAAGAGCAACCCAGATTGTTAAATACTTTTGAAAAAAATTTATTCCCGAAGGTAATTTTTCCTTCGACATGTTAATCATTCCTTCCATTCGAAATAATATGGGAGGTCTAAAACCTCCCTCAAAATATTATAATAATGCTGCTAACTGTTCTCCTTTTAATTCTTCGGGAGTCCATTTAATTACTGCAAAATTCCCTTTTGACTCTTTATCAATGGTATTAATCCATTCTACCTCATTGCTTGCTTTTGCTTTTAGTATTTCGTTAGTGGTCTCTGTTGCATAAAAGCTTGAATTAACAAGCCACCATTTACTAAATATATCTGCTCTATCTAAATCATCTTGAAGTCTTTTTGCTTCATAATAAGGAGTTGCCTCTGGTAATGCAACTATTAAGACTTCAGTAAATTTATCATCCTTAAGTTTTGGTAGTAGTTTCTTAACAGACTCTGGTGTTTCACCTTGAGTACGAGAGATTTCCTTATCGTAACTTTCAGTAGATTCCAATAATAATAATGTATGCCCCGTAGGAGCTGTATCTATTACTACTACTTCATCTTCAGAACGTTCTACTATATCTGCAAAAGCTCTGAACACAGCGATTTCTTGTGTACAAGGACTTCTCAAATCTTCTTCTATATAATCAATATCATCTTGAGAGGCATTTGCTTCTCTTGCTTTACTTAATACCTCTTCACCATATTTTCTTAATTCTTCCTCTTCATCTATATTGCTAATTGTGATACCAAAGCTTTCATCAATCACATTACCTATATGATTTGCTGGATCCGTTGTAGTTAGATGAACTTTCTTACCCTTTTTAGCTAACTCAACTGCAATGGTTGCTACAATTGTAGTCTTTCCAACTCCGCCTTTACCCATGGTAAATATTACTTTTTTATCATTATTGTATAGATCTTCAATTACATTATTTAATGTTGGTATATTATCAGTAATTAATGTTGATTCCATATAATCAACTTTACTATCTTCAAAGAATGTTCTAAGATTATCAACACTTGCAATGTTATATGGTCTTAAAGGAATTTCATATGTATCAAAACCTTTTAGTCCCTCAGGCATATTACTCATAACATTTTGTTGTTTGTTAAAAATCAAAGTAGAAAGTTCATCATCATGACTTTGTAATACACCATTAATTATTAGAAGTTGATTTCTTATGTCTAAGTCTTGAAGTTCTTTAGATGCTCTCTCAGCTTCATTTAATGCTGAGTTTTCAGGTCTTGAAACTAAAATTAAAGTTGTCTTTTCCCCATCTGCTAAATTCTCTACTGCTTTCTTGTATATATCCTGTTTTTCCTGCAATCCAGAGAGTTGACCTAAACAGGAAGCCCCATGAGTGCTTTTACTTATGAAATCAGACCAAGCAGATGGTAATTCAAGCATTCTTAGAGCATGCCCAGTTGGTGCAGTGTCAAATATAATGTGGTCATATTCTTCTGCCGCTTTTTCATCAGTAATAAAGCCTGAGAATTCATTGAAAGATGCAATTTCCACTGTGCAGGAGCCTGATAGCTGCTCTTCCATATTTTGTATTGCAATCTCAGGAAGTTTCCCTCTAAAAGGTCCTACTACGCTTTCTCTATATTCAGCAGCTGAAGCTTCTGGTTCAAAATTTGCTACTATAAGATTTGGCACTTCTTTAATTACCACACCTTTATTATCTAGTTCTGTATTAAAAACATCTTGAAGATTTGAAGCTGGGTCAGTACTCACTAGCATAATCTTTTTTCCGCTATCTGCCAAATTTACTGCTATGGAACAAGCTATTGATGTTTTCCCAACCCCACCTTTACCTGTAAAAAACATGTATTTTGTTAGATTAATATCTTTTAAATCAAAATTTTTATACATATTGCCTCCTTGTATTAACAACCATTTCCACCACAACAACTATTATTTTCTTTCTTTGCTCTTAACTCAGACATAATATATTCTTTAGGTATCTCAAGAAGCGATACAAACTCTTCATTAGTAGGATATTCTTTCATCTTTACAACTTCTCCATCTACCAGTGTAATAGGAAGCACATCTGTACCTTCATCTACTAAAAATTTATTAACTATCTTATTGTCTATAAAAGCTTGAGGATTACTGGAAAGATTATGTCTTTCTACATTAACACCCTTTTTCTTTAATCTATTCAGGACTGTAGATACCCTTAATAGATTTTTATCAACAGATGGTCCACAAACCCCTGTTGAGCAACACATAGCTGGATCAAATATAACCATTTTTTTCATTACAATGTCCTCCTAAATTTATTTATTTTAATCATTACTTTTACATATCTTACAAATACAATCTTCCTTTTCATTAGCTATGGATGTAATAAAACTTAAAGCTTCATCTATTCTTTCTTTATTAAGGGTATATCTCATCCATGCACCGTCACGTTCTGAATTTACAAGTCCACAATCTGTAAGAGTCTTCATATGATAGCTAAGGGTAGATTGTGATATACTTAAGCCTTCTAAAATATCACAGGCACACATTTCCCCACAAGATAGCATGTCAATTATCTTTAAACGAGTCTCATCAGATATAGCTTTAAATACTGGAATATATTCTGCATATGACTGAATCATAAAGTTACCTCCTTGATATATCTATATGTTTCGATGACATCGAATGTTATCGATATTCTGAAATTATTATAACAACCATATCGATAGTTGTCAATATGGTTGTTTTCAAATATTATTAATTTATTAATTGATTAATTGTTTTATTAAAATCTGATTATAAAATCCAGTGGAAATGTTCTCAAAAACACAAAAGCCATTGAATGCAATCTACACACTCAATGGCTCAATCTATTGATATTACTAAGTTTATCGCTGCCTTACCTTACAAACTATCTCACAATGCCTTCATGTGACAATAAAGATGTCATAGGTTGATACTACCCCCTTGGTGGCGGTATATATTTCTTAAAAGATTCTCTATTATACATTTTGAAAAATGAGACTATAGTTCTTTCTTTACAATTTTTATCTTTTCATAGATTTTCAAAAGCCATATTTTCTATTTAAAACTATTTCAAATTACAAACAACAAAACCCTCTAAATTCGAGAAACTCATTTACTGTATAAAGAATTTAGAGGGTTTATTTGTTTATTTTTTATTTTACTCTTGATTTTAATACATCATATCCTAATTTACTAATCGCATTTTCTATTTCTTGGATTGATACTTTATCTTCGTCAAAGTCTAGTTTTACTTTGCTTGAGTTAAATGATACTTTTGCTGTATCCTGATCTACTCCGTCTAAACCTTTTAGTGCACCTTCAATCTTTTGAATACATGATGGACATGTTAAAGTTTCTAATTGGATTGTTGCTGATTTCATAATTTAATCTCCTCCCATAAATTTCATTCATTTATTACCTTCTAGTATAATATTACCATATTTGATTTATTAAAACTTTGACCTAGCTCAATTTTGGGTTTATATTTTTATCTTAGTTTATATTTTAATAATCTCATACCGTTTAGGATTACAACTAAGATACTACCTTCATGGACTAACATTCCAATGGACATATTCATCCAATCACTAAATAGTACACTTGCTAATAATACTAATACTACTCCTACTGCTATTAAGATGTTCTGCATCATGTTTCTTGCTGTTGCTTTTACTAGTCCTAATGCGTGTGGTAATTTACTGAAATCTGAATTCATTAGTACTACATCTGATGTTTCTATGGCTACGTCTGTTCCACTTCCCATGGCTATTCCTATTTGTGCTAGGGCTAGGGATGGACTGTCGTTTACCCCATCTCCTACGAATGCTACTATTTGGCCTTTTTCTTCTATTAACATTTTTACATATTCAGATTTATGCTCTGGCAACATATGCCCATGAGCTTCAGTTAGGCCTAGTTCTTTACTTACTACGTCTACTGTTCCTTGATTATCTCCTGATAGCATTACTAGGTTTTTTACTCCTAATTTCTTTAATCTTTGTAAATCTTCTTTTACTCCTGGACGTATCTGGTCTTTTACTCCCATTAATACTTTTAGTTGACCATCTACTGATGTTATTACTAATGAGTTTCCTTCCTTTTCAAAGCGTCTTATGTCTTCTCTTGCTTTTTCGGTTAATTCTACATTTTCTTGTTCCATTAAGGCCACATTTCCAACTGCCACTCTTTTACCATTTACCCTAGCTACTATTCCTCCACCCTTCACTACTTCTGTATCACTTACTTCAGAAAACTCTGCTTCTCCTATTTTTTCTAATACTGCTTTTGCTAATGGGTGATCTGATTCTCTTTCTATACTTGCTAAATATCCTAATGTTTCTTCTATGTTTTCTCCATAGTATACTTTTTCTGCTACTGATGGGTTTCCTACTGTTAAAGTACCTGTTTTATCAAATACCATAGTGTCTAATCTAGAGAAATCTTGAATAACTTCACTACCCTTTAGTAGTACACCATGTTTTGCTCCGTTTCCTATTCCTGCTACATTAGATACTGGCACACCTATTACTAATGCTCCTGGGCAACCTAGCACTAGTATTGTGATTGCTAGTTCTACATCCCTTGAGAATATCCATACTATAAATGCTAATACTAGAACTGCTGGTGTATACCATTTTGAGAATCTATCTATAAATCTTTCTGCTTCTGATTTTGAGTCTTGAGCTTCTTCTACTAGTTCTATGATTTTACCAAATGTTGTGTCTTCTCCTACTCTGTCTGCTACTATTTGTATTGTTCCATTATCTAAAATTGTTCCTGCAAATACATTTGATCCTTTTTCTTTACTTACTGGTATTGATTCCCCTGTTATACTTGCTTCATTGATACTTCCTTCCCCTGTTAGCACTGTTCCGTCTACTGGTACTTTTGCTCCTGTTTTTACTAATAATATATCTCCTACATCTACTTCATCTACTTCTACTTCTTCAAATTCTCCATCTTCCATTTGCTTTAATGCACTTTCTGGTGCCATTTCTGTTAATTCTTTTATTGCTGAACGTGTTTGATTTAGGGTTCTTTGCTCTAAATATGCCCCGAATAGGAATAGGAAGGTAACTATTGCTGATTCCTCGAAATTTTGAATTAAAAATGCTCCTATTACTGCTATTGTTACTAATACATCTATACTTACTACTTTTACTTTTAATGCCTGATAGGCCTGAATAGCTATTGGTGCTGCTCCTAAGATTGAAGCTATTACCAATGACCAAACAAATATATCCATATTTCCTGTTGTCCATTTGCTAATAAAGGCAATGGCTATTAAGATACCACTTATTAATGTAATTTTATTTTTGCTTTTTAAAATAACTCTTTGCATCCTTACCCCTCCTGAACTATCTCTATTATTATTTTTATTTTTGGTATGCTTTGTCTACTTCTTCTAACATATTGTATACTGCTTCATAAGATTCACATACATCCCCAGGTACAGTATAGTTATCTGTGATTTCGCGTAGTTCTTTGAATTCATTGTCTAAATTTGGTTTTTCTGATCCTGCCTTCTTAACTTTTACACTTACTTCATCGAATATTCTTTTTACATCATGAAACTCTGGATGGCTTCCACCATGAACCCTTGCCACTACTGGTACATATTGTTCTAATCTTCCCAAGTTTTGTTCTAGTGCCTCATTAAATTTTTTCATTATAAATCTCTCCTTTTAATTTTTTATATGATTTCTGTCTTTTAAATCCTTATTGTAACTATATAATACCTCTTACTAAATAATTAAACCTTGACTTAGATCAAAATTTAAAAACTTTTTTAATTATTTTTAAAACTTTTTTTAATTTGTTTATTTTTATCTTCTGAATACATATTAGCATGATTATTTTGGAAAGTATTTGACTTAGGTCAATATTAGAAAAGTATTTTAACTTCAAAAGAAAAAGCCCTAAACCTATATTAATAAATTTAAGACTTTTATAATTATATATATATTTCTTTAATCATCTAACTTTAGCATCATTGCGTTGATAGCTACTATGACTGTTGATAGTGACATAAGAATAGCTCCAACTGCAGGTGTTAATGATATTCCTATTGGTGCTAAAATACCAGCAGCTAATGGAATAGCAATAAAGTTATAACCTGCTCCCCATACAAGATTCTCTCTCATTTTTCGAGTAGTTTTTTTAGATAATTCTAAAAATGATTCAATATCTCCAGGGTCAGATTGGGTTAAGATTATATCTGCTGAATCTATGGCGACTTGAGTACCTGCACCAACTGCTACCCCAACATCTGCTAAAGCAAGGGATGGTGCATCATTAACTCCGTCACCTACCATGATTACAGTTTTATTTTGTTTCTTTAATGATTCAACTAGTTCATATTTATCTTGTGGTGATTGGTTTGATTTATATTTTATATTTAGTTTTTCTGCAACAGCTTTTGCTGCCTTTTCATTGTCTCCTGTAGCCATAATCGGCTCAATACCATTAGCTTTTAATGCTTTGATAAGATTAATACTTGTTTCTTTTAATTCATCACCTAAAGCTACAGAAGAAATTGCTACTCCTTCTTCTACAAAGATACTTAATGTAGCACCTACAGGCACTTCAATATCAAGTTCCTTACCATATGCTTTTTGGCTTATTAATTTATAGTGTTTACCATTAACATCTCCTTCAACTCCTGCACCTGATATAATATCTATTGAATCGAAATTAATAGGTTTAATACCTTGTTCATTGGCATAGCTCACTATTGATTGTGCTATTGGGTGACTGGAACCACCTTCAATGCCAGCGATTAGTGCAGTTACTTCATCTTTGGAATATTTGTTGCTAATAACATCAAGAGCCAATACTTTAAATTCACCAGTGGTTAATGTTCCAGTTTTGTCCAGGACCATAACATCAGCTTTATTTGCCAATTCTAAAGCTTCTCTATCTTTTACTAATAATCCACGACTTGCTCCTAAACTTGTACTACGTGCTACTACCAGTGGAATAGCTAAACCTAAGGCATGTGGACATGCAATAACTAAAGTAGTGACTGTAAAACTAATTGCTGTTTGTAAATCAGTAATCATTAGCCAAATAACAAAGGCTATAGCAGCCACTATCACTGCTATATAGAACAACAAGCCCGCTACATTATTAGCAAGACCCTCAGCTCGAGATGGTTGATTTTGTGCTTGGCTTATTAATGTTTGTACTTGAGAAATAAAGGAGCGGTCACCTGTTTCTTGCGCCTTTATATATAGGATACCTTCGCCATTGGTTGAACCACCAATTACAAGGTCATCTACCTTTTTTTCAACAGGTTTGGATTCACCGGTTAAAAGTGCTTCATTTACACGTGATTCACCTCTTACTATAATTCCATCCGCTGGAACATTTTCTCCTGCTTGAACTCTTACAATATCCCCTACTAATAACTCAGTAACAGGCCGTGTTTCTATTGAATCATCTTCTAAAACAAGGTGAGCATCCTTAGGCAGTAATTCTGCTAATGATTTCTGTGCATCACCGGCATCCCCAACTGCTTTCATTTCAATCCAGTGACCCAGTAGCATAATTAAAACCAAAGAAGCAAATTCAAAGAAAAAATCCATAACATATTCCCCAGATATATATCTGAGAATGACTGCATAAATACTGTATAAATAAGATACTGATATACCTAAAGAAACTAAAGCCATCATTCCCGGGGATTTTTGTTTAAATTCATCTATAGCCCTTTGATAGAATGGCTTGCCACCGTAAATCAGCAATATTGTTGATAGAATACTTACAAGAATATCCGAGTATTGGAAGGTGAACTGAAACGGTAGTGTAAGGCCCATCATTGGTGACAATATTAGAATTGGTATAGCCAATGGTAATGATTTTAAAAATAGCTCTTTAAAATTGCCATGATGATGGTGATCATGTCCTCCATGGTGTTCATGATCTCCATGATGCTCATGGTGCTCATTGTGAGTATAGTTTTCATGTTCTTCATGTTTATGATGACCACCATGTTCGGTCTGATTCTTGTGATTATACTCCGAATGATCATGCATTTCATGATTGTGATGTTCTACTTGTTCATGATGTGCATGTTCATCATGATTATGCGAATCGTGGTGGCCATGATTATTATTAACTTCATAAGAATTATCTTTTCTTTCTAACATTTTTAATACACCTCAATTTAATTTTTATAAGTGTATTATACCCTACGATCTCACCCAATAATCTATTCTTCCTTTATCTACCCGTTCAAGAAATCATTAGAATCATCTGGGGCTTCTGCCCTATCATTATTTGTATAGCATCTAAGTTTTGATGTAACCGTTGTTGTGTAACTTTCAAATATATTGTCTCGCCCTTCTTTTTGGCTTAGTCGATGGTCTATTTGATTTCTCCATTCATTCAGATAGTCTTCATTTTCCCATACTGATAGACTTAAAAGTTTCCTTTCATCTACAAGGCTAGAGAAACGCTCCGACCTTACAAATCCTTTATTTGCTTCAACATGTCTCTTAAGTTTAGCTGCTAAATTTAAATATTGGTCCATATAGTCCTTTTTAATTACTACTTCAAATATTACATAAATCATTTTTTCTGATATCATTATCTTCGCCTCCTCCATCTATTTCTATTTTATAGAATCAGTAGGACATGCTTCAACACACTTTCCACATTGAAGACATTCATTCTTAATTATAAGAGGATAGTCTTTTTTATCTTCCCAAATAAAAGCATCTGCTGGACAAACTCTAACACATTTACCACACTTTATACAACCATCATTATAGACCCTATATGCTTTCTTATTAAACTTAGAAAAAATAGATAGTAAACTACCATAGGGACAAAGATACCTATGCCAAAATTCTGGCCTGTAAAAGTAGGTTATTATTAGCCCTAAAGAAAATAGGACTGGCAATACTGGCAACTTCTTACCTGTTTTGAAAACTATAACCATAGTTCCTAGAAATAAGGCTAGAATACCATACCTAACAATTGCTTTTTTAAATAGATCTGGAACAGATTTTCTTTTTCTTTTCTTTTTATTTGCTTTACCATCTATTATCTCCATACCAGTGTTTATGGGACAAATATAGCCACAATAAAATCTTCCAAAATAGGTTGATAATAGTAAACTACCACCAAAGATGGCCATCCAAACTTGTACTTTCCCAAGAATTATTAGACTTATAAATAATACTAGGCTAACCCCTTGAACTATCTTCCCTTTTTTCAAGATATATTCCCCCTTCTTTCCTTATTCTTGTGGTATCTCCTTATATGCTTCTTTCTTCACCTTGTCACTTACAATGAACCTATCCAAAATCCATATCAAGGCTGGTAGGATTATAAAGGTTGCCATCAGGGCCAAGGATATATTTATTACTGTCATCAGACCAAAATCCTTAAGTATTACAAACTTTGAAGTCATTAGAACACTAAAGCCCCCAACTGTGGTAAGTCCTGATGCTAGTGTTGCCTTACCTATAAACTTTATAGTAGTAAAGAGAGCCTTTCTTTTATCTTTTCCTTCGTTTCTCTCTTCCAAATACCTTTCAAGTAACATTATGGTCATTTCAGTTCCCATCCCTAAGACCAAGGCTCCAAGGGTTGCTGTTATTGGAGTATATTTTAATCCTAGTAGGTTCATAATGCCACCGGACATACCTACTATTAGGATAACTGGAAGTACTGCTACAAGGGCCTTGAAGAAGGATCTATAAAGTATTAACAGGGATAGAAATACTAATCCTAAACCTATAATGGTCATTCTAAACCTACCATCTGTTAGTCCCTTAACCATTTCAACATCTAAAACAGATTTCCCTGTAATTGATGTCTTTATAGGGGCATCTTCTAGCATAATCTTCATATCTTCCACAAACTCTTGTAACTCTGCTGTTGCCATATGTTCTACATTCATAAGAATAACAGCCTTATCCTTCTCATCGCTAATAAACATCCTTCTTTGGCTTTCTGGTATGTCATTATCTATAATCTCCAGATATTCATCAAAGTTTATTTCTTCTATATCAGAGAAGTTTTCTACAAGATTATCTATATATTTGATATCTACAATCTTCTTTGAAAATTCAGCTCTTGCTTGCTTGCTTATATCTCTCATCCAGCTGAGATTGTCTTCAGTAAGAAGTTCTTCGTCTTCCATAAATATAACCATTTGATTTGTAGATCCTACAATATCCCTAACATAGTGAATATCATGAAGGGCATCCATATCTTGGGGCATAAAGGTTTCTATATCTGTTTCTACACCTACCTTCGTATCAGCTATGAGCCCGAAGGTAGCCAGGCCTATGGCAATTATTATTATTAGAGGTGCTAGTTTTATAACTGAGTTTACTGTAAATCTTAAAAATTTATCTATTGGGCCTGCCTTTTCATAGTCTTTAATTCTAAAGTCCCTAGCCTTTGCTGCCACTGTATCCCTAGCACTAAGAACTGGCATTAGTAAAAAGATACTTCCTATAAAGGAAACTATAACTCCTATGGTAAGCATCTTTCCAAAATCTTGTATCATAGGTACTGGGGATGCAAAGAGGGATACAAATCCTAATACTGTAGCTAGTACAGCTAGACCCACAGCCTTACCAATTTGTACAAGGGTTGTTTTTACGGAATGCTCTTCTTCGTATCTATTTTGAAATTGTATAGAATAGTCTATACCTAGCCCAATTAAGATGGGAAAGACTGCCATGGAAACCATGGTCATGGAAACATTTAAATGTCCCATAAGTCCTAATGTGGCTATTACAGATACAAATATTATTCCAAGGCTTAAGGCCCTCCATCTAACCCTAAAGACCAGGTTGAGTATTATAAGCATCAAAGCTACTGCTGAAGCAACCATTATTATCATATTAGATTTCATCTCTGTTCTTAGGGAGGAATCCAATACAGGTTTTCCTGAAACTATGAAGTTCACATCAAAGTCTTCTGCTTCCATAGCATGGGAGACTTCATTAAAAATAGAGTCAATCTCACTATCTTCTAGGTTTCCTTTTAACTTAATCATTATCATCATATGATTTTCATCGATTATGGTATCAGAAAATATATCTCTTAAATTTCCATCTTCATACAAAATATTTTCTAATTCTTTTTGATTGTGGGGAAAATATGGAATCATCATTCCAGACTTTTCATGGAAGGTCTTAAGTCCACCACTTATTTTACTAAGGTTTTCACCCATAGTAATAAACCCATCTGACATTGTTTTTAACTCATCCGGTGAAATACCGCCTGATAGATTGTCTTTCATAGCTGAAACTTCTTTTTCTATGTTTCCTTTTAAAGAAGAAAAAACATTTGAGCTATCTGGAAGTATGCTTCCACCTGCTGCCATTTGAGAGAGGCCCTTACTTAAATCACCTAAGTTTTCTCCCATAGTAATAAAACCATTTGACATTTGCTTTAGTTCTTCTGAGGATATCCCATCTCCAGATAAAGCTTTTTTCATTTCTTCTAACTCTTGCTTTAGTTTTTGACCAATATTATTAAGTGCCTGAGATGTATTTTCATTACCCTGTGAAAGCTTTCCTGTATTCTCTGACATCATTGATAAACCTGCAGAGCTTTTATCTATGTTTTCTGCAAACATATTTAGTTTTTTATAGAGCTCAGGATTGCCTTTCATCTCTTCTGCCATTTGTCCTAGCTGTCTTGATATTTCCTTTAAGCCTGCTGAAGAAGTATCCAATCCACCTCCCAGTTCTGTTACACCTTTTGCTAAATCATCTTGACCACTGCTAAGTTCATCAAATACCTTTGAAATTCCTGATAATTCCTCTAACTTTTCTTCTATCATCTTTGGATTAGGTATATCTTTACTGGCTAACTCACTGCCTATACTACTTAGTTTTTGCCCCATCTCTCCCAACCCATTACCCAGGGTCATAAACTTATCTTTTAATTCTTTTTCTTGTTCTCCAGCCATATCATCCATAAGCTTACTTGGATCCATAGATTTCATTAAATTATCAAGCTTTTCTTCTACTGCCTGAGGATCTGGTAATTCTTTACTTCCTAATTCTTGGCCTATTTCAGTAAGTTTATCTCCCAATTCACCAAGTCCATCGCTAATATCTGGTACTTGTTTCTTTATTTCCGTTCCTTGTTTATCTGTTATTTGATGTACAATGCTAGCTGGACTCATAAGAGTAAAAATTCCTTCATTATATTTAAGTCTTTCTTCCACATTCCACATCTTTTTCATATTATCTAACTTTAATAAATCCTCTTCTTCACCTTCAAGTAGTACCATGATGGCATCTCCACCAAATTCCTCCTCCATAGCATAATTAGATATATAGGCTTCATTGCTAGTCTTGACTAGAGTTTCACTACCAGTCGCCATGTTTACCTTTATAGCACCAACTATCATAAGGGCAAATATTATTATAGTTACAAATAAGGTTTTAAAAGGAGTTTTTTCTATTCTACTTCCTATCTTGGAAAATATCTTGTTCATGATAACCCATCCTTCCTTAGATCTTTATTTGGTAATTGTATCTATTAGTTTTTCTACATAAGAATCAATTTCATTATCTTTTATTTTAGGTAAATATAAGAAGGATAAAATACTTCCCATCATTAGTCTTATGGAGAAATCTTCATCTTCTAAGTCAATATCTGTGTCCCTTATGGAATCCTTTAACATTGATGTTATTTGTTTAATAAAGTCAAAATCAGCTACTTCAGGATTTACTTGGCTCTCCATTAAAATTAATTTAATTACTTTATTATGCTGAGAAATGAATTTAATTCTATTCTTTAGAATATATTCTAACTTTTCCATAGGCTCTAAGCCCTGGGACTCTACCAAGGATTCTTTTAAGCTAGTTATTAAAATTGGTTCTATAGCTTCCATAAACATTTGTTTTTTAGAGTCAAAGTATCTAAATAAAGTAACTTCAGATATGTCTGCTTTTTTTGCTATATCTAAAGTAGTTGAGCCATTGTATCCTTTCTCTATAAATACCTTTAAGGCTGATTCTAATATTTGCTTTCTTCTTTCTTCCCTTGTCATTCTTTTATTAGTTTTTTCCATCTATCGCCCCTCCTTATGTTAGTACTTACTTATATATATTATCATAAGAATTTCTTTTGTCAATAAAATATTTTTAGGGTTCTAAATATTATAGGTGTTTTATTATTATTAAATTTTAGATAGAATTGAAACTTATGAATACCTGGAGAAGGATTACCTCCAGCTTAAATAGCCAGTATATTAAATACTCAAACCAATCTTGTTGTAATCAAGCTTTGTGAAATAAATAGGATGGGTTATAATTTAAAAATTCCATATGAACCTAAGAAGGATTTTTAAAAGGATATAAAAGTATAGAGGCCCCTACTTTTAAAAGTGAAGCCTCTATATCGAATCTTCTTTATTTAATGTATTTTAAATAGGTTTTATTATAATTGTATATTTCCCACTACCTCTGCCCGAATCTGTAGTTATTGTAAATCCTGTAATAGAGTTATCTCTAAGTTTAGAATCTTCGTATATATAATTTGCAACATAAGGTTCTTCAAACCAACCTTTACCTTGGAAAATTGAGTTTGCAAGTTCTTCGTTATTTATAATGGAATTCTTTACAATGTCCTGAGAAGCTTTCTTAATATAAGTTAGTATTTCTATGTTTTTCAAATCATCAAGATCCCCAGAATTAATGAAGAATTTTACAAAATCCTCTAAAGAAATCTCCAAGTCATTTGCCATAACAATATTTTTATCAATTTGCCTGGGATCCACATAAATTAAGTTTCCATAAAAAACTAAAGCTACATTGTCAATATAATTTTCAAAAGCCTTATAAAATGAATCCCTAGTAAATTTTTGTAGAGTATAACTTTTCGAATCTGGCCTTTTTACAGAAATTCCAGGTTTAGCAACCTTCTTATATTCAAATTTAGATATATCATCTTCAGCCAAAATAAATTGATTTTCTAGGTGTGTGGAGTAAGGAATTTCACTTTCAATTAGAAAGGCATCCGATTTTGTATTAACCTTTCTATTACTTAAGGATGATTTTTGTTTGGTGGATACTTTTACCATGTAGCTTGTCCTAGAAGTTGAGTGCTTTCTTCTTCCAGACTATCAAGTTGACCAATTTTACTGAGTCTCAATTCATTATTTTCAAGAATTTCAACTTGGAAATCCTCTATCTTTTTAACATGAGTAACAAGTGAGAAAACCCTACTACGATACTCATTATCCTGAAAATCTGAAATCTTAGATATGCCTTCGCTAATTACTCCGAGTTCAGCATTAATCTGTGTCATATAGTACTGACCAACAACCATTGAGGCAACTCCTATAGCAGCAGCTACGATATTGGCTACAACCGCTGTTCCTTTTTGTGCTTCAACAGCTACTAGGTTTCCATGACCTTTAATACCATCTGAGCCACGATAAATACCACGAATAGCATTCTCCATAGCCTTTGAATCTGCCAACTTCGTACCTGCAGGAATTATTGCTTTATATAATACTTCCCCATTGGCTTGTGCCGCTTGGACTGCATTGTGAGCCACATTACCCACCTGTGCTAAACCAGGTACTAGATTATTTACATGAGCTAAGACTTTGCTATTTGTAATCTCAACAAGCTTGTTCTCGTCAATAATTACCTCTGCAGGGAGCATTTCCATTTGGATAACTAATTCGTTCTGTATATTTTCCGTAGTAAATTCTAGCTTGCTTTTTTCCCCATTATAATTATCTGTTGTGGTAAGTACAAGACCTTGGCTTCTTTTAAATTTGAGTACTAATACAATACAAATCATAATTATAAGTATCATGAAAATGATAACCCCTATATATTGAATATTAACAACCCCTACCATTCTATCTTTGACTTATAAACCCTTCATATACAGGCTCATATTTATAATGCAGTGCAGCTTCTATAAGCTCTAACGCAAATATTCCTAAGTCAGAATCAAATAATATATCAATCCTATAACAATTCTCCTTTATCCATACTCCTACATTAGACTCGGAGATGCTTTTATTCGCAGTTGATTCATCTGCTAGAATAGAAGCTGCTAATGTACTTCTAGCTGATTTAGGATTGTAATGTTGACTATAAAACCTAGCATTACTTTTTGGACCAGCTTTGCCAATCTTTAAAAACTTATTATCATATAAAAACATATAGATACCCATTTTCCCTTTTGGGAGAGATGTTGGTTGATGTGGAATACCCAAATCTACTATTTCAAATTTATCCTCACTTATAGGCTTACCTAAAATGGAAGATAACCCTAGAATAATCTCTGCTAAATCTTTATTTAATGCTTTAATATCCATAATTTTATCCTCCATAACTATGATCAGCTATCAAAATCTACATCAGCAGCCTTTCTGACTATCTTCTTTATTTTATTCATAGGAAAAGGAACATCTTCTTCCTTGAAATACCCTATCTTTACAACCTTTACCATAGCTAGATGATCATCTATTCCAGCAGGGACCATGACTGAGTCTCCAACTTCAATACTATCATCATCTGTTAAATAGTAATAAGTTTTATAGCTATCGTCAAAGGTAACGCTGCAATATATGTATTCACCTTTCCGCCTTTTTATCAAATTATAAATAGATGGATCAAGTATTTCCCCTAGCCCATAAAATAACATAAAATCTAAAACAGCCTCCGCAAAGTCTTCCCAATCTTCAGGCAGTCCTTTTTTGTCAAATGTTCCTATAATTATTCGCTGACCATCTTTTTCTAATTCTATAGTAATTTTATAGCCTTTTATTTCCCCTGGATTTTCAACAACATCTGGAGGATTTCCCTCAATATATTCAAACAAACTATCTCCATCTAAATCATCGAGAAGTGCCTCCACTCCTCCTTGAACTTGAAATTTTCTTGAAACAATGCATCCTGACCCGATATTTTGTATATGTTCAATTGTTTCAGTCTTCCTATCAATTGTTAAACTCTCCTTGTAATCCCAAGTTACATATTCTTCTGATTCACTTATTAATTCTTTGGGTTTTATTTTTGCTACTCTATTATATTCAATAGTGATTTTATTCACCTTATCCGGCTTATTGTTCCCATCAAATATATATAAATTTTTTATACCTATTTCATCACGAATTAGATCAGATAAGTCTATGCCATCAATTTCAAAATCTGCACAAAGTGAACCTCTGAAGTGGTAGCTCTCTCCATCTGTATTGATTATCTCCATCTTCCAATCGCCAATATCTGTAGCAAAGATTTCAATATATTCATTACTGAAATATTCACCTACCGCACTTAATATTTTTTCAGCTACCGGTTTTCCTATATTAAAATCTTTACTTCTTCCTTTTTCATATTTTTCCATTCCGTAACCAAAGTTAAATGATGAAAATTTTATTTGTCCTTCAGAACTAATTGTTAGGTGTTGCTCTACTTCATCTGTAGGCTCTGGACATGGCCCATAGCAAATATTATTAGATACAATATGAATAGTCTTTGGTATACCTTTAAACATAGCATTATTTTCAGCAGATAATACAAGCAATCGCTTTAAAGCTAGAATAAACCAAGAACGATTTCTATCTTCTAAAATTTCTTCTCCATCGTATGCCCAATGATTAAAATATCTCCATCTTGAATAAATGGCAGAACCTAGTAGTTCAATATCATTTATGTAATCTATAATTTTTTGGAGTTCTCTATAGTCATAAACGGCACTTCCATATCTTTTAGAAAATTCTTCTCCACTATCCATTTCAAATCCAAGTGCATCACAATCATCGGCCAGATAATGGTCTACTAATTCTATATAATCAATTTCTTGATTCCTAAATTTATCAAGCCATTTTACTGCAAAGTTATGAACTTCTTTCATATCTTTCAATCATCTCACCCCCAACAAATGCTACTTATGATAATCTTACCCTAACAATTGCCTTATCTTCATAGTTAATATCTCTTTTCTTTTTTCATAAAATTCATTAAAGTTTTCTAATTCTAGTGATACATCTTCAGGGATAAATGCTTGTTTTCTAAATTCTTCTTTTTGAGAATCATTCATATCATTATAATAATCTACAAGTCTCATATCACTTTTGCTAGCATTGCTTCTACCTTCTAAAGAGTGTAAGTTTGCCAACCTATTTCGATTTCCTCTCCAGTTTCTCCAGTCTTCCATAGATACTGCAATAGGCTTATTGCCATCAAATCTTTCAAAGGGGTGAAGGTGATCTTGTTCGTACTTAAAATGGCTATTTCTCCAATCTAAGCTCAGAAAGTATAAAGCTTCTCCAGCAACTCTGCTACCTTTTTCTTCATTTAAAATGTCTTCAATCTTTCCATCTGTTACCCTAAGATCATTCATTTGGTTAAGCATTTCAACTGATATTTCATGTTCGTTTTCATTAATTCTGCTCTTCATTTGTTGTAATTTACTTGTCGTTCCAGATTGGAAGTAAGTAAATAAAACTGCTCTTATTAAATATGCACGAATACCATCAAGATTATTTCTGTAGTCTGGATTATAATAAATAAAATATATAATCGGCAATAGAACGTTCCAGCTACCTGAGAATCTACTTACTCCTATCTTCATATCTTTTAATATGCTCTCCAAGTTTTTCAAAGCCTTTTTAAAATCATTCCAATTATTTTTTAATTCTTCAGCTATATTCTTATTAATATTTGATTTTACAACATCTCCATAAAGCATAAGGGCGGAACGAATTATAAAATCTGTACCAAAATTTTCATAGGAATCTACAAGTAATTTCCCGAATTCTGTCTTTGCACTTGGCCAATATGCTTCAAGTATAGACATAGTTATTTCAGATTTACGAAGAGCCTTACCACCACTATTAAACCTTACGAACATCTCCAAGGCATCGTCCTGCTTCATATCATGTATTTCAGTATATCTAATTAATTTTTCTACAAACACTTTATTATAAAGCTTATTTAAAATATTCCTAGCATAATCTTTACTATCTGCTGGAACATTAGAAATTGCATCTTCAATGGCCATCTCTCTAGTTGTTTCATCTTGAAACTTTACATCTAATATATTTTTTATCTCAAATTGTGTAGGACTTTGCTTCCCAATTTTATCGCTGAATTTTATATCAAATTTTTTACTATTGTATTCTTCTTCATCAACAGTTATCTTGTTTTTATTTAGTTCAATTAGTAGTTTTGTTACAATACCTCCACTACTTTTTCGTCTTGCATATTTTTGCCTTATAAAAGCTTCTCCATATAGAGATAAAAATAATGAAGTCAATCTTTGTTGTCAATCAAGGACTGCTGTGTCAGTTAAATTAACATTTATATTACTTAACTCATAATTAACTGTATCTGCCTGTTTGCGATTATCAAATGTAACATCATTTAAAAAATTACAAAAATATGTATCCCAAGTTACATTATCATCATCAACATGCCAAAATAAAAAAGTAGCTATAGGATAGTCTAAAAGAATAGAGTCCCATAGTTTTTCCACTTGTTCCATACTCCATACATACTGTCTTTGAAATGCAGGCATAACATATTTGCCATTTTTTATATTCTCCAATGCTTCATAAATACTTATACTACTATCAACTAGTCTACTCATTCTTATCCTCCCCGCTATAAAAACTTGATTTATGTTTCAATAAAGTATCTTCTATTTCACTCCATAGCCATACATTTTCTCCATCGTCTTCAAAAACTTTCCCATGACTTTTTGCACCATCAATCTTCATTTGTGAGTAATTATTTTTAAAAGTAGGTACATATAGTTTGGGGTAAACCTTTTCACTACATAATTGCTCCATCATACTTATAGTGGCAGACCCTGCTATGTCAAGAGCAGTAAAATATGCTCTTATAATTTTATGATTATACTGCTCCGGCTTTAATGCCCAAATAGGAATACGCCCAATAGCTTTCCCATAATAATCATTAACACCTTCAGGAGATTTAGAAACCTTTTTAGGATTGTATTCATGAGAAACCTTTTCAAAAGTCTTTGCTATGTACCATCTCATAGACATTTCAATAGCTTCTTCTTCGGATTCTTTAGAAATGTCCATAGCAAGTAAAAACTTTTCGTATACATCTTCGTCTATAAAAAAACCTACTTTTTTGCTCATTTTTCACACTCCTCCATTAGTAAATCTTAAAAAGAGAATATCAGTATTCTAGTCATTAGTCAATACTAATACACTAACTTAGTCTTTGGAAAAATAAGCCTTTATCCTTAAATGATGTTTTTATGAACTTAAAGTAAAACATCTAAAATAAGCTGACATTTTCCCCATAGTGCGGTAATATAAATATATAAATCAAATACTTAGCTTAATGCCTGCTTTTAAAATAACTTTAATAGACCAACTAAGAAAGTCAAGAGAATTCTTGGTTACAAGTTACAAAGTTACAAAATGATTCTAGATTATATTCTCATAAGAAGATCTTTAGTTTATTAATTCTTATCTTCTATAGATATTTGTTCACTTAATTTATCTTTCTTTTCTTCTTTCCATTCTTCTGGTATCTCTATTTCTCTTTCATAATAAACTTTTACTGGTATAGATACTCCATTTGGTTTTATTCTTTCAGTTTTTGGAAGTCTAACTGATTTCCATTCTATAAAGTAGTTTTCCATAATCTCACTAAAAGCTTTTGATTTAAGAGTAAATCCAGCCATAGTTAATTCTTTGAAGCAAGTTATATGTGGAAGTGCTGTTCTTGGTTTGTACTCTTCTAAGAAGTATCTTAAATCTTCTACATCTGGATTTATATATTTGAATTTCTCTTGTTCTGAATCTAATGATTTTGCTAGATGTACTGGTATATTCATATCATAATTATTTGATTTATAAATAGATACTGCTTGAGCTATAGCTTGTTCAAAATCATAATCTACTTTTCTTTCATATTCTTCTTTTGAAAGTCCAGCTGCATAGTCTTCATGATAATATACTGATTTTTCTATTCTATCTTTATAACATTCTACAGGTAGGTATCTTCTTTCTCCTGTGTGGTCATTTAGAAATGTTCTTTCATTTAATGTGCCTATCAATATACAAGTTCTAGGTACATCTTTAGATGTTCTGTCATAGGGAATTCTAATTCTATCGTTTAATTTTGATAGAAAAGCTTTAGCTTCATTTGCTGATCTGGCATTTCTTAAGGCTACAAATTCTTCTATTTCTACTACTGTCTTTCCCATTAAATTCATAATAGTATCTTTACCTTCTATGGATTGTAAAGCACAATACCATGCAGGGGATATAGCTAATTTTTGGACAAAGGTAGACTTTCCTATTCCTTGTCCACCTACTAATATCATCATCTCGTCTAACTTGCATCCTGGATTAAATACTCTTGATACCATTCCTATTAACATATGCTCCATTATCCATCTATTTAATTCAGTATCTTCTGCTCCTAAATATTTTGGTAGGAGCTTTCTTATATTATCTTCATCGCTATTCCACTTTAAAAATTTTAAATATTCTTTAGGTGGACTTATTGAATATTGACCTGCAACAAACCTAACTGCTTCCCACATTTTATTTGAATTATAGTTTATCTTAAATCTCTTTTCTATTTCTAATCCCAATCTATTATTCATAGCATCATCCCATAGTCTAATAGAGTTTTTATTAAATCCTTTTTCCCCTATTAAATATCCTTGTAATTTTATTTCATTGCTAAAATTATCCCAGAATATTTGTCCTTTAAATACTCCTTGTTTTTTACAATAGTATGGATTCATTAAAGCTATAACTAAATTTCCTATAGATTGAGATACTTTACCTTTTTCAGTTTTAGTAAATTCCATCTTTTTATAAGATTGATTTAATTCTTTTTCATAAAAATTGAGATTAACGAGCTTCATAAGATTTTATCCTCTGCTTATATTCATTGTGAGATGTCCAGTCAAATGGTCTATATCCATTAAGGCCTAATACCTTGTCTATAGTCTTATGAAGATATTCAATATACTTTGTATCGCTTTTCCTCTTTTGTCCTGTTCCTAGACGATTTAAACTTGTCTTAAGAAACAACTCTTCCATCAAACTTGGATTTCCATGACTATAGTTTTTTGCTAGTAATAGAAAAATAAAATCATCTCTGCTTGGATCTCCTGTATAAGAATTTCCCTCTATTAAATTAGATGCTATAGGATTAGTTCTATCCATGGTATCTAAAATTGTATTTACATCTGGTACTTTATTTAAAGATGAAATATTCACAGTAGAGTTTAATTCCTTTGATAGAGATTTTTCTATTATTCTTTCTGTGTTTATTTCATGTTTTTTCTTGAATCTTTTCCTATCTTCTTCTATACAATAGTTATATAAGTCTTTTATCTCCTTATCTTTATTTAGAAGTATATTTGATGGTTCGAAATATTTATCAGCTCCTAAATCGCCTGTTAAGGCTATATAACGATTGTCCTTATACATTTCTATTCCTAAGTTTTGAAGGTTCAGATTTTTTGAAATAGAGCCTTTTAAGAAGATATGAATTCCTTTTTCTGATTGTGAAAGTTCCATGTAAGTTCCGCTGAATATTTCTATTATTTTCTTAGCAAAAGAGTTTAATTTTCTATTTTCTATACAATTATCTAAATCTATTGCTACAATGTTATCTTTTTCTACTAATACATATCCTAAACCATCAAATTCATCTGTATATTTTTTAGCTGTATTATAACTCTCCCATTTATTAGGATTGTTCCAATTAAAACTGCTATTATCTTTTATACTATAGGGAATTTTAGTCCACTTAGTATTTCCATGCTTATTTTTTTTTGCTACCTTTTTCCACTTAATCCACCTAGGTAAATCTTTCATTTCTTCTGGTACATTTTTATATTGATTTTCTTTTATACTTTTCATATATACCTTCCTTTCATTTTGGTGTTGAAACGAACCATGAAAACAGGTATAATATACTTGCTAGGGTATATGAACTGTCATGGTTCGTATCATTGCTTTCAACATATTTGTTGGAAGCATTTTTATTTTTCATAGAGATTCTCAAACATTTCTATTATTGTTTTTAATAGATACATATCTTTTTCATTTATTTCAGAGACCATATCTATTTCTTTTAATTCTCTTTCTATCCTTTTTAAATTATCTTTTAGAGTACTAAAAACCTCTCTATCCCCTACAAATATTACCTTGTGATTTAATACTGCTTCAGTTAAATATTCTTGTTTCAATCTACCGCTTAATTTTATTTTTTTATCTAATAGATCCCTTTCCATTTCTGTCATCCTAAAAGCTACTGTGCAATTTCTCTTTCGGTTTTTATCTTTATTTCTTAGTCTTTCTTTTTCTTCCTTAGCTGTTCTTTTCTTTTTATTCTTTGATTTTTCCTGTAGTGTTTTTTGTCTGAACATCTTCTAAGGCCTCCTTGTTTAATACGTCTACCATCTGTTGTTGTTTAGATGGAAACATATGAGCATATTTAAGTGTGATATCTATACTTTCATGACCTACTCTTTCTGATATAGCTACTGGTGAAAATCCCATTTCTATTAATAATGATACATGGGAATGTCTTAAATCATGAATTCTTATTCTTTTAACTCCTGATTTTTTACAACCTCTATCCATTTCTTTATAGAGAAATCCCTTAGTAAATTGAAATATTCTTTCATCTTCTTTTTGATCATAAAGTCTACTAAATAATAATTTTATATCTTCTGCTAAAATATCTGATAGATATACTAGTCTATTACTCTTTTCTGTCTTAGGATCCGTTATTATATCTTCTCCTTTTAATCTTTGATATGATTTGTTTATAGTTAATATATTTTTATCAAAATCAAAATCTTTTTGAGTTAAAGCTAGGAGCTCTCCTACTCTCAAACCACACCAATATAGAATACTAAATGCTTCATAAGAAAAAGGCTTGTCCTTAACTTCTTTGATAAATCTATTAAATTCCTCTTTAGTCCAAAAGTCCATTTCATCTGCATTTTTCTTTCCTATACTACCTGCTAGTCTTGCTGGGTTATCTTTTAGCCTATAGTATTTTATAGCATAATTAAATATAGCGCTTAATTGAGCATGTATAGTCCTTAGATAAGTTGGAGAATATCCTTGTCCTTTATCATCTCTTATTTTTAGTAGTTCATTTTGCCATCTGATGACATCAATAGGTTCTATTTCATTTATCTTTAGATTCTTAAAGTATGGAAGGATTTTAGTTTCTATTAAATGTTCTTTGGTTTCGCAAGTATTCAATTTCAATCTATTTAATCTCTCTTTTTTATAAACTTCTACGAAATTTCCAAAGCTCATATCTAAATTTCCTTCATTTTGTTCTAGAAATCTTCTTTCCCATTCCAGAGCTTCTCTTTTAGTTTTAAATCCACCTTTTTTCTTTCTAACATTGTTCCCTTTCCAATCCTTATGATAAAAAGAACAGTACCAATTCCCTTTTTTCTCTTTGTATGCTGGCATTTAACCTCTCCTTCCTATTAGCTTATTCCATAAAATCTTTCAATAAAATATTTACGACTTATTCTTCCTGATATTGTGATAAATCCTTTTCTTTGTAGTTCTTCATTTAAATCTCTTATTAATTTGTAAGCATGTGGTTTAGAAACATTTAAACTTTCCATAACTTCAACAACTGTCATAAATGTAGATTTATCTAAAGCTAAATTACTCATTATATACCTCCTCTCTATTTAGATACATTTAAGTATCTATTTATTGATTTTATTATACAATACAGTTTACGCTACTGTCAAGTGAATAATAGAAACTTTTTTGTAGCTATTTATTTTAATTAATGGTATTATATTATAAAGGAGGTATTCTACTTATGAATTTCGGATCTATATTAAAATTTTTTAGGAATTTAAGAGGATATACACAGGCAGAATTAGGAGCTAAGGTAGGATTAAACGATGTCAGAATTAGACAATATGAAAGTGGAGCTAGAACTCCAAGAGAAGATTTACAAAAGGAGTTAGCAGAAGCTTTAGATATAAAAGATTTATACTTAGAAACAGGGGGATTTCCTGAAAGTTTGGAAGAAGCTATGTATAGCTTATTTAAACTAGATACAACTTATCCAATAAAAATAGAAGAAGTTGATATTGAATATACTGGTAAGAAGGGAAATACCTATACTAAAACTGAATATGTAATGCATTTTCAAGATGCAGCTGCTGCATCAATGTCAAGTTTTTTACCTGCTTGGAAGAAAATGAGAGATGCTTATGATAATGAAGAAATTACAAAAGAAGAATATGAAGACTGGAAAGCCAATTGGCCTTCTAGTACTAATTCTGATTATAAAGCTAATGTAAGAAATAAGAAGAAGAATTATAAGTATCATATAGAGGAGGGATAAAATTGGCTAGAAAAGTTACTATTTATGATATTTTGGTTTCATGTCCAGGAGACTGCGATGAATTTTTACCAATTATAAAAGAGGTCTTAGACAACTTTAATAAATATATTGGGCAATCAAATAATACTCAATTAAATATGAAGCATTGGTCTACTGATAGTTATCCTGAATCAGGCGATAGACCACAGTCACTGCTAAATGAACAATTCGTTGATAGTTGTGATTCTTGTATTGCTTTACTATGGACTAAATTTGGTACACCTACAGATAAATATGGCTCTGGAACAGAAGAAGAAATAGCACGAATGATTGATTCAGGAAAACCTGTTTTTTTATATATAATTGATACACCTGTCTCTCCTTCTAAATTAGATAGTGGACAATATGAAAAAGTACAAGATTTTAAAAATAAATATTCTACTAATGGCTTGTATAAACTAATCACTAGCAAGGAAGATTTAGAGAAGTCATTAACCAATAATATGACTATGTATTTTTTGAAAAAATCTATAAGTGTTTCTGCTGAGAAAGATGAATTATTAGGAATTAATAGACTTCCTGATCTAAATTTAGAAACATCTGTCTGTACTAACTCGTTGGAGGAAAAACTACAGTCTTTCTTAAAATCTCAGGAAAGTAAAATTTTAGATGAGCTTAATCAAACCCAGAATATTTATTTGCCAATTGTTAAAGATAAAGTTTCCTCTGAAAATAAAAATTCTGTTAATATTACTTTGAGTCCAGCTTTTAAAGATGCAAGTAAAAAGCTACAACAGATATCAAAACAATTCTCAGATTATATAGAAGTAATCACACCAACTATTCCTAATAAAGTTACAGAGGATATAAAAGAGTATCTTGAAACTAAAAATCTTAAGTTTAATGATGATTTATTTTATCTAGGGAAATTAATTAAATCTAAAAATACATTACTAGTAAATTCTCTAATTGGAGGTGGTGGGAGTAATATAAGTTTAAATGGAACAGATGAAGAAAAGCAAAAATATAAGTGCCTTTTAAGTTTATATGATAAAATAACTACTTATAATGGTGTTGAAAAATATCTTAATCAATTATTAAAATTAAATAAGTATCATATTTTTTTAGTAAATAAAGGAGAAAATTATGATGAGGATATCGATGTTAAACTTATATTACCTAAAGGTAGTTTAGTCATTAATGAAAAGTTTCCTACTCCTAATGAAGATATAGTCGATGTTTTTTCAAAGATTGATTTGTTGGAAAAATTACTAATTCCACCTAATGCTCATAACTTATTGGATTATAGTAGAGAAATTAAACCTTATATTCCACATATGCCTCTTTCTTTTCCTTATCAGGGTAAGAGCATTGATGACTATAGTAGAGACTATAAAAATAATATAGATGATATTTTTGAGTACAATTTTTATTCTACATTGGAAAATGATATTGTTAATATTAAATTTGATTATATAAAACATAATACAAATATTAATTTTCCTTCATATATCTTTACTAATATAGAGCTTACTGAACTTAAATTTGAAATTAGCTCTAAACACACCCCTGAATTAATAGAGGGTGTAATAGATTTAAAGTAATTTACTCTTGGTAGTTTTATAGGGTATATTGACTAAATTTAATCCCCTCGAATTCGAGGGAATTAATAATCAAAAATCTGTTTAAGACCAATACAAATACTCTATTAATCAACCAAAATATTCATAAATAAAATCTAAATAGTACTAAAATAGTACTTCCAAAAAGTAAAAAAGTCTTGAACCCTCTGTTCCCAAAGGTTTCAAGACTTCTGTATATCACTCCCACTCAATAATGCAAGTTGCTTATAAGTTCCTATTATTTATATACCAGTTATATATTAGCATCTATTTTTATCTAGTTTACGCCCTATTATATTGGCTTTACATATTTTTAGAAGCAAACTAGAAGCATGGAGATAATAACTTTATATATATCAATCCTGTTTACTAACTATACCTTCTGTAGAATCTACATTAAAATTTACTCTGTTATTCAGTAAGTACAAACCCCAAATATCTTTTTTAACACATATTAATTCAAAAAATCAATCTATAATGCTGTGTCGTTTTTCGGTAAATAATAAAACTTTCCTTCTTTAGAAATCACTCTAACATCTTCCTGAAATAAATCTACTGTTTCCATTTTACGTAGAATTTCATAATCTGTAGTCTGAATAGTAATTGTATCTGCTGTTTTTTCTGATATAGGTCGAAATTTGTAATCTCCATTGATTAAACTGGGTATTTTATGAATAAGTCCATCAACCCCCACGCGTCTTCTGGTGTATTCATTTCTGTCAATTCCTAAATTCTCCGCTTGAGATTGATGCCATATATTCAACTGTGAAATTGTATCTTTTACCTGCTCTGAGTATATAGATAGTAAGGCTCCACTTTGTTCTCTAGAAATAGATCCAAGGTATAGTGTATGTTTCAAATCAGCAATTCTGTACAATACTTCTAAAAGAGTTTTCTGATAAATATACCAATTATGTGCTTCCATTAACTCTTTTTCATAATCATCAAAACCAAGATTGATTTTTTTAGAAAATCCTGCAATAGTTAAATTGGCTTGTCCCAATAATTCAATACATTGCTGCTCCCAACTATTTAAATTTGTAGTCTCATCTGTTCTCAATTCTTCATTTTCAAGTATCTCTACTTGAAAAGATGTTATCTTTTTAATTTGATTTATCAATGCAAACACTTTACTTTTAAACTCGTTATTCTGAAAATCAGCAATGGAAGAAATTTTTTCACTTATTGTAGTAAGCTCTTCATTTATTTGCTCCATATAGTATTGCCCAACAATAATCGAGCCTACACTCATTATAGAGGCTGTTGCATTCATAACGGTTTTACCTGTATTATTAACCTGAATTAGATTAGCATGTCCTTTAACCCCTTTTGTACCATGATACATACCACGAACTGCTCCTGCCATCTCTTTAGACTTTGAAAGCTCGCCACCTGCTGGAATGATAGCTTGGTACAATACTTGTGCATTGCCTTGAACTACGTTCCCCGCTGCTGTTCCAGCTATAAAAGATCCCGCTGCAATATTATTAATACGTTGCAAAATCTTATTATCTTTGATTTCTACCAGTCTATTTTCATCAATTTGCCGTGTTATAGGAAGCATTTCAAATTTAATTTCCAATTCTTCTAGTGAATCATTTATTACTAGCTGTTCATTGTCATCTGTAGTTTTTACTGATTCTTGATCAAGTAATTCATTTTTTCTTTTCTTTTTAAATACTACTAAACCTATTAAGAAAAATGCTATTACAATAAACAACAAAATAAATTTCTCCATATAATCACCTCTCTTCAAAAATTTATTTATTTTAATCTTAATTATAGTTTTTCTTGATTCATAGATTTACGTGTTTGATTTTAAGACTTTAAAACATTTGTGTATCATATGATTGTTCAATAATATTTAAAAGATGTGGTATTTTATCATCATTTTCAACTACAATCTCTATATTGCCGTTTCCCCATGTTCCTATATCAGTCACATCTCTACCTATTTTGTTTGGATCATCAATTTCATCAAATTTCATATTAACGTAAATTTTTAATCCTTTTCTCTGAGGAATTACATCGCAATAATTCGTTTCATATTTATATGCTATATATCGCTTTGTATATTCTACTCTAGTATTAGGAAAAGCATCTATAATATTTTTATGTATTTTATTATATAAATCCCTACTTTCTGTTGAAAAAGAATATGAATTGATTGTATATATGCTTTCTTCGCCTGATCCATTTTCAAAATCCGATAAATCTTCATCTGGTAAATAAGGATATTCCCAGGCTTGTAAAGCTATTTCATATAATAAATCTGCTCTTTCTTTAATCTTTTCCTCATTCCACGTGTTTTGTTTCACTACATACCTATTTAATCTTAAAGCACTTTCCTTAAATCCCCCTTTAATATTTAATTTTTCCATGAAATTCCTATCACTCATTTCTGAATTATAAGCTGTCAATGTAAGATTACCTATGGTGTGAAGATACTCATTTTGGATCGCTTTATAATTTTCACCTAGAATATCTCTCCAGGAATCATTCAAGTTTTTATTTTGAGGTACTATATGTTCAATAGTAAAGTTTTCAATTTGAATAGATGATTTATTATCAAAGTTTTCTAATTTTGATAATAAATATACTCTATTTCTAGTATTATACATATCTTTAGATACAAAGTTTTCATAAAACATATCATCATCAGGATAAATTTTATAAGTTTTTAAATCTATTAATAAATACTTAAAAGAATTCAAATAATTACTTTTATCAATCTGACTATAAAGTGTTGCAAAAGTTTTATTAAGAGAGTTAGTAGGTATTTCACATATTGCCCTTCTAAAAACATAGCCTTCTGATAGTTTTAAAATTTCTATAAAATCACTTTGAGTAATATTATTTTCTTTATAATCTTTATAAACATTTAATAGGAAAGGATATGATACATTCATTTTTAAAGATTTAATGTCCTTAAATATAACATTAATGTTTTTATCGTCATCTTTAGAATAATGCATATTAGTATATAACTTAGCATATTCATATATTTCTAGGCATATTTTTTCTACAGTTTCATCATTTAAATTATCATGTAGTTTTTTGAACCCTTCATACACTAAAGCTTTAGTTGGAATTTTACCTTCTATTGATGTTATATAGTCTCTAAAAAAATCATCCATTAATTCAGACTGATTTTCATATTGAAACATATTTTCCATTGAATTCCAATACATTTGATAAATCCTTTTTTGAGATTTTGGCTCCAATCCCATTAAAACATAGTTTCTTATCAAGTCTGATTGATCTAAATCCATGCCAGTTGAGTTTAAACTTTCAAATATTTGCTGAGGATTATCTCTTTCTCTTTCCAATGTAATATTTACGATTTCCAATTTCCCAATTGATTGATAAATCTCATCTGGTGATAATGTTTCTTTAAGAATGCAATCATAAAAGTAATGATAATTATTAATTACTCTACTATTCTTATAAGTTCGATCAATCTGTCTTTCAATAAGTTTTATTAAGTTTTGTTTATCACCTTGTGAAAGTAATAATTTATACTGTTCCTCATCATCTCCATGTATATTCTTCAAATAAATATCATTTATCAATTCTGATTTTATCCCAGCTTTTATATTCTTATTGTCTTTTAGATAATCCCTAAGTGCTATTAAAAGTAAAACTAGGGTTGTAATTCTTTGTTGTCCATCAATTATTGTATATTTCTTAATTCCTGCTGGTGCAAATTGCTCAGCTACGTTTACTATAGTTCCTAAAAAATGATTTTTACTATTGCCTTTTTGCATCTCTACAATATCATCCCATAACCTTTTACATTGCTTTTCCTCCCAACTATAAGCTCTTTGATATACTGGAATAATAAATTGATTTTGACCATTTAATATTTCATCTATACTTCCTTTTGTTGGTGGTAACATTTAATCACTCCTCATTATTTTACTTGCTTTTATTAATCTAATTTAACTGAGTTAAACAGAAAATCTAGCATATCATTCGCAATATTTCTTAATTCTTCATCATTTCCACAAGTAAATTCATGAGATTCTGGATTTAACAATTTCCTAAAAGTGTGTATCTCTTCAGTAAATTCTTTTGAAATCACTTCTAAATCTTTTAATGAATCTATACATTCTGCAAATGTTTTATTATTTAAATTATTATCTTTATATTGTTTTATAAAGATAAACCCTAAGTATTCTTCTAAAAATATTCTTAAGTCATTATAATTAAGTTCTTTAGACTTATAGTTTATAAACATTTGTATCTTATTAAAAGCTATATCTAGTTCACTCCCAAATTTTTCTTCAGGTATAACTTTAAATATACCCTTACTGTCAGTCCCTATAATATTATCTATTTTATAATATGTTGTTCCGTCTTTTTCTCTTAATATTTTATACATATTTCTTGAAAACATAAAGTTATGTGTCAAAATAAAAGTTTGTTTAACTTTTGAATTCATATCCAAAATACTCTTAATAACAATTTTCATTCTATTATCGTCAAAACTTGTAACTGGATCATCCAATACTAAATATATGTTTTTTTGCTCTTCTTTACTGATACATGATATCTTCGCCATAAAAATCGAAAGTGCTAAAGCTCTCCTATCTGATTCACTGAATACCTTACTTATTTTTCCAGATTCTGAAACATTACTTCCTTGGAAAATTATATTAATACCAAATGTCTTTTTATATCCTCTATTACTTGATTTCCCTCTCTTTATTTGAAATTTCCTTCCTCCATATTTCATAAATAAAGAGTTTATTTCTTCAAAATATTTATTTAAATATTCATTTTGGTCTTCTTCAAGCTTTTGATTCGTTTCTTCTATTTCTCTTTCAATTTCATCCAGTTCTTTTTTTATTTCTAACCATCTTTTGCAAGCCTCTGATTCTCTTTTACGCTGTAATTTAATATTCCATTTCTTTTGATTCTCTTCTAGCTTTTTTAGATCCTCTTTTGACTCATCTGTGGTATTACTCTTTAAAGAATCAATACTTAAATTAACTTTTCTTATAATTGTATTTATTTGATTTTTTATTTCATAATATTTTCTCTCTATTTTATCCATTATATTACTATCAACAGAAATATTTATACTACTTCTATTTTTTTTCATAATCAATCCACTTGTAATTTTCTCTTTTAAATTATCTAAGCCTTGTTTCAATTCACGTTCTATTTCTAAAGTTGATTTGTATATTTGATCCAGGTTATTTTCAACTTCTTCAAACTGACTCCCTGTTAATTCTTTAATTTCTGATATAATTTCTAAACGCTTTTCAATTTCCTTTGATAAGTCTAATACATTCCACTGTAAGTTCAATTCCATAATCTTTTGATTTATCGACTCTCTATACTTTTTATATCCCTTTTTAAAAACCTGTTGATATTTTTTAATAAAGTTATCATCTTCTATATATTGACCACAAAAAGGACAACAATCTCGATCATCTAAGAAACTCATACCTATTTCTAGCCAGCTTTCAGATTTATTACTTCCATTACAATTTTCATGTTTATGTGCTTCTATAGATTCAATAAGGTCTATTGATATAGAATATGTCTCTTCTAATATTTTTTTTGCAACATCTACTTCATTAATCAAAGATATTATTTTTGTTAATTCTATTTCATTTATTTTTTCTAAGTTTGAAATATCTTGAATATTTTTTATTACTATTTTTGTATCTTCCATTTTTTTATCTACATCAAATATTAATTGAGTTAACTCCTCATCTGATTCTTCTACATCAATATCTACATACTCTTCTATTTTTTTAATATCTTTATCTTTATATGATTCTGGAGCTTCTGACTTTAATAGTCCTTTTATCCTACTTTGATCCCGCTTTAAACTCTCTAGTCTCTTTGCAAGTCTAACACCTTCATCACCTAATATAAAATCCGAAAAATTTTCTTTTGTTTCTCTATTTTCAATTAAATCAGGTCCATCAAATACATTTTTTTCAATAAATTCTGTATCAAATACTAATATTTTGTTTTTTAAATATTGGTTTGTCCAGCTACTCTTACTCAGTGATACATTATTGTTTTTTTCAGTCATATTAACTGCAACCACTTGATTTTTCCCATCTGGCAAGGTCATTCTTTCACTAATACGTAATGTTGAATTATCAGATATATCTTTAAACACATCACATAATGTCGACTTTCCATATGTATTTCTTCCAAAAATTAAATTAGTCTTTGTAAAATCTGTGTCTAAGTTTGTTTTAGTTGTATCATATGATTTAAATACACCTATATCCTTTATACATTTTATTGATTTAATCATCTTATCTCTCCTTTGAATTATGAATTAAATCGCAATATAATACTATTTTGTCTTTCAATTTTATCTACTATTGATCTTTTATTTTTCTAGGTATTTATAAAATTTATATTCGGATAAATACAACAAATGTACTCCAAATTCTAAACACTCAATCTTCCATTAACCCTATCAATAGTAGAAACTATATCTTTTACCACATTAACCTTATCTTTAAATAAGGCTACTACACCACCATTTTTATTAAATGGATATGTTTGTAGGACTTCCTTTTCAATAGATCCATTTTTTACTATATAATTTACTACATTATTTACAAAGTCTATTTGATTAGAATTTAAGCTTTCATCATTTAAAAACTTTGAAAACTCTTTTTCTGCTGCTGATCTTTCCATGCCTGTTATACTTGCTACTAGCTTTAAAAGAGGTTCTTCTCCAAAGGTTTCTTCATATTGTTTTTTGTTTCCTAGTTCTTCCCATAGTATTTTTTCAAAGAACTTTATATCACTTTCTGTTAATTCTTCATTGTTTTTTAATTTAAATATTGATAGATTATCTTTATATTCTTTTAAATAATGCTCTACCTGTCTTTTATAATTTCCCAGATCATTGACATCATATATAGGACTTGCTTCCCTTGTACCTATTATCTCATCTTTAAAGTCTGTATAGTATGTTCCTGTGTGCTCTCTATCTATTAGTTTAATCAAGTCTCTCAAGGCTTGTCTTACTAGTTCATAGTCAAATATATCTGCCTCTTCCCAAAACTCTTTTGTTTGGATTTTATCTATTGTTTCCTTTTCATTTCTTACTTGAGCTATAGATCCTTTTCTTTCAAGCTTCTCTGCTGTTCCGATTACTCTTCCCCTAGGTTTATTCATAGGTTTTTTCTCTAAATATGCAAACTGGATAGTGTACATTAGATAATCAAACCTTTTAGCCAATTCATCGTCATCAGTTGAAAGTATCAAGGGAGCTATTTCATCCTTTAACTCTTTTATAATTTCTTCATTTAGAGTTTCAAAGGTTTCTTTTTCAGAACATTTATCTATTAAATGAATTCTCATACTAGCGTTAAATCTTTCCCTATTAATATCTGATATATCTTTTAATGTTTGTTTTATAAGCTCATTCCTATATTCAATTAGATCCTCGATTTGATAATCCATATGTTCTAAGGCTTTTATTATATCTATTTTTATATTAAATATATTTTCAGTTAATGACCTTATCATTCTACCTTCTTTGCCTTTTTTATTTATTTCGAAAAATTCAAAATTCTTATAGTAATCAAATATCATATACTTCTCTTTGTCCATTCCTGGACCAAAAAGATCTTGGCAAAGCCTCGTTCCTCTTCCTATCATCTGCCAAAATTTAGTTTTAGATCTTATCTTCTTAAAGAAAACTAGATTCAAAATTTCAGGAACATCTATACCTGTATCTAGCATGTCTACTGAAATGGCTATCTGAGGATAGGATTCTTTATCTTTGAAACTATCAATTACATTACTGACATAGTTTATATTATGATAAATAGCTTGTGCAAAGTTTCCCTTGTATTCTGGATAAAGTGCATCAAATCGTACATTTATAAAATCAGCATGCTTTTGGTTGGCCGCAAATATAATAGTCTTTCCTAGCTTGTCTCCACCTTCAACCTTAAGACCTTTTTCCATAAGTTCTTGAATAACAATATCAACAGTATCTATATTGAATAAACTTTTATTTAGTTCTTCACTAGATATATCTTCTATATCATCAAAGGTCATTTCAAATTCTTCTTTTTCTTCCTCTGAAAGCTCACTATATTTAATTCCGTCTTTCATAAGTTTGCTTTCAGAAACGATGGGAAGTTCGTAGTTTACTAAGTACCCTTCATCTATAGCATCTTCTAACTCATAAGCAAAGGTAGGGTTATTGTCTTCAAGTTCAAACATTCTATAAGTATTTCTATCTATCTCATCTACTGGAGTTGCAGTAAGCCCTAATAGATTAGCATCAAAGTAATCAAATATATCTTGATATTTTTTATAGATACTTCTATGACTTTCATCTATAATTATTAAATCAAAATGTCCTATTGTAAACATATTTTGTCCATCTTCATTTTTAACTGAGTCTATAGCATTCATCATAGTGGGATAAGTAGAAAATATCATTCTACTTGTTATATCATCTTTATTATCTACTAAATTGCAAAGTGAAAGACTTGATAAATGTTCATTAAAACTTTGCTTGGCCTGCTTTACTAAAACTGTTCTATCTGCTAAGAATAATATATTCTTAACCCAGTCTCTCCTTGTAAGTATGTCTACTAAAGAGATTGCGGTCCTTGTCTTACCACTACCTGTAGCCATAACGAGTAAAGCTTTTCTATGACCTTTTTCATAGTCTTCTAAAACTCTTGTTATAGCTTCTTTTTGATATGGTCTATTTGTTATTTCATCTTTTATATCTGGATTCTTAAGGGATTTCTTGTTTTTTCTTCTAAAGTTTAATGACTCTAAATCTTTTTTACTATATATACCAGCTATCTTTCTCTCTGGATAGTCTAAATCATCCCAGATATAGTAGTCTATTCCATTAGTATAAAAGATTACAGGTCTAGTACCAGTTTCTATCTCTAAGGCTTCTGCATACATTCTAGCTTGAACTTTACCTATTCTCGGACTTACACTTGTCTTCTTAGCCTCTACTACTGCTAAAGGCTTTCCGTCTTCTCCATATAGCACATAGTCAACAAATCCTATCCCAGAAGAGTTATCCATGTTTTTCGTTTTAACTTCTTCTAAACAATCTTTTCCTATTTGCCATCCACTAAGTTCTAAGTTTAAGTCTATATATCTCTTTCTAGTCTCAAACTCTGATATCTCATCAACCTTATATGTTCTCTTGTTTTGGTTTTCCTCACGATTAGCTTTATTTATATTTCTAAGCTTTTCATTTTCTTTTATCATTTCTTCTAGCTTTTTATCTTTTTGACTTAAAACATTGAACAGTTCATCTTTTTCTTGAGCTGTCTTTTTTAGTTGATTATTGTCGCCTAAGATATCTTCATTGAATTCTCTTTCATGAAATTCTAAAGAATAACAATAGTCTATCCATGATGTGAAGGTAAATAAATTTCTTAAAGATAAAATAGCTTCTTCTTTTTTAACTGCCATGGTGGTATGTACTGCTTTATTACCAAGTTTATGGACATAAGAAAGTCTATCTATCATATTTGGCTCTAATAGGGATTTAAATTCATAATTGTAGATTAGAGAAGCTAAGTTATCCTGGTAAGGAACCTTAAGCTCCCCATCATTTGCATAAACCCATTTAACTGCTAGTTCTAAGGCTCTTCTAGAAAATGTTGCAGTAGCAGAATAGGAAACATTCATAAGTCTTTCAGCTTCAATACAAGAATCTACAAATTCATCATATTTCTTTTCTTTTTTTAAGTATTCAAAATTAGAAACCATAACTTTACCTCCTAACTAAATTTGAATTAAATTATTAATAAACGTTTTAGTCTTTAAATTTTCTAAATCAATAATCTGTTCATTATTTAAATTAATAATATCCTCTATTAATTCTAGTCTATTTATAATTTCTCTTTGCTTTTTTATTGGTAATATAGGGTAAATCATTTCTTTTATATATTTAAAGTGTCTATTATATCCTGTATTAGGTACTTTGAAATTTTTCAATAAATAATATAAGTATTTTGGTTCTACATTAGCATTAATTATTTTTAATAGCTTAACTCCATCAGCTCCTATAAAAATGGGCTTTTCTATATATTTAATAACTCTAGTATGGTCACCAAAAATAATACATGGGACATCTTTGTATAAGCCTTCCTCATCATCTGTATAACCACCAATATAATTTTTACCTTGGTCTATAATTGGGTATATTCCATTTTCCAAGTAATCTCCCTTTTTTATTTTTTTTGCATGTCTTGTTACATCCTCAAATAAATCTATATACTCCATTTTTTCAATATTAGTATTTTGTAATATACTAATAAACATACTGTTTTTTTGAAAGTTTGGGACGTTTTTATTTTTTATCATTTAATCTAACTCCTTTAATTCATTTAATAAATTATCTATTTTTTGATTTCTTTTAAATATTCTCTTTAGTATGCTATTCTCTTCTTCTTTTGTAATCTTAACATTAGATTTTGATATTTCTTTATACTCTTCTATAGATAAAACATAGTCTTTTTTTATAATTTCATCTTTTTTAACAAAAAATGACTTATCTGTTCTTTTTCTTGTATTCTCATTTTCCCTATCATAATATCTTTTTATAATATCTTCTATATCATTATCATTTATTTCTTCTCTTTTATCATCTAAACTATATCCATCCGCTTTCATATCATAAAACCAAATTCTGTTTGTCCCACCCACACCTGTTTTTGTAAACAAAATAACTGATGTTTTTACTCCTGCATAAGGTTTGAAAACTCCTGATGGAAGTGAAATCACTGCATGAACATGATGTTTTTCTAATAATTCCTTTCTAATATTTAATTGGGCATTGTTTTTAATAGAAAGAAGTCCTTCTGGAACTACAATGGCACATCTCCCACCATTCTTTAATACTCTTAGAGTTAGTGATAAAAATAAAACTTCTGTTTTTCCTGTTTGTGATATTCTAAGCAAATCTTCTGCAACCGAATCTTCATCTAATGAACCTTTAAAAGGTGGATTTGCTAGGACTAATGTATAGTTCTCTCTATCAGTATTAAGTTTTGAAAGCGAATCCCTATATGCTATCTGTGGGTTTTCTACATCGTGTAAAAGCATATTCATTGTGCCTATTCTAAGCATGGTACTATCCATATCATTACCGTGGAACATAGTACTGTTATAATGTTCTTTTAATTCTTCTGAATTAAATAAATCTCCATGATTATCTTTTAAATATTCACTCGCTCCAATTAAAAAACCTGATGTACCACAAGCAGGGTCAATTATTATATCTGATGGAGTTGGTTTAGTAAGATCAACCATCATTTTTATAATATGTCTTGGTGTTCTAAACTGCCCATTTGTACCTGATGTAGATAATTTAGAAAGCAAATACTCATAAAGATCTCCCTTTACATCTCCTTCTAAAATCAAACTATCTATAGCAGTCACTATCTTTTCTAACATCTGAGCTGTAGGAATTTGAAACATTGCGTCTCCCATATATCTAGCAAAAGAAGAAGCTGAATCTCCATTTAATTTCTTTATAAATGGAAACACTTTATTTACGATTGTATCGTACATTTTTTGAGCTTCAAATTCTTTAAAATTATGCCATCTTAAATCTTCATGATCATTATCAAAAGTGATCTTAGGTTCTACACCAATCACATTTGCTTCAGCTTCACTTTGTAATTGTTTGTCATCTAATGATTTTATAAATATCAAGTATGTGAATTGCTCTATCACAGTCAAAGGATTTGTAACTCCTCCAGTCCAAAATGTTTCCCATATTCTATCTACTTTATTTTTTATTTCTCCTGTTAACATACCTTTGTAGCCCCCTATTATATGTTTTAATGTTTTTATCTCTCATTCTCTGGGATAAACTTAATTACATCTTCAATATTACATTTTAAAACTTCACATAACTTTTCTAAGCTTTTCATATTAATAGTTTCATTCTTTCCTAATTTTGCTATTGTTGCACTAGACATCCCTGTAGCATTTTTCAAATCTTCTTTTGTCATATCTTTCGACTCTAATACCTTCCATAAATTCTTGTATGAAAAAGCCATAATTGCCTCCTATATTTCTTCTTTAGTTATCTAAAGTTATTGTATCATATATTGACTAATTAAATACAATATTACATTGTTTTAGTATTTACTCCAATGTAATTTATAATATTATATATCTGTTCTTAAACAACTAAATACCCACTGTTTATTTCTTTTTTTAAAGTCTTTTTAAGATTTGACTTGGTTATTTTTAATTCATCACCTGATATCATTCTAACTACTTTTGGATATCCATCAGTATTTTCTATTTTATTAATAATACTAGAATATTCATCTTTACCTTTCGTAGAGTGAGGTATTGGTCCAAATAATATTAATCTTGTATTCGGATTATATTGTAAGTGTTCAAAGTTGAATTTTTCCGCCTCTTGATAACTTAGCTTCAAATCAAGCCTATCTTTTTCTATACCTAAAGATTTACAGCATCCGATTATTTCATGTTCCCTAACTCTTGAATCACCTATTATAAGAATTTTCCCATGAGAAAATGTATCATATTCTGTTTCTTTTTTTGGAATTAAATCAGCCATACCTATTGTTTGTAAATAGTTTTCTAATCTTTCATCGTCAAAGGCCTTTTTTATATCTCTATGAAGCCTTGTATTTACTTCAAAAATTATTTCCAATAAGTCTTCATAAGTGATTTCCATTAAACCACCTCCTGAATTAACTTGTCTCTTTTATCTTTAATCATTTCAATTTGCTTTTCATGAATTTCTAATTGCTCCGCTAACATTTTAGCTTCTTCTGCTATTTTATTTTGTTCTTCTATAGGGATATTTGGAATCTCTATTTTTTTCAAATCGTTAATACTTATACTTTTCATTGCTACTCCCTTAGCATATCTATTTAACTGAGCCATTCCTAATTCACTTTGTAAAAACAATTCTGCATAGATTGGATTTGCTGTTGTTTCATCTATATCTATCATGTATAAATTTCCTGTAGCTAATATTTTTTTATCTTTGTCAATATTTGCTAATGCTATTTTAAATGGAGCTATCCTTGAAATAATTAAGTTATTATTTTTTATACAGTGCTTTTCATCTTTTTCATCTAGTTTTGTTAAATATGGAAGTTCTTTGTCTATAATTCCATCATTTATATTACTTAGCATCAAGTGTTGATATTTAGTTTCTTTAGTTGATGCTATATTATCTAATTCACTTTTTCTTGTCATAGAACCTCTATTAATTGAATTAGTAATTTTTTCTAAAGAAATTCCATCTTTTATATGCATATCTCCTTCTAAATATCTAAATGGATTTAAAATATATTCATGTTCTGATATACTTTTTATAGAAACTTTTTTACTTACTTCACTATCTTTATTATAAGATTCTATAATTTCCTTAATACTTTCATCTTCTAAAGTGTTTATACTTCTTCCCTCTGCAAATATTTCGGAAGCATCCACCATTTTTATATCACTATTATTTTCACTAAAAATTATCATGGTAAGAGATATATTTGTTGTAGGAAATAATTTTTCTGGTAATAATATTACACCTTCAATCTTGCCTTCTTCTATTAGTTGTTTTCTAATAACTTCATCTGGTTTATTCCACATTCCAGCATTGGACATTAGAACAATTGTTTTCCCATGTTTTTTTGTATTCATTAAAGCTGATAAGGCAAAAGCCCATTCCCCTGAAATAGTTCTTTTAGTTTCTTCAAAATATTTATTCATTTCTTTATTAGTTTTTATATGATCCTTAATATCTCTCCATCTTTGCCCAAGTGGGGGATTAGAGAAAACTTTATTAGCTTTTATCTTTGAAAAATCTTGACTTAAGATATTACCAGTTTTCATCTGAATATCGATCCCTAAGATTAAACTTCTAATTCTTCCAATAATATAACTATCAGTATTAAGTTCTATACCATATAGCTCTTTAGTCTTTTTTATTATACCTGTTTGAATTAAAAATCCATTGATTCCAGATCCTAAGTCCATAACTATATCATTAGCTTCTATATTTAAAAGCTCTATTGCTAACTTTGATATTCCTACTGGAGTTGAATAATCTATATTAGAATATTTCATAACTGGAGGAAATAATATCATTGCTTCAATCATTTCATATGAATATTTTTCTGTTGCTTTTTTCATCTCTTCTAAATTTTTATTTTTTATATATTCCTTTAATTGACTCTTTAAGGTTTCATCAAGAATTTTTGTTTCAATGTATTTTTCAACCAATTCTTTATCACCTAATTCTCTAGTTAAAAGTATAAGATATAAATTACTTACTATACTCACATGATTAAGTTCATTATATAACCCTCTAACTGAATCCATTGTTTCAAAGTATGCTCTTTCAATATTAATATCCTTTAACTTTAAATATTTGTTTAATACCAAATTTATCAGCCCCTTTTCTATTGTGGTTTTATATTACCACATTTAATTTGATTTGTCAATGGTTTTGTATTACCATTTATATTTCTATTCAAAATCATTAAACAAAAAGGACCTTACAGGCCCTTTTCATACAAACTATATACAATCATATGCTTAATCTGTTCATCTATTATAATATCTATCTGATTCATTAACTTTAACCACTTTTTATAGTCCTTCAGTTTTAATTCTTCCGTTACTTCCCAAGCTTTCATATATCTTGGTGTTTCTAATTCTCTAAATTTGTTAACACGATTATCAATTTCAAGCTGTCTTTTCCTCAATTTATTTTCTTTTTTTAAATCTATATAAAGTTCTATATGTTACATTTTCAAATATGCAATATGAAGCATACCATAATTCTCGTGTTTTATTTTTCTTCTTTTCTCTATAATATTAAATGTAGGATATAACATATGATCCTTTCTCAATTCATAAGTTCCTCCCATTTCTTCATAGCTGGATTCTTTTTTAATTGGATTATAGATTCCATCTTCCTCTAGATATTCTACATTGTTTAATACAACTCTTCTCATGTTTTTATCCTCCTTAAAGTTCTATTCCTTGGCTTATATGATTTTTATCTCGTTTCATATAATTATTGATATTGCTTTGAATTAATTTTAGATCTTTTAATTCTATCTTGATTGTACTTCGTTCATTCATCAAAATTTCTTTCTGTTTAGTTAGATTCTTTATCTCATTTTCAATATCTACAATAGAGTCTATTAAATCTTTAGTGATAGGTTTCCCTAGCTTCTTTCTTGCTCCTTCAAATAATATTATTTCAGATGCAAAAGCTTGGTAATATTGGTCTTTATCCTTTGCATTCTTATATTTCTTGTAAGTACTTCTATGCTTTTTATAATCTCTTACAGCTGCATGTTTTTCTTTTAATTCTTTTATTTTCCATTCTATTTCTTTTACTTCCTGACCGTTTCTTGTTATATCTAAATGCTTTATTTCTAATATATTATCTAGTTCTCCAATGTCTTTAATATTGTATTTTGATAGATGGCTAAGAGCCTCTGATACTATCTTAAGGTTTTCATTCTTAGCCCAATACACTAGACCTTTAGACTTTTGGAACTTGTCTCCTTCTGTATTTATTATCTTCTTAGTTCTATACTTATCTTTACTAATACTTTGTTTATGTTCTTGCCTTGTTTCAATTCTATTTTTAATACTTTCTTCTGTGTATTTTTCTCCTATAGTCTTGGCTCTAGTAAATCTTTCTTGTTCCTTGGCTCTAAAAGAAATATGCTTCCCTTCTTTAATTTCATATCCCGTTTCTCTCATTATTTTTAAAAACTCTTCCCAATCTTTAGATCTTTTAATTGCATTATCAATAGCATATTGAAGTTTAGCTTTCCATGAAGTTCCCTTTTTTCTTTCTAATACTTCCTTATATCTGATTCCATTAATTCCACTAGCATGTTCTATAACTGACAACCTATTTTTATAACAAAGAGCATCACTTATATCTCTAATTTGATGATAAGTCCTTTTATTAGAAAGATAGGCTTTACCTGTTTTATTGTTCACATTATTAAATACAAAATGATTATGTATATGGCTTTTATCTACATGGGTAGTCATCACATATTCATATTCACCATTTAAAACTTTATCCATTAATTCCTTTCCGATTTCATGGGCTTGTTCGGGTGTTACTTCATCTTCTGGTGAGAAGGATTGTATTAAATGTCTAGCTTGAATCTTACTTGAAGTGTTCCATCTCTTCCAAGTTTCTTTAAAGTCTAGGTCTGCTGTTTTATGTCCGCATCCATGGGATGAAATGAGAATTTGACTATCTGTTTTATCATGATTACAAATATATTTTATACTTAATTCAACTGTAGATCGGATTGGATGGATCGTAGTAACTGCCATATTTCTTCAACTCCATTTTGTACTTCTTCTATGTCTTCTTTGTAAATAGTATTTGTACTATTTACTCTTTTGGTAATCTGATTTATGTTAGTATTTATTCTAGTCATTTGGCTATTAATAGATTTTAATGGACTCATATCTACGTTGAATATTTGACCATCTATTGACATCTTTCTTAAATAAGCTCCCATGTTTTTAATTTTACTTTGTTCCATTTTCTTATCTAGTATTTGTCTTTCTTCTCTAGTCATATAAAATTGAACTGGAATATTTCTTTCTCTATTAGACATATTATATTGCCTCCTTTATCCTTATCTTTTGTGAAATCTTTAGAGGGTCTGGGAAACTTCCCAGCAAGCTATTTATTTCTCGAACATTTGGTGAGAGAGGTTAAATAGTGGTATTGTCATGACAATACCTGTGCTTGCTATTATTCTTTTAATGTTCTATATATTTTAAGACTTAAAGATAAAAGCCTTTAAAATAATATACACAGGGAGATTTGTAACTTGTAACCAGTTTTTCTCAAAAGTATTAAAGTCACTTATTTAAAAATATTTATACTTATCAAAACCTCTATATTCCAACATTCATTGATTTTCAAAAGATGCATCATACTCTTCTAATGGTTTTAAATTCTAGGTTACAAGTTACATAGTTACAATTTATTTCATACTTAATTGTTCTCCTGTTTTTTCTTTTTCATCTATCCATTCTTCTGGTAGTTCATCTAGAGGGATTTCTTTCTTTTGATAGTATTGTTTTACTGGTATGGATATTCCCCCTGGAGACATTCGTGTAGTCTTTCCGCATCTAACAATCTTCCATTCTGAGAAATAATTTTCCATAATCTCTGTAAAAGCTTTAGATTTAATATTGTATCCTGCCATACTCATTTCCTTGTAGCAGGTAATATAAGGTTCTTTTGTTCTAGGTTTATATTCCTCTAGGAAATATCTTAGATCTTCTACATCTGGATTTATATATTTAAACTTCTCTTGTTCTGTTTTTAATTCTTTTAGAAGGTCTTTTGGAATATTCATATCGAAATTTTTAGTCTGATAAAGGTGCACTGCATATGCTAATGCTTGATTAAAATCTTCTCCAACCTTTTCTTCATATTCTTCTTTTGTTAATCCATTTATTTCTTCTGGATGATAATATACTGGTGCTATTCTTCTTTCTATTGAACACTCTATAGGTAAATATCTTCTCTCTCCTGTATGATCATTAAGAAACGTTATCTCGTTTAATGTTCCAATCATAATACAAGTTCTAGGTATATCTTTTGCCATCTTGTCAAATGGAATACGAGCTCTATCATGTGGCTTAGAAAGAAAGGATTTTGCATCATTTGCTGATTTAGCATTTCTTAAAGCTACAAATTCTTCAACCTCTACTACTGATTTTCCCATTAAATTTATAATGGCATCTTTTCCTACTATAGTATCTACTGAACAATACCAATCTGGATCAATGGCTAAGACTTTTGCAAATGTAGATTTCCCAATCCCTTGTCCTCCAACCAATACCATCATTTCATCAAATTTAGAACCTGGTTGAAAGATTCTACTTACCATTCCTAGTAGCATGTGTTCCATAATCCAAGCATTTAAATCTGTATCTTCTGCTCCTAAATAGTGAGGAAGAAGTTTTCTTATACTTACAGTATCTTTATTCCATTTTAATGTTTTTAAATATTCTTTGGGTGGGCTTATTTCATATTGGGAAGCTACAAAGAAAACAGCTTCCCATATTTTATTTTTACTATAATTTATTTTATACTTTCTTTCAATCTCAATTCCTAAACGATTATTTAATATATCATCCCAAGATCTTATTCTATTTTCTCCTATTCCCTTTTCACCAGCAATTCTTCCCCTAATTCTAATTTCATTTCTAAAAGTATCAAAGAATATATCACCTATTAAAATCTTATCGTTCTTACAATAATCAGGGTTAATTATAGCAATAACTAGATTCCCAACAGTCTGCATATTCTTTCCCTTCTCAGTTTTTGTAAAACTCATCTTCTTGTATGGGTGATTAACTTCTGGAAGCTCAAAATCTAATTTAACGCTCCTCATAAGCTTTTCTCCTCTGATGATACTTGTGAAATGATGTCCAATCAAAGGGATAAAATCCAGGGATATTTAATACCTTATTTATCGTATTTCTTAAATACTCTAGGTATTTCATATCATTCTTTCTTTTTTCACCTGTCCCCATACGGTTTAGGGAAGTCATTAAAAATATTTCTTCCATTAAATTAGCATCTTTATTAGTATAGTTTCTTGCTAATAGTAAAAAAGTAAAATCATCTCTACTAGGATCTCCTGTAAGAGAATTTCCCTGAATTAAATTTCCTGCTCTCTCATTTGTTCTTTCCATAGTAGATAATATTTCCTTAGCAGAAGGGACATTTCTTTGAGCAGTAATAGACACAGTAGAGGATAAATCTTTTCTTAGAGATTGCCTCTCTGTGTTTATTACAAATCCTTTTAACTCTTCCCATAGCCCGTTTAATTCGTTTTGTTTACTGTAAAGTGTATTTGATACTTTAAAGTGCTTTCCATCTCCTATATCGCCAGTTAAAGCTATATATCTATCCCATCCATATACTTCAATTCCAATAGTTTGTAAATTTATATTTTGAGGAAAGTTTCCCTCTACAAATATATGGATACCTTGTCCTGATTGAGAATACTCCATATAGCTTCCTTGGAAATAATTCACTATTCTTTCTGCAAAAGTTTTAAGTTTACCATCTATAAAGCAATCATCTAAATCTATTGCAGTAATATTATCTGTCTTAGTTAAAACATATCCTAGATTGCGATTTTGATATCCTTTTTCACAAATTTCTTTATAGTTAAGCCACTTGTCGTTTTGATTCCAAGCATTAGATTTAAAATCTAATAAGCTAAAGGGTATCTTTGTGACTATTGTATTTCCTTCTTTATCTTTTCTACTTCCTTTTTTCCAACCAACCCAGCGACTTAGATTTTTTATTTCTATTGGTACTGGATCATATTTACTCGTTTTGTTTTCTATATTATATGTCAATTCGCTTCATCCTCTCTTTTTTATATTGAAAGATACAGCGAAATCATATATACTAATCTTGTTGAGGGATATAGTATTTGATAGTACTGTATCGAGTCTTCGGTTACTTACCGAAGACTTTTTTATTTTCATCTTCTTCTGCTCCTGATAAAACATTTAACACTAAATCTAAATTATATAATGTTTCTTCTTCTATAAATTCATGCTGGTCTAATCTTTCTAATTCCTCTATAATTCTTTTTAATTCATCTTTGCATTCTACGACAACTTTTCTAGTTGCTACTGCTTTAATTGGAGCATTTAAAACAGCATCTCTCATAAATTCTCTTACCATTTTTCCTGAAAGTGCAATTCTTTTATAGATACGATCTCTTTCTTCAAACGAAACTCTAAAAGCTATGGTAGTAGCCCTTTCTCTGTTTTTATCTACTATCTTTTGTTTATCTTTTTCTTTTTGCTTACGTTCATTTTCAAGTATTTCCCATTCTTTTTTAGTTAAAAGATTTTCTTTCTTTGTTTTTGTTTTCTTTTTAGAAACCTTAACTGCTTCTTTATAGCTAGGAAGTTTTGGTGCTTTAGACATATTAATCACCCTTTTCTCTCTTTAGTTTTTTAGCCATCTCATCTTGCTTTGAGGGAAACATATGAGCATAGTCTAAAGTAATTTTATAGCTTTCGTGACCTAATCTTTGTGCTATATCTACAGGAGAAAATCCCATTTCTATTAGTAACGATACATGTGAATGTCTTAAATCATGTATTCTTATTCTTGGCACTCCTGCTATCTTAGACCCTCTATCCATCTCATTATGGAAATAAGTTTTAGATCGTGGAAATATATGCTCGTCATCTGCTATATCTTCAATTAATAAAAAGTACTCTTCTATTTCATCTGCTAAAAATTCTGGCATAACTATTGTTCTTATACTCTTCACTGTCTTAGGTGAGGTAACCATTTCTTTACCATCAATTCTTTGTGTAGATTTATTGATTCTAAGACTCTTCTTATCAAGATCAAAATCTTCTTTTGTTAAAGCTCTAAGTTCCCCTAATCTAACACCACACCAATAGAGAATTTCAAATGCATAAAAGCTTAAGTCCTTATCCATAATGGCTTTAGAAAACTCAAGATATTGTTCTTTTATCCAAAATGCCATTTCTTCACCTTGATTACTACCTATACGACCAGTTACTTTACATGGATTCTTTTTTAATCCATAAAACTTAACCGCATGATTTAGCATTGCACTAAGTTGAACATGTATAGTCTTTAGATAAGTTTGAGAATACTTTCCACCATCTGTTTTTTCAGTGTTTAGTAATATGGTATGCCATTTAGTAATATTCAAAGGCGATATTTCTGTAAGTTTCATTTCACCGAAAAAAGGTAATATCTTTGTTTCTATCATATGTTCCTTGGATAGCCATGTATTTAACTTCATTTTTGAAAATACATCTTCTTTATACATAGAATAAAATTTATTTACAGTAACATCAGCTGTTCCATCAGCTTTTAAAATAAAATTACGTTCCCAATCTAATGCTTCCCTCTTGGTTTTAAAACCTCTTTTCCATTTCTTTTTCTTTTTACCATCCCAATCTGTATAATAAAATTGTACATACCAGGTTCCTTGTTTTTCATCTTTATAAGCAGGCATTTTCTACCTCCATTTCTGTATTTGTTCCATAAAAATGTTCAAAGAAATATTTTCTATCTACTCTACCCCTCACAACTAAATAACCTTTATCTTTTAATTCTTCATTCATACTTCTAATGATTTTATAGGATTGTTGGTCAGATACCTGTAAAACTTGTGAAACCTCTTTAACTGTAATAAATAATTTACTCATTTTTCTTCTCCTCCTTTTTATATTAGGTGCTTATTTGTTCCTATTTATATATTATACTAGTATTTTATCTTTGTCAATGCTTTTTTGCACCTATTTTATAAATTAAGTTGCTTTTTATATTTTATGTTTTAATATAGGTGCTTTTATGATATTATAAATAGTATTAGGAGGTGTAAATATGGCTTTAGGAGATTTATTAAAAAAGTTTAGGGAATTAAGAGGTTTTACTCAAAAGAGTTTGGGAGAAAAATTAGGCTTTGATGATTCTAGAATACGACAATATGAATCAAATAGAAGAACTCCAAAAGAAGATCTATTAAGTGATATTGCTGATGAACTTAAGGTAGTACCTGAGTATTTAGATGATGCTAAATATCCTTACTCTATGGATGAGTCTGTAAGACTACTTTTTAAAATGGAAGATACTTTACCTATAAAAATTGAAGAGATTGAAGTATTAGTAGATGATAAATATGATTTAAAAGAAAAGAAGCATGCTATTTATTTTTCAGGAGAAGAAGGTGTTTATTTAGACCACTTTCTCAAACTATGGAAAGAGCAACGCGAGCAATATGAAGGTAATTACCTGACTGAAGAACAATATCAAGACTGGAAGGCTAATTGGCCAGAAAGTAGCAAAGAAGAATATAAATATAATAAGATGAATAAAAGACCTACATTTTATAATGATGGTTTGAGTAAGAAGAATCCTAGTTTGTGGTTGAATGATGATTAATTTTCTTATAAATTCATCTAATACTATATCCCTATTTAAGTGCTAAATTGAATATTATAAAATAAATTTTAATGGAGGTAAAAATGGAAAATAAAGATTGGATTTTACTTTTTATACCTATTTTATTCAATGGAATTTTTATATTTTCATTTCAAAAAGCGATAAATGGAAAAATAGAAAAAACAAAAAAACGAAATAATTTAAGAGACGAAGTTATTTTCCACTTTTGGCAGAAATTTAAAGAACTTAATACAGAACTTTTACAAGCAAATGATGATATTCAACAAGGAAGGATAGCTTTGGAAGAAGGTCTAACTAATATAAGAAATCAAATTGTTGAAATCATTAAATATTATGATACAAATTCTTATGATTTAGAATTATTTAAGGAAAAATTTGATAACTGGCATGAATCATGGCTTATTTTTACCAAACAAACAAATAAAGAGTCTGCAGGAAAAAAGCTACAACTTTTCAAAGATAATACTGTTGGATTAATTAATTTAATAAGAGAAAAATATTAACGATCTTATTAAATTTGCCTAAACAAAACCTCCTCAAAGATATCATAATATCTCTTAGGAGGTTTTGTTGAAAATACAATCAAAATTTTAGAAGCAAACTAGAAGCAAATAATATTATTATCTCTTGTGTTCCTCTATTTCGATATACAGGTACTGTTAAGCACCTTACTCCCACTCAATAGTTGCTGGTGGTTTGCTTGTTATATCATAAACTATTCTATTTATGTGTTCTACTTCGTTTACTATTCTAACTGATACTTTATCTAAAACTTCGTATGGGATTCTAGCCCAGTCTGCTGTCATAAAGTCTGTTGTTTTTACTGCTCTTAAAGCTAAGGTATAGTCATAGGTTCTAAAGTCTCCCATAACTCCTACTGTTCTATTATTTGTAAGAACTGCAAAGTATTGGTTTATTTCTTTTGTCAATCCTGCTTTTACTAATTCTTCTCTGAATATATAGTCTGCTTCTCTTAATACATCCAATTTTTCTTTATTTATTTCCCCAATAACTCTTATTCCAAGTCCTGGTCCTGGGAATGGCTGACGATCTACTAGGTAATCTGCTAGGCCTAGTTCTCTACCTAAATCTCTTACTTCGTCTTTAAAAAGCATTTTTAGTGGTTCTACTAGATCTTTAAAATCTACTACTTCTGGTAGTCCTCCTACATTATGGTGGGACTTTATAACTGCTGCATCTCCAAGTCCTGATTCAATTATATCTGGATAGATTGTTCCTTGAGCAAGGAAGTCAACTGATTTTATTTTCTTTCCTTCTTCTTCAAAAACTCTAATGAATTCTTCACCAATGGCTTTTCTTTTTTCTTCTGGGTCTGTTACTCCCTTAAGTCTATTTAAAAATCTTTCTTCTGCATCAACCCTAATAAAGTTCATTCCACTATCTTTAAAGGCATTCTCTACTTCATCGCCTTCGTCTTTTCTCATTAGTCCATGATCTACAAAGATACAAGTTAAATTTTTTCCAACTGCTTTTGAAATTAGAGCTGCTGCTACTGATGAGTCTACTCCACCTGATAGGGCTAGTAAGACTTTTCCATCTCCTACCTTTTCTTTAATATCTTCTATAGCTGTTTTTGCATAGTTTTTCATTGTCCATTCTGGTTTTTCTTTACACACTTCAAATACGAAGTTTGCCAACATTTCTTTTCCGTATTCTGAATGGTTTACTTCTGGATGATATTGCATTGCATATAGTTTTTTTTCTTCATTTTCCATTGCTGCAATTTCACAATTATTTGTGCTCGCTATTTTAGAAAATCCTTCCGGCATTTTAACAACCTTATCTACATGGCTCATCCAAACTGTGGACTTATTTTTTATATCTTTAAATATTTTCGATTCTTCTATTAATAATTCTGTTTTTCCGAATTCTCTTTGATCTGATGCTTTTACTTCCCCATCTAATGTTTGTGCCATAATTTGCATTCCATAACATAAACCTAATATAGGAGTATCTAACTCAAATATTTCTTTTTCTATCTTTGGTGCATTTTCAAGATAAACTGAATTTGGACCTCCAGTGAATATTATACCACTTGGTTTTTTTTCTTTAACTGCACTAAGCGCTTTATTATAAGGAACTACTTCACAGTATACGTTAATATCACGAACACGTCTTGCTATTAACTGATTGTACTGTCCTCCAAAGTCTACAACTAAAATCATTCACATACCTCCTATTTACTACTTATATTATAAGTTATATTCTAATTTTTTGCGATAATTTAAATGAATTTTATTTAATCTCTATTTTAATAATTTTACCATTTATATAAAATTAATGCTAAAATAATTTTAAGGAGGTGAATTTGTGAATTTTAAAAAAATCATTATATTTTTGGCTTTAACTCTTTCTATTTTTATAAACACCAATGTCACATATGCTAATAAAGCTATTGAGGATTTAGACTATGGTGAAGTATCTAATGTTAAGTATGAAAAAGCACTCGTGAAAAAAGTTTTGCCTTTTAGTAAAGAAGACGAATATGGCAACAAGACTCAAAACATAGAAGTTGAATTTTTGTCAGGTCCTAATAAGGGAAAAAGTAAAATAGTTACAAATAGTAGCTCTAAGTTTTTAAATACTAATTTAGAGATAAAGAAAAATCAAAAAATATTGGTGATGGAAAGTACAGACTATTTGGGAGGAATTAATTATAGTGTGGCTGATCATTTAAGAACAGATTCCATCTATATATTAATAGGAGTTTTTGCCTTATTACTTCTTATTATAGGTAGGAAAAAGGGATTATTCGCTATTATATCCTTAAGTCTTACTTTTGGAATTATTATTTTTGCAGCTATTCCACTTATAATAAAAGGTTATAGTCCTAGTCTGGTGGCTATTATTTCATCAATTATTATTGCAAATTTAACTATTTTTATAGTTAGTGGTTTTAATAAAAAAAGTCTGAGCGCAATTTTGGGGACTTGCTTTGGAACTATTATAGCTGGTTTAATATCTTATTTTGTAGGTAATCATATTAATTTAACTGGCTTATCTCTTGATGAAATGCAAGTTTTAATGGCTCTTCCTAATGGACTAAAAATTAATCCTAGAGAGCTTCTCTTTGCTGGTATTATTTGGGGGTCCCTAGGTGCTGTTATGGATGTTGGCATGAGTATAGCTTCTTCAATTTTTGAAATTTCTAGTGCTAATGAAAATCTAACTTTTAAAGAACTCTTAAAGTCAGGAATGAATGTAGGTAGGGATATCATGTCTACTATGAGTAACACTTTGATTTTAGCTTATATAGGAAGTGCCCTACCATTAATTCTTATTATGATTTTATTTAATGATAGTAATTACAAGATTTTAAATCTTGATGTTATTGCAACTGAAATTGTACGATCAATTTCAGGTAGCATCGGTCTAATACTAGCTATTCCATTAACGGCTATTATAGCTGGTATTTTTATAAAGAAAACTAAATAAATTATTGAAATCTTCACTTTCTCATGTTAACATATTGATATAATATTTATTTAATATACTTTACTTTAAAGGAGGTAATTTTATGGTATTTGAAATGAATATGGCTAAAACACTTATGCTTGCAATTTTACTTTTATTATTAGGTCGATTTATTCGTTCAAAAGTTAGTTTTTTAGTAAAATATTCTATTCCAGAAGCTGTTGTTGGTGGACTACTATTTGCAATCTTAACCCTTATATTAAAGTTGACAAATATTGCTGAATTTAATTTCGATAAATATTTGCAAACTTTTTTTATGAATGTATTTTTTACAGCTAGTGGTTTTGAAGCAGGTCTTGGTCTATTAAAAAAAGCTGGTAAAAAGGTTATTATATTTTTAGTACTTGCTGCTATAACTGCAACTTTACAAAATACTATAGCTGTAGGTTTCTCACATGTTTTAGGAGTTGACCCTAAGATTGGACTTATGACTGGTTCTATTCCTATGACTGGTGGTCATGGTAATGCAGCTGCTTTTGCTCCTATTGCAGAAAAAGCTGGAGTTGAGGGTGCTGTTGCAGTTGCCGTTGCTGCTGCAACTTTTGGACTTGTTGCTGGTTCTTTAATTGGTGGTCCAATAGGAAATTTCCTTATTAAGAAAAATAAGCTTGAAATAAAAACTTCTGAGGGAGACGATATTAATACTGAAATCCTTGAGGAAGCTATTAGTCCTAGACCTTTAGATCCAAAGGTTTTTATGACAGCAAATATTCTTATATTTATAGCCCTTGGTTTAGGAGCCTATATTATGGATTTATTTAAAATAATACTTCCTGGCGTCACTTTACCTATCCATGTTATGGGTATGCTTGGTGGGGTTATAATCAGAAATGTGTTTGATGCTATTAAAAAAGATAGTTCAGCTACACCAGTTCCAGAAATTAGTATGATGGGATCAGTATCTCTTAGTATATTTGTTTCTATGGCAATTATGACAATGAAACTTTGGGATCTTATTGAATTAGCTGGACCATTTATCATCCTAGTCTTATCTCAATGTATATTTATTGTACTATTCTCATTTGTAACTTTTAAGGTTATGGGAGGAGACTATGATGCAGCTATTATGACTTCAGGACATATAGGCTTTAGTATGGGAGCGGTTCCTGTTTCTATGGCTAATATGCAAACACTTTGTGATAAATATATTTACTCAAAAATCGCATTCTTTGTAGTCCCTGTTGTAGGCGGACTTCTAAGCAACTTTACCAATGCTTTTGTCATAACAACATTTATGAATATTGTAGGTATTAATTAAAATAAGGCTCTTAGATTAACTAATCTAAGAGCCTTATTTTAATATACAAATTTTTCTGCCATCTTTGTTTTTTCTATCAGATTTTTATAAGTTTTGGACTCCTGCAGTAATTTTTTATGACTGCCTTCATTTTCCACGTATCCATTTTTAAATACAACAATTTTATCTACTTTCTCTATAGATTTTAGCCTATGAGAAATAATAATCACTGTTTTTTCTTTTATAAGCTTATTTAAACTTTCTTGGATCTTCTTTTCATTGTCCACATCAAGACTTGCTGATATTTCATCTAATATAAGAATTGGAGCATCTTTTAAAAAGGCTCTTGCCATAGAAAGCCTTTGCCTTTCTCCACCAGAAAGTTCGGATCCATTTTCTCCTATTACTGTATCAAAACCATTTGGAAGTTTTTCAATAAAATCTATACAGTTTGCAAATTCCGCTGCTTTTTTTACCTCATCATCACTTGCATCTTTTTTCCCAATACGAATATTTTCTAATATAGATGTATTAAATAAGGTAACATCTTGAAAAACAATGGAAATTTTCTTAAATAAAGAATCTGTTGAAATATTTTTTATATCTTTCCCATCTATTAAAATTTGGCCCTTATCATAATCATATAACCTTGAAATTAATCTTAATATACTTGTTTTCCCAGATCCAGAAGCTCCAACTAAAGCCGTAACCTCACCTTGTTTAGCTGTAAAACTAATATCCTTTAAAACCTTATTGTCATTATCATAGGAAAAAGCTACATTTTTAAAGACTATATCAAATATATTCAAGTCCACATTTGTTCCTTCTTGTATTTTGGTTTCTTTTATTTCCCTTATTCTCTCTACACTTGGGTCTATAAAGAATACTTCCAGCAGGCTTTCCTTTGATAAATCAAAAATATCCTTAATCTTTATAGCGGCCATTAAATAACCGATTAAATATAAAATATCAATTTCTCTAGATAAAATAAGGTTGATTCCTACAAGGCTAACTACTGCAATACTTACAAAGGCAAATAGAGAGGATATTCCAAGTACAAGAACAGTTCCCTGTTCAACTTTCAGATGTATTTTTTCGCTTTCCTCCATCTTTTTATATAAAGAATTTTTCACTTCACTTGATAAGTTAAAGCTACTTATTTCTTGTTGAAGTTCAATAGTTTCTTGAAATTTTTCTGAGTTTTCTCTAAGCACTTTATGGTATTTTTTATTTGCCTTTACTTGAGAATTTTTAGCTATAGGTATCAAAATAAAACTTAAAATAGTTGGAACTATTACAGCAAGTCCCATCTTAACATTTCCCACCATTAGCATAATTCCTATTAATGGGAAAAATATAACCATAGCTCCTACTTTTGGTATGGAATGACTCATCGCGTGTTCTATTCTTTCCACATCAGACATAATTGTTTGAGATATGTCAGATAAATCGTGCTTTGAAAAATAGGAAAGGGGAAGTTTAGAAAGTTTTTCAGCAATTCCTATTCTTAAATTCGCACTCTCTTCGTAGGTAGTAGTATAAAGATTGTCATATTCTTTCGCTAGTAAAAGATACATAAGTATAAGAGTAATAATAGATACTCCTAAATATAGATAAGGACTTTTTGTATTTTTTAAAATAAGTTCATCTGCTAAAAGCATTAGAATAAAGGCAGGAACCATATTAATACAATAGACCCAAAAACTTGATATGGTTGCTTTTGTAAGGTCTTTTGCTCCTTTATCAGTTAAACAAAAACGCTTTTTATAATACTCTCTCATCCTTAACCCTCCATTCATTTGCACTATTATAAAGTTCTAATAAGTCCTTGTATTTTTTACCTTTGGAAATTAGCTCTTGGTCACTACCTCTTTCAATTATTTTTCCATCTTCTAAAACTAAAATCTCATCCACAGAGCGAATACTAGTCATTCTATGAGCAATCATGATAACAGTTTTACCCTTCATAAGGTTCTTAAAGGCTTTTTGAAGTTCATATTCATTATCTGGGTCAATAGATGCGCTGGCTTCATCCATAATTACTATTTTAGATTTTTTAAGCATAGCTCTTGCAATGGCAATTCTCTGTTGTTCTCCCCCTGATAGATAAACTCCCTTTGAACCTATAATCGTATTTTCTTTATCTTCAAATTTATTTATAATTTCATCACATCCAGATAAGCTCATTGCCTTCATAACTTCCTCTCTTGAAGCACTTTTATTAGCCAAAGCAACATTATCATAAATTGATTTTTTAAAAAGTTTACTATCTTGAAAAACAAAGGAAATAGAATTTACCAATGCTTTCTTTTTATAATCTTCCAAAGGTCTACCACCAATTTTTATGCTACCATTATCTACTTTATAAAAGCCAGATAATAACTTTGCAATCGTAGACTTTCCAGAACCAGAGTGTCCTACTAAAGCATACACTTTTCCTTCTTCTAGTTTAAATGATAGATTCTCTAAAACTTTATTTTCATTGTAGGCAAAAGTTACATTATCAAACTCTATATTATAATCCTTAAATTCTTCAATATTTCCATATTCTAACCTATCTTTTCTCATATTTGCATAAATTTCTTCTAATAAATCAACAGCATACTTTGCATTAAATATATTCATACTAGCCCACATAATTTTCATAAAAGACACCAGCATTACTCCACTTAAAAATAAAACCATAAAAAGTTCTACTACAAGCATACTTGGGTTTGTGACCTTATTTAGTGTAAAAGCAAGTGGAATCGATAAAATAGCTATAATACCAAAAAATATCAATTGATATAAAACATAAGGCTTCTTACAACTGATTGAATAACTAAGAGCGTATTTGGAATATTCTTTAATTGCACCATAAAGATTTTTAAAAGATTCTACCCTTGCTCCAAAAATTTTAACTACCTGCATACCTCTTACATATTCAACTGTTTCACTACTTAAAGTTTGAAGAGATTCTTGATAAAGTTTCATAAATTCTCCACCACCCATCATCTTTTTTAAAATAATGGCACATACTAAAGTTAGTAGTAAAATTACAATTCCCACTCTAATACTTATAAAAAATGCAAGTATCAAAGACAAAATAGGAACTAAGAAAGCCTGTGAATTGTCTGGTATCATATGAGCAACTGCTGTATGAGTCTTTTCGGCATTGTCATCAATTGTCTTTCTTATAATTCCAGATGGATTTAAATCAAAAAAACGAAAACTTGCATCAGTAAGCCCATCTATTCCTTTTTTTCTCAAATTAGTTTCTAAACGAAACGCAAGCTTATGTGAAAAAAATCCCGATAAAAAATACACTAAAGCTCCCATTGTCAAATACACAACTGCTTGAACAGAAAAATCTTTCGCTAAGACAAAATTCCCCTCGACAAGGGAACTTTTCAAAAGCCTATAAATTGATAAGTATCCATACACCAACAAAAATGCTGATAAAGCTGATAAAAAAATTGCCATATATCCATTATGTTTCCCTTCAGGCACATAGGAAAAAAGCCTTTTATAAATCTTCATATTTTCCTCCTTTATAATACTTTTATAAGTTAAAAATAAAATCCACAATAATTATTGATAACTTTTATCATCTATATTGTAAGATATTTTTTTCTATAGTACAATGGAAATAGAATTAAACGTCTAAACGTGTTATTGGAGGACTTATGGAAAATTTTGAAGATTTAGTAAAAATTTATGTATCATCTGAGTCAATGAAGGAAAATTCTTTTAATCCTTTAGGTAAATATTACTATGCTAATACAGAAACATATAGTGGCTATTACTGGTATTATGAAAGTCATGACTTTATTATAGATATCCACAATTTTTTTATAAAAAAGGATTTTGTAGATGATACAGTTGACTCTATGGGAAAATATGTAACAGTTGTTTCTAATTTTGTTATATCTGGAAATGGAGAATGGTTTAATCCATATCAAGCCATTGAACCTTTTTCTATATTTCTTATGGATCCTTGTGATAAGAAGAATAGATATCTTATTCATGGAAATTCTCGATTCTTCCTTGTAGGTATAAAATTCAAAAAAACTTTTTTTAAAAAACACTATCCTTTTTATGATAAAGAAAATAATAGAGAAGATTTGATAGATATGTTCCTTTACTCTAAAAATTTAATTGTTAAGCCAATTAGTAAGATTGCCAAAGAAATCTTAACTTGTAAACTTGAAAAATCAGATGCCAAAATTTTCTTTGAAGAGAAGGCAAAAGAATGGTTTTTTTTAACTATTAAAGCTAATGAAAACTCAAAAAATGAAAAAGTTCTTTCAGCAGAAGATGAAAGACTTATTGAAAATGTAGCTAAATATATTAACGACCACTATTCTTACGATATCCCTCAAGTTATTTTAGAAAAAATTGCTTGTATGGGCGGAACTAAACTAAAGGAAACTTTTAAGAAGAAATATAACTTAAATATTACAGAATTTACCCAAAGAAAGAGAATGAATATAGCTGAACAACTTTTGTTAAATACAGATCTTGAGGTTAAATATATTGCAAAAACCGTTGGATATAATTCTACAAGTAGATTTAGCAAACTTTACAAAAGATATAAAGGCATATATCCTCGAGAGGTGAAAAATATTTTTTTATAACTAATGATAGCATTTAAAATATTTTAGTTATTTAATTAAATTATCTAGATTAAGAAGCGAATATAAGTTAAACTAAAATACTTTAAAGTTTATTAATGCCAAAATAAGATATATTATATTTTGAAATGAAATATTATTAAAAAATATAGAAATAGTTAAACATTATTAGAGCTAGTTACATAAAAAATATATACCGATTTATATAAATAAAAAAGACCTATTACTAGAATAGGTCCTAAATTTCAAACATAAAACTTTAATTTTTTACAATAAAAAAATCTAACTTCTAAAAGCTAGATTTGATTAAATAAACTTAAATTATAGTTTAACTACATTTACAG
>JBQDBK010000001.1:189752-331040 GCA_052090825.1 Peptoniphilaceae bacterium | reverse complement strand
AAATAATTAATTAATTTAAAATTAATGCGTCAACTATATTGACATCTACCGATATGATGGTGTAACAATTTTAGCAATTGAAGAACCAGAATCACATTTACATCCTACATATCAAAGATTAATCTATAAAGAAGTTATTAGAAAGAGTAATAACTCTGTTTTATTGACAACACATTCAACACATGTTACTTCAATATCACCTATAAAATCAATTGTGCACTTACATAGAAGTAAACAAGAAGGAACAAAAATTAGTACAACTACAGAGTTAAATTTATTAGAAAATGAATTGGCAGATCTTGAGAGATATATTGACATTAAACGTGGAGAAATATATATGGGCAGAGGGGTTATACTTGTTGAAGGTATTACAGAAGAATATTTAGTTCCTAAATTCGCAGACTTATTAGGACAACCTTTAGATGAGAAAGGAATAATTGTGTGTAATATAAACTCTACTAATTTCAAACCATATGTAAAACTACTTAGGAAATTAGAAATTCCTTTTGTTGTTATAACAGATGGAGACTTTTATTATAAAGAATTAGATAAAGGAAAGATAAAAAAAGTATTCCATACTATGATTAATGATGAAGATGATAGAGAATTAGGGTATTTAGGCCATGATATAATAAAAGAAATTATATTAGACTTAGGTATAATTCCAGATAATGAAATACCAGATAATTTTCAAGAACAAGACAACTTATTTAGAAATGTAGGTTTCTATGTAGGCTATTATACATTTGAAGTGGATATGATGGAGGCATGTGCAGAAGATATTAATTCAAAGAATATTATAATAAAATTATTCGATACATTAACAGATGGAGGAAATATCCAAAAGAAAAACTTTAAAGAAGAATTAGAAAATGGTGACTATTGGAAGTGTCTTAGAAAAATAGATGGTAATGGAATTGGCAAAGGCAGATTTGCTCAAAGAATGTCTCAAGTATGTTTAAAAGAACATATTCCTGGATATATTTCCGACGCTATAGAAGATATATATACAAAGGTAGATGAATTATAATATGGGATATTATTTAGAAAAGCTTAATCAAATAAAAAAAGATGAGAGTCAGTTAAAGGCATATAGGAGTGAGGACAGTACTGTAGTTATTGCTGGGCCAGGCAGCGGGAAAACAACTGTATTAACAATTAAGATAATGAACTTATTATTAGAAAAAATTAAAGAACCTAGAGGATTAGCTTGCATTACATTTAGCAGAGAAGCAGCTAGAGAATTCAAAGATAGGTTATATAGACTTGGCTATAATGAGAGGGAAAATGTATTTTTAGGAACTGTACACTCGTTTTGCATGTCAGAAATTTTGTTCAGCTTTGCACATTTATATGATTATAAAATTCCAATGCCTGTAAAAATAATTTCTCAAAGTAAGAAAAGGGCTCTATTTAATCAAGTAGTTAATGATCTAGGTCTTGGAGAAACAAGAGTTAAAATTATTGAAATGGACAAAGAAAGAACATTGAATATTAAGGGAATGAGTGATGTTAAGGTCCCCTCATATGATGTTGCATTAACAGTAGCACAAGAATATGAAGAAAGACTTTATAACCTAGGTCTAATGGATTATGAAAGTATCATAAAGTTCTCTACAGTCTTAATACAAGAGCAAGAATATGTAAGAAAATGCTTAAATGCTAAATTCCCTTGGGTTTTAATCGATGAGTACCAGGACTTAGGTAGACCTTTACATGAGATGGTATTATCCTTATTTACTTCAACAGAGATTAAAATTTATGCAGTAGGGGATCCAGACCAATCAATTTATGGGTTTTCAGGGGCTATCCCTGATTACTTACACGAATTATATAGACGTACTGATATTATACCTATAGAATTAAAAAATAATTATAGAAGTAATCAAGGTATTGTTGATAGTTCAGAATTAATCCTAAAAGAAAAAAGAAATTATACTGCTATTACAAGAGAAGATGAAGAGGCAGAATTGATTTTTATTACTTGTGAAGAAGATCTAGAAGAACAATATAATTATTGTATAGAAAATATAATTCCATTTTTCCAAGAAAAAAATATACCTTTAGAAGAAATTGCAATACTTGTAAAAGGTAATAATGATATTAAGAACTTGGCTATAAAACTTAAAAGAGCAAATATACCATACTATATTTCTAAACATGATTTTGAACGATCTGACTTTGTTAAGTGGTTAGAAAGTTGTGCTTCATGGGTTATTGATAAAGTGAGTACTTCATATGATAAAATATATTGCTATTGGGAAAAAATAAATTCAACCCATATAGAGGACAAATATTTTAATGATGAAAATAGGATAATTGAAAAAAGAAAACTTTATAATATATTAATAAATAGCTGTAAATATAAAAATAGTATAGAAAGTTGGTTGAAATATATTATTGTAGAATTAGATATAGCACTTTTATTAGAAAAATCAGATATATATCCAGATGAGATTAAAAACTTAGAAAGACTGTTGAAAGTTTCCTCTGAAGAAGGATATAAAAGTTATAATATATCTGATTTTTCTAAATTAGGTAAACCTGAAAATCAAATTACTATAACAACAAGACATAGTTCGAAAGGACTTGAATTTGAAGTAGTAGTAATGTTAGGGATGGAAGAAGGTAATTTTCCGGATTTTAGGACGGTTGATGATAAGGTAAGACTAGCAGAAGAGCGAAGAACTTGTTTTGTTTGTATTAGTAGAGCTAGGAAAACTTGTATTATGATACGTTCAAAGCTTCATAATATACCAACTAAGAGAGGAAATTGGGCTAAGAAGTTTCAACCATCAAGATTTTGGCTAGAACTCTATAAAAAACATAATAATATTTGATTTAATTAATATGAATATTAGTCAATAATACGTTTAGTGATTGGAGTGATCTTATGGATATTGAAAAAATAGCTACGTCATCTATACAAAATTTAATATCTAGAAATTCATATCTAGAACCTATTATAAGTGATAATGATAAGACACCAGTATGGGATGGGGATGTATTTGTTTATAAGACTAAAGATTTGCATAAGAAAAATAAAAATTTAATTGGTAGAGTTCCAGTGCAAGTAAAAGGACACAGTTTAGAATCAATAAACTTAGAAGAATCCAATGATATAGACTTTAGAGTAAACAAGGATGATATGCAGAAATATCTTATGGATGGTGGAATTATTTATTTTGTAGTGTATATTGATAGAGAGACAGAAGTGATTTTTTATAATTCATTATTGCCTTTAGACTTAGAAAGACTTATAAAAAGATATGAAAAACAAGATACATTTAAAATAGAATTTAAACAGTTACCAAAAGAAGAAAGAAAACAGGCAGATGTATTTTTGGATTTTATCCAAAACAGAAAAAAACAACATGGTACATTGATACCAGAAATATTATATACTGATGATATTGAAAAAATTCAAGATCAGATTAAAAACTTTACATTTAGCTATAGTACAGTTGAAGCTAAAAGTTCAATTCCATTTAAAGAATTAACAACTCGTGATTTTTATATATATGCTGAACCTAGAGGAATAGGAAACCCGATACCTTTTGATAAAGCTAGTAATGCAATAATTAATATCCAAAACAACTTAAATATATCTGTAAATGGACAAACTTACTATAAAAATGCATATGTACAATGGAAAGAAGGTATATCAAGAGTTATATGTGGAAAATCAGTAAAAATAAATTTTAATGATGTCAATAAAAGTAACATAGCTAATCTGACTATCAATATTCAATTTAACGGAACTCTTAATGAGCAGTTAAATGATTTAAATTTCATTAAATCAATAATGATAAATAAAGAATTTTATGTAAATGGAATTAAAATTCCTTATGAAAATTTTAATTTTAAAGACAAGAAAGATTTAAATAGTAGGATAAAGGAACTGGATTATATTAAGAAACGTTTGAAATATTATGGGGTAAAAACAGATTTTAATTTAAAGAATCTAACTCATGAAGATGATTTTAAATTATCACTATTAATGGAAACAAACCCTTCAACTAAAGTTTTTAATATCAATTTATCAGAAAGTAATTTATTAAAAATAAAAATTTCAAATATATTCCTTATATTAATTGTAAAAGAAAATAAAAATAAAGAATTCTATGAAATTGAAGACTTTTTTACAAGTGAATTAAATGTTACTTATATTCCATCAGGCCAATGTAATCATGTACCTATAAGTCAATTTTTAATTTTACAAAAAGAAGGTCTACTAGCTGATAATATAAATGCAAAAAAAATTCTTAAGGGTATAAAAAAATACCATATGGAATCAAAGGATCTTGAATATGTCAATAATTTTTTATTAGAAGCTATCAAGGCATATGATGATCAAAGTAATCAACATGATGAATTAAGATATTTGATATATAAGCTTTCAGAATGGCTTTATGAAGAAAGTAGGGAAGATTATATTTTTTTGAATTTAGCTCAAGTTAAATATAGGCTAGGAAAACTAAAAGAATTTGATTTACAGAAAATAAGAGATATTAGATTAAGCAATGAAGATAATTGTGAAATTTTGGCAGCAACTTCAATATTATTAGGAGAAAAAGAAAATGCTAGATCTTTAATTAATAAAATAGAACTAGAGAAAAAAGAGATGTTTATTTCTTACCCAATATATTCTTTACTGGATTATAAAAACACACATGATAAAAAATAAAAATAAGGTTTAGCCTACGCTAATCCTTATTTTTATAGTTAAGATAATAAATAAAATCTTTAAATAAATTAAAATAAGTTTTACCTTCAAATTACCTTTAGAATAAACCCTAAATCTTAACCTTATTAAAAAAATTACCCTTTGGAGCATGTCTCAAATTATAGTTTGCTCCATATCTATTCATTTCGTTCATTTTGAATATCAACAGATTTAGATTTACGTTTAAAATACTTGCTATTTCAACATCTGTATATTCTTCATTTATAAGCTCTACAATTTTATTTTCATCTAATAAGAGATGAGCTGCAAAGATATTGGCTTCATATTCTGGTTCTGAAGTTATATCAAATATCTGATATTCCTTAAATGGAGAGTTCTTAGTTAGATGCCTATGAAGAGCATCATGACCAAGTTCATGTGCTAAAACCATTCTAATCATATATTCTTGCATACGAGAATTAAGAAATATAAACCTATTTCTTTCAATGACAGTATACATACCTAGCAATTTAGTGGCGTCATTAAAATATTTAATTTTAATATTAGATCCTCTTGCAATTTCAAAGGGATCATTGGTATTAAATTTACTAATAACATTTTTAACACGATTATAAATTAAAGTATTTTTAGAATCCATGTTGCACCTCCAAAGCTTGGCAGTACCTACTTATCTTTTTTATATTTATTAGGAGTATATTTCTTGTTTTCTAATTTAGCCTCAAAAAATGCTTCTTGCAGTGCATCGAAAACTATTTTTTTATCTTCTTCAGATAATTCTCCACCTGCAAACAAACTACGAGCATTTTCAATAAGCTCTTCTGCTCCTTTTTTTCCACGATAACCATACTTTTCACCAGCAGTCAAAATAAAATCATTTCCTTCAGTGAGTAAATAATTTACATCTATTTGAAATATTTCAGCAATCTTATGATAAATCTTTCTATATCTTGGTAGTGTCTCACCTAACTCATAGGACTTTAATGTACGCAAAGAAACCCCAATGCTATCTGCTAATTCTTGTTGAGTTAAATTTTCATTATTTCTAAGTTCTCTTAGCTTTTCAGCAAAATTCATGGTGTCCTCCTTCTAAGGTGCAATTTAAATGCACCAATATTTAAATTTATCTTGACAAGTGTATATTAAATGCACTATAATTCAATTAAAGGCAACTGAATTACACTTATTATACAATGAATTGCACTTTATGTCAATATAAAGCTAGTGGTATGATTTACCACATGAAAAATTATAAAAATTAAAAGATATGTAGATGAAAGGAGAGCTGTTGATTGAATATAAACATTTCATGTCATAAGCCTGTTTTTTCAGAGAGTATCGTTGGATTAAATGGTTTTGAATTTAATAAATTAGTCTGCTTTATTGCTGAAGGTGATTTACCTCAGGGTATAGCGGAAGGCTGTTTCTTATTTACGGAAATAGGAACCTCTTTTAAGAAAGGTGATTTAATTATTACTAGAACAAAGAGTGAGACATATAAATATAAAATCAAATATGCAAATGAGATAGAATCTGATTATTTTGGCAGGGTACTTATGGCAACAAAATTATTTGCCAAGGAGGAATTGCGTAATGGATATCAATAATTTAGAAAACAAAATAGAAATTCCTTTTAAGGAGAGTAAGGAGTTAGAACATAATATAAAAATATTATTAGGTCTTTATAGGAAAGTAAATTTTCGTGTACAAGAAAGAATTAAAACTTTAGAAGCAGAAACATATGAATCGAAAAGAAAACATCTAGAAGACTTAGTAGTATCATTATTAGAAATAGATACAAATATTAACCATGAGAAATTTGAAGATCAACTCATAGGCATAAATGAGAGCTTAACCTTACTTCAAATTATGGACAAGGCTTTAGAAAGATTAAGAAACTATCCTGGTAATGAGGAACTATATGCAAATATAGTGGAACTAAGATTTTTTCATAAAGAAGTGTATAGCCATGAAGCTATAATAAGAAAAGTAAATATGTCTAGATCTTCTTATTATCGTCATTTACCAAAAGCCATACAAAGTTATGGAGTGATGCTTTTTGGATATGCTTTACCTGAAGTAAGGGAGCTTATTTCTAATAATGATATAGAAACATATGATATGAAAGTTGCTGAAAAACCCTCTAATTACAATGATTAAAAAACTAAATAATTAACCACTTAAAAATGAGACTATATTGGGACTTAAATGGTACTGACTTGGTACTGTAATGAGACTTTAAGCCATATATACTATCCATAATGGGCGAACTATCCCTGCTTTGAAGCGGGGATTTTTTATTGCCTAAATTTATATAGGTGCATGAGCCATACGACAAAGAAATGTCGTGTGGCTTTTTTTATGCCCAAATGGAGGAAATATGGGAAAAAGAGAACGAGCTCCACCGGTCTCCTTATGAATGAAAAAAGAAATTCAAATTCATAAGGAGGTACGAAATGAGTCGTAAAAAAATAAGGGGAAAATATGTTTTACCCGTAAATGGCAAGTTAATTCCAGTATCAAGAGAGGTCTATGAAAGTTTCTATACTCATAAAAGACGTGAAAAATATTTAGAAGAAAGGGATAGAGATAAAGGGCTTATGCGCTTTAGTAATTACGACACCAAAGACAGAAATTTTATAGATTATGCTGAAGACAAAAATATTGATGTGGAAAAGGTGGTTGAGACAGGGATGATTATAAAAGAATTGTATAAAGCATTAGATGGATTAAATCTAGAAGAAAGAGATTTAATTACTCAAATATTTTTTGAAGAAAGATCTATAAGAGATATAGCTAGAGAGAAGAAGATTAGCCATGTAGCAATACAAAAAAGAAGAAATAAAATATTAGCAAAACTTAAAGATGTATTAAAAGATTTAGAAGATTAGGTTACCACGCCCCCTTACTTTTCGGCTTATTAGTAAGGGGGTATTTTTTATCCTTAAAAAATGAACATTGATAATTTAATAGACTAAGCAGATACATTTTGTTCAGTATGAGCCTATAAGCATAAACGCCAGGACAATCTAATTCCTTTAATAAAGAAAAGAAGAGTAAAGATAAGAGCGATTTTTTATGACTGAAACATGGAACTGGAAGATCCATAGGCCAAGAAATACTGACATTTTAAAGATACTTTCGTATAGCCACAGTCCGAGCGTTAAAAGCGTCACAGGCAATGGGTACGGCTCGTCATAATAATGAGGAGAGGTCAATTCCTATGGAGTGGTTCTCCAACCACCATCTGCAATGTCAAAAAACTTACATATACAAATAAATATAGAAAGGATAAAAAATATGGAAAATAACATATTAAGATACAGTATGCAGATTGCTATGTTAAAACAATTATTAGTAAAAGAGCTTATAGATAAAATTGAATATTATAAAATAAAAAATGAACTTATGAAAGATTATAAAATATCTTCAGATTTAACCTCTTAAATTGTGTATCTATATGATATAATAGAACTATACAAAGGAATACAATTTAGGAGGTCTTTTTATGAAAAAAGTTGAAGTAATAAAAGGAGGAAATCTTTTAAGTGAAAGAAACCAAGGAAAGGAAATAAACTTAAAAAGAGTTGCTGCTTATTGTAGAGTTAGTACAGATAATGAAGAACAGCTACAAAGTTATAGATCTCAGGTAAGATATTATACAGATTTAATAAATGGAAATAAAGATTGGACTATGGTTGATATTTATGCAGATGAATCAATAACTGGTACACATATAGAAAAAAGAGTAGAATTTCAAAGATTAATAAATGATTGTATGAATGGGGATATAGATATGATAGTAACTAAATCTATATCTAGATTTGCAAGAAACACCCTTGATACATTAAAATATGTAAGAAGATTAAAAGAAATAAATGTGGCGGTATTCTTTGAAGAAGAAAATATTAACACTTTAACTATGGATGGAGAGTTACTGTTAGTTATATTAAGTTCGGTTGCACAGCAAGAAGTTGAAAATATTTCAGCCAATGTAAAAAAAGGTTTAAAAATGAAAATGAAAAGAGGAGAACTAGTAGGATTTCAAGGATGTCTTGGATATGATTATCATATTGAAGATAAAAGTATTTCTATAAATGAAGAAGAAGCTGAGATAATCCGTTATATATTTAAACGGTATCTTGAAGGTGCAGGAGGAAGTGTAATATGCCGAGAATTAGAAAACCTTGGGTATAAATCACCAAGGGGTAAAAAGAAATGGACTCCTACAACAGTATTAGGAATTATAAAGAATGAAAAATACAAAGGTGATATATTAATGGGAAAAACATTTACTGTGGATCCTATTAGCAAGAGAAGATTAGATAACTTTGGAGAAGAAGACAAGTTTTATATAAAAGATCATCATGAAGCAATCATAAGTACTGAAGACTTTGATAAAGCACAAGAGATAAGAATGAAAAGAGCTTCAAATAGAAATACAGTATTATCCAAAGGAGGAAAGAGAGAAAAGTATAGTAGAAAATATGCTTTTAGTAGCCTATTAGAATGTAGATTTTGTGGAGGAAATTTATCAAGAAGATCATGGCATAGTAAAACAGAGTATAATAAAGTTGTATGGCAATGCGTTGTAGGAACAAAAAAAGGTAAAAAATATTGTCCTGAGAGTAAGGGTATAGAAGAAGAGGCTATTAAGGGAGCATTTCTAGAAAGCTATAGACAGTTATGCTCTAATAATCAAGACGTAGTAGAAGAATTCTTAGTTCGTGTAGAAAAAACTTTAAATGATAGTTCTATTGCAAAAGAGATAAAAAAATTAGATAATGAAATTGCTTCAATTTTAGTAAAACAAGATTCATTGGTTGATTTAAGATTAGATCAGAAAATAGATGAAAAGATATATGAAGATAAATATGTTTCATTGCAAAATAAATACTTAGAGAAAAGTAAAGAGAAAGAAAGCCTAGAATTTAATTTAAAAAATGAAAATAATATAAAGAAGCGAATGAAAGAATTTAAAAATATATTGGAGAATAATGAAGTCTTAAAAGAATTTGATAGATTTGTTTTTGAAAGTATAATAGAAAAGGTTATTGTTGGCGAGATAGACGAAGATCAAAATATAAATCCTTATAAATTAACATTTGTTTATAAGACAGGATTTAGAGATAATATAGATGGAAGTAAATTTAAAACACCTAGAAAAAATGAGAGTCAAAAGAATAAAAAGGATGCAGAAGAATCTTCTGAATTGTGTTCCCATAGTAGCGACAAGGACGATAAATTGTGTTCCTATAGTAGTGACAACACACGTTGAGACGATAGCTCTTTTGTCCAAACTTGATACAGATGAACATATTAATATATAAGTTAAGGAAGAAGATATAAAAGAATATTTTTAAAGAAATATGGATTTCAAATAAGTAACATTTATGTAGATCAAGCTAAGGGAAAACTTGATATAATAGAGAGAAAAAACTATAATAAATCAAAGAAAGAAGACCAAGTAGTACCAATATGTCCTGAGGACAAAGAAAAAGCTATTATAGAGGCTTTAGAGTGGTTTGGGATGGTGGAATAATGAGAGTAAATGATGTTGATTATCCGGATCTATTAGTAAAGGCAATAAAGGATGATAAGCTTGTAATCTTTGCTGGTGCAGGTGTGTCAATGAGTAAACCAACTAACCTTCCTAGTTTTAAGAATCTTTCAAAAAAAATTGCTCAACTTACAAATGAATATAAAGGAGAAAATGAACCTGACGAACAATACTTAGGCAGGGTCAAAAATTTAGGGCATGATGTTCATAATGAAGTTTGTAACATTTTAAATGAGGCTAATTTGAAACCTAATAAAAACCATAAAACATTAATTGACTTTTTTAACGATAAAAATATTCGTATTGTAACTACAAACTATGATTTAATGTTTGAAAAAACCTTAGAACAAGAGGGACAAAAAACAAGTGTATATTCATACCCTGCATTACCATATGGAAATAAATTTCGAGGAATTGTTCATTTGCATGGGGAAGTTAACGAACCAACGAATATTGTTTTAACAGACTCTGATTTTGGTAAATCGTATATGTATTATGCGAATGTCACTTCATTCTTAAGAGCTCTTTTTGAATCAGAATATGTAGTGCTTTTTGTCGGATATAGTTACAATGATATTGTAATGAAATATTTTACCAGAGCACTGCCTGATTTATCAGGAGAAAAAAGATATATTTTCGCATGTGAGCAACAAGTTGAAGATTATAAATCATTAGGCTTGACACCCATTATTTATAAAAAAAATGATTATGATCAACTATATGATTCATTATTTAATTTATCTAAATTGGTAGTAAGAGATGATAATAAATGGAACCTAAGAATAATGGATATTTCTGAAGAAATACCTAATGTAATGAATGATGAGTTTAACTATGAAGTAAAAGAAATTCTAAGCAATATCCACTATACTAATCGTTTCTTTGAAAAAATTAAAGGTAATGATTGGGCTGTATATCTTTTTAATAAAGGGTATTTTGATGATGTTTTCTCAAAAGGAGAACTTAATGACTTTAGTCTAAAAAAAATAGAATGGTTATCCAACAATATAATCACAGATGATATTAAATTATTTACTAAATTTTGTTATGAAAAAGATTTCGTATTAAGTAAAAGGTTACAAAATGAAATAGCAAATATTATTTGTAAGCCTGACATAGGAATTGATAAAATTAGAATCTTGATAAATTTAATTGATTTCTATGAAATGGACTTTTTTTTACTAAATAAATTATTGACTATATGTTATAAGAATTCACCGTCACTAGACTTGATAGCAAGCCAAATCTTTTCTGTGAGTCTAAGATTTGATCTAAAGAAGGACTCATTTATTTCTCAAGACAGAATAAAAATTGATTTTAAATTTAATAAAGATGAAATCAATACATTTTGGGAGCAATACAAATTATTTAGTAATACGTACTATATAAATGTATTAAACGAGATATCAATTCAATTACATAACCTAGAAAAGTTTTCAGAAATAGGTATATCCACCGACAATTTCGTTTTTTCATCTTTTTATGAAAATAAAAAAGATTATATCAATGAAAATGATACTTTTATGCATATTTTTGCAAAACTACTTTTAGGGATGGAAGAAAATTACAAGAAATATTGGTTTAGAATATATATTTCTTCAAAAATGTCAATATTAGTTAGATCTGCACTTTTGGTGTTAAGCCATATATCTGATATATCATATAGGGAAAAATTGGATATTTTAAAAGATAAAAATATAAAAATATTGGATATAGAATTCAAAGAAGAATTGTTTATGTTATATAAAGACATTTTTCCAAAATTAGATGATAATGATAAAAAACTTTTTTTAAATAGATTAATGAGTGAAGAAAAGTTAAGTGATAACTTTACTGATGAATCCTACTTTTATCAAAGATATAACTTATTGATTTGGTTAAAAAGATTTGATAAAGATAACCCTGATATCGAAAAATTTATAAATAACATTTTAAACAGGTATAGTTACTTTAAGCCTCGTGAGAGCCCACAAAAATCTATTGGACTGATAACAACAAGTTGGGGAGAAGGACCATTACCATATTCTGAAAGCGAAATCATTAATAATTTAGAAGAAATATTTATTGAACTACTATCTTATTCAGGAGATGGATTTAAAAGTGCAGAAAGATATACATTAATTAATACATTAGAAAGCATCTGTGTTGAAAAAAAAGAGTTTAGGGACAGATTAATAGATTTATTACTTTTAAATAAAGAGCTTGAAACTGATTTATGGAAAAGTGTTATCAAATCTTTAAAGAAATCAGATATATCAGAAAATGAGTTAAAAGAGGTATTTGATAAGATTTTTATTAAACCATTGATTAAGATATATTCTCTGGAATTTAGTTCCACTATTTATTCAAACTTAAAGAGTAGAGAAAATATAAGTGATGATTTAGTAGATTACTTGTATGAAAAAATTAAATTGTTATGGCCTTATGCAACAAATTTAGAAAATGATGCAGTTGATTATATGACGAAGGCACTGAATTCATCAAAAGGATGTATTGCATTGTCGATGGTACATTTAATTAATATTTCAAATAAAAATAAAGGCGAAAGAAATTTAGATAATAGATTTAAAACGTTTTTAGAGAAAATGATATATGAAGATGAGTATAACGACACGCTAGTTGTAATACTTGGAAATGCTTCGTTTTTCTATAGTTTGGATAAATATTGGTTTGAGAAACATATTTTAGACAAATATATTTCATCAGATTCTAAACTTTTTAATATAGTCTGGAACGGTTTTATATATCAATCATATTTGTATCCAGAGTTTGCTTTAATCATGGAACCGAAATTTCACGAAGCTATTAAAAGAATTAATGATTTTGAAGAAAAAGAATTAGCAAAAAATATATTAAAGAAATATTTGTCTTTAATGGTAAATATTTCAAATGATCCTATAAAGGACTATATTTTTAATATATTTACAAAGGAAACTTCAAATGCTATTTTAGAAAGTTTTTATTTTGAAATATCTAGATATATTGAATCAATTGATAAAATTGGAATAAACGAAATGTTTGATAAATGGGTTTTACAGTTTTTAGATAATCGCACAAGAAATCATCCAACATTAATAAATGACCATGAGAAAAATTTAATCCTTAAATTTTTACTAAAATTCCCTGATAGAGTGGGTTCATTAGATAAAATTTTTACTCGATTAGATGAGTACTTCACGGTTGAACAAAAGACTATAAACTTTCTTTTATACATGTTTGACGTTACAAAAGAAAATTCTGAAATAGTAAATAAAGTACTAATTACTATCACTAATCAAATGAAAAAAAATACTCAGGAAATAATTCCTGAATATTTACAAATTGGGATAAAAGATATTTATGAAAAGGTATCAAAAAATGGAGTAGATACAGAACAATTAGAAAGAAATTTAGAATTTTTAAATATTATTAAATAAACTCATAGGAAAGTATGATAAATTGAAAAAATGACGTTTTTTGATTTTTATTCAGGTTTGTAGGAGACGGTAGATTTATTGTCCAAACTTGATTCGGATGAACATATCAAGATAGAAGTGAATGAAGAAGATTTAAAAGATATAAAGTTAAAAAAAGAGGCAACATATGAAGATATGAAAGAATATGTGTTAAAAAACATGGATTTGAAGTAAGTAATCTTTATATAGCACAAGTTAAGAGGAAACTTGGGATAATAGAGAGAAAATTATAATAAGTCAAATAAGAAGGATCAAATAGTACCAAAATGTCCTGAGAATAAATAAAAAGTTATTATAGAGGCTTTAGAGTGGTTTGGTATGTCGATATAGATATGTACTATATCGGCTTTTTAGTTACCTATATACTTTGTTGTTCAGGAATTACATAATAAATTTATTTTGATTAATTAGAGGGGTCTTGGAGAACGGCTGATTTAGATCAATGAGCTGGAAGAATCGTCCGTCAAGGTAATGAGAATGACAAGGTGCATATTATAACTAAAAATATTTTTGATAGCTATTTGTTACAGACCATTGAAAACAAGCAAAAATTTATCTCTCAAATTATGACTTAGATATCTTATATGAGGAGTTTATGTATAATGATACACAAGGTTTATTAAGTGAAGAATTTGATTACTCAATAGAAAATCTTAAAGAACAATGACTACTACAAGAAGAAGCTATCATAAAGTAAGAAAGAGATGACCTGATAAATGTAGTAGGAAATCTTATCAAATATCCAGAACTATTAGAGATAAAGGATAATAAAGGAGAGAAACTCAAGGTGGCTAACTTTACTTTGATTTCAAATGATAAGAAGGGAGGTAAGAATTACCACTCTTGTTCAGCCTATGGGGAAAAGCAAAAGAAATGGAAAATCTTAAACAGGGAGATTTTATCAAAGTCTTTGGGCAGGTAAGGACTAGTATATGTGAGGATGGTAAAGAGCATCATGACGTCCATATTCTCAATTCTAAGCTTCTAAAGAAAGGTTCAAAATAAAAAGAGTAAGTCGATTTTAGGAGCGATTAAAAAGCATAAGACCGAAGATAAAGATAAGAGTTCTGTTAAAGTAGAACATAAGCATGATAATGAGAGGTAAGTATGTCGCGGTGTGGTCTTTTGACTGCGCCGACTTTTTTATTGACCAATAACTATTATTGTAAGAAAAAGTGCATAAAACAGACTAAAAATCATTATTTTGTATAAAAAATGTGATTGACCAATGAGTTTATATTGATAAAAACAATTGTTTATGTTAATATCTTTATAAGATAAAATAAATTTGAATTTCATAAAATCATCGTGGAGGGAAGAAATGCAAAATATAAAAACAAAAACTGATGAATTAATTGAAGATATTATAAAAAACTTTAATCCACATTCAGCTAAAAATGAAGATGATATCAAGATTAGGACATACGCTGATATTATTTTACCTATACTTAGAAGTGTAAATCCCGGTTCAGTTGATAGTTTTTCAAGCGAGAGAACATTTTATAAGGGAGGAAGAGCAGATGCTAGTTTTACGAATTTAGTTTTTGAATACAAATATTATAAAGCCTTTGATACTAAAGTTGGAATAATGGAAGCTTTATATGGGCGCCCCGGAACTAGAGATCATGGTCTTGAAGACTATATTAAGTCGATTTCTGAATGCAAAGAAAGTGATCCAGAGGAAGTTACAGAAAAGAAGTTGACATCAGTTTACGGTATTGGTTTTGATGGTAAAAGTTTTCTATTTGCAAGGTTTGTCAAAAACTTTAGCGATAGTAATCTGGAATTTAAATACGATAAAGTAAGCCTTAAAGATGGTCTTTATTACTTAATCTTATTATTCAAGCAAGACCAAAAGATGGCCTTAACGAAGAATAACTTGTTAAGTATAGTTAACCCAAATACTAATTATGTACAGGACAGTATCAAAAAATTGTACAGTGATTTAAAGGAATATGTTTTCACATCGGATCCAGCTAAGCTGAGCCCAAGATCAAAAACACTTTATGACGAATGGAATAGAGTGTTTGGAAAAATTTATGGTGAAGAATCAGAAGAAACCGAATTTACAGAAGTAACACCAGCTATTAAAGAGGCTTATAACATTGATGAAGATATTAATTCTAAATGGTTTTTATTTGCACTGCAATCATTTATGAATATCTTTTTAAAACTATTAGTAAATAGTTTTTTATCTGATTTAATTAACCCATCTTTCAACTCATATAAAAGCTTAAATAAAGCAGAAATTATGGGGCTGTTTATAGGACAAGATAAAGAGCAAAGTAGCCTAGTTGGTAACTTTTTTGAAACTCATTATTTAGAATGGTTTGTATTTTCAAAAGGTAATAACGATGTACATGTTGTAAATGAAACTTTAAAAACAATAGAGAAATTCGATTTAACATCATTTGTTCTAAAACCAGAAGCTCTTCAAGATATTTTCGAAGAGTTATATATGGAATTAATACCAGACCAAATGCGCCACATCATGGGTGAATACTTCTCGCCAGACTGGATTGTCGAGCACGTCTTGAATCAAGTAGGATTTTCTGGTGGAGATATTAATGAAACACTAGTAGATCCGACTTGTGGAAGTGGTAATTTTATAATTCAAGCATTGAAACGTATTATAAGCAATCGTGACAACACATTAACAAAAGCGGAAATGGATAAAATCTGTAAGAATATTGTTGGTTTTGATATAAATCCTATATCGGTAGTTGCAGCAAAAGCAAACTATATTATTGCAATATTTTCTGCTTATTTTGCATCTGGTTATAAATATGACGAAAGTGAGTGGGTAGGTGCTACACTTGATATACCTGTTTACACAGCGGACTCTGTATTAGCACCAATAGTTTACTCGGAAGAAATTGAAAAGGTTTTGCTTACCAAAACATCTGTTGGAGATTTTTTGATACCAAAATTTGAAAACATAGACAAAGCCAACAGGTTTCTTACCTTGCTATCTGAATACATTCACGAACACTCATTTGGTAAATTTGATATTTTCTGGAATATAGTCGAAGGGGAAGAAGTATTATCCCATGAATATAAAGATGTATCATATAAATTATTTGAAGACTTATATAAGTTGCATATGCAGGGTCATGATAGCTTTTGGCCTATCATTTTAAAGAATAGTTTTGCTCCGTTAATAATACAAGAGAAATTTGATTATGTTGTTGGAAATCCGCCATGGATAGCTTGGAAATCAATGTCTCAAGAATATAGAGAAGGAACTCTTGATGTTTGGCTATCTTATGGAATCTTCGAAAAAAATGCCTATAATAAAAAAACAACACATGATGACTTTGGAATGGCAGTGGTATATGTTTCTATGGATCAATATTTAAAAAAGGATGGTAGGTTAGCGTTTTTGTTACCAGCTTCATTTTTAAAATCAACAAAGGGAGGGCAAGGTTTTAGAAAACTAGAAATCACTAGAAATGAACAGAATATACCCTTTTCTGTTAAGTCAGTTGATGATTTTTCTAGAGTTAACTTATTTACAATACCTACGGTATTAGTGGTGTTCGAAAAAGACATTACGATGCAATACCCTTTTAAAAACTATACAAATTGGGAACAAATAGGTGTAAAAAGAAGAATTGATTCGCATTCCACTTGGAGTGCTGTCGAACCTAAACTGGAGTTAAAAAAACAGATTGCACAGCCAATAAACCCAGAAGATAAAACGTCTGCCTGGCTAACAATAGAATCAGACTTCTACGATGTTGCAAACACAATTACTAACAGCAAAGAAATTTCGCCATACAAAGGTAGAAAGGGTGTAGAACCAGCTGGTGCTAAAGGTGTTTATGTTTTAAAAGAAATAAAAAAAGAAGAGAATCATGAGGTTATAGTAACGGGTGATTTTTCAAGACAAAGAAGAAAAGATATAAAAGACATAGGTGAGAGGACTAGACGTATAGAAGAGAAACATGTATACCCAATGTTAGGGGGACGTAATTTAGATAAGTGGAGAGTAAAGTCTTTTGAGTTCATGTTGATACCACACGACTTAGATAATTTATATGGTATTCCTGAAGTTGAACTTGCAAAGAATGCACCGAAGACATTTGAATATATAAGAGTCTATGAAAAACCTTTACTAGCGTCAAGAATTCAGAATGGTAAGTTTTTTAATCCAAAGATTCAACCGTTCTATAGATTAGATAATATTGGAAAGTATACTTTTGCTAGCTACAAAGTATTGTGGAAAGAACAAACTAAACACTTCGCATCAGTTGCTATAGATACTTTTAATAATACTCTGCCTGAAAATCAAGGCGTGTATTTTGATAAAGATAAACCTTTTGTAATAGATTCTAAGGTGCTTATGCTTGAGTGCGAATCTATGGAAGAAGCTTATTATGTATCAGGAGTCCTTAACTCACCTGTGATTACTAGTGTAATAGATGGATATGCAATATCAACAAATAGAGGAACTGAAGTTTTGGAAAATATCAGAATTCCTAAGTTCGATATCGACAATGAAACTCATAAAAACATTTCTGAATTATCCAAAGAAATTCATCATTTAAGCCAAAGCAATAGTGATAAGAAAAAAATTCATAAGATGGAACTATCGCTAAATCCTTTGGTTATGATGCTTTTCCGAATAAATATTGCTAATAAGGAATAGTACCATTATTTTTAGAAGTAGAGAGTTATCTTTCTACTTCTAAATTCAAATACCTATCATAGTTTTTCTGATATTGAACTAATTCATAAAAAATTCATTTGACTTAGAATACTCTAGCATAAGGGTATTCTTTTCTTCTCGCAGCAAATCAAGTTTTTCAAGAATTTCTTTTGATTTAGGAACAGTTTTATATTTCTTAGACAGAGAAGTAGCAGCAGTAATGTAGATCTTCAATTCTGCTGAGTACTCTCTTTCAAAGTTATTATCATCAGGATTTTCTTTAGCGTACTTGTAGTGCCCCCATACTTTCTAACCATTTCCACTTCTTCAGATGCATTAGATGTATCTGCTAATTCGTAGGTAAAATACCAAACATATTTTTCAACAGCTTCTATTCTATGTTCGTAATCTTTAAAAGATCATAGTTATGATACAATTATTGCAACATACTCTCTTCATCATTTATATGACAAGTAAAAAGTTTCATTAATTCAGACCTTGCTTTCTTTATTAAAAAAAGGCGGAAGTATTTATATTGTTGATGTAGCTTTTCAAAGTCGAGTAGATTTAGAATCTTGTCAAATAAAAGTATGATAATATTGGGGAATTTTTATAGTTAAAGCTATAAAAATTATAAAACTAAAAAATTTTACTTTAGAATAAATTAAGCAATTATTTAGTGGAAAGGAAAAGTCTAAATGGATTAGGACTATTTTTATTGGTAAAATAATTGACATTAAAGATAATTGTTTATAAAATAAAATTGTAAATTTAATATAAGTAGTTACTTATATAATATTATCATGAAAATTTATTGTAAGTATTATATATATGAAAATTATAAAAAATTAGTTTTTTAGTATGTTTTTTATTAATTATTAATGGAATTTCATCAAGAGAATTTGAATTTAATGGAGAAATTTAAGGAGATATAGAATCTGTTACAGGTGAATATAATGAATTATTTTAACTTATTATATTTAGTATCTATAAAAATAATAATATATAAATTACAAAGATGAAGTTTTAAGCTAATTTATACTATAGAGGATATTAATGGAATTACTATCATGTATAAAGCTTATAAATTAATAAAATAATTTAATAATAAATATATGGATAAATTATCTTTTAAGAGTACATCTAATAATGTTAAAAATGGGAATGGCAATATATTTTATTATACGAAGGCTAATCATTTTGGAATAATATCAATATTGGGTTTTTGGATCTTGATAATAGAATTTTTACAGCAATAGGAAGGTATGCATACAGTAGTAATATAGAAGAAATTTATTTTACCGAAAGGTATAAAATAAAGTGTCTGGGGGAGTAAATTATGAATAATAAAAATTATATTTTGGATTTTTTTAAAACTTTATATATATTAGTTGTAACTTTTTTAGCCTTTGTTTATCTTTATGGGATTGTAACAGATAATATGGATACTTCATTATATAGTTTGCTACCATATTTTTTTGTCTTTGTATTTTCTAGTTTTTTAAAGGTTCTAAGAGATAAAGAAAAGAATGATAGTAAATAATCTAAATATGCTTCAATTAAAAATAATGAAAAGCAAATTAAATCATTCTATGCAACTAAAGTAAATGATGGTAATTTTGTCTATTTTCCTGTAATAAAGGACAAAATTACTTATATTAGTATTGAGATTTTATTTTATCCTAATATAGGAATGGATAAAAAGAAAGTGAAAGAATCTTTAAATGCATTTAAAAATCATAAAGCATTAATTATAGATTTAAGAAATAATTCTGTAGGCTTTCTCTTACTTTACTGATAAGTTTCTAACAATGATTGTTATAGAAGATTTAAAGATGGAATATTATTTACTAATTAAAGAGAATACATAAGCAAGAGAAAATATGAGTGGATTAAAGAAATCAAGGTAAACGATGAAATAGGATAATTTATAGAAGATAGATTTGAAGTTAATTCTAATTATATATTAAATAAATATAACTACTATCATAAGGCTAGCACCAAGGGGCTAAAGGATAGAGATTTTATAGAATTTTGTTTTTTAATAAAGATACGACTAATAGTGCTGTATATTTAGTAGTTTTGCCAAATATATAAATATATAAGGAAATTATACAGCATCAGAAAGTGTTGGAAGCGATGTGACAATGTATATTTTGTCGAAATGAAAGCTTATTTTTAGGATAAATGATGAGTTAATCATAATTAAGAATTTAGATTTGAAAGCAGAGAAGAAATGACCGACAGTTCAATATCTCCTGATATTGTAGTATATTCTAATTTAAAAGAAAAATGGATAAGAAAAATACGAAGTATGATCCTTGTAAAAGTTTAATTTTAAAACCAGAAAATAATGATATTTAATCGAGTTATGATTAAATATCATTATTCTCTTATATTATAGACAATCTATAGATAAAATATTTTTACTTATATTCTTTGTTTGTGCTTCAGTGTTTTTTATAAAATCAAAATCGAATATGGGTTCAGAAGTAAAATATAATAAAATTATTGATACTATAAATGATTTTGGATTTCCTTATTATATAAAATCAAAGTCAGAATTAAATTCATATTTTGAGATTAAAGAATCAGATAAGATAAGCTTAAAGTCTCCCGAAGGTGTTATATTTATATTTGATAAAAGTGGAAATATATTACATGCAGACCAATTATCTTTATTAGAATTTAATAAAAAAGAGAATAAATCAAAAAAGTCAAATTATCCTAGTAAGTCTTTTAAAGAAGTAATAAAAAGCAAATATGTTGATAATGAATTTAGTATAGAAAAGAATGGTAAATTTACATTAGATTATAAAATGGCTTCCTTTTATAAGGCTAATCCAGCTGATATTCTTAATCCATATAATCAATATAGGATTGTATTTAATAATAGTTCTGACTTAGTTATTCTTTATAATTATTTTAATGACTTTGAGATTAGAAGTGAAGCTAAAATAAATGAAAATCAAGCAAAGGAAATAGCAAAAAAATTTTTAAAAGAAAGTAAATATAGTGATTTAACAGATGTAACATCTATAAAATTAAAAGTTATTAAATCAAATAATTTTTTTGAAAGTAGCCTAGGAAATAGATTTGAGAGTAGTAATAATAATTTTCACTTATCATATGAAATAGAATTTAAAGACTTTATAGTTTATGTAGAAGCTATCAATGGCAAGGTCATAGGTGGAGACTCCTATTAATATAGATATTAAATTTTTAATATGGTTATTAGGAATAATTGAAAATAAATTTCTATAAAAATATTTTATATAATATACAGAAGATCACCTTTATTGTGTTCTTTAGTTTAAATTTCTAAAAATTAGTATTATAAGTTATTATTTGAAATACAAAGACTGACAGTAGATATGATTTTTATAAATTTTAGTGATATAATATTTTTGATAAAAAATATCAATAGTGAGGTGATTCTTTGTGAATGATGTAAATTATAAGAAAGAATTTAAGAGATTTGAAAGATATAAAAAACATTTGAGTAAAGATGAATATACAAAATCAGAGGAAATATATAAGAATATTTTAAAAACTGAGGAAGTTTCTATTGAAAACAAAAGTCATTGCTATCAAAGAATATTTCCGACCTTTGCTATTTATAAAGCTATGAAAAATCAAGTAGAAAATCCTCTTGAAAGGACAAAGGAAGTATTTTATCAGGTGGAAGTATATTCAAATGTAAATCTAATGAAGAGAATATTTAAAATTCCGTATTTATATAAACTTGTTCCTAAAATAGCTTATAAGACAATGAAAAAATCTTATAAAGAATCGGATGAAGGATTTCAGATAGATTATTTAGATATAAAAAAAGATATTCTACGATTTAATATAAAACAGTGCCTTTATTTTAATTATTGTAAAAAGTTTGGGGTAAAAGAACTTTGTGATATTTTTTGTACATCAGATGAATTAGCAGCACAAGCAATGGGAACAAGTGTTGTTTTTAAAAGAGAATCAACACTTGCTCGTGGTGGAAAATATTGCGATTTTTGTTATAAGGTGAGAAAGAATGAAGAAATGTAGCAAGTATTCTTATTAGTTTTTATTTAAAATTGTAATATGTATTTTGATTAAAAAGACAAGGTAAGAGATGATATTTATTTTATTTTATAAATAATTAAAAATAACCTACAATTATAGACATGGTAAAAAATTCATGACTATATATTGTAGGTTATTTTTTTATATGTTTTAAGATTTTTTATTTGTACTTATAAAAACCTTCACCTGCATTAATGCCAGTTTTTCCTTCGTCAATATATTTCTTTAACATAGCAGCGATTTTACCTGGAGTAGTTTCAGGATTATTGCTATCAGGTTTCATGCTAACTACATTATATGCTGTAGTTAATCCTATAACATCTAAAATTTGGAATGGACCTTTTGGTGCACCGGTAGCTGTTTTCCAAGTCAAATCAACTGTCTTATAATCTGCAACACCATTGGCGACCAAAGCTTCTGCAGCATCAAGTAAAGGAACTAACATACTATTTAAAATATAGCCAGCTTGTTCCTTCTTTAATTGTAAAGGAATCATTCCTATAGACTCAGCAAATTCTACTATTTGATTATAATATTCTTGAGATGTACCAGGGTGTCCCATAACTTCTGCTGTATTATTTATCCAAATTGTATTGGCAAAATGAAGTGCTAAATATTTTTCAGGTCTTCCTGTATACTCTGCAAATTGGCTTGGTAATAAAGTAGAAGAATTAGTAGCTACTATTGTGCGCTCTGGAAGATAATCTTTCATTTTACTATAAAAATCAATTTTTTCTTCTGGAATTTCAGCAATAGCTTCAATGACAAAATCGGCTTCTTTAAAAGCTTCTTCATAGCTTGTTGTTAATAGGATATTATCGTTAGCTGTTTTAGCTCTTTCAATTAATTTATCAATTTCTTCTTCAGACAAATCATTTGAATCAGCTAAACCTCTAGCATAAGCTGATGGATCTGTTTTCATAGCTTTTAAAGTATCAATATAAATATTTTTCAATCTTTCTAATTTTGGTTTAGCTCTTTCAATAGATCCTTCACTTCTTAGCCAAACTTTAACATTGTATCCTTTATACGCTGTTTGAAAAGCAATTTGACTTCCTAGAACTCCGCCACCTGCAATAACTATGTTTTTTAAATTCATGTAATCCTCCTTATATATTTTATGATATATTTTATAAATTTTTAAATTTTTATATTATATAAATACCCCTCTAATAATTCAGCAAACATGGGGAAAGTTAGGATAGTATTAGAGGATAGAAAAAATTATATTAAAAAAATATAAAAAAATATAAATAATTTTTATAAATTATGAAATAATTCTATTTTAAAATAACTAATATATGAAATAAAATAAACTTGAGGTATTTAAATAGAGAGTTCATAGTAAAGGATGTAATTTATCTTACTTACTTTAGAATACCTAGTAAATTTAAACATTGCTAGATTTTTCTAACAGAAAGGTATAGCCTATAAAGCTGAACACAAGAAGGATACTAATTTCATAGGAAAGGCTATTTTTATATGTAAATATTTATCAAATTGTATAAATTTTTTTATTTAGATAAAAGTAGAGAGTGTGACAAGCTAAAAGCAGATAGTATTTTACAAGACTTTAAAATAGAATGTTTATTAATTAGAAAGTAAATTTTTATGATAATGCAGTAATTGAAGTAATAAATAATGTCTAAATTTAATGCTGAGTAAAAAACTACTAATAAAATAGTTTTATCTGTAGGAATATTTATTTAAAATATTTAATTTAATCTCATATAAGGTTAGGCATAAAAATTAATTTTATTATGCTATGATTTAAAATGTAATAAAATTTAATGGTATAATTATAAAATGTAGTATTATAATATTTTAAAATAATAATGATAGGAGGATGATATAAACTATGAAAAAAATTTCTCTAATGGGATTAGGAAATGTAGGAGCGACAGTTGCCTACACTTTAATAGAAAGAAAGTTATGTGATACATTGGCTCTTTTTGATAAAAAAGAGGGGCTTGCTGATGCAGAGGTAAATGATTTAAGTGATGGATTGGTAAGACGTGATGGAAATGTAGAGCTAGTATCAGGAGATTTAAAAGATTTAGATGATAGTGATATTATAATTTTTGCTCCTGGAGATATTACAATTTTACAAAAAAACAGTGATCGTTTGGAAGAATTTAAATATACAAAGACATGTGTAGAAGAATGGGCTTTAAAAATAAAAAATTCTAAATTTAAGGGTATTATTGTTTCCATAACCAATCCTTGTGATGTTATAGCTGAATATATGCAAAAACTAACAGGTTTACCAAAAGAAAGAGTAATAGGAACAGGTACAATATTAGATACTGCAAGGATGAAAAACGCTGTAGCTAGATATCTTGATATTGATCCAGACTCTGTAGATGGTTATGTAATAGCAGAACATGGAAATAGCCAATTCGTTGCTTGGTCCCAAGTTAGTATTGCTAAAAAACCAATTATGGAACTTTTAGATAAAAAAACAATTGATAACATAGAAAGCTCTACAAGAATGAAAGCTTTTGAAACTATAAAGGCTAAAGGATATACTTCTTACGGTATAGCAAATGCTGCAGCTATAGTAGTAGAAACAATATTTACTAATGCAAAGACAATTCTTCCAGTTTCCTCATACTCTGAGCAAGATGACTGTTATATTGGACATTTAGCAGTAGTGGGAGCGAAGGGAATTATTAAAGATTTCCATATGAAATTAAATGAAGAAGAGGAAAAGAAGTGGTATAAATCAGTAGAAACAATAAAATCTATAAGACCCTAAGAATAGAATATAAATTTTTAAATCCTAGCATAAGTTGTGCTAGGATTTTTTGTAATTGTACTTATTATTTAATTCTTAAATAATAAGACTAAGCTTAAAGATTATATTGCCTTTGAAAAACCACTACAAAATATAGTCTTAATACTTATAAAATGAATAATATTACAAAATCTCTTTTTGATTTTTTGATAAAAGAATTTATAATTTATCTTCTGAAGTTAAAAGAGAGTTTAAGAAACTTTATATAGCATATAAGTTAAATACAAATTTTGTAGATATAGTAACTCAGAAAAAACGTTTAAGAATCTCTTTAAATGTTAAGTTTCCAGATATTTATGATCCTAAATGTATTTGCAAAGATATAACAAATATAGGTAGATTGGCAAATGGAGATGTAGAGTTATATTTCGATGATGCAAATAAAATAGATGATGCTATGGATATTATAGAACAGTCTTTTAAATTACATTCAGGCAACTAAATAAATAATTTTGATTTATTGAAATTAATCTATTATAAGAATTAGTTATTAATTATAGAATTATGGAGCATTTTCAAGTTTTAAAAAGGCAAAAGTGAACAAATTTATTGAAAAATAGATAAAAAATCTATAAAAAATGGTCGACTTGAGAAAATGATATTGGCATTGTGAGTTTTTTGCCACTTTGATTTTAAATAATATGGATAAAGATATTAAAATGTATTTTATTAGAAATTTTAAACGTAAAAAGAATAGTTTTCATAGAGATATAAATTAGATCTATATTTTTTAATACTTATTATTTATTTAAATATATTAAGGAAATAGATTAGCAATTAAATACAATATCAAACTATTTTTAAAATATTAACAATTAAATCAAACTATAATATAAAAATTGATTATAAAAAACTAGACTTGAATTTTAAAGTCTAGTTTTTAAAATTCAAGTCTTTTAACTTGCAATATTTTTTAAATTTTCAACTTGTTCTTCTTTTCCAAGTACTATCATTACATCAGATTCTTCTAAGATTACATCAGAGCTAGGATTAAATTCTATTAACTTATTGTTCTTTTTTTTAATTGCAAGTACAATTAAACCAGTTTTTTGAGGAATAGCAGCACTTTTTAAACTTTGGTTTAATATAGAAGCTCCTTTTTTTATTTCAACTTCTTCTAAATCTAATATAACATCACCTGCATGGGTAATTGTATCTAAAAAAGCCATAACATTAGGCCTAAGCATTAAAGAAGCCATTCGAGTTCCTCCGATTTCATTTGGAGATATGGTATTATTAGCTCCAGCTCTTTTTAACTTTTCATCAGATCCTTTATTAACAGATCTAGATACTATATATAAATTTTCATTCATTTGTCTTGCAGTTAAGACTGTAAATACATTCTCAGAATCTGTAGATAGACAGCTTATTAGGCCCTTAGCTTTTGATATATTAGCTTGATTTAAAATATCTTCATTGCTAGCATCGCCATGTATAGAAGCTATATTTTCAGATAATAGTTTATCTATTTTTTCTTCAGACTTATCTATTACCACAAAGTCGACATTTCTAGACACGAATTTTTTTATTGCATTATATCCTGTTTCACCAGCTCCACAAATTATATAGTGACCATCCATTTTACTAATTATAGATTCCATCTTTTTTCTCCTTAAAACTTTTTTTACATCTCCTTCTAATAGGTAAGATACTATTGTAGAAAATAGGTATCCAACTGTACCTAAACTTGTAAATATCAAAATTATAGAAAAAATCTTTGCCTCTACATTCATTACAGAGATTTCACCATATCCTACTGTTGATATAGTTATAACTGTCATGTATAAGGCATCAATGAAGTTTATATGTAATAATATTTTATAACCTATAGTACCAATTAGAATAAGTGATATTAAAAAATAAGGGGAAAACTTATACTTTTTTTAGCTTTATTCATATTTAACCTCGTTTATATTTTTATTAATTATAACATAAAAATTCATTTAGCTTTTATAAAATGAGATTATATTTAGAAAATTTAAAGTTTTATAGCTTTGGGTATCTTATAAAATAAGAATACTTTTTAGTAAATGAAAGGATGAATAAAGATGAAGAATAAAAATATAAAGAAAAGCAAAGAGTCTTTACATATTAAGGAAGATATTAGCAATAAATCTTCTTCTAATGAAGAATCCATTAGTCACGATAAACATAAGCACAAAGATCATAATAATCATGAGGGACATAGCCATCACCATGGTAATTTTAAAAAAATACTTATGAGATCATTTCCAATAGCACTTATTATTATGCTATTATCCCCAATAATGGGATATGAATTTCCTTTTACAATTACTTTTATATATTCAGACATAGTAGTATCTTTTTTGGCAACTATACTTTTAATTTATGGGGCTAAACCATTTTATATGGGGGCTATTGAAGAATTTAAGGAAAAATCTCCTAGTATGATGGCTCTTGTTACAATGGGTTTATTAGTATCTTACATTTATAGTATATATGCTGTTATATCTAGGTATATTACTGGCAAAGAAGTAATGGATTATTTTTTTGAATTTACTTCTTTACTATTAATTATGTTACTTGGTCATTGGATTGAAATGAAAGCAATTGGAGAAGCTGGGAATGCACAAAAATCCTTAGCTGAGCTAGTACCAAAAAATGCTAATTTAATTTTAGATGATGGTTCTATTGAATCTTATCCAGTTATAGATTTAAAAGTTGGAGATTTAATAAGAGTTAAGGGCGGTGAAAACATACCAGTAGATGGTATAGTAAAAAAAGGTAACTCTAGAGTAAATGAATCTTTATTGACTGGCGAGTCAAAACCTGTATATAAAAATTCTGGTGATAAGGTAATAGGTGGATCTACAAATAAGGAAGGGAGTCTAGATATAGAAGTAGAAGAAATTGGCGAAAAATCTTTTATGTCTCAAGTACAAGAATTAATAAAAGAGGCTCAGAATCAACCTTCTAGAGCTGAAAACTTGGCGAATAAGGTTGCCAGTGCTTTATTTTATGTTGCAATTACAGCAGCTTTAATATCTTTTATAGTTTGGCTATATTTCACCAATCTTGAAAGGGCTATTATCTACACAGTTACTACCTTAGTTATTGCTTGTCCCCATGCATTAGGTTTGGCTATTCCTCTTGTAATAGCACGTAGTACAAGCTTAGGTGCACAAAAAGGACTTTTAGTTAAAGATCGCGAAGCTTTAGAATTGACAACTAAGGCTGATTTTATAATTTTAGATAAAACAGGCACTTTAACTAGTGGAAATTTTAAAGTTTTAAATGTAAAATCTTTAAATGAAAATTATAGTAAAAATCAAATTATTGCTTTAATGGCTGGAATTGAAGAAGGTTCAAGCCATCCAATAGCTAGTTCAATTATAGATTATGCCAAAAGTAAGGAAATAGATCCTGTGGAATTTAATAATATTGAAATATTGACAGGAAAGGGTATACAAGGTCAGGCCAATAATAAGAGCTATAAACTTATAAGTGAAAAGGAACTTGATAAAAAAGTTGACTTAGATGTTCCAAAAGGCTCAACTACTAGTATTATGGTTGAGGGAGATGAAATCATTGGATTAGTAAGTTTAGGTGATGAATTAAAATCTTCAAGTAAAGATTTAATAGAATCTTTGCATAATCAAAATATTGAAGTAATCATGGCTACAGGAGACAATAAAGATGCTGCTAAGCTTGTTGCTGAGCAACTAAATATAGAGTATAGGTATAACCAGTCACCTCAAGATAAGCATAATTTAGTTAAAGATTTAAAAAGTAAAGATAAGACAGTAATAATGGTAGGTGATGGAATAAATGATGCACCATCTTTGGCTTTAGCAGATGTTGGGATAGCTATTGGAGCAGGAACTCAGGTAGCAATAGATTCAGCTGATGTTATTTTAACAAATTCTAATCCTGGAGATATAAAATCATTTATTGATTTATCAAGAAAGACGACAAAAAAAATAAAAGAAAATCTTATGTGGGGGGCAGGTTATAACTTTATTGCAATTCCAGTAGCTGCTGGCATATTATCTCCAATTGGTATTACTTTAAGTCCAGCATTTGGAGCAATATTGATGTCTATATCTACTGTTATTGTTGCAATTAATGCACTTGCTTTAAAATTAAATGATTAATAAAACAAATATTTAAAAATTATATAATAGCTAAGAATGAATAAAAGGGGATAAAATTTAAAAATATTTTATCCTCTTTTATAAGTGATAAAAGAATATTTAGAAATAAGATTGACAATAAATTAACATAATGTTATAATTTTAACAAATAGAAAAGGAGTGATTATTTTGAAAGCGTTTGTTATGAAAAAAATTGGTGAAACAGCATGGATAGAAAAAGAAAAACCTATTTGTGGTCCGAATGATGCAATATTAAAACCTATCGCTTTAGCCCCATGTACTTCAGATATACATACAGTTTATGAAGGGGCAATAGGTGAGAGAAGCGACATGGTACTAGGCCATGAAGGAGTAGGTGAAATAGTTGAAGTTGGAAATTTGGTAAAGGATTTCAAAGTTGGAGATAAATGCATTGTTCCTGCTATTACTCCTGATTGGAATTCGGTTCAAGCACAAGATGGATTTTCAATGCACTCAGGTGGAATGTTAGCTGGTTGGAAATTTTCTAATTTTAAAGATGGAGTTTTTGCCGAGTTTTTCCATGTAAATGATGCTGATGGTAACTTGGCTCACCTTCCTGAAGGAATGGATTTATCTGCAGCTGTAATGTTATCTGATATGGTTCCAACAGGCCTTCATGGTGCTGAATTAGCTGATGTTCAATTTGGAGATAAAGTTTTAGTTATAGGTATTGGACCAGTAGGACTTATGTCTGTTGCAGGAGCTCAATTAAGAGGAGCATCAGAAATATATGCCGTAGGAACGAGACCAAAATGTATTGAAGTTGCAAAAGAATTTGGGGCTACAGAAATCATTAGCTATAAAGATGGATCTATTAGCGAACAAGTATTAAAATTAACAAATAATCAAGGTGTAGATAAGGTTATAGTTGCTGGGGGAACTGTAGATACTTTTATAGAAGCTATTACAGCAGTTAAACCTGGTGGTATTGTTTCTAATGTAAATTATTTAGGTGAAGGAGACTATGTTAAAATTCCACGCGCTGAGTGGGGAGCTGGAATGGGTCATAAAGAAATTCGTGGAGGATTAATGCCAGGTGGAAGAAGAAGAATGGAAAGACTTGCTGATATGGTTATGACAGGCAGAATTCATCCTGAAAAGTTAATAACACATACATTTAATGGAATTGATCATTTAGATGAGGCGTTAGAATTAATGAATAATAAGCCAGCTGATTTAATAAAACCTATTGTTATAATTTAGTCAAATAAATTAAAAATAACAGAGGTATTTTTATGAATATATATTATTTATTAGATAAATTAAATATTGATTATGAAGAAATTTCGCATAAACCTGTATATACTATCGAAGAAGCTATAAAAGAGGATATTTCTTCTAAAATAAAGGGAATAGGATGTAAATCTTTATTTGTAAAAAATAAAAATAGCTATTACTTAATATTAATAGAAGAGAATAAAAGGGCAAACCTAAAAGAAATAGCTAAATTAATTAATGAAAAAAAATTAAGCTTTGCAAGTTCAGATGAATTAAAAGAAATTTTAAAGCTAAGCCCAGGAGGAGTTACTCCTCTTGGAATTATTAATGATGAGAATAATATAGTGAAATTATTATTAGATAAGGATTTGCAAGGACATAAAATTCTGGTACATCCTGAAGTAAATACAAAAACTATATCAATTGAATATAAAGATTTATTAAAATTAATAGATTTTACTAAGCATAAATATTATATTTTTTAATACTTTAATAATAATTTAAAATTATTTATAAAAAATATAATATTTATTATTTTTTCTTTCTATTTTTAATAGATAATTCACTAAAAGTTCTAATTTCATTAGGAGTTAAATTTTCTCCCTGACATATTTTTTTGCGATAGTAGGAATAAAGCTCTTTATTTTTTTTAAATTCGACTTCATTGATATCTTTATTATTATTATTTTCTTTTAAATTAGTTGAGAAATATTTATTTTTAGGATTTTTTATTTTAATTATTGAAGATTTTTTTGTATGAATAAAATGAGACAAAAAACCAGATAAAAGAGAAATAATTAAAAATATAGGGAAAAAATATATAGAAAAATCAATTTTTACTAAAGATAGGTAACTTAAGTATAAGAAAATCACTGTTTGTAAACCAAAAAATATTTCTAAAGCTATCATTCTAACATCTCCAATTCTAATTTTTAAACTTATAATAAAAGTCTAACATAGTCTTATAAAAAAGTATAAATATAAATTTTTTAATAAATATATAAGAAATGATTTCATTTTAAGTGAAGGTGAATTAAAAGATTAAATATAAACTATAACTTTTCTAAAAAGTTAGAAGTATTTAATGGGAAGGTGGGAATTATTTAAATTTGGATTGTGTGGATGGGATAGGTAATGAAAATAAGATTTACTATAAATATTAAATAAAATTGATGATTATTAATAAGTCTAAAGCTATTTTAATAAAATACTGGGACATAGAATTAATAAGATTTGTGGAATAAATCACCAAGATTATTTTTTCAAAGGCTAAAAAACTTCACAATAAATAGGACTAACTAAAGTAGTTTTGTCTGCTATTGAAAGCGGAAAATATAAGAAAATATAAATTTTAGAAAATAAAAATAGCTTGTTTTCTTATAGTCTCAAGATACTATAAGAAAACAAGCTTTATTTTGGTGCCAAAGGCGGGACTTGAACCCGCACGGTGTTACCACCGCCAGATTTTGAGTCTGGTACGTCTGCCAATTCCATCACTTTGGCATATAATTATATAATATAACATTTTTTAGTAAATAAATCAAGTTCTTTATTTCTAGCTTTTATTAAATGGATTTTTATTTTATATTTTTTATTAGACCCTATGGTATAATTAAGCAAGGGAGTTGATTAATTTTGAAGAAAAAAATACTTATAATAGATGGATCTGCACTGTTTTTTAGGGCTTTTTATGCTTTACCCTTATTAAAAACTAAAAGTGGTGTTTATACTAATGCTATTTATGGATTTATATCTATGCTTGAAAATTCTATTGATAAAATAAAGCCTCAAAGTATTGTAGTCTGCTTTGATATGAAAGGTAAAACTTTTAGGTCTGATATATACAAAGAATACAAGGGGACTAGACAAAAAACGCCTACAGAATTGGAGCAACAATTTCCTATAGTTAGAGAAATTTTAAATATAATGAATATAAAAACTTTAGAATCTCCAGTATACGAAGCGGATGATATAGCAGGAACTTTAGCTAAAAAAGCTTTAAAAGAAGGATATTCAGCTGTTTTATTGACAGGAGATAGGGATTATTTTCAATTAGTTGAAGAAGACATAAGTGTTTTATTAACTAGGAAAGGCATAACCGAAATGGATTTATATACAGTTGAAAGTATTAGAGAAGACTATAATATAAGTCCTGATCAATTTATAGATATAAAAGGTCTCATGGGAGATAGTTCTGATAATATTCCTGGAGTTCCTGGAGTTGGTGAAAAAACCGCTTTAAAACTAATTCATCAATTTGGGGATATGGAAAATTTATATGAAAATATAGATAAGGTTAGTGGGGTTAAGCTTAAGGAAAAATTAATCGACAATAAGGCTCAAGCTTTTATGAGTAAAAAACTTGGAACAATAATAAGAAATGTTCCAATAGAATATGAATTTGAAGACTTTGAATTAGTTGATTATAATTATGAAGAGCTTTCTAAATTATATAGAGAGTATGAATTTTCAACTCTTATAAATAGGTTACCTGAAGAATATAGAAAAGAAGAAGTAGAGATAATTAGTCAAGATAAGATGAAATATAGGGAAATTTCTAAAGAAAGTTTAATAGATGAGATAAAAGAAACTAAGTCTTTTGCCTTTAGGTTTATTAGTGATGGGAAAATATATGATGGAATTGAACCTTTATATTTGGCAATAAAAGTTCAAGAGAAAGATACTGCTTTTATAAAAATTAAGAATAAAGATGATATTTTATTTTTCAAAGAAGTATTCGAAGATAAAAATATAGAAAAACTAGGACACGAATTGAAGGAAGATTTAATAGTTCTAGATTATCTTAAGATAAATATTAAAAATTATAGTCATGACAGTATGATTGCAGAGTATATTTTAAATTCTACTCAGTCAAATTTTGATATTGATAATTTGTCTAACGTTTATTTTGGATATGGATATAAAGATAAAGAAGAATTACTTGGTAAAGGGAAAAAAACAAAATTATATTCAGACTTAGACTTTGAAGAATTAGCAAGTTATTTTTCTTTTTATTTAGGTAGCGTTTATAGATTAAGAGATTTACAAATCAGAAAAATTAAAGAGCAAGAAATGCTTGATTTATATGAAAATGTAGAGCTACCTCTTGTAGAGGTTTTAAGTTCTATGGAAGTTTTGGGGATAAGGACAGAAAAGACTGTACTAGATGAAATAGGGCTTGATTTAGATAAAAAAATAGATGATTTAACTGAAAAAATATACAAAGAAGCCGGAGAGGAGTTTAATATAAATTCACCTAAAAAACTGGGAGTTATTTTATTTGAGAAAATGGAATTACCAGTTTTGAAAAAAACTAAAACAGGATATTCTACAAGTGCTGATGTTTTAGAAAAAATTAAAGATAAAGCTGAAATTGTTCAATATGTATTAGATTATAGAAAATTGACTAAAATTAAATCAACTTATGTCAATGGTCTTAATGATTTGATAAATCCAAAGACAGGTAGAATACATTCTCATTTTAATCAAACAGTGGCATCTACAGGTAGAATATCTTCAACAGATCCTAATTTACAAAATATACCTATAAAAACAGAAGAAGGTAAATTAATAAGAAAAGCTTTTTTAGCTTCAGAAGGCTTTAAATTGGTAGATGCAGATTATTCACAAATAGAGCTTAGGGTTTTGGCAGAAGTTTCTAAGGATGAAAATATGTTACAAGCTTTTAAGGATGATGATGATATTCATAGTAGAACAGCATCTGAAGTATTTAATGTAGCTTTAGAAGATGTCGATTCTCTTTTGAGGTCAAGGGCAAAAGCTGTTAATTTTGGTATAGTCTATGGGATATCAGATTATGGACTTTCTCAAAACTTAAATATAGCTAGAAAGACTGCAGGAGAGTATATTGATAAATACTTGAGTCATTACCAAGGCATAAGAAATTTTATGAAAGAAGAAGTAGTTAAAGCTAAAGAAAAGGGTTATGTTACTACAATTCTAAACAGGAGAAGGTATATACCTGAATTAAATGCTAAAAATTTTAATATTAGGTCTTTTGGAGAAAGAGTTGCTATTAATACTCCTATACAAGGTTCAGCAGCTGATATAATAAAAATAGCCATGGTTAAAGTTTATAGGGCTTTAAAAGAAAACAACTTGCAGTCTAAATTAATATTACAAATTCATGATGAACTAATAGTTGATGCTAAGGAAGATGAAGTTGAAGAAGTAAAAGCTTTAATGAAAAAAATAATGGAAGAGGCTGTAGATATTAGTGTTGAGCTTAAGGTGGATATGGAAATAGGAAATAGTTTATATGAAACAAAATAAAACAATTATTGCTCTTACTGGGAGTATATCAACTGGAAAATCAACAGTAAGTAAAAAATTAGTAAAGAAAGGTTACTTTCTTATAGATTCAGATGAAATAGGTCATAATATATTAAATAAAAAAAAGATAGTTGAAGAAATAAGACTTAATTTAGGAGAAGATTTTATAGATAATAACAAGGTCAATAGGAAGAAACTTTCAAAATTTGTATTTGAAAATAGAGAAAATTTAAAAATATTAAATTCTATAACCCATAAAGAAATATTTAAGGAAATAAACCATAAAATAAAGAATACAAAAGAAAATTTAATATTTGTTGATATTCCACTTTTAGTTGAGTTATTAGATGAATTACTTAATTATGGATTTAAGTATGATTATTTATGGTTGGTTTATTCTGATCCTGAAATTCAATTAAATAGACTTATGAAAAGAGATAATATAAGTAAAGAAGAAGCACTTAGTAAAATTAATTCTCAAATGGCTATAAAAGATAAAAAAAGATTTGCTGATTATATAATTTATAATAATAATGGAATAAAAGAGCTAGAAGAAGAAATAGAAAGAGCTTTAGATTATTTGAAAAAAATTATAGCTTAAAATTACTTTTATTTTTTGGAATTTTATAAAATATGTGATAATATTTTAAAAGAATAGAAAATAGGAATGTTTAAATATTTAAATATTCCTATTTTATTTAAATAAAATTAAAAATGGAGGTTTTTATATTTAGGTCTTAAGAAGAATATACTTTGTAAAAAAATAGTGATATAATTATTTAAGGTATATGAAAAAACTATGATAATTATTTGAAAAAAATATGTAATTATAGTTTTTATTTGTGTTTATTTTTAATAATATTTTAAGAGGTGAAGTTAATGAGTTTAAGAAATCTCACTTTTAAAGTGGGCGGAGTTCATATGGATGAACATAAGACTTTAACAGAACATCTACCAATAGAAAGGATGCCAGAGCCAAAAGTTGTTTACATACCAATGAGTCAACATATTGGTGCACCCGCAAGCCCAATAGTTTCTAAAGGTGATTATGTTAAAGTAGGACAAATGATAGGGAATTCTGAAGCATTTATATCATGCTCAGTACATTCCTCAGTGTCTGGGACTGTAAAATCCATTGAAAAAATGTATACTGCAGATGGTCGTTACTGTGACTGTGTAGTAATAGAAAATGACAATTTGAATGAAAGTGTGGAAAGTGATCCTTTAAAAGATTATGAAAATGTTTCAATTGATGATTTGATTCCTTTTGTAAAAAATAAAGGATTAGTTGGAATGGGGGGAGCAGGTTTTCCACTGCATGCTAAATTAAAGGGAACAGATCCTATTTTAGATGAATGTATAATTAATGGAGCTGAATGTGAGCCTTATTTAACTTGCGATCATAGAATAATGTTAGAAAAGATTGATGAGATTTTAGAAGGATTAAAAATATTTTCTAATTATTATAATAAAGAAGCTTCTTATATGGCTATTGAGGAAAATAAACCAGATGCCATTGAAGCTATGGAAAAAAGGATAAATGAAAATCCTAAATGGAGTAACTTAAAAGTGGTAGGATGCCAAACTAAATATCCTCAAGGTGATTCTAAGAGACTGTCTGAAGCTGTAGTGAATAGGATAGTTCCTCAAAATGGAGTAACAAATAATGTTGGGGTATTTTTGACAAATGTTGGAACAACTCTAGCTTTTTATGAGGCTGTTGTAGAAGGAAGACCTTCTTATGAGAGAGTTATAACTGTTAGTGGAAAAGGAATCAAAAATCCTAAGAATATTCTAGTTAAAATTGGAACTCCAGTAAAAGATATTATTGATTTTTGTGGTGGTTTGAATGATGAATATGTTGAGTTAGTCTGCGGAGGACCTATGACAGGTAAATCTGTATTTAATTTAGATTCTCCTATAACAAAAACTACTTCAGGAATTTTAGCTTTTACCGCAGATGAGATGAATTATGGAAAAGAAAGTCCTTGTATTAGGTGTTCTAGATGTATAGATCATTGCCCAGCAAATATTAATCCTACCGATATAAATGCTGCAATTTTAAAAGATGATGTAGAATTTTGTGATGAACTTCATGCAGATCAATGTATGGAGTGTGGGATATGTTCTTTTATATGCCCAGCAAAGAGAAATTTAGCACCATCTGTTAAATTAGCTAAACGTGAAATTAAAACAAGGATTAATAGATAGGGGGTTGGAAAATGGAAAAGAATTCTAAAATTACAAATTCTTTAAAGACTGAAAGAGAGAACTATTTTGTTTCATTAGCTCCTCATATTAGATCAAATGATTCAGTTAAAAAGATAATGTTAGATGTTATCATTGCATTAATACCAGCAATGCTAGGAAGTGTTTATTTCTTTGGAATGAGAGCTGTTATGCTTATAGCAGTATCCGTTTTATCTTGTGTTGGCGCTGAATATATTTTTCAAAAATTTTTTAACAAAGAAATTCAAATTGGAGATTTATCAGCGGTTGTTACAGGTATTTTAATAGCTTTTAACTTACCTGCAAGTGCACCATGGTGGATGGCAGTTTTTGGTTCAGTATTTGCTATTGTAGTTATAAAACAATGTTTTGGGGGAATTGGATTTAACTTTATGAATCCTGCTTTAGGAGCTCGTATAGTAATAATGGCATCATGGGCAAAACTTATGACAAATTATATAGCACCACAAGGATTTAATACAGGTCTAGTTGTAGATGCTGCAAGTTCAGCAACTCCTCTACAATTAATTAAATCTGGATCTTATGAACAATTACCATCACTAATGGATATGGCAATTGGAAATATATCTGGTGTAATAGGAGAAACATCAGCTATTCTACTGCTAATAGGTGGAATTTACTTAGTAATCAGAGGGGTTATAAGTTTTAAAACTCCAGTAATATATATAGTAACTACTGCAATATTTTTATTAGTTTTAGGTATGCCAATGGAGATAATACCTTATGAGTTATTAGGTGGAGGTTTATTTCTAGGAGCTATTTTTATGGCTACTGATTATGCTTCAAGTCCAAATAATGTTAAAGGTAAGATTATTTTTGCTGTAGGTTGTGGATTAATAACTGCTCTAATAAGAGTTAAAGGATCCCTACCAGAAGGAGTTTCCTATGCGATATGCTTAATGAATGTTGCGACTCCATTAATAGATAAGTTTACTAGGACAGAAGCGTATGGGGAGGCGAAATAGATGAGAGAACCTATTAAATTTGGTGCAATCCTTCTTTTGTTTTGTGCAGTGGCAGCAGGTCTTCTTGCATATGTAAATGGATTAACAGCACCTACTATAGCTCAGGCTGAGTTAGAAGCTACTTTAGAATCTTATTCTCTTATTTTTGGAGAAGAGGCTGATAAGTTTGAAAAATATGATGAAGCTAAGCTAAAGAAATTACAAGAAACTTACCCAGATATATTAGATGTTTTTGTGGCAACAAAAGACGGACAAAAAGTTGGGTATGGAATTAATGTTAGTACAAATGGTTTTGGTGGACCTATGAAAAATGCTATTGGTATACTTTTAGAAGGTGATAGAATAGCCGGGTTTAGAAATATTGTTAATGGGGAAACAAAAGGATTTGGTACAGAAATAGAGGAAGAATATTATTATTCTTCTTATAATGATAAATCAGCTGCAGGAGATTTGGATATAGCTTTAGAACCTAGTGCTGATAATGAAGTTTTATGGATAAGTGGAGCCACAGTTTCATCTAAGGCAGTTTTAGCGGGTGATAACTTGGCAATTGAAGTTTATAATAAAGTTTTAAAAATGGATAAATAAGGGGGATTTATAAAATGAGTTTAAAAAAAGTTTTTACTAATGCTATAACTAAAAATAACCCTGTATTCATACAACTAATAGGTTTGTGTTCGGTACTAGCTATAACTAATGCCCTTATGAATTCTATTGCAATGGGTATAGCAGTTACATTTGTATTAATAATGAGTAATGGTGTAGTTTCTATTTTAAGAAATGTAATACCAGAAAAAATAAGAATACCTTGTTTTATAGTAGTAATAGCAACTTTTGTAACTTTAGTTCAAATGATTTTGCATGCTTATTTTCCAGCGATTTATAGCGCTCTTGGTATATTTCTACCATTAATAGTTGTAAACTGTGCTATTCTTGGAGAAGCTGAAGGATTTGCTTATAAAAATAAATTAATTCCATCTTTAGTTGATGGATTAGGTACAGGTATAGGTTATACTCTTGCTGTAGTTGCAATGGGTTTAATACGTGAACTTATTGGTTATGGAACTTTGTTAGATAAACAAATCCTTCCTGAATCATATCTTGGAGTAGGATTAATGGGTGCGCCAGCAGGGGCTTTTATATTGCTTGGTTTCTTAATAGCGGGATTTAAAAAGTTATTAGAAAAGAGGGGTGAATAGTTATGATGGAAAATATTATTACAATTTTAGTTTCAACAATTCTTGTAAATAACTATGTATTTGCTCAATTTTTAGGGATATGTCCTTTTTTAGGGGTTTCTTCAAAAACAGATACTGCAACAGGTATGGGATTGGCAGTTACATTTGTAGTAGTAATTGCCTCAGCTATAACATGGGTTTTACAAACATTTATATTAGATAAATTTGGATTACAATATTTACAAACAATTGTATTTATATTAGTTATTGCTTCTTTAGTACAATTTGTAGAAATGGTAATAAAGAAAATTTCACCAGCTCTTTATACTTCAATGGGTGTTTTCTTACCTTTAATTACAACAAACTGTATGGTTTTAGGAGTAACAGTACTTAACGTTCAAAATGGATATAATTTAATAGAGACAATATTTAGTGGACTTGGAGCTTCAATTGGATTTACTTTAGCTCTTCTACTAATAGCATCTCTAAGAGAAAAATTAGTTTATGCAGATGTGCCTAAAGGGCTACAAGGTGTTCCTATAGCTTTAATTAGTGCAGGCTTGATGGCTTTAGCTTTTTCAGGCTTCTCTGGGTTAGTTTAGGGGGTAATTATGGAATTAAATGATATATTTCTTCCAGTTATAATATTAGGTGTTATTGGTGTAGTATTTGGTATTTTACTTTCAATAGCTTCAAAAGTTTTTGCGGTTGAAGTTGATCCGAAGGTAGTAGAAATCCGTAACGCTTTACCAGGAGCGAATTGTGGAGCTTGTGGTTTTCCAGGATGCGATGGACTAGCCCAAGCAATATCAGATGGTAAAGCACCAGTTACTGCCTGCTCTATAGGTGGTAGTGAAACGGCTGAAGACATAGCAAATATTATGGGAGTAAATGCTGGAAATATAGATAGACAGGTTGCCAATGTTTTATGCCAAGGAACTTGTGACAAGGCTAAAGATAAATATACTTATGAAGGCTTAGTAGATTGTAGATTGATTTCTGACTATCAAAAAGGTTCTAAAGCTTGTACTTATGGTTGCGTTGGTGGTGGAACTTGCGTTAGTGTTTGTGAATTTGATGCAATTCATGTAATAGACGGGATTGCAAAAGTAGATAAGGAAAAGTGCGTAGCTTGTAAAAAGTGTATAACTATTTGTCCTAAGAATATAATAGACCTTATTCCATATAAGGCAAAAACAGTAGTTGAATGTTATTCAAACGATCCTGGTAAGGTTGTTAGAAATAATTGTTCAGTAGGATGTATATCTTGTGGACTTTGTGAAAGGAATTGTCCTAAAGATGCTATACATGTAGAAAATAATTTAGCCAAAATAGATTATGAAAAATGTATAAATTGTGGAATTTGTGTTTCTAAGTGTCCAACTGGAGCCATTTTCTGTGAATATCCTGAAAGAGTTGAAAAAATGAAAGCTAAACAAAAAGAGCAAGCAGAAAAGAAAAAACAAGAGGCTTTGGCTAAAGCTAAAGCAGCTAAAGAAAAAGTTCTTGAAAAATAAAAAATAAAAACTCCATCTAGCAAATTAGCTAGATGGAGTTTTTATATCTTTATAAAAAATATTATTACTGGTATAATTTATAGTAAGAGGTAAGTTATGAAAAAAGGCGATTATTTAGTCATATTAATAATATTATTAATTTCATCTAGTATGTTTTATATAAATAAAGAAAAAATGGTAGAAAATGATAATAAATATATATTAGTTAAAGTTAATGGAAAAGAATATTCAAGATATGAGATTAATAATAAAAATAAAAATAAAAGATTTAAAATAAAAACCAAATATGGGGAAAATGAAATTGAAATTTTAGAAGATGGAGTAGTGATGAGAGAGTCAAGCTGTAAAGATAAAATATGTATACATATGGGCACTATAAAAAATGTTAAAGAATCTATAATCTGTCTTCCTAATAGATTAATAATCACAATAGAAAATAAAGAAAAAGATAAAGAAAAAAATTCTCAAGTAGATGTGGTGGTTCAATGAAATATAGAAAATTGGTTTTTTTATCTTTACTTACTTCAATTGGTTTAGTTTTAGGACTTTTTGAATCTTCAATGCCTTTACCGATTCTCTTTCCAGGGGCTAGATTAGGATTGTCTAATATGGTTGTGCTTATAAGTTTAGTTTTTTTTGGGTATAAAGAAGGGTTTATTGTTGCTATTTTTAAAAGCATAGCATTAATGCTTGTTACTGGAGCGGTATCATCACTAATATTTTCTATGTTTGGGTCAATATTGAGTTCTATAACTATGATATTGGCACACAAGTATCTTTCAAAGTACCTATCTTTAATAGGGGTTAGTTTAATAGGTTCAGCTTTTCATAATATAGGACAAATTATGGCTGCATCACTCATTTTAAATAGTAGTGCTATATTTTCTTATTTACCATTTTTGTTAATACTGGGATTATTTACAGGGTATTTTGTAGGATTAGCTAGTATATTTGCAGTAAATAATTTAAATAAAACTTTTAAAGGGAGCTTTTAATATGTTTATATTGGCATCAAAATCTCAAAGGCGATCAGATATTTTATCTAGGTATATAGATTTTAAGGTAATTTCTTATGATATAGAAGAAAATAATATTGACTATGATAGTCCAGAGCAATTAGTTATGGCTCTTAGTTTTGAAAAAGGGATAGAAGTGGCTAAAAATAATTTAGAAGATATTGTTTTATCAGCTGATACTTTAGTTGTTATAGATAATAAAGTTTTAGGGAAACCTAGAAGTCGAGATGAAGCAAAAATAATGATAAAAAAATTATCTGGCAGAGAGCACAGAGTTTTAACTGCTTATTCTATCTTTAAATTAGATAAAAAAATAAAATATACTGATTATGTTGAATCAAGTGTAAAATTTAAAAATTTAAGTGAAGAAGATATAGAAAATTATTTAGATAGAGGCGAATATATTGACAAGGCAGGTGCCTATGGAATTCAAGGACTAGGTGCTATATTAGTCGAGAAAATAAATGGGGATTTTGAAAATATTGTTGGATTACCAATATCTAAGATAGCTGATGATTTAAAAAAATTGTTTAATATTTCTTTAATGAAAGGAGCTAATTATGGAGAAAATAGGAATTTATCAAGATAATTATAATGATTTATCCATTGGTGCTAAAGATAATATAAATATCTATAAGAGAAATTTCACCATAAAAGATTTACCAATGGATGATAGACCACAAGAAAAACTAATTAAATTTGGGCCAGAATACTTATCTAATGCAGAATTATTGGCTTTAATTATTAGGACAGGAAGTAAAACTAAAACCTCAATTGAATTAGCACAAGAAATTTTATATGATTTAAAATTAACAGAAGATAAAAATCAAGAATCTTTATCAGTGTTAAATAGGGCATCTATAAATAGCTTAATGAAAATAAATGGAGTAGGACAAGCAAAAGCTGCAATGATAATGGCTGTAGTAACTTTGGCTAATAGAATTAATAGTCAGAGCATATTTGAAAAGAAAAAAATTTCATCACCAAAGGATTTAATTCCATATGTAATGGATGAAATGAAAAGTTTAGGCGAAGAGCATTTTAAGATTGTCATACTAAATACCAAAAAAGAAATAGAATATGTTAGGACCATATCTAAAGGGATAATAGATGCCACTGTTGTACATCCAAGAGAAGTATTTAAAACAGCAATAGATTGTAGAGCTCATACTATTATTTTATTACATAACCATCCTTCTGGGGATCCAAGCCCATCGAAGGAAGATATAAATTTAACTAAGAGACTAGTTGAGTCAGGAAAAATAATAGGAATTAGAGTAATAGACCATATAATTATAGGGGACAGAAAATATTGTAGTTTTCTAGAACAAGGATTAATTTAATGAAAAATATATTGTACATAGATGAAAGTATAAAAGTTGCAGTAATTTATAATGATATACTTGATGAAATTATAAATATAACAGATTATGAAAACTCAAAATTAAAAAATATATATAGAGCTAGAATAGAAAAAGTTTTATCTAACCAAAATTCAGCTTTTTTAAATATAGGAGATGAAAAAGCCTATCTTGAACTGGGGAAAAAAGATCAAGATTTAAAAGAAGGTAATGAAATATTAGTTCAAGTAAAAAAAATATCAGATGAAAAAAGTAAGTTTTGTAAGGTAAAAAGAGAACTATCATTAGATGGCAGATATTTAGTTTATTTTCCAGATAAAAAATTTGTTAAATTTTCAGGTAAACTTTCTTGGGCGGATAAAAGTAAGTTGAAAAATTATGCAGAAGAATTAAAAATAAAAGGAATACTTTTTAGGACAAATTCTATTTCAGCTGGAAAAGATGATATATTAAATGAATTTAATAGACTTAAAGCCTTAGGAAATAGTATATTAAAAGAAAAAAATCTTAGGCCAACACCTAAGCTTATATTTGAAAATAATGATTTAGATAATTTTATAAGAGATAATAATTTTGATCTAATAATTACTAATAATGAAAATATCAAAAAAGAATATAAAGCAGAATATGAAATAAATTATGATAAAAATTTCAAATTAATTTATAATAGCAAGTTATTGAGAAGATATAAAATCTTATTTGATAAGAAAGTTGAACTTGATTCTGGTGGGAATATAATTATAGAACATACATCAGCTTTATCTAGTATAGATGTTAATTCTGCAGATTTTAAAAGTAGTGGAGTTTCTTATAATAATTATATATATCAATTAAATCTAAAAGCTGCAAAAGAGATAGTAAAGCAAATAAGACTTAGAAATATATCTGGGATAATAATAATTGATTTTATAGATATGAGATCAGAAAAAAATAAGTTGGAATTACTTGAGTTTTTAAGTAATGAATTTAAAAAAGATAATTTTAAAGCGAAAGTATACGGATATACAGGCTTAAATTTAATAGAAATAAGCAGAGAAAATAGAGGAAGGAAATTAATAAATAAGTTGGTAGAATAATATGGTAATTAATGCATTAGGAGATTCAATAGTAAATGGATATGGAGTTGAGGATAATTGTAGCTTTATAAGTAGAGAAAATTCAGCTTTAAATATAAAAAATTATGGAATTAATGGAGATACCACAGACGGTCTTTTAAAAAGAATTAAAAGTCATATAAATGCAGAGTATATTTTAATTTTTATAGGAATAAACGATTTCTTAAATGGTAAATCAGTAGATTATGTTTTTAGAAATATATGTAGGATAATTGATTTATTAGAAAAAAAGGATAAGAATATAATACTATGCATTCCCTTCAAGTTAGAAGAAAGTTTATATGATTTTTCAATAAAATCCACTAATTATAAAATTATAGAATTAAGAGAATTAATTCTTTCTAATATAAAAAGTAGAAAAATATTAATAGTAGATTTTTATAAGGAACTTTTAAAGGAAGACAATTATTCTAAACTATTTATAGATGGTATACATCCAAATAAAAAAGCTCATAGTCTTATGGGGAATATATTGTATAAAGTTTTGAGGGATGGTAAATGGATAGAATAAAAAAGATTAATTTTAATAAATTTACAAAAAGAGAAAGAATTTTATTTTATATTTTATTTTTAATAATCTTAGAGTCTTTTTTGTATCTTTTAATTTTTAATCCTATCTTACTAGAGATTAAAAAAAGTGAAATAAAAATATCTACCTTGAATAAAAATATTAAATTAAAGAAAGAAATGATAAATAAATCAAAAATTATAGATAAGAGTAATAAGGAGTTACTTAAAGAAAATAAAGTTAGTATAAGCAAGGATATCTTAGAAGATAGGTTTATAGAATTTAAAAATCTTTTTCCATCATCCAATTACATTGACGATGAAAACAATTTCACAATAAATTTTCAATTAGAAGATAAAGACCTAAAGCAAATATACAAATTTTCAAAATTTTACATATTTGATAATTTTTACATAAAAAGAAAAAATGAGAAAGAGTATGATTTTACTGCGAATATAAAATATAAAAATGATAATTCAATACTTCCTAGAATTGTAAAAAATGAGGAGAGTATAGATAAAACTATAGATTTAAATAAAAAATATTTTAAAGAGAGATTATCAAAAGAAAATGATAAAAATATAATTGAAGAAAAGAAAGTAAAAAAGATAGAGGAAAAAGTAAGAGAAAAGGATAATAGCAAAAAAATGCTAACGAAGAAGATAGAAAATGAACCGTTCATACAAGATAAGATGACTGAGAAGTTAAATGAAAATAAGAAAATTTTAGAAGAAAATGCAAAAAAAGACAAGTTAGATATAAAGAAATACGAGTTTAAAGATTTGCTTGTTTTTACAGAAGATTCTGCTAGTTCAAATTTATTTTATCCTGATGAAGATGAAAATTTATTAATATATTATAATCTTAAAAATAAAAAGAATGGAGACTGTTTATTAATTCTTTTTAATGATGTAGTTGACTTTAAAAAACTAACTTTTAATTTATTTATACCTCAAGAATGCAAGGGGGAATTTGGTTATTACACCACAGAAAAAGTTTCTTTTAAAGAACAACCTTTATCTGGAGAAATTAACTTAGTTGAAATAGAAAATATAAAAAATTTAAGAGGTTTGTATTATAAAATAGATAGTGAACAAGCAGAAGAAGGTCTGATTTCAATATTTGATTTTGAAGGTACAATATGAAAAAAGCTTTTACTTTAATAGAATTGATTTTATCTATAGCCATTTTAGTGTTGATTATAAGTATTGGTGTATATAATTTTAATTTTTTAAATGAATTTAAAATATCAAAAGACATAGAAACTATTGACAAAAATTTAAAATTTACTAGGAATTTAGCTATAGCTAATAAAAATAAAGCTCAGTTTATATTTATTAATCCTGGCAAATATGCTATAAAAAGTGGCAGTTTTTATGAAGAATATTATTATTCAAAAGATATAAAGGTAGATAAATCTAAATATTTGAATGGGAATAAAGTTGAATTTAATAAAAGAGGAGCAAGCATAAACAATTCTTCTCAAACAATTTTTTTAATTTATGGAGATAAAAAATGGGAAATTGCTATAGAACCAGTAACTGGAAATATAAATTTAAGAAAAGTAAAAAAGGATTTGCTTTATTAGACATAGTTATATCTTTAGCTTTATTAATGATAATATATTCAATACTTTTACCTGTTATGATAAATTCTTTAAATAGTAGAGAAAAGCTTAATAATAAGATAAGAATATATAGGATATTTAAAAATCAAATGGAGCTAATAAGTGCAGCTTCCTACAACGGAGAAAAAAACTATGACCTTATAATACCTGATAAATATGAGTATGAAATAAAAGAAGAAAAATTAAGTGGAGATCTAAAAAAATATACTATAATTATTATTGATGATAAAGGGAGGGAAAATAAAATTGAAAAGATCCTACAAGTTAAAAGGCTTTACCCTAATTGAATTAATAGTTTCAATAGCCATATCTTTTATAATCTTATCAATTTTAACTTCGTCACTTTATTTTATTTCAAAGTCAGCAGTAAAGATAAATGAAAAAGATACTTTTCAAGAAAAATCTTATTTTGCAATAAATTATATATATGATGAAGTAAGTTCTGCTGATTATATTATAAAAAAAGATAATAAAGCCTATAAGTTTGTAATAGTCAACTGTGATTTAGATGGGAAAAAAGAAAATTATAATTATATATATTATCACTTAAATAAGGATAGGTTAAATAGGTATGCTATAAATTCAGAAATAAAAAATAAATATGGAAATATTAAGGGAAGATGGGGAGTAAATAAAATTGCAGATAATGTAAAAAAATATAATGTAAATTTTCATAAAAATAAAATAGAAATTAATGTTAAATTAGAAAAAAACGGAGTAGAGGAAGATTATACCTATATTATTGCCAATAGAACTTTTGGAGAATTCAAATGAAAGTTAAAGCCTATACATATATAGTAACAATAATAATTATAAGTTTTTTATTAGTAATAGTGACAGGTCTTTTAAGCAGTTTTAGTAATAATTCTTTTATTTATTCTAAGGAATTAGATTCTATACAATCTGAGTGCTATGCTGAATCTGTTCTTAATATTGCTATAAATGATAAAAAATTTGTAGAGAATATAAAAAATTTGTTTTTTTCAAAACAAGATAAATGGGATTTAAATATAAATCCTAATATAGAAAATTTAAGTGTTGAAAAACTTCAATTGAGAAAAGAAAATAAAAAAATTAAAAGTGGGTTTTCACTAGAAACAATAATAAAGTATAAAGATATAGAAGAAGATTGTTATGCTTATGGTAGTATGATAAATGAAATATATACTAAGAAATTAGGAGTTATTAATTCTAGGGTAGTAGATAAAGAAGATATAGATAAACTTAAAAATTTTTTTAATAATGAGAACATAGAAAATACTGATAAAATAAAAGAAATAATTTTGGATGATAAAAATTATTATATTAAAAATGAAGGAATCTATAATATGATATATACTGAAGTAGAGAAAGAGAATATTAATGATGAAAATATTGAAAAAATAGAAGTAGCTAGATTTAATAGGTCTAATAGCGTATATATAAAACAAGATAGTGGAAATCTGGTATTCGAAAATAAAATTTTATTAAGAGGAATATTAGATGTTTCAAATATTTACTTAAATGAGTCTGCAAATCTTAAGGGAATTTTATTTTTGAGAAGACCAATAGAATATATTGAGAATAGAAAAACTTTAGAAGTTAGCGGAATAACTTTAAACCCAGAGGATATATCAGAGAATAATTTAATATCTAATTATAATTATTTAGAAATAGAGAAATATGGAAGATATTTAAAAAACTTTATAGATCCGAAAATATTATCTATACAGAGTAGCAGATTCCACAATTAATATCTTGATAGGATTAGACTATATTGATATAATTAAGGGGATAGAAATTTTAGGAGGTAAATTTATGGTAACAGCAGGTGATTTTAGAAAAGGTTTAACTTTTATTATGGACGGAGATTTATATGAAGTTGTAGATTTCCAGCACGTTAAACCTGGTAAAGGAGCAGCATTTGTTAGAGCTAAAATAAAATCAGTTATAACAGGTGGTTTTAAAGATACTACATTCAACCCATCAGAAAAGTTTGAAAAAGCAGTAATTGAAACAAAAGAAATGCAGTATTTGTATACTGATGGAGAGTTATATTACTTTATGGACAATGAAACATATGAACAAATGCCTATGGAAAAAAATATGGTAGAGGATGCACTTAATTTTATGAAAGAAAATGATACTGCAATAGTTAATTTTCATGACAATAAGCCATTTAGAGTTTCACCTGCAAACTTTGTTGAGTTAGAAGTAACACAAACAGAACCTGGAGTAAAAGGAGATACTTCTTCAGGAGGAACTAAGCCAGCTACTGTTGAAACAGGATTTACATTAAATGTTCCACTTTTTATTAACATGGGAGATATTATTAGAATTGATACTAGAACTGGGGAGTACATGTCTAGAGCGTAGGAGGATAAATAAAGATGGAAAATATAATAAATAGAATAGCTTATTTAGAAGGTTTAGCAGAAGGTTACGAAATTGATTCAGAAACTAAAGAAGGAAGAATCTTGCTTGAACTTATTGATGTCCTTGCAGAAATGGCTGAAGAAATAAAAGATCAACAAGAAGAAATGGAAGAATTCGTTGAAATAATTGAAGATGATTTATCAGATCTTGAAGATTATGTATATGAAGAAAATTTAGATGATTATGATGATTTTGACATATATGATGATGATTTTGAATTTGATGATTCATATTATGATGAAGATTTTGATGGAGAATGTGACTGCGATTGTTGCAATGAAAATGAGATAGAAGAATAGATATAAGCTAGATTATTTAAAAAGTTTAAGTATTAATACTTAAACTTTTTTAATGATTTAATATTATTCATAGATCTATTGATAAATTGAATATATTAGATAAATTTGTTATAATAATTCTTACATATTAGACAAATTTATGTCGAATTTTAAACGGAGGTGCCATATGGCCGAGAAATATTTAATCGATACTAAAAGTGACGGTAATGTAAAAATATCCGATGATGTAATAGCAACAATAGCTGTTGTAGCAGCAGAATCTATAGATGGAGTAGTGGAAATGCAATCAAACCTTAAAGCTAGTGTTACGGATATGCTTGGGGTAAAGAATCATGCACGTGGAGTTAAAGTCAATGTCGGTGAAAAAGAAGCCATTATTGATATGTATTTAACAGTGGTATATGGTAAAAATATTGTAGAGATTGCAAAAAATGTTCAAGAGAAAGTTAAAGAAGCTCTTGAAAATATGACAGATCTTGAAGTGGTAGAAGTCAATGTTCATATAAGTGGTATAGCTGTTGCTGAAAAAGAAAGAGTAAAGGCTTAAAATGAGCAGAAAGAAATCTAGAATAGCACAAATGCAAATTCTATTTCAAATGGATATAAACAAGGACTATTCTTTAGATAGTCTAAACTTATTTTTAGAAAATTTTTCATTTCAAGAAAATGAAGAAGAGTATATAAAAAATACTATACCGGATATATTAGAACACAGAGAAGAAATTGATAGTTTAATAAAGAAAAATTTAAAAGGTTGGTCTTTGAATAGGCTTGCCAATGTAGATAGGGCAATATTAAGAATAGCAATATATGAAATTTTATTTAGAGAGGATATACCTGGAGAAGTATCAATAAATGAAGCTATAGAAATAGCTAAAAAATATGGATCTAAAGAATCTTCTAAATTTATTAATGGTATCCTAGGTAGTGTTTATAGGAGTCTAGGAAATTAAAACGAGAGCGTAAAGCTCTCGGTTCTTCTTTAAGGGTGATTTGATGAGTGTAATAAAGGTAAGTGAATTAAATAAATATATAAAGAAGTATATTGCCATGGACTATCTTTTGAGTGATATTTCAGTAGAAGGAGAAGTATCTAACTATAAGGAACATTCTAATGGAAATATATATCTAAGCTTGAAAGATAAATCTGCAAGAATAAATGGTATAATTTATTCTAATGATGCCGCCAATATGAAGATTAGTCCTAAAAATGGTGATAATGTAGAGGTTAGAGGTTCTATTTCTTTATATGAAAGAGATGGCATTTTAAATATATACATACGCGAAATTAAAATATTAGGAGTAGGTAATCTTTATGAAAAATATCTAGCTTTAAAAGAAGTTTTGTATAAAGAAGGTTTATTTGATGAAAATAATAAAAAGAAGATACCATTTTTCCCTAAAGAAATTGGTATAATAACTTCCCCCACAGGAGCTGCAATCAGAGATATATTAAACATAATAAAAAGAAGAAATAATGCCATAGATATAAGTATATTTCCCTCCAATGTTCAGGGAAGTCAAGCAGTCAGTGGGGTAATAGATGGCATAAAGTATTTTTCTGAAAATTCTGTTGACGTTATAATAGTAACGAGAGGAGGAGGGTCAATAGAAGAATTATTTTCTTTTAATGATGAGAGTTTGGCTAGAGAAATTTATAAATCTGAAACGCCTATAATTTCAGCTATAGGACATGAAATTGATTATGTAATTACCGATTTTGTAAGTGATTTAAGAGCCCCCACTCCATCTGCTGCAGCTGAACTAGTATCTATGAGTAAGGAAGATTTAAATAATTCCCTCTATCTTCTAAAAAATAAAATGGATAGAATTATAGAAAATAAGATAGAAAAAGAAAAGTTAAAGTTAAATAAAAACTTTGATTCTGTAAGTAGAAGAATTTTCAATGAAATAAGTGATAACAAAAATAAGATGAAATCAGTATTACTATCCTTAAAGAATGATTCTTATAAGTTAAATACTTTGAAATTTGATTTGAATTCATTATATGTTAATTTAAATAGAAATTTTAAAGAAAATCTAAAAACTAAAGAATATTTTTTAGAAGATAAGTTACAAGATTTAAAATATAGTTTAAAGAGTTCAGAAATAAGAGTAGATGAATTAAAAAATTTAAAAGATAAATTAGAAGAATCTTTATTAAAGATTTTTAGGGAAAAGAAATATAATTTACAATACTTATATTTAGATTTAAATAAAAGTACAACTTTTCCTAAGGTTTATATAAAAGATGAATTTGATAAACTTATAATAAATGCTTCAAGCTTAAAAGAAAGAGATAAGATATCTATTAATTTTGAAGATGGTCAAGTTATTTCTGATGTAAGAAGTGTAAAAATAAGAGGTGATAAAAGTGAGTGAAACATATGAAAGTTCCTATGCTAAACTGGAAAAAATAGTTGAAGATTTGCAATCAGATGATATTTCTTTAGAGGAATCTATAAATAAATATGAAGAAGGATTAAAGCTATATAAAGAATGCTCTAAAATTTTAAATGAATATGAAGGAAAGGTAAAAATCTTAATGGAAGAAGAATCTAAAATTCAAAAAAAAGATTTTATTTATGGTGACTTGGATGAGAGATTATAGTGAATTAATATCAGAATTAGATAATTATATATATAAGAATTTTACAGCAGCGGATGAATATCAAAAGAAAGTATACGAATCTATGACTTATTCGCTATCATCAGGTGGTAAAAGGATAAGACCTTTGCTTTGTCTAATAACTTATATAGCTATGTCGGACTCAAAGGATTATAGTAAAGCACTTCCTTTTGCAGCTGCAATTGAGCTAATTCATACTTATTCTTTAATACATGATGATTTGCCGGCTATGGATGATGATGATATTAGAAGAGGTAAGCCTACTAATCATAAAGTATACTCTGAAGCAATTGCTATATTAGCAGGTGATGGTCTTTTAAATATGTCTATGGAACTTTTGACAAGAGAACTAGAAGCATATGAAGATTTAGATGATTTGAAAAGAGCAATAAAAGCTATGAAATATATTTTTTATGCTTCCGGAGTTCATGGAATGATAGGCGGACAGGTAATAGATTTAGATTTTGAAGAGGATATGAGTTTAGAAATTTGTGAATCTATGTATAAACTAAAAACAGCAACCTTATTAAGAGCAGCTATTGTAAGTGGAGCTATACTTGCAGGGGCAACTGATTCAGAAGTAGCAGCTTTAGAAGAATTTTCAAATTGCATAGGGATTTCTTATCAAATAAAAGATGATATTTTAGATAAAGACCTAGATAAGAAAAAGGAAAAAAATACTATATTAAAATTTAATTCCGTTGAAGATCTTAATTTAAGGATTGCTTCTTTAACAGAAAGAGCTAAAAAAGAATTAAAGAATATAGATCATGATACAAGTGAGCTTGAATATTATGCCAACAAATTGATGAATAGGAGTAAATAATGCCAAAAATTAGAGCGGATCTTTTATTAGTAGAAAAAGGATTAGTTAGTTCTAGAGAAAAAGCAAAAAGACTTATAATGAGTGGAGAAGTTTTTATAGGAACAGAAAGAGTTTCAAAGGCTGGGGAACTTTTAGATCTTGAATCAGACATAATAATAAAATCTAATTCTCTTAAGTATGTTAGTAGAGGTGGTTTTAAATTAGAAAAAGCCATTGAAGTCTATAAAATTAATTTAAAAAATAAAACTTGTGTTGACATTGGAGCATCAACTGGAGGATTTACTCATTGCATGTTATTAAATGGAGCTAAAAGAGTATATGCTATCGATGTTGGGTATAATCAATTAGATTATAGTTTAAGAATTGATGATAGGGTAATATCTATGGAAAGAACAAATATAAGACTATTTGATACAAGTAAGATTGAAGAAGATATAGACTTTGCTTCTATAGATGTTAGCTTTATTTCCTTAGAATTAGTTTTGCCCAAAGCTGTAGATTTATTAATGGAAAATGGTCAAATAATTGCTTTAATAAAACCTCAATTTGAAGCTGGAAGAGAAAAAGTTGGGAAAAAAGGCATTATAAGAGATAGTAATGTTCACAAAGAAGTATTAATAAAAATAATAAATTTAGCCAAATCTCTTAATTTAAGAATATTAGGATTAACTCATTCTCCTATAAAAGGAGCTACTGGGAATATAGAGTTCTTAATATACTTAGAAAAGTCTAGCTTAGAAGATATTGATTATAATTTAGATGAATTAATTAAAGAAAGTATAGCAATGTAGGTGATTATATGTTACTTGAACTAAGTATAAAAAATTTTGCAATAATAGAAGATTTAAGAGTAGAATTTGGAAATGGATTAAATGTACTTACTGGAGAAACTGGTTCAGGTAAATCTATTATTATAGATGCTCTTTCAATTGTCCTAGGACAGAGGGTGAGCAAAGATATTATAAAAAAAGGTAAAGACTATGCTTACATAGAAGCTATTTTTACCAATTACAATAAAGACTTATATACATTATTTGAAGAAAATAGTATAGAAAGTGGAGATCTTATAGTAATTTCAAAAGAAATAAAACTTGATAGACCATCAATAACTAAAATTAATGGTAGAACTATTACTAAGTCAGTATTAAGTAAGATATCTACAAAGTTAATAGATATATTTGCCCAACATGAAAGCATATCTATTATGAATTTAAATAATCAAAAAATTTTAATAGATTCTTTTGGGGATGACAATCATAAAAAATTATTAAGTGAATTAAAAGATGATATGAATGTATTATCAAATTTGGAAAAAGATTATAAGAATAAGTCTTATGGAGATAAAGATAGGGACAGAGAATTAGATTTATTAAAATATCAAATAAATGAAATAGAAGATGCAGAATTAACTGATAGAGATAATCTCGAATTAGAAGAAGAATTTAATAGGGCTAATAATATGGCGGAAATAACAGATGATTTAAATATCGCCAAAGGATTGATAAAAAGTAGTTACGATTCTGCAAGCATAGAAGACCTCTTAGATCAAGTAGTAAGTAGATTGTCAAATGTATTGAAATATGATTCTTCAATTGAAGATAATTATAATGAAATAATAGATATAAAGTTTAGGTTAAGGGATATATCTTTTGAGATAGAAAATCGTTTATCTTCTTTTGAGTGTGACTCTCAAAGATTAGTAGAACTAGAAAATAGGCTTAATACAGTAAATAATTTAAAAAAGAAATATGGAAATACTGTTGATGAAATATATAATTATTTAGATTCAATAAAAAAAAGGTATAGTTTTTTAGAGAATTTCGAAGAAGAAATGCAAAGACTAACTAAAAAGATAAGTGAACTTAGAAGTAAAGCTTTAGGTCTAGCAGAAAAAATCTCAGCTAATAGAAAAATTATTGCTGAAAATTTAGAGTTTAAGTTAAAAAAAGAATTAAGAGAATTAAATATTAAAAATGGAGATTTTAGAGTTAATTTTAGTGTAAAGCCTTTAGGAAAAGATGGAATTGATAATATAGAATTTATGATTACTACAAATTTAGGAGAAGATTTTAAATCTTTATCTCAGATTGCTTCTGGGGGAGAAATGAGTAGAATTATGTTAGCTTTTAAAAGTATTATAGCAAAGAAAGATAAAATTCAAACTTTAGTATTTGATGAAATTGATACTGGTATAAGTGGTATTACAGCCCAAATTGTAGGAGATAAAATAAAAGAAATATCTAAAAATACACAGGTGATAGCTATATCTCATCTTCCACAAATTGTTTCTATTGCAGATTATCACTATGTAATAGAAAAGATTCAAGATGAAAATAAAACTGTTTCAAATATTAGAAAACTTAAAACAGAAGATAGGATCAAAGAATTGGCAAGGTTAATAGGAGGAATAGATATAACAGAAGCAGAATTAAAAGCGGCTAAAGAAATGCTAACTAAAAAGGAGAATAAGCATGGAAAATGTTGAAAGAACAATAAAAACAGATAAGATTTATGATGGGAAAATATTAAGTCTTAAAGTAGAAACTGTTGAATTACCTAATAAAAAATATTCTAAAAGAGAAATAATTCACCATGAACCAGCTATAGGAATTATTGCAATTAATGATGATGAAGAAATTTTATTAGTAAAACAGTATAGAAAAGCTGTAGAAAAAGTTCTTTACGAAATACCAGCAGGAATTTTAGAAATAGGTGAGAGTCCAAAAGAATGTGCTATTAGAGAACTGGAGGAAGAAACAGGCTATGTTTCGGATAATTTAGAATATTTAATAGAATTTTATGCTACGCCAGGATTTTGCGATGAAAAAATTTATATTTTCTCAGCTAAAGGTTTAAGAAAGACAAAGCAAAATATGGATGAAGATGAATTTATAGACTTAATAAAATTACCCCTTAATGAAGCTATAAAAATGATAGAGCTTGGGGAAATAATAGATTCAAAAACCATAGCTGGTATTCTTTTTTATGAGAATTTAAGGTTGAAAAATGAAAATGAAAGATAGTTTAAAATTTATAGAAAGTAAAATAAAGAATAAACCTAAAATAGGAATTGTATTAGGTTCAGGACTAGGAGATTTTACTGATTTTATAAATAATAAAAATATAATAAATTATAAAGATATTCCTAACTTTCCTCAATCAGATGTAGAAGGACATAAATCTCAGTTGATTTTTGGTGATATATTTGGTAAAGATGTTGTGGCTATGAAGGGAAGAATTCACTATTATGAAGGCAAGGGTTTAGATAGTGTTGTATATCCTATTAGGGTGTTATGCGAATTAGGTATAGAAAAATTAATAGTTACCAATGCTAGTGGTGGAGTTAATAAGACTTTTAAGCCAGGAGATATTATGCTTATTAAAGATCATATCAATATAACAGGGCTCAACCCCCTTATAGGGCCTAATGAAATAGGAGATGGTCCTAGATTTTTAGATATGACATATGCATATTCTAAAGAGTTAAGGAATAAAGCAGAAAAAGTTGCTATAGATATGGATTTAGAGATAAAAGAAGGAGTTTATATGTGGTTTACAGGGCCAACTTATGAGACGCCTTCTGAAGTTAAATTAGCAGGAATACTTGGAGCAGATAGCGTTGGAATGAGTACAGTACCTGAAGTTATACTTGCAAGATATAAAGGTGTTGAAGTTTTAGGTATTTCTTGTATAACAAATATGGCAGCTGGTATTTTAGATAAGGAACTAAATCATCAGGAAGTTATAGAAGTATCAGGCAAAATAAAAGATAAGTTTTCAGAATATTTAAAAAATATAATAAAGGTGATTTAATGAATATATATGATATCTTAGACAATAAAAAGAATAATAAAAGCTTATCTGAAGAAGAAATCAAATTTTTTATAAAGAATTATATTAATAATAATATAAAGGATTATCAAGCATCAGCTTTATTGATGGCCATTTGTATAAATAAGTTAAATTTAGATGAAACTTATTACTTGACTAAAGAAATCCTAGAATCAGGAGATAAAATAGATTTAAGTAATATAAATGGTATAAAAGTTGACAAACATTCTACAGGAGGAGTTGGTGATACAACGACTCTTGTATTAGGTCCATTAGTAGCTAGTTGTGGTATTCCTTTTGCAAAGATGAGTGGTAGAGGTTTAGGATATACAGGCGGAACCTTAGATAAGTTAGAATCTATTCCTGGATTTAATGTAAATTTAAGTGTAAAGGAATTTATTCATAATGCTAATGAAATCAAGATATCATTAATGGGTCAAACAAAAAATATTACACCAGCTGATAAAAAATTATATGAATTAAGAGATGCTACAGCTACTGTTGATGATCCTTCTTTAATAGCTAGTTCAATAATGAGTAAAAAAATAGCAGTAGGAGCTGATTGTTTAGTTTTAGATGTTAAGGTAGGATCGGGAGCTTTTATGAAAAACATAGAAGAAGCTAGAAAATTATCTAAAATAATGGTGGATTTAGGCGAAAAGTTTAATAAAAAAGTAGTTGCTTTATTAACAAATATGAATCAACCCTTAGGAAATGCCATAGGAAATTCTTTAGAAGTTATAGAAGCTATTAAAACTTTAAAGGGAGAGGGACCTAAAGACTTAGAGGATTTAAGTATAAGCTTAGGAAGTAAACTTTTATTGTTAAGTGGTAGAGTAAATAGTATGTCTGAAGCTGAAAAATTACTAAAAGATAATATAAAAAATGGTAATGCTTTAAAAAAATTCACTGAATTTATAGATAAGCAAAATGGAGATACGTCTTACATAAAAAATGTATCTAAATTCAGCTTAAGCCCAATAAAAAAAGAGATTTATAGCGAAAGTGAAGGATATGTAAATAAGTTAAATGCTTTAGGTATAGCTGAAGCTGCAAAGAAATTGGGAGCGGGTAGAGAAAAAAAAGAAGATAAGATAGACTTTGGTTCTGGAGTTTTGTTAAATAAAAAGATAGATGATTATGTTGGTGAAGGAGAATTATTGGCAACTATATATACCTGTAAAGAAGATATGGTTGAAGAAGGGATTAATTTAGTGTCTAAAGCTTATCAAATAGGCTTGAAAAATAATAATTCTTATAAAATGATTTTAGGAGAAGTTAATTAATGAATTTTCAAAATTTTGATTTAAAAGATATTCTAATAACAATAGTGGCTTTGCTTATTGCAATTATTCCACATGAAGTTGCTCATGGATATGCTGCTTATAAGCTAGGGGATGATACAGCTAAGACTGATGGTAGGCTATCTCTTAATCCACTAAAACATATAGATCCAATAGGTCTTTTATCCATGATAATTTTAAGATTTGGTTGGGCTAAAGCCGTTCCTATAAATCCCAATAAATTTAAAGGCAATAGAAAAGTTGGAACTATAATAGTTTCTCTTGCAGGAGTAACTGCCAACTTTATAATTGCAATAGTTTTTGGTATTTTTTATGTTAAAGCTGCCATAAATAAATCTCCAAGTGAATATTTTTTTGCTACAGTTCTTTGGTATAATGTTATGCTAGGAGTTTTCAATTTAGTGCCACTTCCACCTTTAGATGGTTCAAAGGTGCTTTATAGTTTATTGCCAAGTAATTTAGAGTATAAAATGTATAAGTATGAAAGATATTTATATATAATATTAGTAATTATGCTTTTTAGTGGTCTTGTCAATCGATTCATAGGCCCAATAATTATAAAAATAATTAATTTAATAGTTACTTTAGGTTTAAAAATATGGAATATTGTATAAATTTAAAAGCTTATGAAGGTCCTATGGAATTATTAGTTGATCTTATAAAAAAAAATGAGGTTGATATATATGATATACCAATTCATATAATAACTAATCAATTTTTAGAATATATAGCTCAGGCTAAAGAATTAAATATGGACCTGGCATCTGATTTTATACTTATGGCCTCAACTTTATTGGAAATAAAATCAAAAATGCTACTTCCTAAATACACTTTTGAATCTAATAATGGTGAAATAGAAGATGAAGGAGATCCTAGGGAGGATTTAGTTAATAAAATACTTGAGTATGAAAAATATAAGTTAGTAACAGAAGAACTAAGAAAATCTGAAGAATATGAAAAGAAAGCCTTTTATAAATTACAAGAAGATTTTACCCACTTAGATGAAAGTGAATTTTTAAAAAATCTTAATGTAGACTTATTATATAAGTCAATAAAAAATATTATTAAGAGAAACAGAGAAAATTCAATTGTTTCAGAAATTAATTTAGATGAATTTTCTATAGAAATGGCTAATAATTCTTTAAATTTAAGGTTAAAAGTAGATAAAGAGTTTTATTTTTTCTCGTTACTAAGTGACTACCCTTCTAGAGAAGAGATAATAGTATATTTCCTTGCTGTTTTAGAGTTAATTAAATTAGGAAGAATAAATGTTTTACAAAAAGAGGATCTTTCAGACATAAAGGTAATTAGGAGAGATGAGTTTGACTAAAGAAAAATTAATTTCTGTTATTGAAGGTATTTTATTTGCATGGTCTGAACCAGTTAGTTTAAAAGATTTATCAAAAGTACTAAATATATCTAAAGCAGAAGTGAAAAATATAATTGAGTTTATGAAAATAAACTATGAAAAAGATAGTAGTGGACTTAGATTAATAACTTTAGAGGATAGTTATCAGTTGAGTACAAAACCTGAAAATTATGAATATATAAGTGAGTTTGTAAGTAATAAAAATAAAAAGAATTTATCAAATCCGTCATTGGAAACACTTGCAATCATTGCCTATAAACAACCAGTAACAAAAATTGAGATAGAAGAGATTAGGGGAGTCAAATGTGATGCGACATTAAAATCCCTTGTAGAATTAAATTTAGTAGAAATAACGGGACAACTGGAAAAAATAGGTAGGCCTAATATTTATGAAACTACCAGTGAATTTTTAAAGAAGTTTGGTTTGTCATCAATAAAAGATCTTCCTAAGATTGAAGAAGATGAACAAATATCTATGACATTTTTGGAGGAATAAGATGAGATTACAAAAATACATGGCACATGCAGGCGCGGCATCGAGAAGAAAATCAGAAGAATATATACTTGAAGGAAAAGTAAAAGTAAATGATAAAATTATAACTGAATTAGGTTTTCAAGTTGACGAACAAAAAGATAAAGTCTACCTAGATGGTAAAAGATTGAAATTAGTAAAACAGCATACTTATATCGCCTTAAATAAACCTATGGGTGTAGTTTCTACTGTAAGTGATGAAAAAGATAGAAAAACAGTTGTAGATTTAATAGAGACTGATCAAAGATTATATCCAATAGGCAGATTAGATATTGATACTACAGGCTTAATATTGTTAACAGACGATGGAGAAATAACTAATAAACTAACCCACCCAAAACATAAAGTTGATAAAAAGTATATAGCTACTGTTGAAGGGAGACCTAATAAAGTGGAACTAGATATGCTTAGGAAAGGGATTAAAGTAGGTTCAGAAAAGTTCCAAGGAGCAAGAGTAAAAATATTAAAGAATTTTGAAAAGGATTCAATAATTGAAATTATAATAAGTGAAGGCAAAAATCATCAGGTTAAATTAATGTTTGAAAAAATAAATCATCCTGTAAAAAAATTAAAAAGAATTTCTGTAGGAGAAATAGATTTAGGAGACTTAGACTTAGGGAATTATAGGTTACTATCAGATGAAGAGGTCAAATATTTAAAAAATTTAAAATGAAAACAATTAAAATTAATTACAAAGAAGTAGTGGAAGAAGTTTTAGATAGCTTAGACTTAAAAAACTCTATATGTTTAGATGCTACTTGCGGTAGAGGATATGATAGTTTAAATCTTATAAAGAGAATGAGAGAACATTCTCTTTTATATTGCTGTGATATACAAAAAGAAGCTATAGAGTCCACCAAAAAATTATTAGAAGAAGAAGGATATTATAATTTTATAACTTTTGAAGTTTCTCATGATAAAGTTTTTAAAAAAATAGATAAAAATTTAGATTTAATAATATATAATTTAGGATATTTACCAAAATCAAATAAAAAAATTATAACAAGGGCTAAAACTACTGTAGACTCTATAAGTTTAGGTTTAGGGAAATTGAATTCCAATGGAGTTATTATAGTTGTATCATACTTAGGGCATGAAGGTTCTTATGAAGAGAGAGATTCTTTAGAAAAATTTCTGAGAAATTTAGATCAAAAATATTTTAAGGTTGAGAAAAGAGAGTTTTTTAATCAAATAAACGATCCTCCAGTTGTATATTTAATAGGAGTAAGATAAATGAAAATAGGAGTAATAGGCGGAGGCCCTTCAGGAATGATGGCTGCATATATAGCAGCAGAAAAAAATGAAGTAACTTTATTAGAAAAAAATGAAAAGTTAGGCAAAAAATTGTATATTACTGGAAAGGGAAGGTGTAATCTAACCAATAATAGGGATATATCTGAGTTTTTTAATGAGATATCTAGAAATGAAAAATTTTTATATTCCGCTTTATATACTTTTACTAATTTAGATACAATACAATTATTTAAAAGGTATGGCTTAGAGACAATAGTAGAAAGAGGAGAAAGAGTATTTCCTAAGAGTAATAAGTCATCTGATGTAATAAAGAGTTATGAAAAAATGCTAAAAGATAGAAAAGTTGATATTAGACTAGGATGCAAGGTAAATAAAATAGAAAAACTTAACAATAAATTTTATATAAATAAAAATATGGAATTTGATAAAATTATAATAGCTACTGGTGGAATTTCATATTCATCAACGGGTTCTACTGGAGATGGCTATAAATTTGCTAAAAATTTTAATATAAAAGTAGAAGATTTAAAACCAGCTCTTGTTCCTATAGAATTAGAAGACACTTTTTTAAAAGATTTACAGGGCTTAAGTTTAAAAAATATAAATTTAATAGCTAAAAGTAACAAAAAAATAATCCATGAAGAGTTTGGAGAACTTTTATTTAGTCATTTTGGAATAACTGGTCCTACTGTATTGAGAATGTCAAATATAATTAATAGGCGAAAGGGTATTCAATTATGCATAGATTTAAAACCCGCTTTGGGAATAAAGCAATTAGATCAAAGAGTAGTTAGAGATTTTTCAAAATATAAAAACAAAGCCATTATAAATGCATTAAATGATTTACTTCCTAAAAAACTCATTCCAGTAGTTTTAAAAACAGCAGAAATAAATTCTTATAAAGTGGTCAATTCAATCACTAAAGAGGAAAGAAGAAATTTAGTTGATTCAATAAAGAGATTTCCCCTAAAATATAAAAACTTGTTAGATATTAATGCTGCCATTGTAACAAGTGGTGGAGTAAGCATAAAAGAGATCAATCCTCAAACCATGGAATCAAATAAAGTAAAAAATTTATATTTTTGTGGAGAAGTTTTAGATGTTGAAGCCTTTACTGGTGGATACAATATACAAATAGCAAATTCAACAGGATATTTAGCTGGGTTAATGGTTGGAGAAATATAAAGTTTATTTAACTAATTCAATAATAAAACTTAGAAAACTTCTTGATATATAGCCTTTTTAAGTGTATAATTATAAAAATAGGTCGAGTGTTTCTTAAGATGAAGTGTTAATTAGTTTAAAAAAATATTTTTAAGATCACTGAATTATTCAGTGATTTTTTTATGGAGGATAAATGTACTCAATAGCAATAGATGGGCCTGGCGGGAGTGGTAAGTCAACTTTAGCTAGAATGTTAGCAGATCAACTAGATATTACTTATATAGATACGGGGTCCATGTATAGATCAATTGCATATAAAATATTAAAATCTAATATAAACTTAAATAATTTAAGAGAAGTAAAGGATTTATTATCAAATACAAAAATTGATTATTATAAGGATAGTATCTATTTAGATGGAGAAGATATTTCTGAAGATATTAGAAGTGAAGAAATTTCTAAAGAAGCATCGAAAATATCACAAATAAAAGAAATTAGAGAATATTTAACAAATATACAGAAAGAAATTTCTGAAAAACGTAGTCTTGTTATGGAAGGCAGAGATATAGGAACTGTAGTTATTCCTAAAGCTAGTTTTAAGTTTTTTCTTGTGGCTTCTTCTGAAGTAAGGGCAAAAAGAAGATACAAACAGTTACTAGAAAAAGGTCAAAAAGTAAAGTTTGAAGATATAAAAAGAGAACTTGAAAAAAGAGACTATAATGATATAAATAGAAAACACTCTCCTCTTAAAAAAGCAAAAGATGCTATTGTTATTGATACTAGCAACATGTCTTTAAATGAGACATTAGATTATATGTTAAAAATAATAAGAGGCAAAGATGTTATATAAAATAATTCGCCCCATAATTTATTTATATTTTAAATTATTTTTTAAATTAGAAGTAGTAGGTGTTGAAAATATTCCTGAAAATGTCCCTATTGTACTTGCTCCGAATCATAAGAGTAATTTAGACCCAATATTTATTTCTGCTGTGATAAAACAACAAATACATTGGATGGCTAAAGAGGAGTTGTTTAGAAATAAAATAATTGGAACTTTTATCTCTGCTTTAGGTGCTTTTTCGGTTAATAGAGAAAAAAGTGATATAAAGTCTATAAAAATTGCTCTTGGAATTTTAAAAAATAATAAAATTTTAGGTATATTTCCAGAAGGAACAAGAGTGAAGGGATATGATTTGAAAAATGTGAAAACGGGCCCTGTTTTAATTGCTCATAGGGGCAAGGCTCTTATAGTTCCGGTTTATATAGATGGGGATTACAAGATTTTCAAGAATATGAGATTAATTATTAAAAAACCTATAGATTTGAGAAATCTTCCAAAGCAATCTCAAGATGATTATAAAGAGATAGCAGAAAAGCTTTTAGAAACTATATATAGTGGAGTTGATAAAGATAGAAATTATATTAGCAGATAATGCAGGCTTTTGTGGAGGAGTAAAAAGAGCCGTTATATTAGCAAATAAAAATGCTGGAAAGGGCGTTTATTCCTTAGGAGAACTTGTTCACAATAAAAAAGTAGTAGAAGATTTAGAAAAATCAGGAGTAAAAATAATTAATGACCATAAAAATATAAAAAATTCAAAAGTTATTATAAGATCTCATGGAGAGCATAAATCGATAATTGATGAATTAGTTAACAATAAAAATACAATCGTAGACTGTGTTTGTCCTAAAGTTAAACTTATATATTCCATTGTGGAAGAGAAAGAAAGAGAAGGGTATAATATACTTATTTATGGTAATCCGTCACATCCTGAAGTTATAGGGATAAATTCCAGGGTTAAAGATAAAGCTTATATTATATCTTCTGAGGATGATTTAGAGAATTTACCAAAAGGAAAGTCTATAATAGTATCGCAAACGACAAATATAGAAGAAAATTATAAAAAAATAATAAATCTTATAAAAGATATTTTAAAAGATGAGCTTTTGGTTTATAATAGTATTTGTAGTGCGACTAAAAATAGGCAACAAAGTGCAAGAGAGCTATCAAAACAAGTAGATGCAATGATAGTTTTAGGAGGTAAGAACAGCTCCAACACAAAAAAACTTGCTGAAGTAGCTAAAGAGCACTGTAAAAATGTATATTTATTAGAGTCTATAAATGACCTTGAATATAACAATTTAAAAAAATTTAATAAAATAGGTATTACCGCAGGTGCATCTACACCTAGTTCGGTAATCAAGGAGGCTGTTAGTAGTATGGAAAATTTTGACAACAATGAAATGATGGAAGCTATCGAAAACTCTTTTAAGAGAATTAGAAGAGGAGAAGTGGTTGAAGGGGAAGTTCTATTCGTTAATGAAAATGAAGTTATGGTAAATATTGGATATAGATCTGATGGAATAATTTCAAAAGAAGAACTTTCAAAGAATCCTGAAGTAAAACCAGAAGACTTATTCAAACCAGGAGATAAAATTCAAGTTTACATCATGAAGGTAGACGATGGAGATGGAAATGTAGTTCTATCTGCAAAAAGAGTAGAAAATATTAAGGTTTGGGATGAAGTTGAAGAGAAATTTAACAACAATGAACAAGTAACTGTAAAGGTTAAATCAGTTGTTAAAGGTGGTCTTACAGCAGATCTTGATGGTATAAATGCTTTTATACCTGCTTCACATGTATCAGTTAGATTCCAAAGAGATTTGTCAAAATATGTTTCTGAAGAGTTACTATGTGATATCATAGATTTCGATAAATCAAAAAGAAAAGTAGTTCTTTCAAGAAAAAATGTTGAAGAGAAAGAATTAGAAGAAAAAAGACGTGAAGTATACTCTTCTTTACATGAAGGAGACATAATTGAAGGTACAGTTCAAAGGCTTACTAATTTTGGAGCATTTATTGATCTTGGGGGAGTAGATGGTTTAATTCATATTTCAGAATTATCTTGGAATAGAGTAAAACATCCATCAGATGTAGTATCACCAGGAGAAACTGTAAAAGTACAGGTTTTAAGCGTAGATGAAGAAAAAAATAGAATTGCTTTAGGTTTAAAACAAACAACTAAAAAACCATGGGATTCATTCATAGAAGAAGTTAAAGTGGGAGATGTAGTTGAAGGTAAAGTAGTAAATTTATTAGATTTTGGTGCTTTCATTAGACTTAAGTCAGGTGTAGATGGATTATTACATGTATCACAGATTGATAAAGCACATATAGAAAAACCATCAGATAAACTTGCTATGGGAGAAGAAGTAACAGTTAAAGTTACTGATATAGATGAAGAAAATAAAAAAATATCTTTATCTATTAAAGCTCTTATGGAAGACGATGAACCAGAGGTTGCTGAAGAATCTACTGAAAAAGTAGAAGAAGTAAAAGAATCTTCTAAAGAAAATTTAGAAGAAAGAAAATCTAGTCCTAAAAAAAGAGAAAGTAAAAAATCTAATAATACACAAAAAGAATATACAGAAGAAAATGATGATTTCAATACTGCTCTAGGAGATTTACTAGGTGGATTTAAATTAGATTAATTTTATAAAATATTTTAAAATACCCTTAATAGTAAATTATAATTTACTATTAAGGGTATTTTAATAAATATTTATTAGTTGACCAGGCTTTATGATATAATATTTTAGGAGGTAATACATTGAAAAAAATAAATAAAATTTTATCAATTACACTACTTAGTACAGTTTTGATTTCTAATATAACTTATGCAAAATCTTTTAAAGATTTAACTACTTCAGGCTCCTATTCTTGGGCTTATGAGTCAGTTAATAATTTATCCGGCAAGGGAGTTTTAGATGGCTATCCAAATGGAACTTTTAAACCCCAAAAGGCAGTTAGTTTTTTAGAAGTAATGCAGATAATAAAAAATATAAAAAATCCTAGCAAGGATATTATAGATGAATCTATTGAAATTTATGGTAAGGATATTAATAAACTAGGACTTCCTCAGTGGTCTAAAGAAGCAGTTGCTTATAATTTAAAGATTAATACTATAACTTTAAAAACCTTAAGTGAAGCTAAAAGTAGAGGTTTTTTAAAAAGTAAAAATCCTATATATCCTAACAGGAACTCAGTAACAGTTTATTTTGCTAGGGCTCTTAATTTATCTCAAACTAAAAATAATAATTTAAAGCATAAAGATTTAAATTCAATACCAGATCTTACTAAGGGATATTTATCAAGTTTAGTAGATCTTGGTATATACTCTGATACTGGAAGTGATGGTTATTTTAATGGAAATAATTATATTAGAAGAGCTGAGATAGCCATTGTAGCAGATAAAGCTATGGAATATTTAAACAATAAACCTATAGAAGAAGATAATTTAAATTCAGATAATTTAATTAATGATATTAAAGAAATTAAGGGAATAGTTACAGATATAAATTTATTAGGATTTAATTCTAATATAACAATTAATAATGAAAATTATATATTTAGAGAAAATGATGTAAAAATATTAGATAGATATAATCTATTAAATAATGATATAAAAAACTTAGAAAATATGAATATAAAAGCTGAAGTAAATGGAAATGAGATAATTAGTATAGAAATTTTAAATACTTCAGAATTAAAGAAAGAAATAAATAAAGTTGAGTTTGTGGCTAGAGTAATTAAAAGCAATAGTGAAAATTCGCTTGACTATATTGAAGTCTTGGTTTTAACTTCTAATAGTAATATTATTATTCCAGCTAGTAATTTAACAATTGAAACTAGAGATGAATATAAAGAAAATCAAATTATTAGTGTAAAAGCTAATATAGTTGACAATGAATTAAAGGATGTGGAAATAAGGGGTGAGGGGTAACCTTCACCTTTTATAAGTGATTATTATGGATATATTAAATAGAACAGAAATGCTAATTGGATTAGATAATATAGAAAAGTTGAAAAGGTCCCACATATTAGTTTTTGGACTAGGGGGAGTTGGGGGAGCTTTATGTGAAGCTCTTTGCAGGTCTGGTATAGGTGAAATAACAATTGTTGATAGAGACAAAGTTGACAAGACTAATATAAATAGACAAATTATAGCCACTCAGAATACCATAAATATGGATAAAACAGAAGCTATGAGCAAGAGGTTAAAATCTATTAATCCAGATATAAAAATAAATCAATTAAAATTAAACTTAGATAAAGAGACAATAAATGATTTTCAATTTAGCAAATATGATTATGTAGCAGATGCAATAGATACGGTAAGTTCTAAAATTTTATTAGCTGAATTATCTTATAAAAATAATTTTAAATTGATATCTGCTATGGGCGCTGGTAATAGGTTGGATCCAAGTAAATTGAAAATCACTGACATATATAAGACTAATACCTGTCCTTTAGCAAGAGTTATGAGAAGAGAATTAAGAAAAAGACAAGTGGAAAAATTAACAGTGGTGTGTTCTAGTGAGGAACCACTAAAGCCAAAATTCAAATTAGAAAAAGAATCTGCGCCAGGTTCTATTTCTTTTGTTCCACCAGTTAGTGGAATGCTTATGGCATCATATATAGTTAGAGAAATTATTGATTTAGAATAGTGAGGGAAATATGAATTATAATGATTTAAATGAAAAGCAAAGAGAAGCTCTTTTAAAAACAGAAGGGCCTGTACTTATATTAGCAGGAGCAGGTTCAGGGAAAACAAAAGTTGTAACTCATAAAATTGCATATTTAATTGAAGAAAAAGAAATATTTCCATCATCAATACTTGCAATTACTTTTACAAATAAAGCTGCTAATGAAATGAAAGAAAGAGTTGCTAAATTAATAGATGTTGATGTTGAAGGAATGTGGATAGGAACTTTTCATTCTATTTGCATAAGGATTTTAAGAAGAAATATTGAGAGAATAAACTATAGCTCTAATTTTTCTGTTTATGACAGAGATGATCAAAAAACGGTAGTAAGAGATTGTATAAAAGAATTGAATTTAAATAAAGATGTTTATAAGAGTAATAGTTTAATTAGTAAAATATCAGAATTAAAAAATGATTTTATAAAAGCTGATGAATTTATTAATTCTAATTACTCGGATTTCTATTACAGAAATGTAGGTGAAGTTTATAAGCTTTATGTAAAAAAACTTAAAGAAAATAATGCCTTAGATTTTGATGATTTAATAATTAAAACTGTAGAATTATTAACAGAATCAGAAGAAGTAAGAAATTATTATCAAAATAAATTTAAATATGTATTTGTAGATGAATATCAAGATACAAACACTGCTCAATATAAATTTGTAAAACTTATGTGTAGAAAAGATCCTAATATAACAGTAGTAGGAGATAATGACCAATCTATTTATAAATGGAGAGGGGCAGATATAAATAATATTTTAAATTTTGAAAAAGATTTTAAAAATGCAAGAGTAATATTGCTAGAGCAAAATTATAGATCTACATCAAAAATATTAAATGTTGCAAATTCAGTCATACAAAATAATGGAAATAGAAAAGATAAAAAGCTTTGGACTGAAAAAGCTGAAGGTAAAGATGTAAATTATCAAATTTACAGACACTCCTATGAAGAAGAAAAAGATGTTGTTAATAAAATTCTGCAATTAAATTATAAGGGATACGATTATAGCGATATGGCAATTTTGTATAGGACAAATGCTCAATCTAGGGGATTTGAAGAGTCCTTAGTAAGAGAAACTATACCTTATAAAATAGTTGGAGGTCTTAGATTTTATGATAGAAAAGAAGTAAAAGATATAATAAGTTATTTAAAAGCCATTCAAAATTCAAAAGATGATGTTGCAATAAAGAGAATAATAAATGTTCCTAAAAGAGGTATAGGGGCAAGTTCATTAGAAAAAATCGAAAACTATGCTTCAGAAAATAATTTAAGTATCTTTGAAGTTATAGATTCACTTAAAGAAAATGATGACTTAAACTTAAGAGCAGAAAAAAATATTAGACAGTTTGCTAATTTACTTAATTTATTAATAAATCATAGGGATGAATTAAGTGTCTCTAAGTTAATAGAGAAGGTTATTTATGAATCTGGTTATGTGGCAGATCTTGAAAATGATAATACCGTAGAATCCAGAACAAGGATAGAAAATATTAAGGAATTAATTACTACAGCAGTTGATTTTGAAAGAAGTAATCCACTGGGAAATTTAGAGGAATTTTTATCAGGTATAAGTTTACTATCAGAATTAGATAAAACAAAAGATAAAAATAATGCAGTTCAGTTAATGACAGTTCATGCAGCGAAAGGATTGGAATTTAAGATAGTATTTTTAGTAGGAATGGAAGAAAATTTATTTCCTACATCTAGAGCTTTAGATAATGATGAGGATATTGAAGAAGAACGTAGACTTTGTTATGTTGCGGTAACAAGAGCTGAAGAGTTACTCTTTATATCTTCAGCTCAAAATAGAACCTTATATGGTAAAACAACACCATCTTTAGAATCAAGATTTATAAAAGAAATGGGTTCTTCAATAAATATAATTGAGCCTAAAGAAGATCCGCTTACAGTTAAGAAAAATTTAGTAGAAGTAAAAGACTTTACTCAATATAGACCTAAAAAAATAATTGAAAAAAAAGTAGCTAAGTCTGATTTAGAAGATATTAAAGTTGGAGATAAGGTATTTCACAAAAAGTGGAAAGAAGGTATGATAGTTTCAAAGACTCCTAAGGGGGAAGATTTTGAACTTGTTGTTTCTTTTGAGGGTAAAGGGTTAAAGAGGCTTATGCAATCTATGGCCCCTATAAGTTTGGTGAAATAATGAAAGAAATTGAAATAAAAAAAGAAATGCTTAATTTAATAAAAGAAATTAATAGATTAAATTATCAATATTATACCTTAGATGATCCTATAGTAAGTGATAAAGAATATGATAAAATTTATCAAAAACTTATAAATTTAGAAAAAAGTTCAGGAATTGTTCTTGAGAACTCTCCTACTACAAGAGTTGGAGGAGAAATTCTTTCTAAATTTGAGAAACATATCCATATAGCAGCTTTGTATTCTATGGATAAGGCACAAAATTATGAAGAAATTTTAGACTGGAACAATAGAAATATTAGGCTTTTAAAAGAAAGTGGAGAGGAATATCCAGAATTAGAATATATAGTTGAGTTAAAATTTGATGGATTAACAATAAATCTAACCTATGAAGATGGTTATTTAAAAATGGCATCTACAAGAGGCAATGGGTTTATAGGTGAGGAAATATTAGCTCAAGTAAAAACTATATATTCAATTCCATTAGAAATTAATTATAAGGGTCTTATGGAGGTTCAAGGTGAGGGCCTGATGCCTTTAAAATCACTTGAAGAGTATAATAAAAAACATGAAGAAAAGTTAAAAAATGCTAGAAATGCAGCTGCAGGAGCTCTTAGGAATTTAGATCCTAGAATAACTAGGTCCAGAAATTTAGATGCCTATTTTTATAATATTGGTTATATAGAAAATCAAAGTTTTAAAAATGATGAAGAAATGAAAAAATTTTTAAAAGATAATGGTTTTAAGGTTAATAAATTTAATTATAAGTGTAAAAATTTGGATGAAGTTATAGATAAAATAGAAAAAATTCAAAGTATACGTGATTCTTTAGATATACTTATAGATGGGGTCACAATAAAAGTGAATAACCTTAAAAGTAGACAAATATTGGGATTTACAAATAAATTCCCTAGATGGGCTATAGCTTATAAGTTTGAAGCTAAAGAAGTTATTACAAAAGTATTAGATGTTATTTGGAATGTAGGTAGGTCTTCCAAGGTAACTCCTACAGCTCTTTTAGAAGCTGTTGATATAGATGGGGTTACAATACAAAGGGCAACTTTAAATAACTATGATGACATAGAAAGAAAAGAAGTTAGACTGGGATCTAAGGTATTAATAAGAAGGTCTAATGATGTAATTCCAGAAATCTTAAGAGCTCTTCCTACAGAGGAAGAAACTTTTAAAATAGAAAAGCCTAAAAATTGTCCATCTTGCGGGACAGAATTATTTCAAGATGGGGTTCATATATTTTGCCCTAATACTTTGTCTTGTGTTCCTCAATTAATATCAAGATTAACTCATTTTGCTTCAAGAGATGCAATGAATATTGAAGGCTTAAGTGAGATGACGATTTCGAAATTATTAAGTGATTTAGATGTTAGAGAAATTCCTCAAATTTATGAACTAAAAAAAGAAGATTTAATAAAGTTAGAAGGGTTTAAAGAAAAAAGGAGTTCTAACTTGATAAATGCAATTAATGCATCTAAAGAAGTTAAGTTAGAAAATTTTATTTATGCTCTAGGAATTAGTAATGTTGGAATAAGAACATCTAGAGATTTAGCGAATAAGTATCAAAGTTTTGAAAATTTTAGAAAAGCAGTTTATAATGATTTAATAGAGATAGATGATATAGGTCCAAAGACGGCTTGGGAGATAGTAGAATATTTCAAGGATAGTCATATAAAGAAATCTTTAGATAAATTATTGTCTCTTGGAATCAATCCTATATATGAAGTAAAGGAAAAAGAAAATTCTTATTTTACAGATAAAAAAATTGTACTTACAGGTTCTCTAAGTATTCCTAGAAAAGAATTAGAAAAAATTTTAGTATCTAAAGGTGGAAAAATAACATCATCAGTATCAAAAAATACAGATATTGTTATTGTAGGAGAAGATGCTGGATCTAAATATGAAAAAGCAAAAGAGTTAAATGTAGATATAATGTATGAAGAAGAATTAAAAAAAATATTAGGAGGAGAATATGAAGCCTAGTGAAGTAATGCACATAGCAAATATTGCACAAATTGATTTTACTAAGGAAGAACTTGAAGGTTTTGAAACTAGTTTTATTGAAACTATGAACTTAATTGATAAAATTAAAGAAATAGATACAAAGTATTTAGGCATAACTTTCCAGGTAAATGATACGGTGAATAACTTAAGACCAGATACAGAAGGAAAGAGCTTAAAACAAGAAGAAGCTGTACAAAATTCTAGTGATGAAAAGTATGGCTATTTTAAAATTGTTAAGTTTGTAGATTAGGAGGTAAAATTTGGAATTAACTAAATTAAAAGCTAGAGACTTAGTAAAAGGATATGCAAATAGAGACTTTTCCGTAGAAGAAGTTACAAAAGAATATCTTTCAAATATAGAAAAAGAAGAAAAAGATTTAAATGCCTATGTTACTGTTTGCAAAGAGGAAGTTATAAAGAATGCAAAAAAAATAGATGAAAAATTCAGAAATAGAGAGGAAATGGGGATTTTAAGTGGAGTACCTATAGGTGTAAAAGACAATATAGCAGTTAAAGACATAAAAATGACTTGTTCTTCAAAAATGTTAGAAAACTTTATTTCACCTTATGACTCTGTAGTAGCTAGAAGAATAAAAGATAACGATGGACTTATAATAGGGAAGACCAATATGGATGAATTTGCAATGGGTGCTACTACAAAAACCTCATATTTTGGAGTTAGTAAAAATCCATTAGATAAAAGCTTAGTATCAGGAGGTTCCTCAGGTGGATCTGCAGCTGCCTTAGCAGGAGGTGAGTGTGCCCTAGCTGTAGGTACAGATACTGGTGGATCTACAAGGCAACCTGCAAGCTTTTGTGGCTTAGTTGGAATAAAGCCTACTTATGGTAGCATACCTAGATATGGGGTATCTACAATGGCTAATACTTTTGATCAAGTAGGAACTTTTGGTAAAGATGTAGAAGATGCTGTGCTTCTATTAAGAGCATTAGAAGGTAGAGATATTTTAGATGCTACTTCTGTAGGAAATAAGTCAATTCATCAAGAATTTGATTTTGAAGATGAACAAAAATCAATAGAAATTCTAAAAGGATCAAAGTTTATAATTCCTAAAATATATATGGATATGGAATTAGATGCCACAGTTAAAGCTGAATTTGATAAGGCTATAAAAATCCTTGAAACTAAGGGAGCCAATATAGAAATAGTTGATATGGACTCTTTAAAATATGTAATAGAAACTTATCATATATTAGCTAATGGTGAGATAGCACCAAATATGGCAAGATTTGATGGTATGAGATTTGGCCATAGAACAAAAGAATATAAAGATTATGAAGAAATGTTTAGAAAATCTAGAGCTGAAGGATTTGGAGATGAAGTTAAAAGAAGAATAATGATAGGAACTCATATATTAAGCCTTGATTTAGCTAAGGACTATTATTATAAAGCTTTAAAGGTTAGAAATCTTATAAAAAGTGAGATAGAAGAAGCTATCAAAGATAATTCTATTTTATTGTGCCCAACAGTTCCAGTATTACCATTTAAGATAGATGAAGAAATGAGTCCTGTACAAATGTATCAAGCAGATTTATTTACTATACCAGCCAATATGGCAGGTTGTCCTTCTATGAGTATTCCTATGCCTAAGGTAGATGGTTTATCAGTTGGTATAGAATTTACAGCAGGAAGATTTAAAGATGATCAAATGATAAAAATGGCATTAGGATTTGAAAGGAGCGTGAAAAATAATGGCCTATAAAACTATAGTAGGATTAGAAATTCACGTAGAATTATCAACAGAAACAAAAGCTTTTTGTTCATGTAAAAATGAATTTGGAGGAGAGCCTAATACAAGGGTTTGTCCTGTTTGTTTAGGGCTTCCAGGTGGCATACCGGTATTTAATGAAAATGTTGTTAATTATACAATAATGGCTGGACTAGCTTTCAATTGTGATATAGCTAAAAAATCTAAATTTGATAGAAAAAATTATTTTTATCCTGATTTGACAAAAGGATATCAAATAACTCAAGATGATATGGCCATATGTGAAAATGGATATATAGAATTAGATTTAGAAGAAGGAAATAAAAAAGTAGGTTTATTTAAAATCCAAATGGAAGAAGATACTGCTAAGTCCCTTCATACTGAAGATAATGAAACATTAATGGATTATAATAGGTGTGGGGTACCCCTAATTGAAATAGTTTCTAAACCAGACATGAATAGTGGCAAAGAAGCTAAACTATTTTTAGAAAAGCTAAAAGATACCTTAACCTATATTAATATATCAGATTGTAAAATGGAAGAAGGTTCACTTAGGTGTGATGTAAACGTAAATGTAGTTGATGAAGAAACAGGTAAAAAAACTGCTATAACAGAAGTAAAAAATTTAAATTCTTTTAGGGGAGTAGAAAAAGCCATAGATTTTGAAGTTGCTAGGCATATAGAATTATTAAAAAATGGTGAAGAGGAAATCAGAACAACTAGGCGATGGGATGATGTAAAAAATGAAACTGTTTTAATGAGAGTTAAGTATTCTGTTGCTGATTATAGGTTTGCACCAGAAGGAGATTTACCGCCAATAGTTCTAACAGATGAAAAAATTGAGGAAATTAAAAATAAACTGCCTGAATTACCACAAGCTAAAAAGCTAAGGTTTATGGAGGAATACTCTCTATCCGAATACGATGCAAGAGTATTAACTTCCACTAGAAAATTATCAGATTTTTATGAAGAGATAAGTAAAGAAGTAGAAGATAAGAATATGGTTGCCAATTGGATAAGCACTGAAGTATTAAGGAGAGTTGAAGATATAGAAAACTTTAATTTACCTTTTAAAACAGATGAATTTATTTATTTACTAAAGTCTGTAGCTAGTAAAGAAATTAATAATAATGCAGGTAAAAAAGTTTTAAGAGAAATGTTTGAAACTTCAAAACATCCTAAAGATATAATAAAAGAAAAGGGATTAATTCAAATATCAGATAGTTCAGAGATAGAAACTTTTGTTAATGAAATATTAGAAGAAAATCCCCAATCAATAGAGGACTTTAAAGCTGGTAAAGATAGAGCTCTTGGATTTTTAGTGGGACAAGTAATGAAAAAATCAAGAGGAAAAGCAAATCCTCAAATTGTTAATAAACTTTTATTAGATAAATTAAATAATTAAAATAAAACAAACTATTGACAAAGTGAATTTTATTTATTATTATGATAGATAATTAAATAAATTCTATGAAGTGGTGAAATTTGACTATAGTTTTTTAGAGAGTTGGAGTTTGGTGAAATCCAATAGACTTAATCTTTTTTCTAGGACCATGGAGATTACATTACGAGCTTAAAAGTAAGTTTTGTACGGTGAAGTTTACGTTAAAACTATAAGTGGGAATATGTTTTATTCCAATAAGAGTGGTACCTCGATAATTCGTCTCTTTTCTGTAAATACAGAAAAGAGATTTTTTTATACAATTTAATTTGTTATATTTTAACCTTAAAATATATAATAACTTTCAAACAAAAAAGATATGGATTCCATATCTTTTTTGTTTTTTTATAAAAAAAATTATTGACAAAATATATCGCTAGGTGATACTATCTTAATGCGATGTATCGCGATACGATATATGTTTAAAATATTAAGGAGTCTTATTATGAATAATAATGAAGGAGCGTTAACAGAAGCAATCTATTATATATTATTGGCCTTACAGTATCCAAATCATGGATATGGAGTTATGCAAGATATTGAAAAAATGACAAAGGGTAGACTTATACTGGCACCTGGGACCTTATATGGAGCCTTGAATAACCTTTCTAAAAAAAAGTGGATAGAAACCCTTCCTGAAGATAAAAATAGTAGAAAAAAAGAATATATAATTACACAATTAGGAAAAATGAAACTAGAAAATGAACTAAAAAGGCTAAAAGAACTTTTAAATAATGGTGAAAATATATTAGTTGGAGGTCAAAATGACTGAAATAAAGAAAGTTAAAAGAATTTATTTTATTTGGGATTTTGAAAAAGAAATAGATTGGTTAAATGAAATGTCAATGAAAGGTTGGATATTAGAAAAAGTAGGTTTTGTCACATATTTTTTTAAAAAAGGGAATTTTGATGAATATTCAATTAATTCAGAGGTAAAAAATTCAGACCCTGATTATCTAGAATTAATGAAAGAATTAAATATAGAATATATAGGTAGCATAAGTAATAAAAGTTATTATAGGAGAAAAAAATTATATGGAAATTTTGATTTGTATTCAGATTTAGATTCCAAAATATTCCAACTAGAAAAGGTGGAAAAGCTTTTGCTAATTCTAGCTATAGCTAATTTAACTAGTGCTCTTGCTAATATTATTATTAATAGAAATATTAGTACATTTGTTGGAATATTTAATATTTTAGTATTTGCATTATTAATCTATGCCTTAGGAAGAATAAACTCTAAAAAAGATAATTTAAAAACTCAAAGAAACTTTCATGAATAATTTTAATATAAAAATAGGGATAGTTTAATTATTTATAAACTATCCCTATAATTTAAAACTTAAATATATTTATATTAAGTTCATTAGGCTGTCTATCAATTTTTCCATCAATAATGTCAAAGAATATTTCGCCAGTAACACTTATAATAGCACTTTTTAAATGTCCACTAAATGTTTCACCTTTCATATTTCCAAAAGTTATATGAAGATGTATATAAGGCTCATCATCTTTTTCTGTAATGTTGCCAAGCAGAGAAACTATTTCAAAATCTTCTCCACTAAAAGTTTTTTCTTCATACTCCTTAGTCTTAGTATGAAATAGTCCGACTTTTACATCATTACTTGCACCTATTCCACTTACTGATGCCAAAGATATATTATTGTCTTTAGTAAATTTTGATATAGAAGAAATCACTTCATCTCCGATATCTAAGCGTAAGATTCCCTTATTACCTATAACTTTACCTTCCATTTAAATCCTCTCCTTAATATATTTTATAAATTCTTCTCTAAGAGTAGAATCTTTAAGAGCGTAGTCAAAAGTAGCCTTTAGGTATCCTATTTTAGATCCCAAATCATACCTATTTCCCTCTATTTTAACTCCATATATATCTTCTTTTTCCATAAGTTCAATCAAGCCGTCTGTAAGTTGAATTTCTCCCTTTGCACCCTTTTTTAACTTTGGGAGAATATTAAATATTTCAGGGGTTATTATATATCTTCCTATAATTGCTAAGTTAGATGGGGCTTGATCTATATTAGGTTTTTCAATCATAGAAGTGATTTTAGAATTTTCAATAGAAACTATTCCATATTTAGACACATCTTTTTTTTCAACTTCATAAAGTCCAATAACAGAAGCATTAACTTTTTCAAATTTACTTATAAGTTGTTTAGAAGCGTTTATATTATTATCAATAACTTCATCACCTAATAATAAAAGAAAAGCTTCATTACCCACAAAGGATTTAGCACAGTTAACAGCATGTCCTAAACCTAAAGCTTTATGTTGTCTAATAAAATGTATATTTGCAATATTATTTAAATTATTAATTAATTCTAATTCCTCAATTTTATTATCTTTTTCGAGCCTATTTTCCAATTCAAAATTATGGTCAAAATAATCTTCGATGGAATCTTTACCACGGCCTAAAATAATAAGTATATCTTCTACACCAGCATCAACAATTTCTCTTATTAAAAATTCTATACTAGGAGTATCTATAACTGGCAACATTTCTTTTGGAACTGATTTAGTAAAAGGTAAAAATCTTGTTCCAAGTCCAGCAGCAGGAATAACCGCTTTTTTTATTTTCATAATTTCACCTCGAATTTATTTTACCACATCTTAGTAGGAATGGTTTAAATCTTTGAGATTTTATTATATTATAGTAAAAAAGAGAAAAGAAAGGATAATGCTAATGAAACCTAGAAGAGAAGAAGCAATGAATTTATTTTTAAAATATAATCAATCAGAAGCTTTAATTAAACATGCCTTGCAAGTTGAAGCAGCTATGATACATTGGGCAAAGTATTATGGAGAAGATGAAGAAAAATATGCAGTGGTAGGTCTTTGTCATGATTTAGATTATGAAAAATATCCTGATGAACATTGTAAAAAAACTAAAAAAATTTTAGAAGAAGAAAATTGGGATTATGAATATATAAGAGCAATAATTTCTCATGGATATGGTATGGTTAATGATGTAAAACCAGAGACTAAACTTGAAAAAACTTTATTTGCAATAGATGAGCTTACAGGAATAATTAATGCTGCATGTCTTTTAAGACCAAGTAAATCGGTATTAGATTTGAATTTAAAAAGTTTTAAGAAGAAATTTAAAGATAAGAAATTTGCAGCAGGTTGCGATAGAGACATTATTTTATCAGGAGTAGAAATGATGGGTCTTGATAAGGAGATTGTATTTGAAGAAACTATAAATGGGCTTAAAGAAAGAGCTGAAATTTGTGGTCTTAAAGGGAACTTATAGGATCTAATTAATTTTATTTCATACCTATTTCACATAAAAATATTATTATATAAATAAAGAGGTGATTATCGTGTTTAAAATTTTAGTAGTAGATGATGAACCCAAAATAAGAGAAGTTATAAAAACTTATGCTGAATTTGAAGGGCATATTGTACGTGAAGCTAGTGATGGAATAGAGGCTATAGATATCTGTAAAGAAGAAGAATTTGATGTTATTGTTATGGATATAATGATGCCTAGATTAGATGGTTTTTCTTCTTATAAGGAAATAAAAAAGTTTGCAGATATTCCTGTTTTAATGCTATCAGCAAGAGGCGAAGAATATGATAAATTATTTGGATTTGAAATAGGAATTGATGATTATGTTGTAAAACCATTCTCACCAAAAGAAATAATGGCTAGATTAAATGTAATAGTAAAGCGTCATCAAAAAATAATAGAAAATGAAATTTTAGAATTTGAAGGGTTAAAAATTGATTTAGATGGTAGAGTAGTTTATGTAAATGATGAGAAAGTAGATTTGACTCCAAAGGAATATGATTTATTAGTATACCTAGCTACAAATGAAAATATCGCTTTATCTAGAGATAAATTACTTAGTAAAGTTTGGGGATATGATTTTTATGGTGATGATAGAACTGTAGATACTCACATAAAGATGCTAAGAAATTCAATAAAAGAATATAGAAAATTTATAATAACGGTAAGGGGTACTGGTTATAAATTTGATGTTAGAGGTTAAAATGCTAAAGTTAGATAAAAATAGTATAATGCTAACTTTTTGGAAATATTTTTCTGTTTTTGCAGTGGTGATTTTGGTATTATTGTGGTTGTTGCAAATAGTTTTTCTGAATAGGTTCTATGAATCTATGAAAATTCATGAAGTAACTAAAGTAGGAGATTATTTAAGAGGAGAGTTTAAAAAGAAAAACTTTGAAAATAAAGTTATTAATTATTCCCAAAAAAAAGGTATGAATATAGAGGTAATAGATGAAGAAGGTCATTTGATTTATCCATTGACCTGGATAGACGTTATAATGAACCCAAAAGTTATAGATGAGACTACCTTTGATGAATTCTTTTCTACAGTTAAAGATGGTAAAAGACCTTCGAAAATTTTTATAACTAAATTTCAAAATTTAGAAAATCCAACAATTGTTTATGCGGGATATCTTGGCATAGCAGATGGCAGTAAATATTATATTATGATAAGGACTGCTTTAGAGCCAGTAGACTCAACTACTGATATTTTAAAAAATATGCTAATTATAGTATCTATATTATCTTTATTATTAGGATTAATATTGTCTTATTATTTTTCTAAAAGACTATCAAAGCCATTAGTGGAAATGTCTAAAACGGCTAGACAACTAGGAAGAGGTAATTATGATGTGCATTTTAATAAGGTGGATTATACTGAAATAAATGATTTATCAGAGACTCTTAATTATGCCACTAGAGAGCTTACAAAAACAATAGAAGTTAGGAAAGATTTAATTGCAAATGTAAGTCACGATTTAAAAACTCCTTTAACAGTTATAAAATCTTATGGTGAAATGATAAGAGATATATCTGGAGACAATAAAGAGATGAGAGAAAGGCATATAAATACTATTATAAGAGAATCAGATAACTTAACTTCTTTGGTTAATGATCTATTAGATCTATCTAAAATAGAATCTAATTTAGAAGATGCTAAATTTGAAGTTCTTGATTTAAAAGAAGTTGTAGAAAAAGTTATTTATAGGTTTAAATATCTATTGGAAAGAGAAGATTATAATTTTAACTTTATTACTTCTGGAAATACTTTTATATTAGGAGACAGAAAGCGCTTAGAACAAGTAGTATACAATCTTATAAATAATGCTATTAACTATTCAAAGAAAGAAAAAGAAATAAAAATAAAAGTAATAGAAAAAAATTCAAATGTAGAATTTCATTGTATAGATAAAGGAATAGGAATTGAAGAAGATAAAATTAATGAAATTTGGGAAAGATTTTATAGAGTAAGAGACAATCATACTAGACCGAGTGTTGGAACCGGGCTTGGGCTTTATATAGTTAAAAATATTTTAGAAATGCATAAGTATGAATATGGAGTTAAGTCTAAAATAAATGAAGGTTCAGATTTTTATTTTATAACTAAATCTATAAAAAATAACTAAATCTATAAATAATAAATAAAAATACACTTAGATATCTAAGTGTATTTTTATTTATTATTCCCCCACCAGATGATAAAAATAAATAAATGTACGTTCTTTTAGCAAACAAGCCACTTGGGACCATGGTCTTTATTTATTTATTTCTTATATATAGCTGGAATATATAAGATATTTATTGTAGAATATAAATAAGTGGTGAGAAGTGGTTTATTGTGGGGTTAAATGGTGGTTATATGTTAATAGGCGAGTTCCAACATTCTCTTGATAATAAGGGAAGAGTAATAATTCCATCTAAATTTAGAGATGAACTTAGCGAAGATTTTGTTATGACTAAGGGTCTTGATAATTGTCTTTTTATTTATCCTAAAAGTGAATGGGAAAAAATAACAAATAAAATAAAAGAATTGCCTATGACAAGTAAACCTGTTAGGGCTTTTGTTAGAACTTTTTTTTCAGGAGCTGTAGACCAAACATTAGATAAACAAGGAAGAATTTTAATTCCACAAAACCTTAGAGAACATGCAAATATAACAAAAGACGCAGTAATCATAGGAGTAAGCACAAGAGTTGAAGTATGGAGTGTAGAGAATTGGAATTCTTATCAAAACGCTGAAGCTCTTTCTTATGAAGACATGGCAGAAAAAATGGCGGAGTTGGGAATATAATGAATTTTTTTCATAAATCAGTACTATTTGATGAGACAATAAAATCACTAAATATTAAAGCAAATGGAATTTATTTAGATGCTACTATTGGGGGCGCAGGTCATTCTAGTGAAATATTAAAAAATTTAAATAAAGATGGATTATTAATAGGAATAGATCAAGATGAAATTGCTTTAAATAAATCAAAAGAAGTACTTTCTAAAATATCTAGTAATTTCAAGCTTTTTAACACTAATTATAAAGATTTCGAAGAAGTTTTAGATTCGCTTAATATTGACAAGATTGATGGTATCCTTTTAGATTTAGGAGTTAGTTCATATCAATTTGATGAAGGGGAAAGAGGATTTTCCTATAATTTTGATGCTAAATTAGATATGAGAATGGATAAAAAATCTTCTTTAACAGCTCATGATATTGTTAATAGTTATTCCAAAGAAGAATTAACAAGGATACTTAAAGATTATTCGGAGGAAAAATGGGCTAGTAGAATTGCTGAATTTATTGTTAATAAAAGGAAAATAAAAGAAATAGATACAACATTTGAACTTGTTGAAGTTATAAAAAATGCTATTCCGGCTTCAGCTAGAAGGAAAAAAGGTCATCCAGCAAAAAAAACTTTTCAAGCTATAAGAATTGAAACCAATAATGAATTAAATATTCTAAGGAATACCTTAGGGAGAATGATAGATAGGCTAAATCCCAAAGGAAGAATTTCTGTGATATCTTTTCATTCTTTAGAGGATAGAATAGTGAAAGAGACTTTTAAATATAAGTATTTAGATTGTGTATGTCCTCCCAAAGCTCCAATTTGTAATTGTAGTAAAAGAAGAGAGATTGAAATTATAACGAGAAAGCCCATTATTGCTTCAGAAGAAGAATTAAAGCATAATAATAGGGCTCATAGTGCCAAGCTTAGAGTTGCAGAGAAATTGTAGAGGTGTCATATGTTTAGAAGAGAAAATACTCCAAGAAATTATAAAAACAAAAATATAAGATTAAAAAAGAAAACAAAATTCAATAAAAACTCAAAAAAACTATTGAGTATAACTCTTCTTATTGTTATGATAGTTTCGCTTGGTGTAACCTATTCAATGGCAGAACTTTCTAGCTTAGATAAAGAATATGTAGCTTTAGAAAGAGAAATTTCTGAATTAAAAAAGACTAAATTATCCTTGGTAGGGAAAATTAAAGGGATAAAGAGTTCTTCTGAAATAGAAGAAGAGGCAATGTATAAATTAGGAATGTTTTATCCTAAAGAAAAACAAATAGTTTATTTGGACTTAAGTGAAGAAAAGAAAGAAAAAGATGTAAATCAGAATGTATTTTTAAGTCCAATTATTTCTGTACTAAAATCCTTTACCAAAGATTAGGAGGAAGTATGAATAATAAATTTGGTTTAAATAAGCCGAAAAGGAATAAAAAAGTAAAAGTAAAGAAAAATAGACTAACAAAATCTAAAATCTTTTTACTACTTTCCTTTCTGGCTTTTTTATTTATTGCAATTATAATTAAATTATTTTATATAAATATAGTAAATGGAGAAGAGCTTACAAGAAAGGCATTAAACCAGCTGACTAGAACGGAAACTGTAAAAGCTGAACGTGGGATAATTTATGATAGGAATAAAAAAGAACTAGCTATAAATATAACTAGGGCTAATGTATACTATGATATGAATTTTGATAAGAAGAAATTCAATAGTACGGCTGACTATTCAGATTATGTAAAAAAAGAAACTAAAAAAGATTCAATAGAGATAGCAAAAGTTTTAGGTGTAGAAACAGAGGATGTTTTAAAATTACTTAAGGGAAAAAAAATGGTTAAAATAGTATCAAACTTAGATAGGGAAACAGCTTTGAAATTAAAGGATTTAAAGATTCCCAATCTATCAGTAGAAGATACAGAGAACAGACTATATCCTTATAATACAATGGCTTCTCAAATAATAGGTTTTACTAATTCTGATGGAGATGGTTTATATGGCATTGAATCTAAATATGATGAAGAATTGTCAGGTATAGCAGGACAAAATATTTCTGTAAAAAATAATTATAGATTTCAGATACCTTTAACAGATGAAAAAAAATATGCGCCAACAGAAGGTTTAAATCCAGTGTTAACCATAGATGAAAATATTCAAAGGTTTGCAGAAGATGCTGCTGAAAAAGCAAAAGAAGAACATGATGCAGAGCTTGTATCTATAATTGTTCAGGATACAAAAACTTCTGAAATTTTAGCTATGACAAGCACTGGAGGATATGATTTAAATAATCCTAAAAATCCAGTTGGAGATGAACAAAAAAAAGATTGGGAAAGTTTAAGTATAGATGAAAAAACTCAATACTGGTATAAAAATTGGAGTAATTACTGCATTTCATCTCAATATGAGCCGGGATCTACCTTCAAATTAATTACAGCAGCAGCGGCCTTAGAAGAAAATACTACCTATCCTTCAAAAAGCTACTATTGTCCTGGAGTATTAACAGACATGAATGAATTTAAACCAAAGTTTACTTCAAATAATATTGGCAGTAAGACAATGGAACAAGCAATAACAGAGTCCTGTAATATCACTTTAATAAAAATGGGAAGGGAATTAGGAAAGGAGAAGCTTTTTAATTATTTAAAAGCTTTTGGCTTTGGATTAAAAACAGGAATAGATTTACCAGCAGAAGCAACTGGAACCATACCTAAGTCTACCGATGACATATCAAGAGTAAGACTTGCAACAATGAGTTATGGACATGGTATAGCTGTTACTCCTATTCAATTAATAAATTCTGTATCTGCTATAGCCAATGGAGGATATCTTAATACTCCTAAAATTGTAGATAGGCTTGAAGATGAAAATGGAAATATAATAAAAAGTTTTAAGACGCAAACTCAAAGAAGAGTTATTTCAGAGCAAACCTCTCAGACAATGAAAAGATTGATGAAAAACGTAGTTGAAGAAGGAACCGGGAAGTTAGCTCAGATAGATGGATATCAAGTAGGTGGTAAAACAGGTACTGCTTATATTGCTTCTAAAGGGGGCTATGAAGATTCTTATAATTCTTCCTTTATTGGGGTAGCTCCAATTAATGATCCTAAAATAACTGTTTTAGTAATAGTTCAAAGACCAAAGGGTAAATTTTTTGCAGCTGAAGTTGCAGCTCCATCAGCAAAAATTGTCATGGAAAAAAGCTTAAAATATTTAGAAATTCCTCAAACAGAAATTGTTAAGAAAAAAGAAAAAGACAATTTAGTTACAGTTCCAAACGTTAAAAACTTGTTATTATCTGATGCTGGAAAAGAAATAATTGATTTAGGTTTAACTTTTAATACAAATTCAAATAGTATATCAAATATATCAACAATTGTAAGACAAAATCCAAAAGCGGGAACAAGTGTAGAAGCAGAAAGTATAATAGATTTATATGTCAATGACAATGTTTCTGATGAAAAAATAATGCCTAACCTTATAGGCAAAAAAGAAAATGAATTAATAAGTATTTTAAAAGAACTTAATCTAGAGTATAATATAAATGGCAGTGGAGAGGTTTTAAGTCAATCGATAAAGCCAGGATCCAAGATAAATAAGTCTAGTAGAGTTAAATTTAAAATGTCTATTTCTGATGAAAAAGAAGATGAATTACTGAAAAAAGAAGATAATGAAAATAAAGATAAGTCAAAAGATGATTTGTCTACGAATAATAAATTAAAAAATTCAAAAAATGACAAAAGTTAAACAATAAAAATAGTAAGGTGGATTTTAAATGAACATGGTTATCCCTATGTATTTTACTATAGCAGTGATAATTTCTATAATTATGGGTTATATTTTAATACCAATGTTAAAAAAGTTAAAAGCAGGACAAAGTATTAGAGAAGATGGACCTCAAAGTCATTTGGTAAAGGGAGGTACACCAACTATAGGGGGACTAATATTTATATTTACTCTTATAATTGTTACTTTAATTTCTGGGAATTTAGGCTCCCAATCATTAATGATTATATTTTCAACTTTATCTTTTGGTTTAGTAGGTTTTATAGATGACTATATAAAAGTTGTAAAAAGAAGGAATTTAGGATTAACTGCTAAGCAAAAACTACTTTTCCAGATTTTAGTAACCTTAATATTAGTTTTTTATCAGTATAAATCAAAAAACTTAGATATTGATTTAATTATTCCAATAATAGGAAAGAGCTTCAACCTAGGGTTTATGTATATTCCACTAATATTATTTGTAGTAGTTGGAACCGTAAATAGTGTCAATTTAACAGATGGTTTAGATGGATTATCTAGTGGAGTTACTATAATAACTTTAATATTCTTTGGAATAGTTTCTCATAAATTAGAAAGGTATGAAGTAAGTTTATTCTGCTTTATTTTAGCTGGTAGCTTGTTAGGTTTTTTATATTTTAATAAATATCCAGCAAAAATTTTTATGGGAGATACAGGTTCTCTTGCTCTAGGAGGTGCAGTAAGTGCTGTAGCTGTACTTTTAAATCTACCACTAATATTACCAATAGCTGGGGGAATTTATTTTATAGAAACTTTATCTGTTATAATTCAAGTAATATCATTTAAATTAACAGGTGAAAGGGTATTTTTAATGGCTCCATTACATCATCATTTTGAAGAAAAAGGCTGGAAAGAAACAAAGGTTGTTTTTGTTTTTTATTTAGTTCAACTTATTTTATGTATAATTTCGTATAAAATGTTATTTTAGGAGTTGGAAGTATGTATAACAATGAAAATGTATTAATTTTAGGATATGGTATAACTGGAGTATCAGTACTTAAGTGCTTAAGTGCTTTTAATGTCAATATATATATATATGATAATGATATAAAAAAATTAGAAAATGAAACTTCTTATGATTTTAAAATATTCAAAGAAGAAGATTTATACAAAATAGATTTTATTATAAAAAGTCCTGGAATTAATCCTAATAATAAAATACTGTTAAAGGCTAGAGAATTAGGAATTATTATAAAATCTGATCTGGAATTATTCTATGAAATTACTAAGTGCAAGAATATAGTTGCAATTACAGGAACAAATGGTAAAACAACAACAACTTCTTTAATATCTCAAATTTTGTCAGGAGATGGAAAAACCTATTGTGTAGGAAATATAGGAAAAGGTGTATTAGATGTAGCTTTAGAAGCCGATGAAGATGATTATGTAGTTATTGAAGCATCTTCATTTCAGTTAGAAGATACTATAAATTTTAGACCTATGATTGCTGCCATAACTAATGTAACTAGTGATCATCTTGATTGGCATGTATCTGTAGATAATTACATAAATGCTAAATTTAAAATTTTTAAAAATCAAAATGATAAAGACTACACAGTGTTAAATGCAAATGATAGCAATTTGAAGAATTTAAGTTTAAATAGTAATATTTATTATTTTTCCCTAAATGATAATATTAATTTTGGAACCTATGTTAAAGAAAATAAAATATACTTTAAGTCAGATGGGTTAGATGAACAAATAATGGATATTTCTGACATAAAAATACCTGGTAAACATAATATTGAAAATGTACTTTGTGCAATAACTATAGCTAAGATTTTAGGAATTTCTTCTGAACTTATAAAGAAATCTGTATCTAATTTTATGGGAGTGGAACATAGGATAGAGTTTGTTAAAGAAGTTAATGGGATTAAGTATTATAATGATTCAAAGGGAACTAATCCAGATTCTACTATTATGGCTATAAATGCAATAAATAAAAATATATTGTTAATTGCAGGTGGGTATGACAAGAATTCTGATTACGCAAATATGTTAGAAGTAGGTAGAGGAAAGATTAAATATCTTATACTGTTAGGAGAAACGGCAAGTAAGATAGAAAAAGTTGCTAATTCTATGGGTTATAAGATATATATAGTTAAAGATATGGAAAAAGCTATAGATTTAGCTAAAAACATTTCAATTGAAGGGGATACTGTATTATTATCTCCTGCATGTGCTTCATGGGATATGTATTCTTCTTATGAAGAAAGAGGAAATCACTTTAAGAAAATAGTGAATGAGTTGATTTAATGAATAAAAATAGGAAAAAGTTAAAGTCTTTTGACTTTTCTTTATTAATGATAATTATTATATTAGTTTCTTTTGGTTTACTTGCAGTTACTAGTGCTGCTTATCCATTAGGAGCAATTTATCATGGAGATGGATTCTATCATGGGAAAAGGCAGCTTTTTTATGTGATTTTAGGATTTATAACCATGTTTTTTGTGGCGACTATATCAAGAGAGCAGTTAAAGAAAATATCTTTACCTTCTTTTTTAGTATCTATTGTATTGATTTTACTATTATTTACAAATCTAGGATCAGAAAGTGGTGGGCAATCTAGGTGGATACTTATACCCATTGTAAATATAAGATTTCAGCCATCTGATGTGCTAAAAATAACTTCTATAATGTACTTAGCAAAGGTGTTAGAAATAAATGAAAATAGAATGGATAAGAATGAAACTTTTGGAGCTATACTATTTATACTAGGCCTAGCTGTAATTCCAGTGATGTTTAAAGATTTTTCAACAGCTGTCGTAATAGGTTTCACATTATTCTCAATGTATTTTATTGCGGGCATAGAACCTCATCATTTTGTGACTTTGTTTGGTGTTGGCCTAGCTGGTATGATATTTATGGTATTTAAATTTGGATATCGTGTAAAAAGATTATTTGGATATCTTAATCCAGGAGAAGCAGTTACAAGTGACAATTATCATATTACTCAAGCTTTGTATGCAATAGCTATGGGTGGCTTTGGAGGAGTAGGTTTTTTTCACTCCAGGCAAAAGTACTTAAATGTACCATCCGCTCATAATGATTTTATATTTCCTATAATATGTGAAGAATTTGGAATAATAGGAGCTATTTTTTTAGTAGCTTTATTTTTCTTATTAGTCTATAGGGGGTTTTTAATTGCATATAAAGCTAAAAGTAGTTATGATAAGTATGTAGCTGTTGGAATAACAACTTATGTAGGTATACAAACAATTTTCAATCTAGGTGTAGGTTGTGGACTTTTCCCAGTAACTGGAATAACCTTACCTTTTATTTCTTATGGTGGAACGTCATTGATAGTAACTATGGCATCCATGGGTTTGTTACTAAGAATATCAAGGGAAGTGTAATATGAAATATATATTATCTGGTGGTGGAACTGGAGGACACATTTATCCAGCTCTAGCCATTATAGCTGAAATAAAAAAAAGAGATAAAGATGCAAAAATATTATATGTAGGTAAAAAGGGCGGATTAGAGGAAGAATTAGTAAAAAAACAAGAAATAGATTTTGCTCCAATTCATATAGAGGGATTGCCTAGAAAAAAATTTAGTAAAGAAACTATAATTACTTTTTTTAATTTGTTAAAGGGATTGAAGGAATGCGATAAAATTATAAAAAATTTTAAACCAGATATCGTTATAGGAACTGGGGGTTATGTGTGCGCACCTATCCTATTAAAAGCTCAGCAAAAAAAAATAAAAACTGTAATACAAGAACAAAATGCTTATCCAGGCAAAACTAATAAATATTTAGGAAAGAAGGCTGATTTAATAGCTTTAAATTTTGAAGAAGTCAAAAAATATTTTAACAATTCTAATATAATAATGACTGGAAATCCTATAAGAGATGATTTTGAAGTTATAGATAAGATTGAATCTAAGAAAAAATTAGGTTTAAAAGAAGATGAAAAATTTGTTTTATCATTTGGAGGAAGCGGTGGTCAAGAATCTACAAATGAAGCAATGATAGAATTGATAAAGAGTAATAAAACTATTGATTTCAAATTATGTCATATAACGGGTAAGCCACATTATAATGATTTTAAAAAAGCTATTAAGGATATAGAAATAAGTCCTAATATAGAAATAAAAGATTATTCATATGATATTCCAAATTTGCTAATGGCAAGTGATTTAGTTATAGCAAGTTCTAGTGCTATGACACTTGCAGAAATTTCTGCTGTTGGGATTGCTAGCATATTAATACCAAAGGCATATACTGCTGGAAATCATCAGGTATTTAATGCCAATAGTTATAGGGATAAAGAGGCTTCAGAGCTTATTTTAGAGAATGAATTAAATGCAGAAGTTCTTTTAGATAAAATAAATTTCATATTAAAGAATGATAAAATAAGAAATAAAATGGCTGAAAATTCTAAAAAATTAGGAAATAGAGAAGCTGTTAAGATTTTAGTTGATGAAATAGAGAGCTTATTAAATGGAAAGTAAAAGACGAGAAAAATATAAACAAAGGAAAAAAAGAAAAATTTTAATTACAAAAATATTTTCTTTTATACTACTAGGAATTATTATTATATTCTTCTTAAATAAGCTGGGATTTTTTAATGTAAATTCTATTGAAGTCGTTGGAAATAAAGATGTTTCTAAAAGTGAAATTATAAAAAGATCAAGTTTTGAAATAGGTAATAATTTTTTTGATATTTCAAAGAAAAATAGAGAAACAGATATAAACTCAATACCTAAAATAAAAGAATCAAAGATTAAATTCTATATAGGAGGGAAAATAAAAATATTAGTTACTGAGCGAGATCCTATTATGCAAATTAATAATTATACAGATTATTATATAATAGATAATGAATTTAGATTAATTGATATTTTAAATAAGCCTTTAGTAGATTGTAAATATCTTTATGGAATTAATGTTAATAAAGTAAAATTGGGAGATTATCTTTTAAAGAAAGAAGATAAAAAGAAAGAATTTTTAAAAGCTTTATTTAAAAGTCAAACCATATTTAAAGAAATAGAAAAAATTGAATTAAAAAATAAAAAGGTTTTATTAAGCAATAAAGATAATCTAGAAATAGATTTTGGAAGTTATAATGATATAGAATATAAATTAGATATGCTTAAACAGATTTTAGAAGATATAAGGTCTAGTAATAGAAATATAAGTAAAATTTATATGGAACAAGGGAAAAATCCTGTTGCGGTTGAAGAAACAGATTATAATAAGAATAGTAATTTAATAGAAGAAAAAGCAAATGATAGTAATGAAATTATGGAAAGTAATAGTATAAATTAAAAGTATAGCTATTAATAATGCTTTTATGTTGACTATTTGTTAATTTGTTTATAAAATACTATTATATACTTTGATTAAGAGAGATAAATTTATGTTGATATGAGGAGGATGTTTATGTTGGATTTTGATATGGAACACGACGAATTTGCAAAAATTAAAGTTGTGGGCGTTGGTGGCGGTGGAAACAACGCTGTAAATAGAATGGTAAGTGCCGGAGTAAAAGGTGTGGAGTTTATAGCTTTTAACACAGATAGACAGGCTCTAAAATCTTCTTTAGCTGAACATAAAATTCAGATAGGAGAAAAAATAACTAAAGGATTAGGAGCGGGAGCTAATCCTGATGTAGGAGAGCAATCTGCAGAAGAGTCTCGTGATGAAATCAGAGAAGTTCTTGAAGGCGCAGATATGGTTTTCATAACAGCAGGTATGGGAGGAGGAACTGGGACAGGTGCAGCTCCTATTATTGCTGATGTGGCAAAAGAATTGGGCTTACTTACCGTAGGTGTTGTAACTAAACCTTTTACTTTTGAAGGATTAAAGAGAGCTAAATCAGCAGAAAGAGGTATAGCTGCTCTTAAAGATAAAGTTGATACACTAGTAATAATTCCTAATGATAGACTTCTTTCTATTTCAGACAAGAAAACAAGTTTTTCAAAAGCTTTTGAAATGGCTGATGAAATTTTAAAACAAGGTATACAAGGTATTTCAGACTTAATTTCTGTTCCAAACTTAATTAACCTTGACTTTGCTGATGTCAAAACAATTATGTATGATAAGGGTGTAGCTCATATGGGAATTGGAGTTGCATCAGGAGATGAAAGAGCTGTTGAAGCAGCAAAATTAGCAATAAACTCCCCTCTACTTGAAACTTCTATTAAAGGTGCAAAATCGGTACTTCTTAATATTACTGCAGGAAATGATTTGGGCATATTTGAAGTTAATGAAGCTGCAGACCTTATTAGAGATTGTGTCGATGAAGATGCAAATATAATTTTTGGAGCAGGTATTGATGAAACGCTTAAAGATCAAGTTAAGATTACTGTAATTGCAACTGAATTTGAGCAGTATCAAGAAGAGGGCAAGAAAAAATTTCCAAGCTATAATAAAGAAAGTGAAGAAATTAATAAAGAAACTTCTAAAAAAGGAAATAGTGGAGAATTAAATATTCCATCTTTCTTGAGAAGCAATAAAAAATAATTATTTGGCCTCATCTCAATAGATGAGGTTTTTTTTGAGGTGATATAATGAAGTGCCCGTACTGTGAGTATAATGAATCTAAGGTTGTAGACTCAAGACCAACTGATGAGGGTTATACTATAAGAAGAAGGAGAGAATGTATTAATTGTAAGAGCAGGTTTACAACTTATGAAAAAATAGAGGAAACTCCTATAATAGTAGTAAAAAAAGATGGAAATAGAGAAATATTTGATAGAAATAAAATTGTTAATGGTATAATAAGATCTTGTGAAAAAAGACCAGTATCATTGGAAGAAATAGAAAAATCAGTAGACAATATAGAAAAACAAGTACAAAATTCTTTACAAAAAGAAATAAGTTCTTCGGATATAGGAGATTTGGTTATGAGAGAGCTTAAAGATTTAGATGAGGTTGCTTATGTAAGGTTTGCATCAGTATATAGGCAATTTAAAGATGTTCAAAGTTTTTTTGATGAGCTTGAAGAAATAATGAAAAGTAAGAAGTGATTTTATGGATTTATTTACTATGAATATGGAAAATGAACTAAAATCAAAAGCTCCCTTGGCTAGTAGAATGAGACCTAAAAAGCTAGAAGATTATATAGGGCAAGATCATATAGTAGGAGAGGGGAAATATTTAAATAGATTGATAAAATCAGATAGATTATCATCTATGATATTTTATGGTCCTCCAGGTGTAGGGAAAACAACCTTGGCAGATGTAATATCAAAAACAAGCAAAAGAATATTCGTTGAAATATCAGCAGTGACTTCAAATATAAAGCAGTTAAGAGAAATTTTATTAGAGGCAGAAAATAATTTAAAGTTTAATAATAAATCAAGTATTTTGTTTATTGATGAAATTCACAGGTTTAATAAAACTCAACAAGATGCTTTATTGCCTTATGTAGAGAAAGGAATTATAACCTTAATAGGAGCTACAACTGAAAATCCTTATTTCGAAGTTAATAAAGCTTTGCTTTCTAGGGTACAAATATTAAATTTAAAAGTATTATCAGAAGAAAATTTAAGAGAATTAATAAATAGGGCTTTAGAAAAAGATATTATTTTCAAAAAATTAAATATTAATATTAGTGAGAATGCAATAGACTTTCTTGTTAAAAATTCTGGAGGAGACGGTAGAAGTGTTTTAAATTCCTTAGAAATTGCTGTATTATCTACCGATACCATTGACAATAAGATAGAAATTGATTTAGACACAGTAAAAGATTGTTTGCAAAAAAATAACCTTAAATATGATAAAAGTGGAAGTGAGCATTATGATACAGCTTCTGCTTTAATTAAATCTATAAGGGGTTCAGATCCTCAGGCAGCTATTCATTATTTAGCAAGAATGATTGAAGCTGGAGAAGATCCCAAATTTATAGCTAGAAGGCTTATAATATCTGCTTCTGAAGATATATCTAATGCAGATCCAATGGCTCTTTTAATAGCAAATGCTGCGTTTGAAGGAGTGAATGTTGTAGGAATGCCAGAAGCCAGAATAATATTAGCTCAAGCAACAAGCTATTTAGCTAGTGCCCCAAAATCCAATAGTTCTTACTTAGCTATAAACGAAGCTCTTAAAGATATAGAAGAAATAGGATTTCCAAAGATTCCAATGTATTTGAGAGATAAGCACGCCCCTGACTATAATAGAGAATCAGTTTATAAATATCCTCATAATTATGAAAAAAATTATGTTAAGCAAAAATATTTACCTGAAAGAATTGAAAATAAGGTATATTATAGACCTTCAGAAAATGGATATGAAAAAAAATTAAGTCAATATTTAAAAAGCTTAAAAGAAGATTTTAGTTAAAAAAGAAGTTTAGAATAATCTTATTTGATTTCTAAACTTCTTTTTTTACAAAGATTTTATAATGTAAGAAGAAATGCCTATCTACAAGGCTTTCATAATTGACAAAGAATAAGCTAGCTTATATAATAAACTTTATGTATATAAAGTTAAATTCGTAAGAAGAAACTAGGAGGCCTATATGAAACTAAGTATTAAAAAGATTTTAGAAAATAGCAATGATTTTATTGGAAAATCAATTGTAATAGAGGGTTGGATAAAGACAAGTAGAGCATCTAATAAGTTTGGATTTATTGAATTAAATGATGGCTCAAGCTTTAATACTATCCAAATTGTTTATGATGATAGTCTCGAAAATTTTTCTGAAATAAATAAATATCCAATAAGTTCTTCTTTACTTATAAAAGGACAAGTTGTAGAGAGTCCAGGAGCAAAGCAAGATATAGAAATACATGCGGATTCAATTGAGGTATTATCACTTTCTAGTGTTGATTATCCTTTACAAAAAAAACGTCATTCTATGGAGTATTTAAGAACAATAGCACATTTAAGACCTAGAGCAAATGCATTTAATGCAACTTTTAGAGTAAGAAGTGTTTTATCTTTTGCAATTCATAAATTTTTCCAAGAAAAAGGATTTGTTTATGTTAATACTCCTATAATAACGGCATCAGATGCAGAAGGGGCAGGAGAGATGTTTCAAGTAACAACTCTTGATTTAAATGATATTCAAAAAGATGATAGTGGAAATATAGATTATAAGCAAGATTTTTTTGAAAAAGAAACTAATTTAACTGTATCAGGACAACTTGAAGCTGAGGCTTTTGCACTCGCTTTTAGAGATGTTTATACTTTTGGACCAACTTTTAGAGCAGAAAACTCAAACACAGCAAGACATGCTGCAGAATTTTGGATGATAGAGCCTGAAATGGCATTTGCTAATTTATCTGATATGATGGGGGTTGCTGAAGAAATGTTGAAATACATTATCAGCTACGTACTTAAAGAGTGTAAATCTGAAATGGAATTTTTTAATAAATTTGTAGATAAGGGACTTCTAGATAGGTTAGATAATGTTGTTAATAGTAATTTCGGTCATGTAACTTATACTGAAGCCATAGAAATACTAGAAAAATCTAACAAAAAATTTAATTATCCTGTTAAGTGGGGTGTGGATCTTCAAACTGAACATGAAAGATATCTAACAGAAGAGGTATTTAAAAAACCTTTATTTGTAACCGATTATCCAAAAGAAATCAAAGCTTTTTATATGAAAGAAAATGATGACAAAAAAACAGTTGCAGCTTGTGATTTATTAGTTCCAGGAGTGGGAGAAATAATTGGCGGATCTCAAAGAGAAGATAGATTAGATGTTCTTGAAGAAAAAATGAAAAATATTGGAATGGATATGGAAACTTATAAATGGTATCTAGATTTAAGAAAATATGGAAGTGTAGAACATGCAGGATATGGATTAGGCTTTGAAAGAGCTGTAATGTATATAACTGGTATGAGCAATATTAGAGACGTTATTCCATTCCCAAGAACTGTGGGATCAGCAGAGTTTTAATAGGTGGTAGTATGAAAAATTATAATCCGAATGAAATAGAAAAAAAATGGCAAAATTATTGGGATGAACATGAAACATATGTATCTAAGGATGAATATAATAAAGAAAAATTTTATGCACTTGTAGAATTTCCTTACCCTTCAGGTCAAGGGCTACATGTAGGTCATCCTAGACCATATACAGCTTTAGATATCATAGCTAGAAAAAGAAGATATCAAGGACAAAACGTATTATATCCAATGGGGTGGGACGCTTTTGGTCTGCCAACAGAAAATTATGCAATTAAAAATAAAATTCATCCTAAAATTGTAACAGAGAGAAATATTAAGAGATTTAAAGAACAGCTAAAGTCAATAGGATTTTCTTTTGATTGGTCAAGAGAAATAAATACTACGGATCCAGAATATTATAAGTGGACTCAATGGATATTTTTACAATTATTTAAAAAAGGATTAGCCTATAAATTAGAAATGCCAATTAATTGGTGTCCTTCATGTAAAGTAGGTCTTTCAAATGAAGAAGTTGTAGGTGGGAATTGTGAAAGATGTGGTCATGAGGTAGTAAGAAAAGTAAAAAGTCAGTGGATGCTTAAAATAACTGAGTATGCTCAAAGACTTATTGACGATTTAGATGAAGTTGATTATATAGATAGGGTTAAAACACAACAAAAGAATTGGATTGGAAGAAGTGAAGGTGCTGAAATTAAATTTAGTATTAAGGACAGTGAAGATTTAGTAGAAGTATTTACTACTAGGCCAGATACTATATTTGGTGCTACTTACATGGTTATTGCACCAGAGCATCCTTTAGTAAAAAAATATGAAGATAGAATTAAAAATTTAGTAGAAGTTAACAAGTACAAAGAAGAAGTATCTAAAAAGTCTGATTTCGAAAGAACGGAATTAGTAAAAGAAAAAACTGGAGTTGAGTTAGAAGGTTTACTTGCTATTAATCCAGCTAATAATGAAGAAATACCAATTTGGATTTCAGATTATGTTCTTATGACTTATGGAAAGGGAGCTATTATGGCAGTTCCTGCTCATGATGATAGAGACTATGATTTTGCTAAAAAATTTAATTTAAAAATACTTCCAGTAATAGAAGGTTCTAATATAGAAGAAGGCCCTTATACAGATACTGAAAATGGAATAATGATAAATTCAGGAATTTTAAATGGTTTAAGTGTAGAAGATGCAATTGATAAAATAATAGAAGAATTAGAGAAAAAAGACTTAGCTCACAAAAAAGTTAATTTTAAATTAAGAGATTGGGTATTTTCTAGGCAAAGATACTGGGGGGAACCTATACCTTTGGTATATTGTGATGAATGTGGATGGGTTCCTGTAGATGAAGAAGATTTGCCAGTAGTTTTACCTGAAGTAGAAAATTATGAACCAACAGATGATGGAGAAAGTCCACTTTCTAAGATAGATTCTTGGATTAATACAACTTGTCCTAAATGTGGGAAACCTGCTAAAAGAGAAAGTGATACAATGCCTCAATGGGCTGGAAGTTCTTGGTATTATTTAAGATATGCAGATCCTAAAAATGAGGATGCTTTAGCATCTAAGAAAAATCTAGAACATTGGACGCCAGTTGATTGGTATAATGGTGGTATGGAGCATACTACACTTCACCTTCTATATTCTAGATTCTGGCATAAATTTTTATATGATATTGGTATTGTTCCTACAAAAGAGCCATATAAAAAAAGAACTTCTCATGGTATGATTTTAGGCGATAACGGTGAAAAGATGTCTAAATCAAGAGGAAATGTTATAAACCCAGATGAGATAGTTCAAGAATATGGGGCAGATACTCTTAGAACTTATGAGATGTTTATTGGAGATTTTGAGAAAAATGCGCCATGGAGCGATAATGGAGTTAAGGGTTGTAGAAGATTTTTGGAAAGAGTTTGGAATTTACAAAATATTTTAAATGATGAGGAAGAATATACTAAAGATTTAGAATCTTCTATCCATAAAACAATACTTAAAGTTTCTAATGATTATGAGAGTTTAAAAGCTAATACAGCTATAGCAGCTCTTATGTCTTTATTAAATGATTTCAATGCTCATGGAAGTTTATCTAGAAAAGATTTAAAAACTTATTTGATGTTATTAAATCCGGTTGCACCTCATATAACAGAAGAAATTTGGGATTTACAAAAACTTGGTGGCTATTTAAATGAAGCTAAATGGCCTGAATATGACAAATCAAAAACAATAGAAGAAATTATAGAAATCCCAGTACAATTTAATGGCAAAGTAAAATATAAAGTGGAAGTTTCAAGAGAAGCAGATAAAGAAGAAGTTAAGGCAGAGATAATGAAAAATGAAAATTATAAAGCTAATATTGAAAACAAAACAATAATTAAAGAAATATTTGTAGCTGGGAAAATATACAATATTGTTGTCAAGTAATAAAAAGTAAACAAGAGAATCTAATTAGATTCTCTTGTTTACTTTTTATAGATATTTTTTATAAATTAAAGTATAATACTATAAAATGAGGTGTTAGTATTGAGAAGTATGACGGGATATGGAATAGGAAAATCTACTAGTGATATTTTAAATATAAAAGTAGAAGTTAAGTCTGTAAATAACAGATATTGCGATATAAATATTAGGTTACCTAAAAATTTATTGTTTTTAGAAGATAAGATAAGAAAAACTATTAAAAACTCAGTTAGTAGAGGGAAAATTGATGTATTTATTAATTTAGAATATATAAATTCCACTAATACTAATATAGATATAGATTCTTCCTTAGCTAAAGAGTACTATAAGGCTCTTAAAAAATTAAAAGATGAATTAGATATAAAAGGGGAAATAAATCTTAGAGATATATATTCTATGAATGGAGTAATAATCAATAGGTCAAAAGATGAGGATATAGATTTCTACTACATACTGATTAAGGAGGCTTTAGATGAAGCTTTAAATAATTTTATTAGTATGAGAGAAACTGAAGGAGAAAATATAAAACTGGTTTTTAATGAATCTTTGAAAGTTATTTCTTCAATTTTAGCCAATATTAAAGAAAGAGCAACTATAAGTTTGGAGAAAAATATAGAAAAGTTAAAATCTAATATAGCTAATAATATAGATAAAGACCTTTTAGATTTGCCAAGACTCACAACAGAAATAGCTATAATGTGTGATAAATTATCTATAGATGAAGAAACAACAAGAGTTGGTCTGCATTTAGAACAATTTAATGATATAATAAATTCACAAGGTGCTATTGGAAGAAAATTAGATTTTCTTATTCAAGAATTAAATAGAGAAGTTAATACAATAGGATCTAAGTCTACGGATATAGAAATTTTAAATTCGGTAATTAATTTAAAATCAGAGATAGAAAAATTAAGAGAACAAGTACAAAATATAGAATAAAAGGAGGGGATTATTTGTCAGCAGGATTTTTATTAGTTCTATCTGGTCCATCAGGAAGTGGCAAGGGAACAGTAAGTGAAGCTTTAATGAAAAAAAATAATAAAATAGTATTTTCAACTTCTGTAACAACAAGAACTCCAAGGCCAGGAGAGGTAAATGGGGAAAATTATTTTTTTAACTCAATTGAAGAATTTGAAGATATGGTTGAAAAAGATGAACTCTTAGAATATGCTTTCGTTCATACTAATTATTATGGGACACCAAAAAAGTTTGTTTTTGATGAGATTGAAAACGGAGAGATAGTTTTACTTGAAATTGATGTTCAAGGAGCTTTGCAGGTAAAAGAAAGGTACAAAGAAGCTGTTTTTATATTCTTATTGCCTCCAAGTATGAATGAGCTAAAAACTAGGCTTATAAAGCGTGATACGGAAACGGAAGAAGAAATTAATACAAGATTTAAGAATGCTTTTAAAGAATTAGATTTTGTAGGAGAATATGACTACTTTGTAGTAAATAATACGGTTGAACAAGCAGTTAAAAATATAGAGGATATAATAGCCGCTGAAAAACTTAGGGTTAAAAGACATAAAGATATTAAAAAAGAAATGTTAGAAGAAGAGGAGAGAGCTAAAAATGATAATTCCTTCATTTAAAGAATTAAAAGAAAAGGGAGATTCAAGATATTCCTTAGTTATATTAGCTTCAAAAAGAGCTAGAAAAATAATAGATGGTTCAGAAGCCTTATTAGAAACCAATAGTAAAAAACCAGTTACAATTGCTATTGAAGAAATATTAAATGGTTCAATAGTTTATGGAGAGTCAATGTCAGATAAAGACTATGATGAAAAGATAGAAAAAGAAAAAAATAAAAAATTAGAATTGATACGTCAAAAAAAATTAGACGATATAAAAAAAATTGAAGAAGACGAAAAATTAGAAGCGAGTTTAGAAGAAAATGCTTAAAGGTAAAAATATTTTAATAGGAGTTACTGGTGGCATTGCTGCCTACAAATCTCCAGCAATAGTAAGCGTTTTAAGAAAGCGTGGGGCAAATGTAAAGGTTATAATGACCAAGGCAGCTTGTGAATTTGTAACCCCACTTACTTTTCAAACAATGTCTTCTAATGTAGTCCATGTAGAAATGTTTAATCAATTGTTAAATATGAATGTTGAACATATAGCTTTAGCAAAATGGGCAGATATAATAGTAGTTGCTCCAGCTAGTGCAAACACTATAGGTAAATTTGCTAATGGAATTGCTGATAATTTACTAACAACTGTTTTAATGGCTAGTAGATCTAAAATTATCTTTTCTCCTGCAATGAATACTTTTATGTTAAATAGTCAATCTAATATAAAAAATATGGAAATTTTAAAAAGCAGAGGTATTAAAGTATTACCAACTCAAAAAGATTTGTTAGCTTGCAATGATATAGGTGATGGTAAGATGTTAGAGCCTATAGATATAGTGGAGGCTATAGAAACTGAGTTATATGAAAAGGACTTAAGTGGTAAAAAATTTCTAATAACAAGCGGACCTACTATTGAAGCTATAGATCCAGTTAGATTTTTGTCCAATCATTCAAGTGGGAAGATGGGTTATGCATTAGCTAAAGAAGCCAAAAATAGAGGAGCAGAAGTTATTTTAATATCAGGGCCAACGTCTATTAAGCCGCCTTTGGTGGACAAACTTATAAAGATTCAAAGTACTCAGGATATGTTTGAAGCGGTAGAAGAGAATTTTGATTCTTGTGATATTTTAATAAAAGCAGCAGCGCCAGCAGATTTCAGACCTAAGAATGTCGAGAATGAAAAAATAAAAAAGACAAAAAATTCTTTAAATAATATTGAACTTGTAGAGAATGTTGATATTGCAAAATATTTTGGAAATCTTAAAAAGAATCAAATTATAGTTGGTTTCGCAGCTGAAAGTAGCAATGAGTTGAAATATGGTATGGATAAATTAAAGAAAAAGAACTTTGATTTAATAGTGATAAATAACATCAAACAAGAAGGGGCTGGATTTAAATCTGAAACTAATATTGCTAGTATTATTGATAAAAACGGAAAAGTAGATTCACTAGGGAAAATGCCTAAATCAGATTTGGCACATATTATTTTAAATAGGGTAAAAGAGTTATTATAAGCAAGATTTAATCTTGCTTTCTTTTTGATAATTAGGTGATTAAATGAAATATTTAAAAGTTTTTATATATAATAAAGTTTCAAAATTAAATAATCTTTATACCTATTATGCATCTGATAAATTTAGCCTAGATTTAGGAGTTAGGGTAGTAGTGCCTTTTGGAAAAGGCAACAGAAAAGAAATTGCCTTGATAGTAGGATTGTCAAATAAATTTGATGAAAATTATAAATTGAAAGAAATTATTGAAGTAATTGATTTTGTTCCTATAGTTTCTAAAGAATTGATAAATTTAGGATTTTGGATGTCGGAAAAGTATATTACAAGTCCTATACAGAGTTTTGCTCCTATATTGCCTCCAGGAAATATAAAAAAAATAGTTAATACAGCTGAAATATTAAATTATGATAATTTAACATTTGAAGAATCAAACTTGATTAAAGAATTAAAAAAGAATAATTATAATATTGATTTTATTAAATCAGATAATGAGAAAAAAGCTGTCTTAAGGAAATTGATAGATAAAAATAAAATAAAGTTAGATTTTGAGATAGAGACAATAGGTGGATTTAGATTTCAAAAATATGTAAAATTAAAAGAAGATTATGAAACTTTAATTCCTAACCTAAAATTAAGCTATAAACAAAATCTCGTTGTTGATTATCTTAAAAAAGAAGGAGAAGTATTAAGATCTGATATCTTAAAAAACTTAAAAATTTCTGACTCTCCTTTAAAAAGCTTAGAAAATAAAAATCTAATAAGTATATATGATAAGAAAAAGTTTAGAGAAAGATATACAGAAATAAAAGAAGATAAGATTCATAATTTAAATTTTGAACAAATGAAAGCATTGAATTCCATACTAAATTCTCAAAAGCAAGTATCTTTATTACACGGACTTACTGGATCAGGGAAAACGGAAGTTTATTTAAAATTAACAGAAGAAAATATAAGAAATGGTGGTAAGGTCATTGTACTAGTTCCAGAAATAGGATTAACTCCTCAAATGATTGAAAGATTTATGGCTAGATTTAATAAAAGAGTTGCTGTATTGCATTCCAAGTTATCTTTAGGAGAGAGATATGATGCTTGGAATATGATAAAAAACGGCAAAGTAGATGTAGTGGTTGGTGTAAGGTCAGCTGTATTTGCTCCATTTTCTAACCTGAGTTTAATAATAGTAGACGAAGAACATGATAGTTCATATAGATTTCATAATTCTTTAAGATATGACACAATTGAAGTAGCTAAGAAAAGAGCGGAATTAAATAATTGTAAATTGATTTTAGGATCAGCTACCCCAAGTGTAGAATCTTATTATAAGGCTAGTAAAGGTGAATATAACTTATTTGAATTAAATAAAAGAGCAGTAATTGGATCTAAATTACCTGAAATAAAAATTGTAGATATGAGAGAAGAACTAATTTTAGGTAATCTATCTATATTTAGCTCCGCCTTAAAAACAGCAATAGAAGATAAGTTGTCTAAAAAAGAACAAATAATATTATTTTTAAATAGAAGAGGGTTTTCAAATTTTATAGCTTGCAGAACTTGTGGACACGTTATTAAATGTAATTCTTGTGATATATCAATGACTTATCATAAGAATATAAATATGCTAAGATGTCATTATTGCGGGGCAACTAAACATATGGTGGATACTTGCCCTGAATGTGGTAGTAAGTTTATAAAGCAATTTGGTATTGGAACACAAAAGTTGGAAGAAGAAGTTGCTAAATATTTTCCTTATGCTAAAGTTTTGAGAATGGATAGAGATACAACAAATAATAAAGCTTCTTATGATGAAATTTATAAAAAAGTAAAAAATAGAGAAATAGATATATTAATTGGGACACAGATGGTAGCAAAAGGATTAGATTTTGAAAATGTTACTTTAGTAGGAGTGATGGCAGCAGACTTATCTCTTTATATTTCAGATTTCAGAGCTAACGAAACCACATTTCAGCTTTTAACACAAGTTTCAGGAAGAGCAGGAAGAGCTGAAAAAGAAGGTTGTGTAATAATTCAGTCCTATAATCCTGATAATTATGCTATTATAGATGCTAAAGAAGGAAATTATAAAAAATTCTATAATAGAGAAATAGACCTAAGAGAAAAATTTAAATACCCTCCATTTAGAAAGATGATAAATATATATTTATCTTCAAATAAAGAAGAAGGATTAGAAAACTTTGCTTATTGGTTTTTAAGACAAATAAGCAAAGAAACAAGAGGTCTTGATTTAGAGGTAACTAAACCAATTAAAGTTCCTAAAATAAAAAATATTTATAAAGAAAAATTCACTATTAAAGTTCCACCAAACTATTTAGAAAAGTTAAGAGAAATACTAAAATGGGTATTAAATAATAATAAAAAAGAATTTGATAAAAATAATGTATATGTAGATATAGAATTTATATGAGGTGATTAAATGGCTTATCGCAATATAAGAATAGATGATGATCCAGTTTTAAGAAAAAAATCTAGAGAAGTAAAAAATTTTAATGATAGACTTAAAATTTTAATAAATGATATGTACGAAACTATGGATAAAGCTAACGGAGTAGGTTTGGCAGCACCCCAAATAGGAATATTAAAAAGACTTATAACAGTAGATGATAGAGAGGGTAATAGGTTTGCCATGATAAATCCAGTTATAAAAGAAAAAAAAGGAAAGCAAGTTGGTCTAGAAGGTTGCTTATCTTTACCTAATAAACAAGGAAGAGTAGAAAGAGCTGATGAAGTTTTAGTAAATTATTTAGATGATAACTTTGAAGAAAAAGAGTTAAGGGCTCAAGAATTCCTAGCTAGGATATTGCAGCATGAAATAGATCACTTAGATGGCGTTTTATATTCAGATTTAGCAAAAGAAATGTATGTAATAGATGAGAATAGTGAAGAAGTGGAAAGTGAAATATAATGGATATAATTTTTATGTCAACTCCTGAATTTGGAGTAGGAATTCTAGAGAAATTAAATAAAAATTTTAATATAATATCTGTTGTCACAGGAATTGATAAAGCTAGAGGAAGAGGGAAAAAATTAAAATTTTCTCCAATAAAAGAAAAGGCTCTTGAATTAGGTTTAGAAGTCTTTCAACCAAAGGATGTAAATAGTCAAGAATCTATAGAATATTTAAAGTCGAAAAAAGCAGATTTATTTGTAGTTGTTGCATATGGGCAAATTTTAAAAAGTGAAGTTTTAGATATTCCTAAATATTATTCAGTTAATATACACGCTTCATTGCTACCTAAACTAAGAGGGGCAGCTCCAATAAATAGAGCAATATTAAATGGAGATGGTAAAAGTGGCGTTACTATTATGAAAATGGAGGAAGGTCTTGATACAGGAGATATTTCCTTACAATCTGAAATAGAAATTGGGGATAAAAATGCTATTGAGCTTGAAGAGGAACTTTCTAAATTAGGTGGAGAATTAATTGTTGATTTTATAAATAAGTTAGAAAAAGGTAATATAAGCTTTATTAAACAAGAAGAAAATTTATCAACATATGCACATAAAATAGAAAAAGAAGATGCTTATATTGACTTTGATAAACAAAACACTGTAGAAATAATTAGAACCATAAAAGGTATAATGGGAAGAGATGCAGCATCAACAACATATAAGGGAATAAGATTTAAGATAAGTGGTGCTGAGATAAAGAATAGAGATATAAGTGGGAAACCAGGAGAAATAATAAATTCTCATAAAAAGTTAGAAGTTGCTACTAAAGATGGTAGTATTCTTATAACTAGGTTAAAATTTCCTGGCAAAAAAGAGATGGATATAAAATCTTTTTTAGCTGGGAATAGTTTTGATGAAGGAGAAGTATTAGGAGGTTAATATGTATAGATATGGATATGGAATAGATTATCAATATATGATTTATTTACTACCAGCTTTAATTCTTGCTATGTATGCTCAGTTTAAAATTTCTAGGGCTTATGAAAAATATAGCAAGGTAGATTCTAAATCTGGGCTTACAGGAGCTCAAGCAGCTAGGATAATAATGGATAGAAATGGATTAAAAGATGTAGATATAAAAGTAATATCTGGGAAATTAAGCGATAATTATGATCCTAGTACAAAAGTTTTAAATTTATCAAGTAATGTTTATTCTGGTTCTTCTGTAGCTTCTCTTGGAGTAGCAGCGCATGAAGTAGGACATGCCTTACAAGATCAAGAAAACTATGCTCCACTAAAGTTAAGAGCGCTATTAGTTCCAGCGGCAACTATTGGTTCTAATTTATCTATGGCTTTTATTTTAATGGGTTTATTTTTCTCTGCATTTTTTTTGAAATTGGGTATAGCACTTTTTTCTATAGCTGTTTTATTTCAAATAGTGACTTTACCTGTTGAATTTGATGCAAGTAGAAGAGCACAAGGAGAACTAGCTCAAGGAATATTACAAGAAGAAGGATTAAAAGGATCAGGAGAAGTTTTAAGAGCTGCAGCTTTAACCTATATAGCAGCTACATTAGTTGCTATAGCTCAGTTAATTAGACTTATTTCTATTGGAAGGCAAAGAGACTAAATATGAAAGAACTTAGAAGAAAGGCACTTTTTATAATAGATAATGTATTGAATAAAGGTGCCTTTTTAAATGAAGAATTATCTATTCTGCAAATGGCAGAAATAAGTAAAAGAGATTATAATTTAATAGTGAATATAAGTACAGGTGTTATAAAGAATAAATTTTTACTAGATAGCATAATAAAATTTTATTCAAAAATAAGAATAAAGAAAATCCATCCTATAATTCTTATTATTTTAGAAATGGGTATTTATCAAATGTTCTTTTTAGATAGGATACCAGAATATTCAATAATAAATGAGTCTGTAAGATTATCTAAAATTTTTGGCAATAAAGGTTCAAAAGGGTTTGTAAATGCAATACTTAGAAATATATCTAGAAATAAGGAAAATATAGTAAATTCTGATTTTTATTTAGAAAATATTAAAAATAAAGATTTTGTAGAATACTTAAGTATAAAATATTCTCATCCTAAGTTTTATGTAGATATGATGCTAAAAGAACATGATAAAGAGTTTGTAGAAAATTTACTTAAAGCCAATAATGATATAGCTCCTTTTACAATTAGGGTTAATAGTCTAAAAATAAGAAGAGAGGATTTAATTTTAGATTTGGAAGCTTTAGGTTATGAAGTGGAAAAAACTAAACTTTCAAGTTATGGTTTAAAAATAAAAAATCCAGAAGGAATATTTAAAGAAAGTTTATTTAAAAAAGGATATTTTTATATTCAAGATGAAGCGTCAATTTTAGTTGCAGAAAACTCTATATCTAGTGGAAATATATTAGATTTATGTGCAGCACCAGGTGGTAAAAGTTTTAATTTGGCTATGCTAAATAAAGACTCTAAGATACTCTCTTGCGATATTTCGAAGAAAAAGCTTTCTTTAATTGAAGAAAATAAAAACAGACTAGCCATAAATAATATTAAAATTTTGAAGAATGATGCAACAATATTAAATCACAGTTTTATTAATAAATTCGATCTAATTTTAGTGGATGCTCCTTGTTCTGGTTTAGGTTTATATAGAAGAAAACCAGAAATAAAATATAATAGAAGCTATGAAGATATACTAAGCCTTAAAGAAATACAAAGTAAAATTTTAGAAAATGCAAGTAAGTATATAAAAAAAGATGGAATTATTATATATTCTACTTGTACTCTAAGTAAGGAAGAAAATGAAGAACCAGTGTTAGAATTAATTAAAAATAAAAATGAATTTAAAATGTTAAAAACAAAAGATAAAGAATTTTTAAGATTATATCCTAATATAAATAATACAGATGGGTTTACTATCTGTAGAATGAAAAGGATGGTTTAATGGAAATAAATTCACTATACTTAGATGAGTTAAAAAATTTAATAAATAGTTATGGACACAAGTCTTTCAGAGCCAAACAACTTTATGATTTTTTACATTTAAAAAAGAGATTAGATATTGAAAATTCTAATTTACCTAAAAACTTAATTAAAAATTTGCTAGATAATGAAAAATTTTCAAAGGTAGAAATATTAGAAGAATTTAATTCTAAATTAGATAGTACAAAAAAATTACTATATATTTTAGATGATGGAAATATAATAGAAGGCGTATTAATGAAATATAAACATGGATACTCCTTATGCGTTTCAACTCAAGTTGGTTGTAGAATGGCTTGTGTTTTCTGTGCATCTACAAAGGGTGGTTTAGTAAGAAATCTTAGTCCGGCAGAAATTTTATACCAAGTCTATGTAGTAGAAAATAAATATGATATTAAGATATCAAATGTAATATTGATGGGATCAGGAGAGCCTTTAGATAACTATACTAATGTAGTTAGGTTTTTAAAACTTATTCATGATGAAAATGGTAAAAATTTAAGTTATAGAAATATCACTTTATCAACATGTGGTCTTGCAGATAAAATTTATAAATTAGCTGATGAAAATATTCCTATAACTTTAGCCATATCTCTTCATGATACAAATAATATTAGTAGGTCTAATTTAATGCCTATTAATAAGAAATTTAATTTAAAAGATTTAATTGAAGCTTGTAAATATTATTCTAATTCTACAAATTCCAGAATAACTTTTGAATATACCTTAATAGCAGGAGAGAATGATAATGACACTAATGCAAGGGAATTGAAAATTTTGTTAAAAGATTTGAAATCTCATATTAATTTAATTCCATTAAATCCTATAGTAGAATATAATAAGGGAAGACCTAATAAAATTGATATAATGAATTTCAAGAAAAAACTTGAAGCAATGGGTCTAAATGTTACAATTAGAAGAGAATTAGGAATAGATGTTAATGCTTCATGTGGTCAATTAAGACGTAATTATAAAGGAGGCGGTAATGATGAAGTTTATAGCCGCAACAAATAAGGGGTCTGTTAGAGAAAATAATGAAGATTCCTATAATATAGACTATAAAAATAGAAAATATTTTTTATTGGCTGATGGAATGGGTGGACATAAAGCTGGTGAAATTGCAAGTTCCATAGCAGTAGAAGAGATTGGTAAATTTCTAGAAAAAGAAGTAGAAAATGAGGAAGAATTAATAAGCCTTATAAAAAACTCTATATATGAGGTTAATAAAAAGATATTTTCTTTAGCAAAAGATAATTTAAAATACAGAGGTATGGGAACTACACTTTCTTTAATATATATATATAATAATGAAATCTATTATGCTAACATAGGTGATAGTAGGATATATGAAATAAGTAAAAATAATATAAATCAGATTACTATGGATGATTCTTTTATAAATTATCTCATTCAAATGGGAGAGATCTCAAAAGAAGAAGCTAAAAATCATCCCAAGAGAAATGTACTGACTAAAGCTTTGGGAACTTCGGAGTCTATAGATGTAGAAGTAAAAAAATTAAGCTTAAATAAAGGCTATAGATATTTAATTTGCTCAGATGGACTAACTAATATGGTAAAAGATCAAAAAATTTATAAAATTTTAGAAAAAAAAGAAATAGAAGATGGGGCAAATAAGTTAATTCAGGAAGCTCTTTTAAACGGTGGTATTGATAATATCACATTAATTATAATAGATAATAAGTAGGTGTAACTATGATAGGGAAAATTTTAGGAAATAGATATGAAATCTTAGAAAAAATTGGTACCGGTGGAATGGGTGATGTATATAAAGCTCATTGCAGAAGGCTTGATAGGATTGTTGCTATTAAAACCTTGAAATCGGAATTTAATGATGATAATAATTTTATAAGAAAATTCAAGAGAGAGTCATTAGCAGCGGCAAGTATATCTCATCCAAATATAGTAAGTATTTATGATGTAGGGACAGAAGAACTAGGTCTTGATAAAATTCATTATATTGTAATGGAATATATAGATGGGAATACTTTAAAAGACCTAATAAATAAAGAAGGCAAGTTCACAGAAAAAAGAGCTTTAAATTACACAGTTCAAATAGCTGAGGCTCTTAAGGTAGCTCATTCAAAAAACATAGTTCATAGAGATATAAAATCCCAAAATATAATGATTACTAAAGACGATAGAGTTAAAGTAACAGATTTTGGGATAGCTAGGGTTGCTGATAATTCGACAGTTACAGCAACTAATGCAATAATGGGTTCTGTTCATTATTTTTCACCAGAACAAGCAAGAGGTACTAAGGTAGATAATAGGTCAGATATATATTCATTAGGGATAGTATTATATGAAATGTTAACAGGAAAACTTCCTTTTGAAGCAGAGAATCCGGTTAGTGTAGCTCTTATGCAGGTGCAAAGCAATATGCCACTTCCATCTGCGAGGAATAATGATGTATCAAGTGCGACAGATCAAATTGTAATAAAAATGACAATGAAAGAAGCTAACGATAGATACAAGGATGTATATACTTTAATAAGAGATATAAAGAATATACAATTAGGTAGAACTTCTAATATAAATTATAGAGAAGAAGCAAGGAAAAATAGAACAATGCCAATTTCAAAAACTGGCATTAAATCTTCACCTATATTAAACAGTAAAAATTCAAATAAAAGAGAATATCAAAAACCTCAAACCAAAAAAACAGAAAAGAAAAAAGGATCATCCCTTCCTGTAATATTAGGTATAGTTTGTGCTTTATTACTAATAGTAATGTTAGCTTATTTTGCTCCAAAAGTATTATCAGGAGACATAGGTAGTAATAAACAAGAAGAAATTAGCACTGTTGAAGTCCCTGATGTTGTAGGAATGTCTCAAGAAGAAGCTAAAGCGTCAATTGAAGCTGCTGGATTTGAAATTAGTATATCTGGAACTGAAGAAAGAGAAGACAAAGAAAATAAAGAAGTATTATCACAAGAGCCTAGAGCAAAAGAGATGTTAAAAAAAGGTAGTATAGTAAAAATCACTGTAAATAGAATACCTGATTTTATAACTATACCTGATTTAACAGATAAAACCTTAGAAGAAGCACAAGCTATTGTTCAAAGCAAAGGATTAACTATTAATAAAATAGATATGGAGACTTCAGATACTATTGAAGAAGGAAAGATAATTAGCCAAGACCCGGGTGCTAATAGTGAAGTTGTAAAAAACAAAAATATAAGTGTAGTTGTTTCAAAAGGATCAGAAGACACTATTATTACTATACCTTCTTTAAAAGGAGTTAATGGAGATAATGCCAAGGGAACTCTTGAGAGATTAGGCTTTAAAGTTGAAGTTGAATATGTTAAATCAAATGCAGTAGGACTTGATGATGTAGTTGATTATGAACCTAAGGAAAAAGCTGAAAAAGATTCTACTATAACCTTATATGTTAGTGATGGATTAAAAGATGAAACTAGTGATGAGAATGAAGATTCTTCAGATGAATCAAATTTACCAAGTAATTTAACTGTAAGAATTCCAGATGATGATTCAAGTCATCAAGTCAGGGTTAAAAGAATAACAGAGTCTGGCAACGAATATGAAATATACAATTATAATAAGAGTTCTGAAGATGGAGAAGTAAAAGTACCTTTAGAATATATTAAAAAGGGAGATACATTTGAAATTTATATAGATGAACAAAAAGTAAGAACAGAAAAAATAAAATAGGAGGAATGATGAGAGGGAAGATTGTAAAACTCACAGGTGGATTTTATTATGTAATGAATAATTCTATTGTATATGAAACAAGAGCTAGGGGAAATTTCAGAAATGACTCCATAAAACCATTAGTTGGAGATGAGGTAGAATTTAAAGTTAGAGAAAACAGCCTAGGATATATAGAAAAAGTATATCCTAGGAAAAATAAATTAACAAGGCCATCTGTTGCAAATGTAGATCAGGTTCTAATTGTTGTACCTATAAAAGATCCTAAATATAATTTAAATTTAGTGGATAAAATGATTTGTGAATATGAAAATAAGGTTGATATTTTAATAGCTATTAATAAATATGATCTTGATGAAGATAAAGCAGATGAAATTAGAAATATTTATAGAAAAGCAGGCTTTAAAACTTTTTTAATTTCTTATTTATATCCTTTTACAATAGATTTATTAAAGGAATATTTAATAGGTAAAACAACAGCTCTTTGTGGTGTATCTGCAGCTGGTAAATCTACAATAGCCTCTCATGTATTAGATAAAGAAATTATAGTAGGTGATATTTCAAAGAAAACTAAGAGAGGGAAGCACACTACTAGACATACAGAAATTTTTGGAGGAAAAGATAATACTTTTATATTTGATACCCCAGGGTTTTCAAGCTTTAGTTTAGATATAAATTCTTTAAATTTAAAAGATCATTTTAGGGAATTTGAAAAACCATCAAAAGATTGTAAGTTTTCAGATTGTAAACATTTAAATGAACCTGGGTGCAAAGTTAAAGAGCTAGTATCTAATAGAGAAATACCTCTAATAAGATATGAAAATTATGCTTTATTTTATAAAGACTTAAGTGAAAAGGAGAGATAGATTTGATTTCACCATCAATATTATCATGTGATTTTACAAATATTAGAAAAGAATTTGATGCTTTAAATGAGGCTAAAGCTGATTTTGTTCATGTAGATATAATGGATGGGAATTATGTACCTAATATTTCATTTGGACCATCGATTGTAAAGCAACTTAGAAATTTGACTGAGATAGACTTTGATGTTCATCTTATGATTGAAAGACCAGAAAACTATATAGAAGAATTTTATAAAGCTGGAGCAAATATAATTACTGTTCATCCTGGAACAACTAAACATTTAAATAGGACACTTAATTTAATTAAAACTTATGGAATGAAATCGGGAATAGTATTAAATCCATCAGAAGATCTGTCTATACTTGATTATGTTTTAGAAGATATAGATCTATTATTACTTATGAGTGTGAATCCTGGATTTGGAGGACAAAAGTTTATTAAGACTACATTAAGAAAAATAGAAGAAGCTAAAAGAATAATTGAAAAGAGAAATTCTAAATGCTTAATAGAAGTTGATGGTGGGGTAAAATTAGATAATGCTAGTGATATTTATGATGCAGGAGCAGATATACTAGTAGCCGGATCTGCAATTTTTAGGAGTCAAAATCCTAAAGAAGAAATTTTAAAATTCAAAGAATTATTAAAATGAAAGGGATTTTGATAGCTAGTGGGAATAAAATTAAATTTTCTATATTAGAAGAATATATAAAGAGTGACAACTTTATAGTTTGTGCAGATGGTGGAATTAAAAATTTTCTGCATACCAATTTAAAACCAAATTTAATTGTAGGAGATTTTGATTCTATAAGTGAAGAAGGAAAAAGCTTTATAAAAAGTAATAATATAGAAGTTAAAACTTTTCCACCAGAGAAAGATTTCACTGACTCAGAACTTGCCTTAGATGAGTTAATGAAAAGACGAGTTGATGAAATTATACTTTTAGGAGTAACTGGAAGTAGACTAGATCATACTTTAGGAAATTTACTTATGCTAAAAAAACTTTATAAAAAGGTTTCAGCAAAAATTATAGACAACAACAATGAAATAATTTATTTTGAAAAGGGAAAGTATAAATTATTTAAAGATAAGTATGAATATTTAAGTGTAATAGCTATATCTGATGAAGTTAAATACTCTTCAAGGGGACTTTATTATGAAGTTAATAATCTAACTTTAAATAATGATAGTATTAGAGGAGTTAGTAATAAAATTTTAAGCGAAAGTGCTGAATTGATTATTCATAGTGGAAGTGGGTTTTTTATAAAATCTTTTGATTAAAAAATAATATAATAATATATGAATTAAAAGAATCTTAAGCTTTGAGCTTGAGATTCTTTATTTTAAATTAAGTAAGATAAGTAGATTATTAAATATATAAATTTATGGATTAAAATTATCTTAATCTAATTATTAATTAGTTAACAAGAATTAAAAATTTTATGCTATCATAATAATAGAGGTAAATTATGATAATAGAAGCGATAATAATAGGACTAATAATTGTAAAATACTTAAATAAGAATTTTGATAGTATATATGATTTTAAATTAAAAGGTATGGTTCCTCTTTCTTTAGGAGTATTTATTTTAATTTTATTAAATATTTTTACTAGAATTAATTTTGGAGTAGCAACAATTTTTTTTATTAAAAATTATTACATTATACATATAATGTCATTATTAATTATGTCATTGGCTCTATTTTTAAATTATAAAAATTTAGGTATTGTTTTTATAGCTTTAGGTATGTTTTTAAACACTATCCCTATAATTTTAAATGGGAAAATGCCAGTCAGTTTGAAAGCATTAGAGAAGATAGATAATAAAAAGATATTAGAAATAATAAAAAGTGGTAATTCCTTAAGCCATGGAATATTTAGTAAAGCAAAAGCATATTTTTTATCAGATATTATAGCAATCACAAAACCTTATCCTATGCCAAAAGTTATAAGTATAGGAGATATAATTATATCTGTTGGAATTATTTTGTTTTTTTATTTAATCTCAAGGAGAAGATAAATGGATTTTTTAAATAATATATTCAATTTTATAGGAATAAGAGATATTTTAGATATTGGAGTTATAGCAATAATTACTTATAATTGTTTAAAGCTATTAAAAGGTACTAGGGCAGAACAGCTTGCAAAAGGAATTTTGGTAATATTAATTTTAACGAAATTTAGTGAGTGGGCTCAATTTTATACTTTAAATTGGCTTTTAAATAAATTAATGTTATGGGGAATAGTTGGTATATTTATAATATTTCAACCTGAACTTAGAAAAGGACTTGAGTTTATAGGAAGATCTAGTTCTTTTAAAAATAACTTGAATAATGACTATGAAACGAATGAAACAGTTTCTGAAATATGTGATGCGGTAGCTTCTTTGTCTAGACAAAAAATAGGAGCTTTAATTGTTTTTCAAAAAAGAACTGGATTAAATGATTTTGTTGAAACGGGGACAAGGATAAATGGCTTGGTTTCAAGTGCTCTTTTAATAAATATATTTATTCCAAACACACCCTTGCATGATGGAGCAGTTATAATAAAAGGGGATAAAATAATAGGAGCTGCTTGTTTTTTACCTTTATCAGATAATCAGAATCTTTCAAAGGAACTTGGAACAAGACATAGAGCTGGTATAGGTATAAGTGAAAAATCTGATTGTTTAAGTTTAATGGTATCTGAAGAAACAGGATCTATATCAATAGCAGAAGATGGAGTAATTTCAAGATATTTAGATATCGCTACTTTAAAAAATATTTTAAATGAATTATATCTTCCAAGTTTAGATAATTCATCGATTTTATTTAATAAATGGAGGTCAAATGAAAATGAAGATCAATAAAGAAACGATGTTTAAGATCATTTCTTTGATTTTTGCAATATTATTATGGTCTTACGTGAGAAGTGAAGTAGATCCAGAAAAAACTATTGTTTTTAAAGATATAGATGTTAGATACGAAAATTTATCTGAGTTAAAAGCTAATGATTTAGCAGTAATAAATCAAAAAGAGTCTAAGGTAAATGTTACTTTAAAAGGAAAACAATCAGCTGTATCCAAGATAAAGAAAGATGCTATATCGGCTTCTGTAAATTTAGCTGGGTATTATTCTGGAGATTATAATGTACCTATAGATGTCAAGGTAGATGGAATAAATGTTTTTATTGAGTCGAAAAAACCAGAATTTGTAAATGTTAAAATAGAAGAAAATATATCAAAGAATGTTGATGTTGAAGTAAAAACTAAGGGTAAAGTAAAAAGTAGTTTTGTTTTAGGAAATGTAAAAAAGAATGAAAAAGTTGAACTTAAAGGACCTAACACATATATAGAACAAATAGACAGTATAAACGCCACAGTGGATGTTTCTGGTAAAAGTGAATCTATAGTTTTAACAGCACCAGTAAAGGCTTATGATTCTGAAGGTAAAGAAGTAAAAGGAATTAAGTTTAATCCTTCAAGCGTGGATGTAGAAATACCTATATTAAAAACACAAACTCTTCCTGTTAAATTAAATATAGTTGGAGAAATACCAGAGGAAGTAGATCAAAATTCATTTTCTATAGAACCTAATTCTGTAAGTGTAAAGGCTAACTCAGTAGTATTAAATAAGGTAAGTGAGATTTCCACAGTTCCAATAAGTGTAGATACTTTATTAGATGGACAGTCCTCTATAGATGTTATTTTACCAGATGGAGTTAGTTTAGTTGATAATGATATTAAATTTGTGGCTTCAGCATTTCCTATAAAAGTATTTGAGCAAGAAATTACATTTAATAAAGAAGATGTAGGAATATTAAACCTAGATAAAGAATTAGATTTTAAATTTATTAACAAAAATAAAGATATAAAAGTAAAAATATCTCCAAAAGATCCTTTATCTACAGAAAGATTGAGTAAAGAAGATATAGATTTGAATATAAATTTAGAGAATTTAAAAGAAGGTAAGCATAATCTAGATCTTGATATAAAATTATCTGAAAAATTCAAGGTTAATGTAATAGAACCATCTTCATTAGAAGTAGAATTGTTTAAAAAAAGAATTATTTAAATAAACATAATAATATTTGAAAAAATAAGTTTGTAGAATTATAATGTATTAAATAAAAAGTTTGGAGGAGATAGTTTGAAGTTTTTTGGAGAAGGTTTAACTTTCGATGATATTTTAATATTACCAGCAGAGTCAGATGTGTTACCTAATGATACTAATTTAAAAACTAAGCTAACTGAGAAAGTTTATTTAAATATACCATTAATGTCAGCTGGTATGGATACGGTTACAGAATCAGCTATGGCAATAGCAATGGCAAGAGAAGGTGGAATAGGTATAATCCATAAAAATATGTCAATTGAAAAACAAGCTATTGAAGTAGATAAGGTAAAAAGATCAGAGCATGGTGTAATTACAGACCCTTTTTATTTAACAAAAGATCATACTATAAACGATGCAAATCTGTTAATGTCAAAATATAAAATTAGTGGAGTTCCAATAGTTGATAAAAACAATAAATTAGAAGGTATTCTAACAAATAGAGATATTAGATTTGAAGAGAATTTTGATAGAAAGATAGAAGAGGTTATGACAAGTGAAAAGCTAATAACTGGGAAAGAAGGTATTAGTTTAGAAGAATCACTTAAAATCTTAAAGGAGAACAAGATTGAAAAACTTCCTTTAGTTGATAATGATGGTTATCTAAAAGGATTAGTTACTATAAAAGATATAGAAAAACAAAAAGAGTATCCTAATTCAGCTAGAGATGAAAGTGGAAGATTATTAGTTGGAGCAGCTATTGGGGTAACTTCAGATGTACTTGATAGGGTTGAGGCCTTAGTTAAATCACATGTAGATGTAATTGTAATAGATACAGCTCATGGACAATCTAAAGGCGTATTAGAAACTATAAAAAAGATTAAAGATAAATATCCAGATTTACAATTAATAGCAGGCAATGTTGCAACTTATCAGGGTACAGTAGATTTAATTAAAGCTGGAGCTAATTGTGTTAAAATAGGTATAGGACCTGGATCAATATGTACTACTAGAGTAGTTACAGGAATAGGTGTACCCCAAGTAACAGCCATATTAGAAGCTGCTAGGGCGGCAAAAGAATATAATATTCCTATAATAGCAGATGGTGGGATTAAGTATTCAGGTGATTTAACAAAAGCAATAGCTGCAGGAGCTGATGTGGTAATGGTAGGGTCTCTATTTGCAGGTACAGATGAATCTCCAGGAGAGGAAATTTATGTAGAAGGAAGAAGATTTAAATCTTATAGGGGTATGGGCTCATTAGGAGCTATGAATTCAGGCTCAAGCGATAGATATTTTCAAACTGAAACTAAAAAATATGTTCCAGAAGGAGTAGAAGGAAGAGTACCTTTTAAAGGAAAAGTATCAGATGTTGTTTATCAACTTATGGGAGGCTTGAGATCTGGTATGGGTTATACTGGGTCTAGAAATATAAAGGAACTTCAAGAAAATACTAAATATATAAAAATAACTCCAGCAACTTTACAAGAAAATCATCCTCATAATATAACAATTACTAGAGAATCACCAAATTATATTGGAAGATAAAAAGTAAAGCCTATTTAGGATATCCTAAATAGGTTTTACTTTATTGTTTTTTCTAATAATATTAACTATAATTAAATAAAAGAGGGGTGAATCAGGAATGACTAAAATTTTATTAGTAGAAGATGAAGAATCTATAAGAAAATTTGTTAAAATAAATTTAGAAAGAGAAGGATATCAAGTATTTGAAGCTGGTAGCGGAGAAGAGGGTATAGAAATCGCCAGGTTAAATAGACCTCATATAGTAGTCTTAGATATAATGCTCCCAGGAATAAATGGGTTCGAAGTATGTAAAATTCTAAGAGAAGAATTTCCAGACTTAGGAATTATAATGTTAAGTGCGAAAGCTGAGGATTTTGATAAAATAATGGGCTTACAATATGGAACAGATGATTATTTAACAAAGCCTTTTAATCCTACCGAACTTTCTTTAAGAATTAGATCCTTAGAAAGAAGAATAGAAGCAGAAGATACTGGCTTAGAAGAATTAATAGTCCATCCACCATTTAAATTAGATACTTATTCAAGAAAATTTTATAAAGATGATAAAGAACTAATACTAACGCCAACAGAATATCAAATAATAAAGAATTTTATGAAAAATCCAGGAAAAGCTTTAAAAAGAGATGAAATACTAGCTTTAGTATGGGGAGAAGATTTTGTTGGTGATTCAAAAATAGTAGATGTGAATATAAGAAGACTTAGATCTAAAATTGAATTAAATCCTGCTAAACCTAAGTTTATTGAAACTGTATGGGGTTTGGGCTATAGATGGCATATTGAGGTGTAAAGTTTGAATAAAAGTTTAGGAAATAGACTTGTTAGAAGCTTTTTAACTATAATAATATTTACAGTAGTAGTAATTAATTTCTTTTTAATAATAGGATTTAAACAATTTTACTATTCAAACGTAGAAAACGAATTAAAAAGTAGGCTATTAGTTTCTATAGACTCCTTTAATAAATTTTATGCTGATAAATCTCTTGAAAAAATTGTCTTAGAAGATACAGATTTAATTTGGGCTCATAGCAACTCAGAAGTTCAATTATTAGATAAAGATGGATATGTTCTTTTAGACACTATAGGGGCCTTACCGACTGATCCAATAAACACAGAGGATGTTCTATCTGCAAAAACTACTGGGGATATTAAATCATATGTAGGGAAAAATATTTATACGAATAGTAGTAACATGTCTATAACAGGCCCTTTAAAAAGTAAAGAGGGAAATGTCATAGGTTATATTAGGTTTATATCTTCTTTAGAAAATATTAATAAAGACATTATAAAAACTTCATCAATAATAATCTTTTTTGGGGTTGTGGTAGTTTTAATAACTGCAATAATGAGTATTATAATAGCAACAACCATAGTAAAACCTATAAAAGAATTAACAAAAGTTGCAGAAAAAATGGCCGATGGGCAGTATAAAGTAAGGTCTAATTTAGATTCTGAAGATGAGTTGGGACAATTGTCAAATACATTAAATACAATGGCAGAAGAAATTTTAAAAAAAGAACAGATAAAAAATGATTTTATTTCTTCTATTTCGCATGAGTTAAGAACACCTTTGACTTCGATAAAAGGTTGGGCTGTAGTTTTAAAAACTGCCAAAGAAGATGAAAAAAAGCTTATTGAAGACGGTTTAACTATAATAGAGAATGAATCTGATAGGCTAGCAAAAATGGTTGAAGAGTTACTAGATTTTTCAAGATTTATTTCAGGAAGAATTCAACTAGAAAAAGATAAATTTAATATAGCTGATACTTGTGGAGATGTTGCTAAACAAATGAAACCAAGAGCCATATCAAATAAAGTAGACTTTATAACAGAAGTTGAAGATGTAAAAGCAATAATAATAGGAGACGAAAATAGAATTAGACAATTATTAATAAATTTATTAGACAATGCTATAAAATTTACCATGGAATCTGGATGGGTAAAATTAAAATCTTATATAAGTGATAATAATTATATTATTTTAGTTTCTGATAATGGTTTGGGTATTTCAAAATCAGATTTAAACCATGTAAAAGAAAAATTTTACAAGGGAAAGCATTCAAAAAGCCATAGTGGAATAGGCCTTTCCATATCTGATGAAATAACTAGATTACATGGAGGAAAATTAGAAATTTTTTCTGAGAAGAACATAGGAACAACTGTGAAAGTAACAATTCCTATATCTGAAGAAGTTAAGGAGATAGAAGATGAATAAAAAATACTTATCTGTATGCTTATGTCTTTTATTTTTAATATTAACGGGATGCTCTTTTATAAATACAAGTTTGTCGAATGTTGATACTCCTGATATTCATAGAACTCCTATAAGTGGTAAATGGACCATAACAAAGGCTATTTTTCAAAATGAAAATAATAAAAATTCTTTTATATATAAGGATTATATAGGACAGGATGTAGTTATTTTTGAAAATAAAGTAATAATAGGTAATTTGTTTTCAAATAATGCAAATTTTAAAGCTAAAAAAGTAAATTCAGAAGATTATTTAAGTAAAAAATTTAATATAAATAAAAAGAAACTTAACATTGACCTTGATAATATTTATATAGTTGACATTTATGATGATAATAATATTTTTTATGAAGTTATAAAAGCAGGAGAAGATAGGGCTTTTATATATTTGAATGGTGCATTTCTGCAAATAAATAGAATAAAAGAAGAAATAACGGAGCAAGAATATAAAGAAACCTTAAAAAGGCAAAAAGATATGAATTATAATGTAGAAAATATTAATAATTTAAATTTAAGTGAAAATGCTTTTTTACTAGGATTAAAATACAATAATAAAAATTCTAAGGAAATTAAATATAAAACTATTTTCATAAAGTTTAAAGATGATGAAGTGGATAGGTATAAAGAGATTAATAATTTATTTGTACCAAGGAAAAATCAATTTGCTGAAGTTTTTGTAGAAAAGAATCAAGATAAAGATAGTATTAACGATAAGGTTATTATAAAATCAGTTCAAGATTCTGATAACATAAAATCTATAGAAATTGGAAATGAAAATTTTAAAAATAGTACTAAAGAAATTAATTATATAAACGGGAATTATCTAAGTTTAGTTAAAACTTATAATAATGGTGATAGAAGATTTGATCTTTATTATTTGGGGACTTCAAATAAGAGTAAAATTGGTTTAGTTGATATTATGAAAGATGGCAATAGTATTTTTGAAGAAAAGTTTAAAAATAATATTAAAGATAATCAAATTTATAATATAGACAACTCAAATATAGCTTTTAATAGACAAGATGGATTCTGGAAACTTATAGGAATGGTGAAAACTAATAAAGGGAAAGATTATGAATTTAGTTTAAATGTAATAATACCAACTGAAGTTATAAAATATGACAATTTAACCATTCCATATGATAAAATAAAAAAAGAAATACCAACTACTGAAGATGCTTTTATATCTATAAATAATAAGTTTTTAATAATAGTAGAAAAAGAAAAGTTAAAAATTTATAATATAATAAATGGAGAAATTGATAAGTCAATAAAATACGAGAGTGAAATACCAAGTGATGCTAAAGTTGTAATGAGTGAGTGGGCTATAGGTAAATACTCTTGGGAATGGGAAAAAGCAGTAGCTGAAAATAAATAGAGGTGTTTTATGGATAAAATATTAGAAATGGCTTCAAAAAACGGAGAGTATATGATAATTTCAATCTTTGCTTTAGTCATAGCAATAATCATTACTATTGTTTTAAATTTTTCTGCTAAAAATTTAAAATTTGTGAAATATATTCCTGGAATAATCTTAATAAGTATAGGTATTTTTGCACTATTTACAGTGATAAATGATATTTTTAATCCCGCCAATATTCAAAACTTAGTAGTATTTGTAATTGGATGTGCAAGTGGCATTGTATCTTTATTAGTTGCTTTAATAATAGGAATTTTACAAAAAAATTAAGGATAGTTGAAAACTATCCTTTTTTTATTAAAGCTAATTTTTGAGATTTTTTTAAAGTTTTTATTTGGTATTCTCTTTTTAAGGCATCAGACTTATTTTCAAAGGATTCAAAATATTTTAAGTATACAGGGGTTCTTCCTTTTGTGTATTTAGCTCCCTTTTTTAAATTATGAGCTTTAATACGTTTTTCTAAATTATTAGTATAGCCTGTATAAAGACTTTTATCGTTACATTCTAATATATAGACATAATAAGGCATTAATCTAAAATCTCCTTTAGGGAATATTTAATATCATCATATTCATACCCCTTATATAATAAGTGATTAATTAATTTATTTTTTGCATTTTTTTTATCTTTTATTTGTTTGAATTTTTTCCTGCCAAGGTATATAATATTTTTTATTTCTAAATCATGGTCTAAATTTAACAAAGCTTCGTTTATAAATTTTTTGTCAACACCTTTTGCTTCAAGTATTAATTTAATTTTTTTTGATCCATATTTATTAATTTTTAATTTATCAGAAGCAAATAATTTAGCGAATCTTTCATCATCTAAATAATGTAATTTTTTTAAATAACTAATAGTTTCATCAATAACTTCAGGATTAATTTTTTCTTTTAAAAGATATGTTCTAACTTCGTAAGTAGTCTTCATATTTCTAAGATATTTAACAGCTATGTTACTAGCTAAGTATTTTTCATTTTCTTTTTTTATAGATGAAATTAAATTTTCGTCTATATCTTTGCCTTTATATAGGTTAAATTTAACTAAAGTATCTTCTACAATAGAAAAATCTAAATTAGAATCGATAAAAATATTAAAATTTTTTTCTTTTTTATTATATACAATATTTGAAATTATCATAAAATCACCATATACATTCTATCATAAGTTAATGAAATGGTAAGTGTTTAATTTGCCAGTTTTTTGTGGTATTATTATTGTGATTAAAGTTAAAGAGGTGTTCATGTGTTTGAATTGATATCACAAATTTTAAAGTATGTATTCATATTGATAATATATCTATTTATTTTAAGTATTATAAGATTAATGTATTTAGATATAAAAACTATGGATAAAAAAGATTCATATTTGGATGGATCTTATTTAAAGGTTGTAAATAGATTAGATTCTTTAAGTTTTAAAATGCAAGAATCTTATATTTTAGGAGACAGTATAACAATAGGACGTTCATCTAAATGTGATATAAAGATAAAAGATAAGTTTGTAAGTAAAGTTCATCTTAGAATTTATCAAGAAGATGGACTATACTTTTTAGAAGATTTAGATTCTGCCAATGGTACATTTTTAAATGGAGAAGAGGTCAATGATATAATTGAATTGAGAAATGGCGATAAAATTGGCGTGGGTTTAATCCAATTTATGTTTATAGATAGTAGAGGTTGAGAATGATAGAGAAACTTATAAAGTCGAGGCGACCAAGAGATTTACTTTTATTATTTGAATTATTAAGTATCCTTTTACTTTTCTTTTTTAATAACACTCATATAGATAAATATATAGCAATATTATTTGTAGGTTTGATTTTAATAATATATATTTCAAATTTTATATTAGGAAGAGTTTCAAGTGGGGATAATTATATATTTTTAATAGTTTCTATGTTATTAACAATAGGAATAATAACAATTTTTAGAATAAAACCTAATTTGGGCATTTTACAGTTGATATGGTCTTTGTTAGGAATATCTTTGTTTTATGTTACCTACTTTGCTATGAGAGCTTTTAGGAGACTAGAAAAGTATACTGTTTTTTATTTTGCTATATCTACAATTTTATTTTTAGCGACTGCCATATTTGGTACTGATAAGAATATGGGTGCTAAGAATTGGATTAGCTTAGGTGGGTTTTCAATTCAACCGTCTGAAATAACTAAAATTCTATTTATTTTTATAATAGCTTCTTTTTATTCCACTTACCAATATAAATTAAATTTAAAATCAAAAGAAAAGTCTTATTTAATAATGGGGGCAGTTTATTTCTTTATAGGTCTTTTATTTTTACAAAAAGATCTTGGAACTGCGGCTATATTCTTATCTATTTTTATGGGGATACAGTTTATATATGATGAGAGACCAAAAATGGTATTGTTGAATATTCTTCTTATGATAATTGGAGGGGTATTAGGTTACTATTTATTTAATCACGTTAGAGTTAGAGTGAATATATGGCTTAATCCATGGACACCTGAAAATATATATGGACAAGGGTCTCAAATTGTTCAGTCTCTTTTTGCTATAGGTGAAGGAGGATTTTTTGGAAAAGGAATAGGTTTAGGCTATCCTAAATTAGTTCCAGTGGGATATTCAGATGGAATTTTTGCAGTAATATGTGAAGAAATGGGAATATTTACTGGTATTGGTGTTATTATGTTATTTATGTTATTAACATATAGGGCAATAAAAATATCTATAGGACAGGAATATAAGTTCTATAGGATATTATCAATATCTGTGGGAATACTTTTTGCTGTTCAAACTTTTTTAAATATAGGAGGATTTATAAAATTAATTCCTATGACAGGTTTAACTTTACCCTTTGTATCTTACGGTGGATCCTCTATGATATCAAGTTTTATAGCTCTTGGTATTTTACAAGTTGTCAGTGAAGATATGTCCTACAAGTATGAATGAGGGAAATTATGAATATTAAAGAAAACAAAAAAATCTTAATACTTTTAATATTTCTTATAGTTTTATTTATGTCATTAATTGTTTACTTAAGTTACTTTACAATTTTTAAAGCTTCTGAAGTAATAGATAACCCTGCAAATAGAAGAGATTATATAGATATAGCAGGAATAAAAAGAGGAAGTATTTTAGATAGAAGAGGAGAAGTAGTAGCCTTTTCAGATGGTGAAAAATATAATTATGTAAGACATTATCCATATCCAAATATATATTCTCATGTAATAGGATATAATTCTAAGACTAGAGGTAATAGTGCTTTGGAATCTTCTTATAATAAAGAATTATTAGGTTTAGGAGAATCTAGAACTTTAAAAACTATAAAAGCTTTTTTTGATAAAAAAGTAAGCTTAGATAAGGGTAATGATCTTGTGATAACAATAGATACTAAAATTCAACAAAAATCAAGAGATTTACTAGATGATTTAGGTGAGAAAGCATCAATAGTTGTTATGAATCCAAAAAGTGGAGAAATTTTATCCCTAGTATCTTATCCTGATTTCAATGTGGAAACTATAGACAAAGATTATGCAAGTATAGTTAAACAGAATAATGGTGCTTTTTATAATTCAGCTATCCAAGGAGGATATGCACCAGGTTCTACAATGAAATTAATTACTGCAGCCTCAATAATAGAAAATGATATAGACCAGAATTATAAGGATGAAGGAGAAGAAAGTTTAGGGGGACATCCTATTAGAAATGCAGGAAATAAAGAGTATGGTAGAATTGATTTAAACAAAGCCTTTACATTTTCTGTAAACACTTATTTTGCTAATAAGGCTATTCTTTTAGGAAATGAAAGACTGGGACAAAGTGCTGAAAAGTTTATGTTTAATAAAAAAATAGACTTTGACTTAAATACAAGTTCTTCAAGATTAAGTGTTTCAAAATTCAATTATAATAAATGGGATAATCAAGCTCTAGCTTCTGCTGCTATAGGTCAAGCTGATGTATTAGCAACACCTTTACAAATGTGCATGGTAGCTTCATCTATAGCTAATGAAGGGAAAATGATGCAACCTTATATAGTTTCAAGTATTAGAGGAGCAGATGGATCAGAGATTATGACAAGAGAACCAAAGGTTTTGTCTCAGGCTGTATTACCTGAAACTGCGGAAGAAATTAAGGATATGATGATAAATGTTGTAAGAAGAGGTTCAGGAAAAGCAGCATCTTTAAGATCAGTTCAGGTTGCTGGGAAAAGTGGTACTGCCCAAAGATCGATTGATAATAATGATTATAATGCTTGGTTTATTGGATTTGCTCCAGCAGATAATCCTCAAGTTGCAGTAGCAATTGTAGTAGAAAATGTAGATAGTTTAGGTGGAGAAATTGCTGCCCCAATAGCTAGAGATATTATTAGATATTCTTTAAGCGAATTAAATAAGTAGGGATAAAATGTATAATAATAAATTTGTTTGTGCAATTATTGCAGCTGCAGGAGTAGGCAATAGAATGAATAAATCAGTTAATAAACAATTTCTGGAAATTAATGATATACCTATTTTAGCCCATACCATAAAAAAAATAGAGTCTTCAAAATATGTTGATTTCATTATATTGCTTATAAAGCCTAATGAAATTAATTATATTGGTAAGATTATAAATAGATATGGTATTAGCCTTCCTTTTAAAATGGTATATGGAGGTGAAGAGAGGCAAGATTCTATATATAATGGATTAATTAATATGCCTAATAAAACAGAAATTGTTTTAACACATGACGGAGCTAGACCCTTTGTAGATGTTGATAAAATAAATTTAGCTATTGAATCAGTTTTTGAAACTGGAGCTTGCACGCTAGGTAACCCTGTAAAAGATACTATAAAGATATCTTCTAATGGTAAATATGTAGATTATACACCTAATAGAGATGAAATATGGGCTATACAGACTCCTCAAGTATTTGAAAAAGATATTATTATAAAAGCTTATGTTCAAGCATTCGAGGAAGGTTATTATGGAACAGATGATTGTTCCTTAGTGGAAAAGACAGGGAAAAAAGTGAAGTTAATATTAAGTGATTATAAGAATATAAAAATTACAACACCTGAGGATTTAATTATAGCAAATAGTTTGATAGAGGATGAAAATTAATGAAAATAGGAATTGGTTATGATGTTCATGAACTAGTTGAAGGTAGAAAATTATTTATTGGAGGAATAGAATTAAATCATGAGAAAGGACTTTTAGGACATTCTGATGCTGATGTATTAATACATGCAATAATGGATTCTATACTTGGAGCTTTAGCTTTAGGAGACATTGGAAAATTATTTCCTGATAATGATATAAAATATAAAGATATAGATTCTAAGATTTTACTTAAAAAAGTTTATGATATAATGATTGAGAAAGGTTATTGTATTTCAAACTTAGATAGTGTAGTTGCTGCTCAAAGACCTAAGCTTAAAGATCACATAATAAATATGAGAGCCTGTATTTCAGAGATTTTAAATACAGATATAGAAAATATTTCTATAAAGGCAACTACAACTGAAAAATTAGGTTTCGTAGGAAGAGAAGAGGGAATTAGCGCTGAAGCTATAGTTCTTTTAAAAAAATTGGAGGATAAAAAATGAAATTTTTTATAGACACTGCAAATATTGAAGAGATTAAAGAAATAAACTCTTGGGGAATTTTAAATGGAGTAACAACTAACCCTAGTCTTATTGCAAAAGAGGGAAGAGTATTTGAAGATGTTGTAGCTGAGATTACAGACATTATAAATGGACCTATATCAGCCGAAGTTACTGCAGAGGATTCAGAAACTATGGTAAAACAAGCTAGAGAATTGGCAAAAATATCTGAAAATATAGTAATTAAAATACCTATGACTGAAGAAGGCTTAAAAACAGTAAGTATTCTTTCTAAAGAAAATATTAAAACAAATGTAACTTTAATTTTTTCAGCTAATCAAGCTCTACTTGCAGCTAAATCAGGAGCTACTTATGTAAGTCCTTTTATTGGAAGACTTGATGATATAGGACAAAATGGAATGGAATTAATAGCAGATCTATCTGAAATTTTTGCTATATATGGAATAGAAACAGAAATAATAGCAGCTAGTATAAGACATACAGAGCATGTCCATCAGTGTGCAAGATATGGAGCTGATATAGCTACAATTCCATATAAAGTTTTCAAGCAAATGCTTAATCACCCTTTAACTAATGTGGGTATAGATAAATTTTTAAGTGATTTCAAAAATGTAAAAACAAAAGGAGAATTCTAAGATGAACAGAAATTTAGCATTAAATCTTGCAAGAGTAACAGAAGCAGCAGCCCTTTCAGCAGGCAGATATCAAGGCAAAGGCGATAAAAATACAGCTGATGGTGCAGCTGTAGATGCAATGAGAAGAATGTTTGATAATATTGAAATCGATGGGGTTGTTGTAATTGGAGAAGGTGAAATAGATGAAGCTCCAATGCTATATATTGGAGAGCATATAGGTAATGAATCTGAAGAGTTTGAGAAAGTAGATATAGCTGTAGATCCTCTTGATGGAACAACATCTATAGCTGAAGGAAAAGCTAATGCAATTGCAGTATTAGCTGTAACACCAAGAGGATGTATGTTAAATGCACCAGATATTTACATGGATAAAATAGCTTGTGGTCCAAAGGCAAAAGGAGCTATAAATTTAGATGCTAGTCCAACAGAAAATATAAAAAATGTAGCCAAAGCACTTGATAAAAATGTAGAAGATATAACGGTTGCAATATTAGATAGACCAAGACATGATTATATAGTGGATGAAATAAGAGCTTTAGGAGCGAGAATAAAAAAAGTATCCGATGGAGATATTTTAACAGCTATAGAAGCTTGTTTCGAAGATTCTGGGGTAGACCTTATGATAGGTATGGGTGGAGCGCCAGAAGGAGTTATTGCAGCAGCAGCTTTAAAATGTCTAGGTGGTGACTTTCAAGGTAGACTTCATCCTACAGACGATGCTCAATTAAATAGATGTAAAGATTTTGATGCAGATCTTGAAAAAATATATAGTATTGATGACTTAGTACAGGGTAATGAAGTAATTTTTTCTGCTACAGGCGTAACAGCTGGAGAATTGCTTGAAGGCGTTAAATATATAGGAAAAGATAATGCTAGAACTGAAACTATGGTTCTAAGACTTCCAAGTGGAACAGTTAGATTTATAAAATCAAATCATAAATTATCTCAAAAGCCTGAATATGCAAAATAAGTATTCAGGCCTTGAGCCTATTTAAGGAGGAAATTTTGAAAGAGAGTGAAAATATAGAAAACTTAGAAGTACTAAGTAATAAATCAATAAATGATTTAAGAAATATAGCCTTATCAATGGGTCTTGTAGATCATAAATCTTTTACTAGGGGAGATTATTATAACTATGTTGTAAATAAAGTAGTTCCTGTAGTAGAATCCTATGAAGAGAAAGATTTAGAAAAATTAAGTGTAGTAAATTTAAGAAGCATAGCTAGTCAATTAGGTATAAATAAAAATTATAAATTGAAAAAAGATCAGTTAATCACATCAATTCTAAATAAACAATCTAATTCAGAAGAAAATTCCAAAGAAATAAAACTAAATAGAATAAATTTAAATCAATTACAAAATATTGCAGAAGATTTTAAAATAGATAATATTAAAAATTTAAATAAAAAAGATTTAATAGATAAAATATTAGAAGCAGAAAAAAATACAAATCTAAACTTTAATGAATACTATGAAAATTTTACAAAAATGAATAAAGAAAATAATAAAGTAGATAAGAATGATATTAAAGTAGAAGATTTATCAGATAATGCAAGTGAAATAATTGAAGACATGGATAGTATTAATTATGTAAGTGGAATATTAGATCTTCATCAAGATGGTTTTGGTTTTTTGAGAGTTAATAATTATGCTCCAGGGGAAGGCGACATCTATGTTTCACCTTCTCAAATAAGAAGGTTTAAACTTAGAAATGGTGATGAAGTAATGGGGGTTATTAGACCTTCTAAAGCTAATGAATCATATAATGCCCTAATATATATAAAGTCAGTAAATGGCTTGGATCCTAATGCTTGTATAAATAGACCATATTTTGATAATTTAACGCCTATTTATCCAAGACAAAAATTAACTTTGGAAACTCCTCAAAATGATATAGCAATGAGGCTCATGGATTTAATATCACCTATAGGCAAAGGTCAAAGGGGTATGATAGTTTCACAACCCAAAAGCGGTAAAACAACCTTATTAAAGAAAATTGCTAAATCAATTTCAGAAAATTATCCAGAAACTAAGCTTATTGTATTGTTAATAGACGAAAGACCTGAGGAAGTAACTGATATGAAAAGATCGGTTAAGGGAGAAGTTATTTATTCAACTTTTGATGAATTGCCGAAAAATCATACAAGGGTAGCTGAATACACTTTAGAAAGAGCAAAAAGATTAGTTGAACAAAAGCAAGATGTCATTATATTAATGGACTCTTTAACTAGATTGGCCAGGGCTTATAATCTTATAACCCCTTCAAGTGGTAAAACCCTATCAGGAGGGTTAGATCCGATATCTCTGCATAAGCCTAAAAGATTTTTTGGAGCAGCTAGAAATATAGAAGAAGGTGGAAGCCTAACAATTTTGGCTACGGCTTTAGTTGAAACTGGGTCAAGAATGGATGATATAATATTTGAGGAATTTAAAGGAACTGGAAATATGGAAGTTCATCTAGATAGAAGAATGTCAGAGCGAAAGATATTTCCAGCTATAGATATTTATAAAAGTGGGACAAGAAAAGATGAGTATCTTTTAAGTGATAAAGAGTTAGAATTTACTTGGTCATTTAAAAAAGCCATGAGTCAAGAATCTTCATTAGAAGTAACAGAGGTTTTACTAGATAAGTTAATAAAGAGCAAATCCAATTCTGAATTTTTAAATACTTTTAAAGGAAAATTTAAAAAATATGATTGATAAACTTGTAATTCAAAGTAGTTCAAACTATAAATATAAATTTTTTAAATCTTTGTTAAATAAAAAATATAGAACTAAAGAAAAACTATTCTTTGTTGAAGGAATAAAAGTAATAAAAGAAGCATTAATATACAAATCACCTGAATTTTTGGTTATTTCTGAAAATTTTGAAGATGAAATAATCGATAATTTAAGTAGTAAAATAAGAATATATTGGGTAAAAGAAAGTTTATTTAAAAATTTATGTGATACAAAAAATTCTCAAGGAATAATAGCTTATTTTAGACATATTCATTTTTCTAAGCTTAATATAGAGGAAGGAAAATATTTGTACTTAGATGATTTACAGGACCCGGGAAATGTTGGGGGCTTAATTAGATCAGCAGACGCTTTTAATTTAAATGGACTAATATTATCAAAGAATTCTGTAGAACTTTATAATCCTAAATTATTAAGGTCAACCATGGCTTCTATATTTAGGATACCTATTTATATACTAGAAGACAAAGAAGAATTATTAAGAGCAAAAGAAAAAGGATTTAAATTAGTTACTACTAGCATTGAAGAAGCTAGTAGCTCTTACCAGTACGAATTTCATAAAAATGCAATCTTGATTTTAGGTAATGAAGCCAATGGTGTAAGTGATGAAATAATAAATTTAGCTGATGAAAAAGTATACATTCCTATGAATGATAGAGTAAATTCTCTAAATGTGAATGTTGCTGGATCTATATTATGTTATGAGATGATGAGATGATAGTAGTAGATTATTATGCGGATAAAGAAATTGTAGACTCCTTAAAAAAATTGGATAAAGTATTATTAACTAAACCAAGTAAATTAATATATAAAGGCATTAATGGACACCCTGATTTATTAATAAGACAATTAGATAAAGAATTAATTGTAGTAGATGAAAATTCAATTAAATACTATAAGGATTATTTTAAAAATTATGAGTTAATTCCAATAAGCTCAATAAAAAGCCCTTATCCCAATCATATAAAGTTAAATTATGTTGTGTTTAAAAATTATTTCATTCATAATTTAAAATATACAGATAAAAAAATTTTGAATTTTTATAAAGAAAAAAATTATGAATTCATAGATGTAAAGCAAGGTTATACTAAGTGTAATATAGTAGTTGGTAAAAATTCTTTAATAACTTCTGATAATGATATATATATCAAGCTAAAAGATAAGTTTTCAACTTTATTAATTGACCATAAGCAGATAAAACTAAAAAATTTTAACTATGGTTTTATAGGAGGAACAAGTGGTTTAATTAATGATATCCTATATTTTACAGGTAGCCTAGAAAGGCATAGTTCTTATAAAAAAATATTAAGGTTTTTAGATAAAAATAAAGAAGATTATAAATTTTTAACAGACAAAGAAATTGTAGATATAGGTAGTATAATGCAAATATATTAGTTTATAAACTATTATATTTAAAAATACTTTTAAAAGCTTTAGTAGTTTGTTAGTATTTAAATCGAAAAGATATTTATAAGTTTTTTATAATATTTTTAGTATTCATCTCTATCTAAGGCATTATTAAATTTTGTGGTTTATAAGATAAGTATTTTTCTATAAAACTAGATAAAAATATTCTTATAATTTAAACTTTGGACATTAATAATTAAAATTTTGCAAGTGAAAATGCTGTATATAATTATTATGATTATATCATTTTAATAAATATAAATTTTAATATTAATAAAGATACAAACCTGATAAAAAGTCTAACTTGAGGAAATATTTCAATATTGTGCAAAGAAAATTTATTAGATAAATATAATTTTAAATTTAATATTTTGAAAAATTTTAGCGTGGTATATTTAAATAAAAGTGATAAATTAGATTTTTATCTGCTTGATTTTTAAAATCCTATATGATAATATTAAATTATTATTTTAAGACGTTGAGAGGACGAGTAAAATAGAGATATCTGACAGGAAGAAGAGTCGCCGACTGAGAGCTCTTTAAGTAAGACTATTTGAAAACTAACCTTGAGTTCTTCGGTAATTCGAAGCGTATAACTGCGATAAAGTTTTTGAGGAATAATTAAGGTGGAACCACGGTTGCTCGTCCTTTGGGATGGAGCAATTTTTTTAATTGGAGGAAAAACAATGATAATTAAATTACCAGATGGGTCAGAGAGAGAATATAAAGAAAAGAAAAGTGTAAAAGATATAACAAAAGATATATCTGAAGGGTTAGCAAGAGTTGCGCTAGGGGCAGTATTTAATGGCAAAATTATGGGTATGGCAGAAGAGATTAATGAAGACGGTGAATTTAGAGTAGTTAAATTTGAAGATGAAGAAGGAAAGTCGATTTTTTGGCATACAAGTTCTCATGTATTAGCATATGCAATTCAAAATTTATATGAAGATGCAAAATTCGCAATAGGTCCTGCCATAGACAATGGTTTTTATTATGATATAGATACAGAACATAGATTTTCTACAGAAGATCTTGAAAAGATAGAAGCTGAAATGAAAGCCATTATAAAAAAAGATTATAAAGTTGAAAAATTATCTTTAGCTAGAGAAGAAGCAATAGCTTTATTTAAAGAAAAAAATCAGGATTATAAAATTGAACTAATAGAGGATTTAGAAGATGATTTTATATCTATATATAAAATCGGAGATTATCTTGATTTATGTAAAGGGCCTCATTTAGAAGGAATTAAAAATATAAAAGCTATAAAATTACTTTCTATAGCAGGAGCATATTGGAGAGGCGACGAGAAAAACAAGATGCTTCAAAGAATCTATGGTATTTCATTTGAAAAGAAAAAACAATTAGATGAGTATTTAGAAAGACTAGAAGAAGCAGAAAAAAGAGATCATAGAAAGTTGGGTAAAGAATTAGACCTATTTAGTATGCATGAAGAAGGTCCAGGATTCCCATTTTTCCATCCAAATGGAATGATCTTAAGGAATGAATTATTGAATTGGTGGAGGCAAGAATTAATTAATAATGGCTATGGTGAAATATTAACACCAATCATATTAAATGAAGACTTATGGCATAAGTCAGGTCATTGGGATCACTATAAGGAAAATATGTATTTTACACAAATAGATAGTGAAGATTATGCTGTAAAACCAATGAACTGTCCTGGTTCCACTATAGTTTATGGTTCTTCTCCTCATTCATACAAAGAGTTACCAATAAGACTTTCTGAATTTGGACAAGTTCATAGACATGAGCTTTCTGGAGCTCTTCACGGTTTATTTAGAGTAAGAACTTTTACTCAAGATGATGCTCATGTGTATTGTCTTCCATCACAAATTGAAGAAGAAGTATTCAAGTTAATAGATTTAGCTGAATATTTATATTCAACTTTTGGTTTTAAATATACAGTAGAACTTTCTACAAGACCAGAAGATTTTATGGGAGATATCGAAACTTGGAATAAGGCAGAAGAAGCATTAAAAATAGCTTTAGAAAAGAAAGACTTATTTTATAAAATAAATGAAGGAGATGGAGCTTTCTATGGTCCAAAGATCGACTTTCATTTAGAAGATGCAATAGGCAGAACTTGGCAATGTGGAACTATACAATTAGATTTCCAAATGCCAGAAAACTTTGATTTAACTTATATTAATGAAAATGGCGAAAAAGCAAGGCCAGTAATGCTTCATAGAGCTTTATTTGGTTCAATTGAAAGATTTATGGGAATTTTAATTGAACATTTTGCGGGTAAATTTCCGTTGTGGCTTTCTCCAGTACAAGTTGAAATAATACCAGTTTCAGATAAATTTTTAGATTTTTCAGAAGAACTAAAATCTAAGTTTGCTAAGGAAGGAATAAGAGTTCACTTAGACTCTCGTGCAGAAAAAGTCGGTTATAAAATTCGTCAAGCTCAACTAAAAAAAATCAACTATATGCTAGTAGTTGGTGAGCAAGAAGTTGAGTCAGGTAAATTATCTGTTAGAAAGAGAAATGGCGAAGAATTAAAAGAAGTTAAACTTGATGAATTTATCGAATTATTAAAAGAAGAAATTAAAACAAAGAAAATAAGTGAGTAAATAATAATTTATCATAAAATAAAGATAGCTAATAATATTATTAGCTATCTTTATTTTATTTAAAAAATTTAAAAAATTTTTAAATAAAGACTTGACACCAATATATTATACTAGTATACTTATAGTATAAACAACACAGTATATATTGTAATTAATAAGGGAGGAATATTTATGAAAAAGAAATTAGCTTTATTATTATCTTTAACTATGGTTGCACCAGCTTTTGTACCTTTTGTACAAAGCAATGTATATGCAGAAGGCCAAACAGCTTATGTAGAAAGTCAAGATTCAGAATTAGATGAGTTAAAAAATTCTGAAGTAAAACTTGAATCTCTAAAGAATGATGTTGAAGGAACAGAATATGAGGAAGCTGTAGACAAAGGTTTAGAAACAATAAATAAATTAGAATCAGATCTAACACTTAATACTGCAGCTAGATTTAGTCCTGAAACTATATATGATGTAGATTCAATAGGATTTAGAATTGAAGCTATGACAGAAGCAATAGATGCAATGATTTTTTCAACACAAGAGTTAAATAATAAGGTGGAAAAAGCTCACGTAGAATTAGGTTTTGCTATAACAAAACTTGTAATAAGAATAGCTGATCCATTTTCATCTAATGATAGAATATTAGATCAAATTAATGAAGTAAAAGAAGTAATGAATAGAGTTTCAACTTATCCTGATCTACAAGCTACAGATAAAGCAACACTTTATTATAAGTCAAAATTAGATAAGGCTATATGGGAGACTAGATTTGAAAGAGATAAAAAAGTTTTAGGAGTTAAAGATTTTGAAACTTACAATAACTTAAACAAAGTTATAACTAAGGCTGTAGGAGTACAATTAAATCCTAGAACAACAGTTGAGGAAGTTGATAATGCAATAATCATGTTAGATGAAGCATTAGAATTTGCGATAAATAAATAAATTAAAGTATAAAAAATTCCCAGGATTATATAATCTTGGGAATTTTTTTATTCTTATATAAAAATTATATCAATAAAATATTAAAAAATATTCAAAGGATTTAATTTTGTAAGTAAGTTAGATTATGAAAATATTGATACATAAAGTAAAACCAAGCTATACAGATGTAGTCCAAAGCTTGTTAAAGATTTTTAATAGTATAGATTTAGTAGTTATGATATAATTTAAATATAATAGAATAAAACTTTAAATGAGTAAAATATATTGTTATAAAAATAAGTAAAGATTTAATTATTGAAGATAATAGAAATGCTTAAAAGCTTTTTAAATTTATTCTTTAATAATTTTTTTATTTATATAGGAAAGAATAGCGTTTAAATTATTTATTCTTTAATAAGATTATTTAATGAAAAAAAATTAATGGCTAATAAGATAAAATTAAATTAGTGTAACACAAGGATTAATGAGGATTGGTATATATAGAAGGAGTTAGTTCATGAATAAGATAGACTTTAATGATAAATTATTTAACATATTAGATGGAAATGATAAGTTGTTGGATTTTTTTATAAATAATGGATTTGATCAACTAAAAGATAAAGAAATGCTAAAAACAATGGGTAAACTAGTAACTTTAAATATGGCTCTAAAGGTTAAAGGAATAAATAAGGAAGCCTTTAGTGAAAAATTGTTTTTGTTTTTAAATAATTATCAAAAGTCAGTTGATAAAAGTTTAGAGGAAGAAAAGGAAATTCATGGAGATGTTATAGTTAAGGGTGTACTACCATGTCCCATTAAAACACCTTTATTAGATGCCTTTGATGATTTTGTTGTACAACAAAAAGATAAAGGGCTAGACATAGGATATGATTTAAAATCAGCAAATTTAGGTCTTGACTGGATAGAAGAAGATTTTAAAAACAATGATATAGATGACTTAGCAGATGTTTTTATTTCAGCAGGATTTGAATTATTTTTTGATAAGGACTACATTGGTAAATATATTGAAGATGGGAAATACAGTATAAATATTGAAAAAATCAACAAAGATTTTGATAATGAGAAATACTCTTTTAAAGACCCTAAAAATAGGTATCATATAATAAGTGTTGTACCATGTGTATTTTTAATTAATAAAAATAATTTAAGTGGTAGAAAAGCTCCTAAATCTTGGAAAGAACTTTTATTTAGTGGAAATTATACAGATAGTGTTTCTTTACCTCTAAATGATTTAGATATGTTTAATGCAATACTTGTAAATATATATTCTAAATGGGGAAAAGATGGAATAAGAGCCCTAGGAAAGATATATAAAAAAAGCTTACATCCAGCTGAGATGGTAAGAAGTAAAGGAGATTCAAAACATAATCCCGCAGTAAATATTATACCTCTGTTCTTTACACAAATGGCATTAAATAGTCCAGACTTTGAAATGGTATGGCCAAGTGATGGAGCCTTAGTTAGTCCTATTTTTCTAGTTGCTAAGAAAGATAATCCTTACGTTGAAAAGATTATAGAATTTTTTACTAATCTTGAAACAGGTAAAATATTATCTTTAGATGGTAAATTCCCTACAACTATTTATGGAGTTGATAATAATTTAGGGGAAAATGAAGAATTTTTATTCTGTGGATGGGATTTCATATATGATAATAATATAATTGATATTTTAAAAGAAAGTGAAAAAATTTTTAATGAAGAAATTTTAAGTTAGGAGAATTTATGAATTTAGTAATTGTTTCTGGACCACCTTCATCAGGAAAAACAAGTGTAATTGTTAAAACAATTGAAAGTTTGAAAAAAGAAGTATAAAAGCAGGAGTAGTAAAATTCGATTGTTTATATACAGATGATGATTTGATTTATGAAAAAAATAATATTTTAGTAAAGAAAGGGCTTTCAGGAGCATTATGTCCAGACCACTTCTTCGTTTCAAATATTGAAGAAGTGGTCCAATGGGGAATATCTAAGAAACTTGATATTTTGATTACAGAATCAGCAGGGCTTTGCAATAGGTGTTCTCCATATATTAAAGATATAAAGGCAGTCTGTGTAATAGATAACTTATCAGGAATAAATACTCCTAAGAAGATTGGGCCAATGCTAAAAAGTGCAGACTATGTTGTTATAACAAAGGGAGATATTGTTTCACAAGCAGAAAGAGAAGTTTTTGCTTCAAGAGTTTCATCTGTTAACCCAAGTGCCATTATTATGAATATAAATGGATTAACAGGACAAGGTACATTTGAACTTAGCACACTTTTATATGACCAAGAAAAATCCATAAAAACTGTTACAGGAATGGAGCTTAAGTTTTCAATGCCAACGGCACTTTGTTCATATTGTTTAGGAGAGAAAAAAATTGGTGAAAAATATCAAATGGGAAATGTTAAAAAAATGAAACTGGGGAAATTAGATGATTAATATAAAAATAGGACAATTGCTTAAAAAATATCCTTTTGTAGAAATGTTTTTTTCTGAGAATAGACTTGATGTTTCAGAATATAAAGATTTAAGCTTTTCTCAGTATTTAGAAACCTTTAGCCAAGAAGAAAAAGAAGAGTTAGCCATTGATGATAATCTTCTAATAGAAGGGCTAGAAACTTATATTGAACAAATGAAATCTTTTTTAGGTGTAGATGATGATGAATTAAAATCAATAAGTATAGTAGCTGGTAAAGACAAGTTTGGAAATAAAGAAAATTATAATGTTTTACAAATAAATAAGTCTGAAATAGTTTCAATAGTTGGACCTACAGGAAGTGGAAAGTCAAGGCTTTTAGCAGATATAGAATGGGTTGCAGATAGGGATACCCAGACCAATAGGAAAATTCTAATAAATGGGAAAGATGCAGATAAAAAATGGAGATTTAGTACAAATAATAAATTAGTTTCCCAGTTATCACAAAATATGAATTTTGTAATGGATTTATCAGCCTATGAATTCATAAAATTACATGCAAGAAGCAGGATGGTTGAAAATGAAGAAGAAATTATAAATAAAATCATAATTGAAGCAAATAAATTAGCAGGAGAAAAATTCGACTTAAATACACCAATAACATCTCTAAGTGGAGGTCAATCAAGAGCTTTAATGATTGCAGACACAGCAATTTTAAGTTCTTCTCCAATAGTATTAATTGATGAAATTGAAAATGCAGGTATAGATAGAAAGAAAGCCTTAGACTTACTAATTAATGAAAATAAAATCGTATTAATGGCAACTCATGACCCTATACTTGCCTTGATAGCTGATAAAAGAATTGTAATTAATAATGGTGGTATTGTAGCTATTTATGAAACAACAGATAAGGAAAAAGAGCTTCTGGTAAAATTAGAAGAGATAGATAATGTAATTCAGGATCTAAGAAAAGAATTGAGATATGGAAAATCACTTGATGACTTTGAAATTAATATCTAGTTCAATATAATAGACTCACTTAAATTTAATTATAAAAACTTACAGATTTATAAAACACTTAAAATAAACAAAATTTAGCTTTAGTATTTATATCTTATAAAATATTTGTTGTGTTTATATATGATATAAAACATATAAAAAAAAGGAAAATCATCTTGTTAGAAAAATATTCCTAAAAAATAGGAATATTAATGCAAGGAGTTAAAAAAGGGTGGATTTTCGGCACTGTATCTAAAGAAAATTGTGTTATGGATGTATTTTATGGAATAGATTACCATTCATATCTAGGTACGAGAAGAGTAGGTATAACAGCGTGGGACCTGGAATAGGATTTCAAAGAGAGATACACAATATAGAAAACTCGCCTTTTAGGACAAAGTTTCAAGAATCCAAGATGAAATAAGTGGAAATATAGCACTTAGTGGTATAAGTGATTTAGCACCATAACCACTTTTAATGCGTTCTAAGCTAGGGGTCTTTTCAATATGGATAGAGGGAAGTTTTGCAGAAAAAGAAGAATTAGTATCTGAAGTCTTACAAAAGTGCTCTAATCATTTTGAAACTATGGGTAGTGGTAAAGTAAATCCTGCAAAATTAGTGGGTACATTAATAAGTCAAAAAGATAATTTTGTAAATTGAATATGCATGTTCAAAAATTAATAGATAGGACTTTGTTAATTTTAATAATGATTAAGGGCAAAATTATAGTAGCAAGAGATAAACAAGGTCGTATTCCTATGATACTTGGTAAAATTAGAAAGGACACTGCGTAACTTTTAAAAGTTTTGCCTTTGAAAAAGTAGGATATAAATTTTCTTATGAACTTGGACCAGGAGAAGTAGTAGAATTTGATGCAGATAATTATAAACAACTTGCTAAGCCGAATAAAGATTCGAAAATTTGTACTTTTCTCTGGGTATATCAGGGATATCCAAATGCAACTTACCAAGGTGTAAATGTTGAAGCTATGAGAAATCGTAATGGAGAATTAATGGTTTCAAATGAAGATCCACATATTTTAGATAGAATAGATATAGTAAGTTGTGTACAAGATTCAGGCCTTCTACATGCAATAGGCTATGCAAATAAAAGTAAAATTCTATTTGCAAGACCATTTGTAAAATATACACCAACATTGGCAAGAAGCTTTATACTCACGAACCAGTCAGAACCTGATAGAGTTGTCGAAATGAAAATAATTCCAGTAAAATAACTAAAAAAATTCTTCTAATTGACGATAGTATAGTAAGAGGAACATAACTTAGAAATACAGTTGATTTATTATATAAAAACGGAGTAAAAGAGCTCCATGTTAGAGTAGCATCACCACCATTTATGTATTTTGTACTTGCTTAAGTCCAAACAAACTAAAAGAAGAAGACCTTTTAATAAGAAGAATAATAAATAAGTTAGAAGGAGAGCGTAGCAAATTTTATATTGATGAATACATTGACCAAACAACAAAAAGAACCAAGAAAATTAGGGAAGAAATTTGTAAAAAATATAGATTTGCAAGTTTAGATTTTCAAAGATTAGATAGCATGATTGAAGCCATAGGAATTGATAGAGAACACCTATGCAAATATACTCATGGGATGGTAAATAATAAAAAATAGTAATGAACTTCTTTTGAAGTTCATTTTTTTGTAGAAATTTGTACTAAAGAAGGGTTTATAATTTTTGTAAATTTCTTTAAGATTTTAAAAAATATGAAAAAGTAAGAATTATTAGTGAAATTAGTAAAAAGTTAGTATAATAAATGACTTGAAGAAAAATTTAGGGAAAAAGCAGTAGAGCTAGTAAATGGATTTATGAGAAAAGTTAACATCTCCTATAAAAGATAAGATAATTGGAATATAGTGTAGCAGAAATAGAAAATTTATTAGGAAAAGTAAAATACCTATTTTGATAGAATTTAATAAAGTCTATAATTTAGGAGAACTTTAAAAGAAGCCTTATTAATAATATAAATTAATTAGTAAGACATTTATATTATAGAATATATAAATATTATATAATATAACTTATTTATGATGAAAAAATAATAAGATTTACAAGTAAATATGATTAAATATACTTGTAATTTTAATTGATATCAGTTATCATTATATTTGATAATTAATATCAATTAGTTCCGTTTCAATATTGTTATTACTTTATCGATTTCAAATAATTAAAGGAGGTAAATATGAAAGATTTAAAAAGGCAAGCTTTATGTTTGCTATTGGCAGTTGTAATGTTTATTGGTGGAATAAATTTTGGATTTATATCACCTGTTAATGCACAAGAGAAATCCGTTATATCTAATGAATTGAAGAAGAACATTTCATCTGGGAAAGATGAATTTTTTGATGTAATGGTTCTATTTAAAGATGGTGCCAATATTTGGCAAGCAAAAAAGGAGAGTGTGGATTATAAAACCGATGAGTCAAAAGAGCTTAAAGAGAAAAAGGCAATCATTGGTGAGATGAAAGAAACTGCTTATCGTTCACAGGCAGGAATTTTAGATTACTTAGAAAAAGAAAAAAAGAATGGAAATGTAAAAAATTTTAAATCTTTTTACATAGTTAATACAATTCATATGCTGGCAAATAAGGATGTAATTGAATATCTTGCAAATAAAAACGAAGTAAAATTAATTGATTTAAATAAAAAGATAAAACAAGATGATCCGATTATTGAACGTAGGCTATTCCGTAGTTCTCTTCCTGAAGCAAAAAATGAAGTAGAATGGAATATTTCAAAAGTTGGAGCTGATCAAGTTTGGAATAAGCTTGGAGTTACAGGTAAGGGTATAACTGTAGGAATTATGGATTCTGCAGTTAATGTGTATCATCCAGCTTTAAAAACTAAGTTTAAAGGATATGATCCTGTTAGTGGGGATATGCTTTTTCCTGGTAATTTTGTAGATACGGTGTCTTATAATGATATATTTAAAAAGAGTATGGATTCAGTTCATGGAAGTCATTGTATGGGAATTATATTGGGATCTGAAAAAGATTCATCGGGAAATTATTTTAATCGTATTGGTGTTGCTCCAGATGCAAAATTTATTTCAGCAAGAGTTTTTGATAACAATGGACACTCTTCAACAGATGGATTTCTAACTGCAGCTCAGTGGATGTTAGCGCCAGGAGGAAAAGCCGATAATGCTCCTCAAATTATTAGTAATTCTTGGGGAGGTGGAGGAACTGCAAATGATGATCCATGGTTTCAAGGGGCAGTAAAGGCTTGGAGAGAAGCTGGAATTCTGCCTGTGTTTGCCGCAGGAAATAGAGGACCTGGAGAACCAATACCAGGACCTAGAAGTATATCTACACCAGCAAGTTATAAAGATTCTTTTGCTGTAGGAGCAACTGATCACAATGATAAAATAGCTTCGTTTTCAAAGAAAGGTCCATCCCCATTTGGAAATGCACTTGGATGGAAGCCAGAAATTTCTGCACCAGGAGTTTCAATACGCTCAGCGGTAGATAACGGATATATATACATGTCAGGAACAAGTATGGCTTGTCCTCATATTTCTGGTATTGCAGCTCTTGTTAAATCAGCAAATTCAAATTTAACTGATAAGCAAGCACAAGATATGATTCAAAGGACTGCAACTCCTCTTACAGATGAAAACTATAAAAGTAGTCCTAACCATGCCTATGGATATGGTTTAGCTAATGCTTATGCAGCAGTAAGCGAAGCTATGGGAAAAGGAAATGGAACAGTAAAAGGAAAAGTTTCATCTGAAGGAAAAGCTATAGAAGCAGAAATTTATATATCTGAAACTGATCGTAAGGTTAAAAATGATTCTTCGAGTGGAGAATACTTATTAAAGCATACAGCAGGAACATGGACTATAAAATGTAATGCACCAGGATATGAAGCTCAAGAAAAACAAGTAGAATTAACAAAAGATTCAACAATAAATTTAAACTTTGATCTAGTAAAAAAAGATATTGGAAAATTTATTATAAATGTAAAAGATGTAGAAGGAAATTCCATTAATGGGGCTTTTATACGTATATTAGAAGATAGCAATATTAATTTTGAAGATAATAATGGAGTATATACAAGTAATGAAGTTCCA
>JBQDBK010000001.1:130682-189742 GCA_052090825.1 Peptoniphilaceae bacterium | reverse complement strand
GTAAATTATACATTACGTATATTCAAAGAAGGTTACAATGCAAAAGAAGAACAATTTAATTTATCTGCTGGAAACAATAACAGGGAATTTACTTTAGAAGCACAAGGACAAATGCAAGAAGAAGAATATAAATATGATACTGGAAATATGAATAGACAAGCTGATCAAAATTATAGAATTGGTTCAACTGGATACCAAGGAGGAGCTGTTAAATTTATTCCGAAAAAAATTGGAGGAACTATTTCTAGTATATCTATACAATTTGGACCTCTCTCAGATTTACAGACATACAGTAGATGTAAAGTATCTATAAAACAATTAGATAAAAGAGGAAGACTTTTAGAAATTATGGAACCGATGGAAATTAATTTCCAACCAAATAAAGTAAAAACTATTTCTGTGGCACAATATCAAATAAAGACAGACGAGCCATATTATGTAGTTGTAGAAAAAATAGATGATAGTGGCAATATTCTTATAGGATTAGATCAATCTGGAGACAGAGATTATTCATATATTTATGGAGGAAATAATTTATTTCCACTATACCCTAATCTTGTATATGGAGCTTTAATGATTCGTTCAACAATGAATTACCCAGTAGATGCAGATACTATTAATTATCACGTAAACAAACCAGTTTTAGATCCAATTCATCCAAGTGCTAAAGAAGTTAAAGGAAAGGCTGAAGCTAAGCAGGGAATCCAATTATTTTTCCAAGACGGTCTTCGTATAAATGATATGGCAGATGCAAATGGTAATTTTTCAATTGCAGTTCGTAGAACAATGATTCCTGGGGAAGAAGTTTTAGCCTATGCTAAAGATGAAAACGGAATAAAAAGTGATCCTGCAAAAGGTATTATTTTAACAGATCCAGAAATATTATTAGACAATATTAAATTGGCTAAGGATATGAAGGATGAAAAGCCGGGAACTGAAGCAAATAAAAAATTAAAAAATGCAGTATCTGAAGCAGAATTACTACTTGAAAATATAAATTCATATGAAGTAGGAGAACTAATAGATAAATCTAAAATTAAAGAATATCAAAATGAAATTAACAATAAAGTAAAAGAACTTAGAGATTTAATGTTAGCACTTTCTCCAGATAAAGAGAGATTAAAAAAAGAAATTGATATTGCAATGGAAGATTTATCAAATATTTGGATAAGTCCTAATGGAAGAGATATTCCAGAGACAAAAGATTGGGTTATGCAAAAAGATTGGACTATTTTTAATTCTAAATTATTAAAAGCTCGTGGAGTATATCAAGATACAGCAGCTACAGTCCAAAGAACAAGAAATGCAATTAAAGATTTAAAAGATGCAAAAACTATTTTTGATTCATCCAAACAAAAAGGGTATGAGAAAGTTTTAATTATAAATGAGAAGTATGAGGATGGTATTTACGAGGGCGAAGGAAGAGGCACAAGCTTATTAGCAAGTCATGTTGTTATACAAGTATCTAAAGGTAGAATTGTAGATGTAAAAATCACTGACTGGAATGAGTCAGAGGCATCAAAAAAAGCCATAGAGCTTGAAGGGTTTTTAGACAAAATAGTAAATGAAAATGCTTTAGATATTAAGCCTATAAAAGGTTATGAAATTGAATATAGAGCTATAATAAAGGCAATTAATCAAGCGATTGAAAAAGGATTAAAAGAAGGTGAGCCAATAAACACTGATAAGACACCACTTTCAAATGCGATTAATAGAGCTAAGACATTCTTGAATAAATATCCAGTATCTGATGGACAAAATATTGGAGAAGAAGTTGAGTGGGTTACACAAGAAAATCATAATTTATTAAAACAACAAATTGCAGTTGCAGAAGAAGAATATAAAAAAGATTTGACTATTGATGGAAGGGATAAGGCTATTACTATTTTAGAAACAGCTGTTAGAAATTTTCTTAGTCAATTAGAAAGAGGACCTAAAGATGTAGTTGTTCCAATTGGATATAAAGACGGAGAATATTTAGTAAAAACTCATGGACAAAATGCAATGAATAAAAATGAGTTTAAAGTAACTATTTCTAATGGAAAGATTACTTCAATTGAAATTATTAGCTGGGCAGATACGCCAGGATTTGATAATAAGATAGAACCTTTAATCAGGAATATAATTAATGAAAACAGCCCTGAAGTTGATGTTGTAAGTAAAGCGACAAATTCATCAAATTCTGTAAAGGAAGCTGTAAAATTAGCTCTTGAAATGGCAAAGAAGACAGAAGATCCAGAAAATCCAGTAGATCCAGCAGATATAGAAAAATCTTTAAATAATCTTAAATCAGAAATATTATCAGCAAAAAAACTACTTTATAAAACACAAATAGAAGGCTCAATATTAAAAGTAAAAAGAGAATTCATTGTAAATAGAAGCAAACTTTATTTACCAAGATGAAGAAGCTTTAGAAGAAGAATTAAGTAAAGCTATACTTTCATTAGAAAAAGGAATAAATGATTTTGAGAATGAAAGACGAAGAGGAATTAAAGCAGGCCCGGTAAATCCAGATCCAGTGAATCCAGACCCGGTAAATCCAGATCCGGTAAACCCAGAAAATCAAAATGATAAACTGAGAATTATTAGACTATCTAAAGATTTAAGAAGCATTACAGTAAAACTTCCGAAAAATGCAACTCCAGGAGATATTCTTGTTGTATATAAGAATACGACAGTACCAATAATGTTTAGTTCAATAGATAATAGTTCATCTAAAATAGGAACTATTACACTTAAACAAAAAAATATAGATGCTAAATATGTAAATATTTCTTTGGAAGAAACATTAAAAAACGGAGATAATATTTCAGTCAAATTAATTAGTGCTGGTAATGTAGAAAAAGATAGTGTTGATATAATAATTGTTGCAACAGATACACAACCAACACCTGAGCCTATACCAAATCCTAATCCGGGGTATATACTAGTACCTAATAACAATAGTTCAGGAATTAAAGTTGATATAAATAAACCGGTTTCACCTTCTAAAACAAACACTATTAATGAAACTAGTATCAAATTTACTGACATGATAGGTCATTGGGCAAAAAAAGCGGTAGAATATGGAGTAAACAAAGGATATCTATTTGGTATAGGAAATGGATTATTTGAACCAGATAGAGGAATAAGTCGTGGAGAATTTGTTACCATTTTAGGACGTATACAAAATATTGATAAAAATTCATATGAAAATGGGAACTTTATCGATATAAATGGAGATGAGTTCTATTCATCTTATGTAAATTGGGCATCAAGAAAAGGGATTGTAAAAGGAATTGGAAATAAAAAATTTAATCCTAATGGCATTTTAACAAGAGAAGAAATGGCTGTTATAATGGCAAGATATATAGAAGTATGTGATATAAAATTAACTAATAAGGGAGCAAAAAAATTTGTAGACAATAGAAGTATATCAAATTGGGCAATAGATTCTGTTAAGAAAATGTCAGAATTTGGCATTATAAATGGTGATAAAAAAGGCCACTTTAATCCTAAGGAAAAATTTACTCGTGGGCAAGTAGCACAAGTTTTATATAATATTGACAAGCAATAAAAATTATAAAGAAGGGCAACTGCTCTTCTTTATAAAATATATTTAATAATTAAGTCAATAAATTAATATATTAAAAAATATAAGGAGAAGAAAATGAAAAAAAGAATATTATTAGTATTCCTTCTTTTGGTAATGGCCTTTACAAGTCTAAACAACGTACTTGCCACATCAGATTATAAGATAGAAACATTAAAAGAGAAAGGTATAATACAAGGCAGAAATAATGGAGATTTAGATTTAAGTAGTAGAATAACTAGAGCAGAAGCACTTAAAATTGTTTTATATTCTCTTGGATACGAAAAAAATTGTGATTCATTAAAAGGACAAGCATCTTTTAATGATGTAAGTAAAGAACATTGGGCAAGTGGAATAATTGCATTTGGTAAAAATTTCAAACTTAGTAATGGACTTTCAATTATAAATGGATATCCAGATGGTAATTTTAGACCAGATGCGAATATAAGCAATGCAGAAATATTAAAAATGCTTTTAACTATTGGGGATAAAAGTTTAACAAAATCTAAAATTAGTAATGTGAAATGGCCAGAAGATATTATTAAATGGTCAGAAGAAGCAAATATTGTACAAGGCGATATAAATGTTTTAGAACCCAACAAAAGTGCCATAAGAAATGACGTATTTAAATGTTTATATAATACACTTAAAGAATCAGGAAAGCTAGATGCTGCTGAGACAAAAAAAGAAAAAACATTAGAAACAAAAGAATATTCATATAATAGTTGGTGGACGCATTTAAGAGAACATCATTCAAATCATAAAGAGATCTTTACAGTAACATTTAATGCAAATGGAGGAACATTTACAGATAATGCAGAAAGTACAGTAAGAGTAAACTATGGAGAAAATGTAACAGGACCAGAAGTAAAAAGAGAAGGATATAAATTTATAGGTTGGACATCAACAGAAGATGGAGTTGGAGAAGAAGACATACTAAAAAACATAAAGACAAGTAAAACAGTATATGCAGTATGGGAAGCCATTCCAATAGAAAAACATAGAATAAGCTATAAATTTGAAAGTACAACACAAGATAAGCAATTGCCAGAAGAAGTTAAAAACCTTCTACCAGAATCAAAAGAAGTAGAAAAAGGAAAAGAAATATTCCCAGTAGCACCAGACAGTAAAGAAGTAGCGGTAGAAGAAGGAGTATGGAAATTTAAGGGATATACTTTAGAATCAATAGTAGTTGGAGATATAGATGTAGAATTTGTAGGAGAATGGGAATTTGTAAAAAATATTTTTACAGTAACATTTAATGCAAATGGAGGAACATTTACAGATAATGCAGAAAGTACAGTAAGAGTAAACTATGGAGAAAATGTAACAGGACCAGAAGTAAAAAGAGAAGGATATAAATTTATAGGTTGGACATCAACAGAAGATGGAGTTGGAGAAGAAGACATACTAAAAAACATAAAGACAAGTAAAACAGTATATGCAGTATGGGAAGCCATTCCAATAGAAAAACATAGAATAAGCTATAAATTTGAAAGTACAACACAAGATAAGCAATTGCCAGAAGAAGTTAAAAACCTTCTACCAGAATCAAAAGAAGTAGAAAAAGGAAAAGAAATATTCCCAGTAGCACCAGACAGTAAAGAAGTAGCGGTAGAAGAAGGAGTATGGAAATTTAAGGGATATACTTTAGAATCAATAGTAGTTGGAGATATAGATGTAGAATTTGTAGGAGAATGGGAATTTGTAAAAAATATTTTTACAGTAACATTTAATGCAAATGGAGGAACATTTACAGATGGAACGTCGAGTGAAAAAAATATAGAAGTTGTTAACGGACAAGTTGTAATCCCATCTGTATCAAAGGAAGGTGCCAAATTTAAGGGATGGGCATCAATGCCTAATTCAACAGAAGTTGAAGTTGAAGATTGGAAATTTGTAATAAAAAATATTGAAGAAAATAAAACTTATTATGCTATATGGGAAGAAAAAGTTTCAGTAACATTTAATGCAAATGGAGGAAGTTTATATGATTGGGGAGAGGCAGAGAGTGAAATAGAATATGTGGAAAAAGGAACAAGTTTAAATCCTCAGTATACACCAAAAAAAGATGGATATATATTTCTGGGTTGGGCGTCAAATCCTAGTGCAATAGAAGCTGAAGATGGTGTTTTAAACAATATAGAAGAGAATAAAACAGTATATGCTGTTTGGAAAGCTAATATGATTAATATAACCTTTAAAGCAAATGGAGGGAAATTTAGTAATAATGAATCTGAAAAAACAATAGAAGTAATTGAGTATGAGGATGCAGTTGCACCTGAAATTCCAAGTAGAGATGGATACAAGTTTCTTGGTTGGTCAGAATTTAATTATGTGAATGATCCTGATGAAGATGCTTTAAAATATATTTTTGAAGAGAAGACAGTATATGCAATATGGAAAAAGATTCCTATAGAATTTACTTTAGTAAACCCTGATGGAGTAGAAAATGATATTCCATTCATTTATACTAATAAAAATTCAATTGAAATAAAATTTTCAAGAAAAATTAATGGGCTTGAAGATATTAAGGTTAAATATGGTAAAACCTTTGTAGAAGATAATATTTCAGAAAATAATATTACCATATCAGAAGATAAAATGAAGATGACCATTAGTTTTGAAAATATGATATTAAATGAAGACAAACATATATTAATTGAAAATTTCGAAACTGAAGGTAAAAATTTAAAAATTAATTGCAAGCAAGACCCAAATGAAAGTTCATTAACAGAAATTAAGGTTTCACTTGTTAAAGACACTATTAAATTAAATGAAGAATATATTGATTTTGTTTTAGAAGATGAAAATTTGAATTTTGGAAATGTCACTCTACGTGTAGAAAATATTACATTTAAAAATAGTAAATTTATTGAGGAAAATGGACAGAGAATAATTAGGTGCCCTCTAAATATTATGAGAGAATTTTTTGATTTATTTAAAGAAACAAGAAACTATGAAATTGAAGTTGTGCCTAATAATATTGAAGGTGTAGTTAAGAAGAATTTGCAAATTAGCGTTGTTGAATAATTTAAATAGTAGTTTACATCAATTAAATGCTTTGTGTTAACGATTAAGAGACTTATTAAAATAATAAGTCTCTTTTTATATATTTAAAATTTTTTTATTATTAAGTTAAGATTTTATTGATTCAACAGTTTTACTTATCATATTTGATTTAATTAAAATTTAAAATAATTTTATAGATAACTTATATTTTCATTAATTGATAATTATTCTATGTATAGAAGCTGAAAGATATGTAGTAGTAAAAAACAAAAGCATACTTTGAGTTCTCACTAAATTAAACTTTTTAGATAAGTGTACTTATTTAGAAAGTTTAATAATCTTAATTTTAGTAAATAGAATTATTCAGTAGAAAATGAATTAATAAATATAGTAGATTTTTTACAGAAAAAGTCATTCAGCTAGTATTTTCCATAAATAGATAAATTATTTCTATCTAATATGTATCCAATCGATATGTATAAATACTTGACACAGGTGTAAAATGTAAATAGGCTTAGATTGTTCTTATTAGAAGTTATAGCTTTTGTAGTAATAGAATCAAATACATTATTAGTTTAGGATTTAATATAAAATATACAATCAGAAACTTTGATATAAATTTATCATTATTATTTTTACAAATCTCTTCAGAAATGGTATAATTTTTTTATTCTGATTTTTATAGGATTCTGTAATAGTTAGAGGAGGGATACACTTGGGGAAAAGACTTGCCGTATTGGCAATTGTAATTAATGAGTGTAGTGATGAAGTTGTTCAAAGGGTAAATGAATTACTTCATGAATTCAGAAATATTATTGTAGGTAGAATGGGAATTCCTTATAGTAAGAGAGCTATATTTCTTATTAGTATTATGTTAGATGGTGAGGAAGACTCTATCAGTGCTTTAAGTGGTAAACTTGGAATGATTAAAGAAGTTACTGTAAAGACTGCCTATGCAAATTCTAAAAAATGAGTATCAAATTAATTTATAAGCTTTTAGATAAGAGAGAGCTTAGTTTCGAAGAATATTTACATATCTTAGAAAATCGGAATGACATATCAAAAGAATTATTTAAATTTTCCAATAAAGTAACAAAAGAATATTTCAATAATAAGATTTATGTTAGAGGGCTTATAGAATTTAGCAATTTTTGCAAGAATGATTGCTATTATTGTGGTATAAGAGCTTCTAATAAAAATGCTAAAAGATATAGGCTTAGCAAAGAAGAAATATTAAAAAGTGTAAGTTTAGGAACAGAAATAGGCTTTAAAACTTTTGTTTTGCAGGGAGGGGAGGATCCTTATTTTTCTGAGGATCTTTTTATAGACATTATTAGATCTATTAAAAAAATTAATCCTGACTGTGCTTTAACTTTGTCTATAGGAGAAAAGGACTATTCTACTTTAAAAAAATTAAGAGAGAATGGTGCTGATAGATTTTTATTAAGACATGAAACTATAAATAGAGACCATTATTATTATTTACATCCAAGAGAAATGAGTTATGATAATAGGCTTAAATGTCTTGATAATCTAAAAAAATTAAAGTATCAAACTGGATCTGGAATAATGGTAGGTTCTCCTAAGCAAAGTCTAGAAAATATTGCAGAGGATTTAGTATATTTAAAAAAATTAAATCCTGAAATGGTTGGAATAGGACCCTTTGTATCTCAAAAAGATAGTCCTTTTTCTAATTATGAAAATGGAGATGTGGACCTTACAATATTTTTAATTGGAATTTTGAGATTAATGTTTCCTAGAGCTAATATTCCAGCTACAACTTCTTTGCAAACTTTAGACAGTAGTGGAAGAGAAAGGGCAATAAAAGCTGGGGCAAATGTATTTATGCCAAATTTAACTCCAGAAAAACATAGAGAAGACTATGCTTTATATGACAATAAGGCTTGTTTTAAAATGGAGGCTGCTGAAAATTTAAATGATTTAAAAAGTCTAATAGCAGATATAGGTTATGAGCTTGTTATGAGCCGTGGGGATTATTAATAGGAGAGATTATGTACAATGTAAAGTCTAGCGTAGCTACAGAGTTTATAAACGATGAAGAAATATTAGAAACTCTTGACTATGCAAATAAGAATAAAGATAATATCAAACTTTTAAATAATATATTAGAAAAAGCAGAAGAGTGTAAGGGGTTAAGCCATAGAGAGGCAGCACTTTTATTACTTTGTGAAGATGAAAAGATAATAAGTAGGGTAAAAGAAATAACCATAAGAATTAAGCAAAAATTTTATGGAAATAGAATTGTTTTATTTGCTCCTTTATATCTATCAAATTATTGTGTTAATAATTGTATATATTGTCCTTATCATTTAAAAAATAAGAACATTCGAAGAAAAAAATTAAGTCAAGAAGAAATCAGAGAAGAAGTTGTAGCTTTACAAGATATGGGTCACAAGAGAATAGCCTTGGAACTTGGTGAAGATCCTGTAAACAATCCGATTGAATATACCTTAGAGAGTATAAAAACTATTTACTCTGTAAAACACAAAAATGGATCTATAAGAAGAGTAAATGTAAATATAGCTGCTACTAGTGTTGAAAATTATAAAAAATTAAAGGAAGTAGGTATAGGGACATATATTTTATTTCAAGAAACATATAATAAGGCCAATTATGAATATCTTCATCCAAGTGGTCCAAAGAGTAACTATGCTTACCATACAGAAGCCATGGATAGGGCAATGGAGGCTGGGATAGATGATGTTGGTATTGGGGTATTATATGGGCTTGAAAATTATAAATATGACTTTGTAGGGCTTTTAATGCATGCTGAACACTTAGAAGCTAAGTATGGAGTAGGGCCTCACACAATATCTGTACCTAGAATTTGTCCAGCTGATGATATTAATCCTGAAGAGTTTAAGGATGCTATAAGTGATGAAATTTTTGAGAAAATAATAGCAATTTTGAGAGTGGCAGTTCCTTATACTGGCATGATTGTTTCTACAAGAGAATCAAGAAAGTCAAGGGAAAAGGCATTAAAACTAGGAGTGTCACAAATAAGTGGTGGGTCTAGAACTTCTGTAGGTGGTTATATAAATGAAATGGAAGATAAAAGTTCTGAACAGTTTGACACATCAGATAAGAGAAGCTTAGATGAGATAGTAAGTTGGCTTTTAGATATGGGGCATATACCTAGTTTTTGTACAGCTTGCTATAGAGAAGGAAGAACTGGAGATAGATTTATGAGTCTGTTAAAATCTGGTCAAATTATAAATTGTTGTCAGCCTAATGCTTTAATAACTTTAAAAGAGTACTTGGAAGATTATTCTTCAAAAGAAACTTATAAAGTAGGTGAAGATTTAATAGAAAAAGAGTTAGATGTAATAACCAATCCAAAAGTAAAAGAAAAAACTAGAGCTTTTATTGAAGAAATAGAAAAAGGGAGTAGAGACTTTAGATTTTAGGAGATATTATGAATAAGACGCCAAATTCAAATAGGTTTCATATAGGAATATTTGGAAATACAAATGCTGGTAAATCTACTATACTAAATTTAATAACGAATCAAAATATTTCACTTGTATCATCTATAGCAGGAACTACTACAGACCCAGTTTATAAAGCTATGGAGATAAATGGGGTTGGACCAGTTTTATTTATAGATACTGCAGGATTTAATGATGGTACAGAACTTGGTATTAAAAGAGAATCAAGGAGCTTGGAAGTTATTAATGAAGTAGATTTATCTATAATTGTTATTAGGGATTCTAATATTGATGAAGAAAAAATTTCAAAGATATTATCTAATAAAAAACCTGCTTTTGTCATATTTAATGATTTTGAAAACGAAGATTTAAAATTAAACTTAAAAGAAAAATTTAATTTAGATGTAGTTGAAAAAGATAAAGAAGAAATATTAAATAAAATAAAATCAATATATGCTAACTCTAATTATGAGATTGGTTTATTAGATGGAATTATAAAAGAAAATATGCTAGTTGTTTTAGTTATGCCACAAGATATACAAGCACCAAAAGGTAGGTTGATTTTACCTCAAGTACAAACTATAAGAGCTCTGTTAGATGGTAAATGTATATGTGTGTCTTGTACTAAAAGTGAATTAAAGTTAACTTTAGATTCTTTAAAAAGAAGTCCAGACTTAATAATAACAGATTCACAAATATTTGATGAAGTTTATAAAATAAAAGATGGTAATAGCAAAATAACTTCATTTTCAGTGCTTATGGCTAAATCAAAGGGAGATATAGATGAATTTGTTAAAGGCGCTAAATTCATAGATGAACTAAGTGAGAATTCTAAAATTTTAATATCAGAAGCTTGTACCCACGCTCCCTTAGAAGAAGATATAGGTAGGGTAAAGATACCTAGATTATTGAGGGAAAAATTTGGAGAAAAACTTCAAATTGATTTTTCAAGAGGGGTAGACTATCCAAAGAACATATCTGATTACAATTTAGTTATAATGTGTGGTAGTTGTATGTTTAATAGGGCTAAGGTTCTATCAAGGATTTATAAGGCTAAGGAAGAAAATGTCCCAGTAACTAATTATGGACTAACAATAGCAAAATTGAAGGGGATTTTAGATAAAATCACATATTAATTTAATTAATTTATTGCTTTTTATATACTGATATGGTAATATAATTAAATGTAACCGCACAGAGTATGGTCTAAAATTTTACCTACAATGGCGAGTCTTATTAAATGAGGGGGTGCTACAATGTACGCAGTAATAGAAACAGGTGGAAAACAATACACAGTAAAGCAAGGAGACAAGTTAAAAGTTGAAAAACTAAACGCTCAAGAAGGCGAAAAAGTTACTTTTGACAAGGTTCTTTTAGTTGGTGGAGAAGATCTTAAGGTTGGAAAACCATATGTTGAAGGTTCTAAAGTTGAAGCTAAAGTTTTAGCTCAAGCTAAGTCTAGAAAAATAGTTGTATATAAATACAAATCAAAGAAAAATGAAAGAAACAAAAAAGGACATAGACAACCTTATACATTAGTTGAAATTGAAAATATAATCTAATGATTAAAACATCTATTTACAAGAATAATGGAGCCTACATAGGCTTTGAAAGCTCAGGACATGCTGAATATTCAGGTGAGTATGATATAGTATGCGCTGGAGTTTCAACATTGACTCAAACTCTATATTTTTATTTAACAAAAACTTGTGATTTAAAAGATGAGAGTTTAGATGTTGAACAAAAAGATGGATATTTAAAAATTATTATAAAAAATAATAAATACGATATAAATATTCAAGCCGGATTTGAATTTATGATAAGAGGGCTTGAAGTATTAGAGCAAGAATACTCTAAGCACACTAAATTAGAGATATTGGAGGTGCAAGATGATAAAATTTAATTTACAATTGTTTTCTTCTAAAAAGGGAGCAGGTTCTTCAAAGAATGGTCGTGATTCTAACTCAAAGAGATTAGGAGTTAAAAAAGGTGATGGTCAATTTGTTTTAGCAGGAAATATCCTAGTTAGACAAAGAGGAACTAAAATTCATCCAGGCGAAAATGTAATGCGTGGAAATGATGATACCTTATTTGCTGTAAGTGATGGAGTTGTTAAATTCGAAACTAAAGGCAGAGGAAATAAAAAAGTAGTTAGTGTATATACAGAAGAATTAGCATAAATTATATAAAATAAAGTCGTAGTTATCTACGACTTTATTTTATATAATTTAGTAATATCATTGATTTTTTAAATATAATGTAAAAATTTTTAATAATATCAAGTGATATAATAGGATGAAGAGTGATAATATGTTTATAGATATAGCAGAAATAAAATTAAAAGCTGGCAATGGTGGAGATGGAGCTGTTGCATGGCGTAGAGAAAAATTTGAACCAGCAGGTGGACCAGCAGGTGGAAATGGTGGAAACGGTGGAAATATTATTATAAAAACAGACACAGGATTACACACCTTAATGGATTTCAGGTATAAAACACAATATAAGGCACCTAATGGTGAGAATGGAATGTCAAAAAATAGGTATGGTAAAAATGGTGATGATATAATTCTTAAAGTTCCAGTAGGAACTCTTGTAAAAGATAAAGTAACAAAAGGGGTTATAGTTGATTTAAAAGAAGCTAATCAAGAGTATGTAATTGTAAAAGGTGGTAGAGGTGGAAAAGGGAATTCTAAGTTTACTACTTCAACAAGACAAGCACCTGCTTTTGCAGAAGCTGGGACTAAGGGAGAAGAAAAAGAAATTACTTTGGAACTTAAGTTACTAGCTGATGTAGGCTTAGTTGGATTTCCAAATGTTGGAAAATCAACTCTTTTATCTGTAGTATCAGCAGCAAAACCCAAAATAGCTAATTATCATTTTACTACAATAAAACCTAACTTAGGCGTAGTTAGTCTTGGTAGTGAAATGTCCTTTGTAATAGCTGATATACCTGGATTAATTGAGGGGGCTAGTCAAGGGCTTGGTTTAGGAGATGAATTTTTAAAACATGTAGAAAGAACTAAAATATTAATTCATGTATTAGATGTTTCTGGTAGTGAAGGTAGAGATCCTATAGAAGATTTTTATAAAATAAATGAAGAGCTAAAAAATTATAACGCTAAATTAGCTAATAAAAAACAAATTATTTTTGCTAATAAAATGGACTTACCAGGTTCAAAAGAAAATTTAGAGAGAATAAAGAACAAATTATCTAAGGAATATAAAATTTTTGAAGGTAGTGTTGCAACTACACAAAACTTACAAGAACTTATGAAGTATACTTTCACTGAATTAACTAAGTATGATCAAGAAGAATATGAAACTTTCGATATAGCTTATGTAGAAAATAAAGTTAGAGAAGAAGGTATTAAAGTTCATAAAGAAAATAATAGATATATTGTTGAAGGTCCTTATATAGAAAAGCTTGTAAGATCTACAAATTTTGAAGATATAGATTCTTTAAAATATTTCCAAGAAAATTTAAGAAAAAACAATGTTATAGATAAACTAAAAAAGCTTGGAATAGATGAGGGAGATAGTGTTTTCATATTAGATTATGAATTTGAATTTTTTGAATAGAGGGTAATAATGATTACAGGAAAACAAAGATCGTATTTAAAATCATTAGCTAATAATTTAGATCCATTGCTTCAAGTTGGGAAAAATGGAGTTACAGATTCTCTAATAATTCAATTAGATGAATTATTAGAATCCCATGAACTGGTTAAAATTAGAGTTTTAAAAAATTCTCCAGTTTTAGCTAAAGAAATAATAGATGATATTTTAGAAGCAACTGGTGCTGAATTTGTTCAGCAAATAGGCAATAAATTAACTATATATAGAGAGTCTAAGGATAATAAAAAGATAGAATTGAAATGAAAAAATATGGAATAATTGGAGGAACTTTTAATCCTATTCATTTTGGACACTTGATGATTTCAGAATATATAAGAGTTGAAATGAATTTAGATAGAATTATTTTCATACCGACAGGTAATCCTCCGCATAAAAATAATATTTTAGATGCAAAAATTAGATATAAAATGGTTGAGTTAGCTATTTCTGAAAATGATAATTTTTCAATTTCTAACGTAGAAGTTGAAAGAAAGGGAATAAGTTATAGTGTTGAAACAATAAAACTTTTAAGAAAACACTTAGACGGGAAAATTTATTTTATTATAGGATCAGATACCTTGTTTCAGCTAAAAACTTGGAAGAGAATTGGAGAATTATGTGAAAGTGTTGAATTTATAGTTGCAGTTAGGCCAGAATATATGTCAACTAAGACTTTAGATTTGGAGTTAAAATATCTAAGTCAGAAGTATGGAGCGGTGGTTAATATTGTAGAGACACCACTTTATGAAATTTCTTCTACCGATTTAAGAAATAGAATAATTAATCGAAAAAGTGTAAAATATTTAATACCTGATAAAGTGATTAATTATATTGAAGAGAATAATTTATATAGAGGTAATGATGGGAAAAAACAAAGATAAATTAATTGAACTTATTGGAGAAAAAAGGTACCAACATGTATTAAGAGTTCAAGATACTGCCATAAAACTTGCTGAAGTTCATAATGTAGATGAAACAAAGGCTAGTATCGCGGCTTATTATCATGATTGTGCGAAAATTAAAGACTATGATTTGTTATATAAGACTTGCAAAGAATATGATTTAAAATTGAGTTATGATATGAAAAAAGCACCACAAATAATTCATTCTTATTTGGGTGCTATAATAGCAGAAACTGATTATGGAATAGAAGATCATGATATATTAAATGCTATAAGATATCATACAACTGGACGTGAGAATATGTCTAAGTTAGAAAAAATAATTTTTTTAAGTGATTATATAGAACCTATGAGAAATTTTAATGGTATTGATAAGATAAGACAAGTTGCAAATGAAGATCTTGACGAAGCTATGTATTTAAGTTTAAATAATACTATAATTTATTTAATAAAAAAAGATAGCTATATAGCGAAGGATACTATATTAGCTAGAAATTATGTCATGGAGAGGCGTAAATGAAAAAATTTTTTAAATCTTTTATATTAACTTTATTGATTGTTACAATATTATTTGTTGGGTCAATATCATATTTTATAATAAAAAATCATATAGAAAATCCAGGTGATTTTATAAGTGATTTAAATAATGGAGAAAATAGGTTAACTTTTTTATTATTAGGTGTAGATAATATAAATGTAGATAATACTGGAGAATCGAGGTCTGATACTATAATGATAGTTGATATTGATCTTGAAACTGGAAATTCTAATATAATATCAATACCTAGAGATACTTATGCTGCAATAAAGGGACATGGAAATCAAAAATTAAATCATTCTTATCATTTTGGAGGGACGGAATTAACTCTAGATACAGTAAATAATTTACTTAATACAGATATAAAATATTACATGGCTATGGATTACGAATTTGTTAAGGATGTGGTAAATACTGTAGGTGGAGTAGAAGTAGATGTTCCAATGGACATGGATTATGAAGATTTATATGCTGACCCACCTTTAAAGATACATTTAAAAAAGGGTATGCAAAATTTAAATGGGGATGAAGCAATTCAATTTTTAAGATTTAGAAAAGGGTATGCGGATCAAGACCTATCTAGAGTTCAAGCGCAACAACAATTTGTATCTTCTTTTCTAAATAAGATAAAAACTCCATCATCCTTTATCAAAGCACCTGTTCTTTTAAGTAGCTATGATAAGTACACAGTTAGTAATATACCATTTTCTCAAATAGTTAAGTTGGGAATTAATATTAGAAATATTTCTAAAGATAGTATAGAAGCTACAACTTTGCCAGGTAATGCCGCTTATAAAAATAGGATTTCATATTTCTTTTTGCATAAAAATGAAACAAAAACTTTATTAGAAAACAAGGGTTTAATTTAAGGAGTAGAAATGGATAATAAAAAACTAGATATTATTGTTGAAGCATGTGAAAATAAAAAAGGAACTGATATTGAGGTTCTTAATATAAAAGAACTAAGTTCAATAGCTGATTATTTTGTTATAGTTAGTGGAAATTCTTCTTCACAAGTAAATGCTTTATGTGATGAGATAGAAGAAAAAATGAGTAAAGCTGGATTTAATACAAATAATCTTGAGGGTAAAAATTCCATGAGATGGATTTTACTAGATTATGGTGATATAATAGTACATGTATTCCATAGAGATGAAAGAGACTATTATAATATAGAAAGACTATGGAAAGATGAAGAAAATTTTAAAAATGAAGAAAATTAGGAGGCAATAAAATGAGCGTAAAATTAATTCACACTGAAAAAGCACCAGCGGCAGTTGGCCCTTATTCTCAAGGAGCTATAGTAGGAAACTTAGTATTTACTTCTGGGCAGATTCCACTAATACCAGAAAGTGGAGATTTAGTTACTGATGATATTAAAAAAGCTGCTAAACAAAGTTTAGAAAATGTAAAAGCTATACTTGAACATGCGGGTTCTAGCATGGATAAAGTAATAAAAGTTAATGTATTTGTATCAGACATGGGAAATTTTGCAGCTGTTAATGAAGTATATGAAGAATATTTTAATGATCATAAACCAGCTAGAAGTTGTGTAGAAGTAAAACTTCCTAAAGATGCTTTAATTGAAATTGAAGCAATAGCTGAAATATAAAATTATAATACATTAAAATCACAAATTGTAATTTTGCAATTTGTGATTTTTTATAACTTTCTTTATTAAGTATTATAGGTTTATAATATATTTGAGGAGGTATTTATGGAAAATAAAGTAAAATCAAATAGAAAGTTGGCTATTATAGATCTAATTATATTTTTAATAAGTTTAGGAGTTAATTATTTAGGAGCTTCTGGAGCAATTAATAATATGAGTCAAAAAGATGTTTCTCTTAAGTATACAACTTTAATAACACCAGCAAATTTTGCTTTTTCTATATGGGGTCTTATATATAGTTTAATTTTTATTACTTTAATTTATTTTATAATTAAATCAAGTGATAAAAAAGTTAGTAGAGGAATTGAAATTATTTCGCCATTATTTATAATAACTTGTATATTTAATATATTTTGGATTATAACTTTTTCTTATGAATTGATATCCTTGTCTTCAATTTTAATATTAGCTATATTAATTTCCTTAATGTTACTAATAGAAAAAATTAATAAGTTTAGGGATGAAGTATCAAAGAATCTTTTAGGATTGACTTTTACTCTTTATGCATCTTGGGTTTTTATTGCTAGTATAGTTAATATATCAGTATTTTTAACAAAAATTAATTGGTCAGGCTTTGGTATTTCTTATTCAGTTTGGACTATTATTATTTTGATTATAGCAATATTATTAGTAAGTTTATATTCTTATATATATAAAAATGCAATTTTCCCATCAGGAGTTGCTTGGGGATTTTTTGCTATATACTCTTCTTATAATAATGGTAAATTTTCACCACCTTTATCAAATCAAATTATGTCAATCTTACTTTTAGGTATTGGAGTATATATTTTAGTAATGGTAAGTGTATTTATAAAGAATAATTATGGAATCTTTAATAAAAGATAAATTTATTAAAAAATCCCAGACTTGAATTCAAGTCTGGGATTTTTTAATCTTGATATAGTAATTCTAAAGTTTTTAAATCTATTATTCTCTGATTAGATGATCCTCTAAATTTTAGATTTAGGTTTTTTAAGTCTTCTATAAATAAACCATCAACTAAAACATCACATAAACTCAATAATTCAGTTTTAAGAGGATCTTTTAATATTTCTTCATAAGTATATCCAGAATAAATCCAGATACTTTTATTTGAGTGTTTTTTGATTTCTTTTAAAATTTTAATCAAATCAGTAGTGTTTTGAAAGGGCTCACCACCTAGTACAGTTAGACCTTCCACAACATCTTCCTTTAAATAATCTATTATTTTCTTCGTCTCTTCCTCAGTCCAAATTTCACCATAATTAAAATCTTGATATTCTTTATTAAAACAATTAAAGCAGTTATGAGTGCAACCTGTTACAAAGAAGGTGGTTCTTATGCCTGGACCATTTGCTACATCATATTTTCTTATTTGTCCAAATTTCATTATATATGCAAGACCCTATCATTAATTTCCTTAGTTCTACCTTCATTCCAGAAATTTTCTCCTAGATAACCGCAAGTTCTTCTAACAACTGTAAGTGAAGATTTATCTTTATTTCCGCATTGAGGACATTTCCATTCATTGTCACTATCCAATTTAATTTCTCCATCATAGCCACATTCTGCACAATAATCAGATTTAGTATTAAATTCTGCATATTGAATATTATCATATATAAATTTAACTATTGTTTCTAAAGCATCAAGATTATGTGACATATTTGGTATTTCTACATAAGAGATGCAACCTCCAGTAGAGCGGTCTTGAAATTTAGACTCAAAGGTAAATTTTTCAAAAGCAGAAATATTTTCTCTAACATCAACGTGGAAAGAATTAGTGTAATAACCTTTATCTGTTACATTTTCAATAACACCAAATTTATCTTTATCTATAGAACAAAATCTATTAGTTAGACTTTCAGCAGGTGTAGCGTATAATGTAAATTTAATTCCATGCTCTTGAGTCCATCTATTCACAGCATTATTAAGATGATCCATAATTTTCATTGCAAATTCATAGCCTACAGGAGTAGTATGGCTAACACCTTTAGTTAAAATTGTAGCTTCATATATACCTATATATCCTAAGGATACAGTTGAATATCCATCCTTTAGCAAGTGGGCTATAGATTCATGTTTTTTAAGTCTAGCTATAGCTCCGTGTTGCCAATGTATAGGAGAGGAGTCAGAGGTTACTTTTTTTAAGTGTTCATACCTAATCAATCCAACTTCTTTAACCAGTTCTAATCTTTTATCAAGTATTTTGAAGAATTTTGATTCATCACCGTTGGCAAGTATTCCAATTTGGGGAAGATTAATAGAGCATGCTCCCATATTAAACCTACCATCAAATTGATATTGACCTTTTTCATTTTTCCAAGCTGGAAGAAAAGCTCTACATCCCATAGGACTAAATACATTACCCTCGTAATTAGCTTTCATTTTCTTAGCTGAAATATAATCAGGATACATTCTTTTTGCAGTACATCTTATAGCTAGAGAAGTTAGATAGTAATATTTTGAGTCTTTCTTTACATTATTTTCATCTAAGACATATATTAGTTTAGGGAAGGCTGGAGTAACATATATTCCAGCATCATTTTTTATTCCTTGAATTCTTTGTTTTAGTATTTCTTCTATAATTTGTGCTATTTCATCAATATAAGGATCATCATCTTCTAAATGCATAAATATAGTAACAAAGGGAGCTTGTCCATTAGAAGTCATTAAAGTATTGATCTGGTATTGAATTGTTTGAATACCACTTTCTAAATCTTTTTTTGTCATTCTATCTGCCATTTTTTCAGCTAATTCTATATCACCAAGTGTTTCAAGAGCAAGATTTAGATTTTTTTCATAGGATTTTCTTAAATATTTTCCTAAACAAGATATATTAATAGATTGTCCTCCATATTGATTTGAAGCAATTTGTGCAATGATTTGAGTCATTACATTACAGGCAACTTGAAAAGATTTAGGAGTCTCTATCATCTTTCCATTAACAACTGTTCCGTTATCTAACATATCCTTCATATTAACTAAGCAGCAGTTAAAAATAGGTTGAATAATGTAATCCATGTCATGAATATGTATTGCACCACTTTCATGTGCCTCTACTAGATCTTGGGGAATCATTTTTCTTTTGGCTATATCTTTAGAAACTTCTCCGGCAATTAAATCTCTTTGAGTTGATGCAATAATTGCATTTTTATTAGAATTTTCATCCATAACATTGAAATTAGTTCTATCTAATAAGCCTAGAATGTCATTATCTGTTGTATTTTTCTCTCTTTTGTAAGCTTGAACTGCTTTATAATTTTCATAAGCTCTGGCTGTAGATGGATTATTGTATTTTATAAGTTTAAAATAGACTTGTTCTTCAATATCAAATATGGATATATCTTCTTTTTTAGAATTAGCAAACTCTTCTATTTCACTTGCTATTAGATTAGCTTGATCTTTTACATAAATTCCATTTCCGGAATTCATAGCTTTTTCGATTGCAACTTTAATTTTATTTTTATCAAAAGGGACACCTTGACCGTTTCTTTTTATAACATTTAACATATTTAAACACTCCTATAATTTATTCTTTATAAATCATACTATATATAGTAGAAATATTCAATACATAAAAAGAAGTCATACTATATATAGATTTAATAAAACTGTAAGATAGGCTGTTAACAGCCTATCTTACAGTTTTATTAAAATTAATTTATTTTATTTTTTGAGAGAGGAGTATCTTTTATTTCATTTTCAGTTTTTCCAATAACTATTGAACAGGAAATGTCACCAATTATGTTTACTGTTGTTCTAGCCATATCAAAAATTCTATCAACTCCAGCTATTAGAGCAATACCTTCAAGAGGTAAGCCTACACCTTGTAAAACCATGGCTAGCATTATAGTTCCTGCTCCAGGAACACCAGCAGTGCCAATAGAAGCTAAAATAGCAGTTAAAATAATTGTAATTTGTTGAGGAATACCTAAGTTAATACCGTATACTTGTGATATAAATAAAGCACAAACTCCTTGATAAATAGCTGTACCATCCATATTTATTGTGGCGCCTAAAGGTAAAACAAAGCTAGCTATAGGTTTTGATACTCCAAAATTATCTTGAGCTGTTTCCATGCTTATTGGAAGTGTTCCTGATGATGATGCAGAAGTAAAGGCCATTGTTGCAGGAGCTAGTACTCCCTTGAAAAAATCTTTAAATCCAATCTTACCAATAAATTTAACTGCTGTGCCATACACTATAAAAATATGAAAGATAGAGGCTAAATAAACCACTAAAATTGCTCTTGAAAGAGGAAGTAGTACTCCAGGTCCATTATTAGCTATAACGGGCGCAATAAGTCCAAATACTCCAATAGGTGCAAGAGACATAATATAATTGGTTATTTTATACATGGCCTTAGTTATGGCATCAAAGAAATCAAATACCACTTTTGATTCTTTTCCAACATAAAGTAAACCAGTTCCAAGTATAAGTGCAAAGACTATAATTTGAAGCATTTCACCTTCAACAATAGCTTTGATAGGATTAGACGGTATAATTCCAACCAGTGTATCAATAAGAGATACTGGTTCTACAGATTTAAAGTCTAAATTTCCACTAGGAATAGAAAAACCTTGTCCAACTTTAAAAATATTTGCAAAAATAAGTCCTATTGTTACAGCCAAAGCTGTTGTTATAAAAAAATATAATAAAGTTTTTAGGCCTATTTTACCTAATTTAGTGGCATCTTCTAATTCTTTAACACTTACAAGAATAGAAGAGAAAACTAGAGGTACTATAATTAATTTAATTAAATTTAAAAAGATTGTTCCAATAGGTTTAACATATACATCAGCTAGTTCGGGATTAGGTTGTAAAATTATCCCTGTTATTACACCTAGAGTTAATCCTATTAAAATTTTTAATGGCAAGGGCCATTTCTTTTTTTTCATATTATCATTCCTTTTCTATAAGCTTTATATATATTAACACACATAGATAAAAAAATATATAAGTATAATAAAAAAACTATACTTATTTTTTTATTATATTTTAAAAATGGGTAAAATTATATAAGGAGTGATTAATATGGATATAAGTATTTTTTCTGATGTAGTGTGTACTTGGTCTTATGGAGAAGAGAAGGTTTTAAGAGTAATTGACTATATCTATGATGGAAAAGTTAATTTTACAAATATAATGGGTGGATTAATATCAGATTATCATGATATTCTTCCTATGAATATGAAGGATAAGGATTCTGATGAAACTGCTAATAAGATATTGTTAAGCATTTGGAAGGCAGGATCTAATATTCATAAAATGCCAGTAACTAAAGAAATACCAACTTTATTATCTAGAGAAAATCCTAGTACTAATTATTTAGATAGGGCATTTGTTGCTGCTAGGACAGTTGATAGTAAGAAGGCCAATAAATTTTTAAGAAAATTAAGATTAGAAACAATATTCTATAATAAAAATACTATGGATAAAAATATATTGTCTAATATAGCAAAAGAAGTTGATATAAATGTTGAAGATTTTTTATTTGAATTAGAAAATAACTCTGCTCAGATTTTTTTAGAAGATAGGATGAGTTCTTTTGATAGAAGATTTGAAAATTTTCCTAACTTTATGTATACAGATGAAAATGGGAAAGAATTTATAATAAAAGGTTATAAGAATAAAAAAGAATTGATAAATTTTATTAGTAAACATTCTAATCTAGAAAAAAAAGATATTGTTTTAAAAAAAGAGGAAGTTTTAAAATTTATAAAGAAATATGAAGAAGTTTTTAAAATAGAATTGGTAGAATTATTTGAAGATGAGGCTAAAATAGAAAATATATTAGTAGAATTGAAAAATGAAGGTTTAATTACTTATGAAGATTTAAATAATGGCTTAATAAAATTACTTTAATATAAAAAATAAAAGTAATTTTGCGTTTATAAACAAATATATATTTAGGGAAAATTTAATAGTAATTGAATTATAAGTTAAAGATGATAAGAAAATTTTAATATAAGTGGAGATTATGATTATAAATTTGTAGTTTTATTACATATATTAATATTATTTAATCACTAATATTTAAGTTTGTTATTATTAAAAAACCTAACTAGTTTTAAATATGAATTAGTTAGGTTTTTTATATTTATTTATTTTTAGATCTTATATATTCATCAATTTTTTTAGCTGAAGATTTACCTGCACCCATAGCTAGAATTACTGTAGCCGAACCTGTAACGGCATCTCCTCCAGCAAATATTTCTTCCCTAGAAGTAATTCCATAGTCGTCTGCTATTATTCCGCCCCATTTATTAATTTCTAGATTGTCGGTAGTTTGAGATATTAACGGGTTAGGGGATGTACCTAAAGCCATTACAACAGTTTCAAATTTTTCTTCGAATTCAGAACCTTCAATTTTAACTGGGCGTCTTCGACCAGAAGCATCAGGCTCTCCAAGTTTATTTTTTACACACTTAATAGAGCTAACCCAACCACTTTCATCGCCTATTATTTCAGTTGGTGCTGTTAACATTTCAAATTTAATTCCTTCTTCTTTTGCATGATGAACTTCTTCTGCTCTTGCAGGAAGTTCTTTTTCAGTACGCCTATAAATTATAGACACATCAGCTCCAAGTCTTTTAGCAACTCTGGCTGCATCCATGGCAACATTACCACCACCTATTACAGCAACTTTATCGCCTATACTGATAGGAGTATCATATCCATCCATAAATGACTTCATTAAGTTAGTTCTTGTTAAAAATTCGTTAGCTGAATAAACTCCATTTAAATTTTCTCCAGGAATGTTCATAAACATAGGAAGTCCAGCACCAGATCCAATAAATACTGCTTCAAATCCTTGGTTTAATATGTCATCTATAGTCATAGTTCTACCAATTATAACATCATTTTCAATTTTTACTCCTAGTTTAATAAGATTTTCAACTTCATATTGAACTATTTCATCCGGTAATCTAAATTCAGGAATTCCATAAACTAAAACCCCGCCTGAAAGATGTAGGGCTTCAAATATTGTTACATCATATCCCATTTTTGCAAGTTCTCCAGCACAGGTTAAACCAGCAGGTCCAGCGCCTATAACTGCAACCTTATGTCCATTAAGTCTAGGTTTCTCTGATAATTTAATTTTATTTTTTCTGGAGAAGTCAGCAGCAAATCTTTCAAGTTTACCTATGGCCACTGCATCTCCTCTCTTTGTAAGTATACATCTTTCTTCACATTGAGTTTCTTGGGGACAAACTCTACCACAAACTGCTGGAAGAGCAGTATAAAGAGATAAAACTTTTGAAGATTGTTCAAAATTTCCACTTGCAATTTCTTTAATAAATCCCGGAATATCTATAGATACAGGGCAGCCACCTACACAAAGAGGATTCTTACAATTTAAGCATCTTTGTGCTTCTATTATAGCCTCTTCATCACTATAGCCCAAGCAAACTTCATCGAAATTTTTATTTCTTACATCTGGGTCTTGATTTGAAATAGGTATTCTAGTAAATCTATCTTTTTTATCTATATTTTCAACCTTTGATAATTCTTCGTGTTGTTTTTCAATTGCAGTGTCGAAGGAACAAGTATGGTCTTTTTGGTCTTCTAATAATTTTTCAGGATTATCTTTGTACTGAGCTTGTCTTTTAATAGCTGAATCAAAATCAACTAAGTGTCCATCAAATTCAGGCCCATCAACACAGGCAAATTTATTTTCACCACCTATATTAACTCTACAGGCTCCACACATACCAGTTCCATCTACCATAATTGGATTAAGTGAAACTACAGTAGGAATATTATATTTTTTAGTAGTAAGAGATGCAAACTTCATCATTATCATAGGTCCAATTGAAACACAATGGTCATATTTAATATTTTTATTTTCAACTAAATCTACAATTTTATCAGTGACTAAACCTTTATAACCATATGACCCATCATCAGTAGTCACGTATAAATTATCACATACGGATTTTAAATTCTCCTCTAAAATTACAAATTCTTTAGATTTAGCCCCCATAATAATATCTAAGCTTATTCCATTTTCATGGCACCATTTGGCTTGTGGATAGACGGGAGCTGCACCAACACCACCAGCAACAAAAAGAAGTTTTTTATTTCTTAATTCATCTAAGTTATCATGTATTAAATCACTAGGATTACCTAAAGGACCTACAAAGTCTTTAAAAAATTGACCCTCTTCAAAATTACATATTTTTTGTGTTGAGAAGCCTGAAGCTTGTATTACTATTTGTACAGTACCTTCTTTAGTATTATAATCACTAATTGTCAATGGAATTCTTTCTGAATAAGAATCAGCAATTACTATTATAAATTGTCCAGGTTGTGCGGAAGCTGCTATCCTAGGTGCGTATATATCCATAAGATAAATATTAGGAGCTAAAAGTTCTTTATTAACTATTTTATACAAATTATATTACCTCCATTTATAAAATTAAAATTTGATAATTAATTATAACACATTTAGAAAGTATATTTAAGATTTAATTGTGTTTTTTTTAACAAAGTTATAAATTATTTTTATTAATAGGCTTTATTTGGTATAGTATATTTATAAATTAAAGATTAGGTTGTGATAGAGTGAGAAAATTTAGAAAAGATTTAAAAAAAGTTGTAATAAAAATAGGAACATCCTCAATAACTCATGAAAATGGAATAATAAATATAGAGAAAATAGATCAATTGGCATGGGAATTATCAAATTTAAAAAATCATGGAATAGATGTGATTTTAGTATCTTCTGGAGCTATAGCTGCAGGTGCGAAAAGATTAAATTTAGCTTCTAGGCCTAGGGATACAATAGGTAAGCAGGCTGCAGCTGCTGTTGGACAAGTAGCTTTAATGAATACTTATAATAGGGCTTTTAACCAATTTAATTATCATGCTAGTCAAATACTTATAACAAAACAAATAGAGACAGATCCTATTATGAGAGAAAATGCAACTAATACTTTTAGTAAATTATTGTCAATGGATGTAATTCCTATTGTTAACGAAAATGATACTATATCAACTTTTGAAATTAAATTTGGAGATAATGATACCTTATCTGCCATTGTAACTAGAATTGTAAATGCAGATCTGTTAATTTTATTATCTGATATAGATGGATTATATGATGATGATCCGAATAAAAATCCAAATGCAAAGTTGATATATGAAGTTGATGAGATTACAGAAGAATTGAAAAGTATGGCAAAAGACTCAGAATCTAAGCTAGGTACAGGTGGTATGGCAACAAAATTGAATGCAGCAAGTCTATGTATGGAAAAAGGTATAGATGTTGTCATATCTAATTCTAAGGATTTGAGAGTTATAAGAAAAATTATTGGAGGAGAAGAGATTGGGACTATCTTTAAGGGAAGAGCTTGAAAATCTTGCTAATAAGTCAAAGGAAGCTGGAAGAGAGCTTTCAAAACTAAGTAGTAAGGAAAAAAATAATATATTAATGGCAATAAAAAAATATATTTTAAAAAATGAAGAAGCTATAATATCTGCTAATAAAAAAGATATGGAAAAAGGAAGAGAAGATGGTTTAAATGGTGGCTTACTTGATAGATTACTTTTAGACCATAGAAGAATTAAAGCTATGGCAGATTCAGTAGATGTGGTAATTGATTTAGAAGATCCTATAGGCAAAGTAGAAAATATGAAACTTTTAGAAAACGGATTACAATTAGGACAAAAAAGTGTTCCAATAGGAGTTATAGGAATAATATATGAAGCAAGACCTAATGTAACCTTGGACGCTTCAATACTAGCTATAAAATCATCTAACACTTTAATATTAAGAGGAGGAAAAGAAGCAATTAATTCTAATATTGCTATAGCAAACTCAATAAGGCAAGCAATATCTTCTATTGGATATAATGAAAATATGATTTCTCTAATTGAAGATACTTCTAGAGAATCTTCAATAGAACTAATGAAACTTAGAGGATTTGTAGATTTATTAATTCCTAGAGGAAGTTCTAAATTAATTAATTCTGTTGTAGAAAACGCTAAAGTCCCAACTATAGAGACGGGAGTGGGGAATTGCCATTTATATATAGACGACAGTGCTAAAATAGATATGGCAGTAGACATATTTAAAAATTCAAAAACAACTAGGGTAGGCGTTTGTAATGCCATGGAATCTTTACTTGTAAGTGAAAAAGTAGGGGATGAATTTTATAAGAGAATTCAAAAAATCATTGATGAATACAATATAAAAGTTCATGGATGTGATAAATCTAAGGAAAAATTAAATAATGTAATACCAGCAAGTGATGAAGACTATGGAAAAGAGTATCTGGATTATGAAATGTCAATAAAAATAGTTTCAGGACTTGATGAGGCTATTGACCATATATATAAATATTCTACAAAACATTCAGAAGTTATTGTTACTGAAAGTTACGAAAATGCAATGAGATTTTTAAATGAAGTAGATTCTTCTTGTGTTTATGTTAATGCAAGTTCTAGATTTACCGATGGAGGAGAGTTTGGATATGGAGCTGAGATGGGTATCTCAACTCAAAAACTTCATGCTAGAGGTCCAGTTGGCTTAAAGGAATTAACAAGTAAAAAATATATTATTTTTGGATCAGGACAAGTTAGAAATTAAAAAATACTGTGGAAACACAGTATTTTTAATTATTTAAATTTTTAATTTCAATTAAAAAGCTCTCCATGGCTGAAGCTAGATATATTGAATCAAGATTAGCTGTTATAGTGTAAATATTACCAGTTCCATTCATAGGTATTTTTTTGGATATTTTATCCATAATTTCTTTAAGATTAAAATTTAAATTTTGAGATCTTGAAACCATTATTTGAGACTTTGATCCGTTAGGAATTCCGTATATTTGAACATAATTTAAATCTTTCATAATATAGGAAGAGATATTTTTCAAGTCTTTAAAATTAACATTATTAATCACTTTATAAATATAATTAATTCCTTCAACATTTGTGGCTAATTTTTTATAATCTTTAATTTGGTCTAAGCCTAGAGCATCCTCCATTTTTTTATTTTCTACTTTTAATTCTTCTCCATTGCTTTTAAGTCTCTTAACTTCTTTTAAAATATTATCCTCATTATTTAAAAATAATATACTTTTTAAATTTTGAATTGTTCTAGATTTATTTTTAAATTCTTTTAAAGCTCTTTGACCACCGACTATTTCAAGAATTATACTTGAATTTCTTTTTTCTATATTGTTAATTTTTATAATACCTACTTCTCCAGTTCTTTTTAAACTAGGGCCAAAATATTCTATATCCCCCATACCTTCAATTTTAATAATATTATTTTCTGCATTATTATAAACTAGGGCGTTGGAAAAAGTTAAGTAATTTGACAATTCTTCAATTCTCTCAATCATACTATAAGAAATATCTTTAGCTTCTATTAAGATATTATTAGATTTTTTATTTACTTTAAAATCTTTAATTTTTAAATCAGTGGCCCTATTTATACAAAGCCTAACTATAGCATTAGCTAAACTCTGTTGCATAATATCTAGTCTATGATCATAATTTAAAGTTTGTTTTAAGATCTCTGAATCATTATTAAAATATATTTTGCCTTCTTTTTGATATATTTCAACTTTTTCTGAATTTATTTTGAATTCATCGCCTTCCACCTTATTATTTCCTAAAAATATTATAGATTCAGTAGGTGATTTAAAAACTTTGCCGTCTATTTCAATACTATCATCTATTTCTGAAATAAACTCTTTTTCATATGGATATTTAATATATCTATTAGTCATTTTATCCCTCATTTCTAATATATTTTAACATAATACAATCTCTTGTTAAATATCTTATCTTATATTATATTTATCTTGGAGGTTTATAAAATGTTTTATATATTTTTATCAACTTTTTTAGGGATAATCTTATCTACATATTTTCATGTAGGTACAAATTTAATTTTATTTTTTATATTTTCTTTATTTATGTTTTTTTTGATTGCTAAAAAAAGAAAATATAAGTATATTTGCATATTACTTATATTTTTTCTAACTGGAGTTACAAGTGCTAAATATTATAATAATGGAGATATAAGTGGTTCGGTTAAAATGAATGCTACTATAATAGATGAAGATTTAAAAAATGAAAATAAGTACATAATAAAAACTAAGAATTTTCACAACTATATTATATATACAAATAGTAAGCTAAGTATTGGAGATAAGGTATTTATAGAAGGGGAAAATAAAGAAGTTAGGGGTAAAATGAATTACTGTGATTTCAATTATAAAAATTATTTAAAATCACAGTATATAAATTCTATTATTACTGTAAAAAAAGTTAAGATAATAGGAAATTCAAAATTATATAGGATGAGATATTTTTTTAAATCATATGTAAATGATAGTTTTAAATATTTATCTGAAAAAAATAAAAATTTAATGATGGGTATCTTATTAGGTGATAATAAATATATCTCTGATAATACTCTTGAAGTATTTAGATCTTTAGGGCTTTCTCATATATTAGCAATGTCAGGATTACATATTGGAATATTAGCTATGCTTTTAGAATATTTTCTTGCTTTATTGTTTACATCTAAAAAGAAAAGAAGATTTATTTCTATACTTTTAATTTTTATATACATTTATTTAGCAGGCTTTCCTTTAGGGGCTCTTAGAGCCTATATAATGTATTTTTATTTATACTTATGCCTACTATTGAAAAACAAATATTCTTCTTTAGATGCCTTGTTTATAAGTGCCACAACAACTTTGATAATGGTACCATATTCTTTTTATTCCTTATCATTTATTTTTTCTTATTTAAGCGTTTTAGGCATAATATTTTTTTATAAATATTTTATTAGTAAATTAGTTAATAATTTTATAGGAAAGTCTTTAGCTATTACTTTAAGCGTTGGAATTATTTTATATCCCGTTTCTATGTATTTTTTTAAAAGCTACTCTATTTTAGGACTTATTTCTAATATAATAATATTGCCCTTATATAGTTTAGCAACGATAATAGCTTATTTTATATTATTTTTTAAATTTTTATCTTTTTTAATATCACCAAGCTTAGATCTTATTTTAAACTTAGGAAATTATTTAAGTCTATTAATATATAAGTATTCTGATATTTTTAAAATAAATTTAAGTATTAATATTTTTGAGATACTTGTTTACTATTTAACTATATCTTTATTTTATATAAGAAAAATTTTTAAAGATTATTATAAATTTAATAAATTTTTATTTATTTATATTTTATTAATAACAATTTTTATATTTTCACAAAACTTGCTTAATAAAAATTATTTGAAAATTGATTTTATTTATGTAGGTCAGGGAGATTCTTCTTTAATTAGATATAAGAATAAAAATATTTTGATAGATACTGGGGGAAGTAGAAATATAAATAATAGACTAGGAGAAATATATACCTTAAATTATTTGAAATCTAAAGGGGTAAATAAAATTGACTATTTATTTTTAACCCATTTTGACCAAGATCATAGTGAAGGTCTTTTAGATTTAATAGATGAAATAAAAATAGATAAAGTTTTTATATCTTACCTAGAAGATAATAAATATATTAAAAATTTATTTAAAAGGAATATAGATACGATTTTAGTAAAAAAGGGTGATCAAATTTTCTTGGATAAAAAAACTTATATTAATATTTTATCAGACCCTAAGGATTATGAAGATGCTAATAATAAATCAATGATTATCTTATTAAATCATAGAGGTTTTAAGACTCTATTTACAGGAGATATTGACTCTTCTATAGAAAAAGATATCGATCTTAAGATTCATTGCTTGCATGTTGCACATCATGGATCTAAAGATTCTACTAGTTTAGATTTTTTAGACAGAACTAAACCTAAATTAGCTGTTATTAGTGCAGGGATAAATAATTCTTATAATCATCCTAATGAGGAGGTTTTATCGAGATTAAATTCTTATAAAATAAATACAAAGATAACCAATAGAGATGGAGAAGTGAATTTAATAATAAAAAGAAATAAAATATATTTTAAAGCTTATAAAGAAAAAAGATATAATTTTGGTATAATAGTTTGCGTAGCTATTTTAACTATCTGTTCAATGATTATTTATATAAGGAAATTTGGTGAATATTTTGGAATACAAAAAAATATATACTAATGATATTAGTGGGGCATACTTATTTTATGGTGATGAAAAATTTTTAATGGATAATGCTCTAATATATATAACAAAAAAATATATAAAAGAAGATTTTAAAACTTTTAATTTGAATTATTTAGATGGTAAAACTTTGAAAGTAGAGGATATAATAAGCGCATCTGAAACTTTGCCTGTTTTTGCTGAAAAAAAATTATTGATAATAAGAAATATAAATAGTTTTATAGATGAATTAGAAAAATCTTTTTATGATTTTTTAGATGGTTTAGGAGATTTTTTAATACTAATTTTTCTAGACTCAGATAATGAAGTAAATAAATCTAAAAAATTTTATAAATACTTTAAAAAGAACAACAGAAACATTGAATTTAGTAAATTAAAAGGTAGGGATGTGTTTAAGTTTGTTGAGGGATATTTAACTAGAAAAGGATATAAAATAAATTCTTCAAATTTAAGTTATTTAATTTCAAAATCGGGATATAATTCAAAAAACTTAGATATGACTTTATTTGATTTAAAAAATGAAATCGATAAAATATTATCTCTAAGTAAAACAGATGTAATAGATAAAAATCTTATAGACTCATCTATGACAGATAATACTGATACTAATATATTTAATTTCTTAGATGCCATATCCTCAAAGGATACAAATAAAGCTTTAATTGAATATAATAATCTTCACTCTTTAAATGAACCAGTAAATAAAATTTTATATATGTTTATAAGACAAGTTAGAAATTTAATTAGATATAAAGAATTGAGCCAAGCTGGTTACAATAAAAATGATATAATGAGAGAAATGAATATAAAATCTTATGAATTTGGGAAAGTTGCAAGCTATTCTAAAAACTTTATTTCTAATGACTTTTTATACAGATTTTATAAAAGTTTATTAGAAGTCGATATAAATTTAAAAACGACCTCAATTCCTGAAAATATATTAATGGAAATGTTAATAATTGAATTTACAAAATAAAATTAGAAAACCTGAGAAATATTTCTCAGGTTATTTATTATTCTATATTAAAATGTGATAGAAATAATTACATCTAATTATTTGTTAAGTTTTTTAGCTAATCTAGAAAGTTTTCTAGAAGCTGCATTTTTATGAATGATGTTTTTAGTAGCTGCTTTTTTAAGTTTTTTATCTACTAGTCTTAATAAGTCTCTAGCTTCATCTAAGTTTCCAGCACTAACTTCATTTTCAAATTTTTTAATAACTGATTTCATTTCAGTTTTAACAGATTTATTACGAGCCGCATTTCTTCTTGAAACATCTATTCTCTTAATAGCTGATTTAATATTTGCCATGTAATTCACCCCCACACATAATCTAAAAGCTTTTAGTATTTTAACATTTATTTAGTTTGATTGCAAGATTTATTCTAATCTAATAAAATCTAACTCAACTTTATTGCTTAGATCCCTACCTAAATCAGTAAGAGATATATTATTATTTTTAAGTTCAATTAAGTCTAATTTTAAATTTTTTTCTATTTTTTTCTATTTCTCTTTTATAATAATCATAAAAATCAATATTAAAATTATTATTTATTTCAGATAAATTTATTCCTTTATTAAGTCTAAGTCCCATGATTGTAAATTCATTAATCCTATCTGTTAAAGATAGAGTTTCATAATTAGAAATTGGATATTCCATACTATCAATTGAATATTCCATACTATCAATTGAATTATAATAGTTCTTAAAGCTATCATAATTAGAAAATCTAATATTATTAATATTTGAGTGAGAACTAATTCCAATTCCTAAATAGTTTTTTAGTTTCCAATATCTAATATTGTGTAAACACTGAAAACCATTAGTAGAAAAATTTGATATTTCATATTGCTTATATCCTAAAGAATTTAGATTTTTCACAACATAATGATACATATGTCTATCATCTTCTTCATTCGGAAAATTAAGCGTATTATTTTTATTCATATTATAAAGCTTAGTATTTTCTTCTAAAATCAAAGAATAATAAGAAATATGACTAGGTCTTATATCTTTGATATAATTTATCGATTCTTTTATATCATTAATATTTTGTCCAGGAAGGGCAAGCATTAAATCTATATTGAAATTGCATATATTATATTCCTTAAGTGTATCTATAGCTTTAAATATATCTTTTTTAGTGTGTATTCTTCCAATGTTCTTAAGGATTCTATCATTAAAGCTTTGAGCTCCTAAGGAAAATCTATTTATTCCACAAAATAAATAATTTTCTAGGGACTTTGCTTTTAAAGAATTAGGATTAGCCTCAATTGTAATTTCACAATTTTCTTTAATATTAGAAATTTTAGATATTTCAATAAGAAGATTTTTAATGTGTATAGAATCAACACTTGAAGGAGTTCCTCCACCTAAAAATATGCTTACGATTTCTTTATCTTTTAAAAAGTTTTTATAAAGATTTATTTCTTTTAATAAATAATTAAAATAAATTTTTACTCTTTCTTGGCTTATTATGGAAGAACAAAAATCACAGTAGTAACATCTACTCTCACAAAAAGGAATATGAATATATAAAGAAATTTTATCTGAATTTAAATTATTATTAAATATAAAATTATTTTTCATCATCAAATTTTAATACAGTTAGAAAAGCCTCTTGAGGTACTTCAACATCCCCAACCATTCTCATTCTTTTTTTACCTTCTTTTTGCTTTTCAAGAAGTTTTCTTTTTCTTGATATATCCCCGCCATAACATTTAGCTAATACATCTTTTCTAAGGGCTCTTATAGTTTCTCTTGCTATAATTTTATTTCCGATTGCCGCTTGTATAGGTACAGCGAACTGATGTCTAGGAATTACGTCAGTTAATTTTTCACATATTTTTCTACCCTTAGTATAAGCAGTAGATTCATGAACTATCATTGAAAAAGCATCTACTAGATTAGAGTTAATAAGTATATCCAATTTAACGAGATTAGATTCCTTATATCCCTTTAATTCATAATCATAAGAAGCATATCCTCTAGTTTTAGATTTAAGCGCATCGAAAAAATCATAAATAACTTCATTTAGAGGAAGGTCATATTTAATTAGAGCACGAGTTTCTTCTAAGTACTGCATATCCACAAAGACGCCTCGTCTATGTTGGCAAAGTTCCATTACAGCACCCACATAATCACTTGGAGTCATAATTTCAGCGTGAACAATAGGCTCTTCCATCATAGAAATTTCAGTAGGATCTGGAAGGTTAGAAGGATTTTGAATTTCTAGAACACTTCCATCAACTTTGGTAATTCTATAAATTACAGATGGTGCAGTTGTGACTATATTTAAATTAAATTCACGTTCAAGCCTCTCTTGAATTATTTCCATATGAAGTAACCCTAAGAAACCACACCTGAATCCGAAACCTAAAGCGACAGATGTCTCAGCTTCAAAATCAAGAGCTGCATCATTAACTTGTAATTTTTCAAGAGCTTCTCTAACAGAAGTATATTCTTCACCTTCAGCAGGATATATACCGCAATATACCATAGGTATTACTTTTTTATAGCCAGGATAAGGGTTATTAGTAGGTTTTTCAAGAGAAGTTATAGTATCTCCAACAGTAGCTTCTTTTACGTTTTTAATACTTGCTGTAATATAACCTACATCACCTGCGGATAACTGATCTAAGGGAAGAAGGCCTGAAGTAGTAACTCCAACTTCGTTTACTTCAAATACTTTTCCAGTTGCCATCATTTTTATTTTGTCACCAGCTTTTACTGTGCCATCTCCAATACGAACGTAACAAACCACACCCCTATAAGAATCATAATAAGAGTCGAATATTAGGGCTCTTAAGGGAGAATTAACGTCTCCAGATGGAGCTGGTATATTACTAATAATCTTATCTAGGACATCATCTATACCAATTCCATTTTTGGCAGATATAAGAGGAGCATCTTCACAATCTATACCTATAATATCTTCGATTTCTTTTTTTACTTCATCTGGCCTAGCACTAGGCAAGTCAATTTTATTTATAATAGGAAGAAGTTCTAAATTTTGGTCAATTGCAAGATAAACATTTGCTAAGGTTTGTGCCTCGACTCCTTGTGTAGAATCAACTACAACTAAAGCACCTTCGCAGGCAGCTAGAGATCTAGATACTTCATAATTAAAGTCCACATGACCTGGAGTATCTATAAGATTAAAAATGAATTCTTCTCCGTTAGCAGCCTTGTGGACAAGTCTCACAGCCTTAAGTTTTATGGTAATACCTCTTTCTCTTTCAAGATCCATAGAATCTAAAACTTGCGATTCCATTTCTCTTTGAGTAAGCATTCCAGTAGATTCTATTAGTCTATCAGCTAGGGTAGATTTACCATGATCTATATGAGCTATTATTGAAAAGTTTCTAATGTTTTTTTGTCTATCATTCATAATTAACCTCCAAAAGTTCTAAATCTTGAAAAAGGGAAATAACGAAGTTTTACTATACCCTTTAGATCTTCTTTTTTTATAGGACCAAAAGCTCTCGAATCGCTACTTTTTTGTGGTTGCCTATTATCTCCAACAACAAAAAACTCATTCTCTTTTAATTTCCAATAACTGTCATTATATATACCTGTTTCAATCCCTTTTTCAGTATAATTTTCTATAAGTAAGTTATCATTAAGATAAATATGACCATTTTTTATTTCTACTTTATCTCCAGGCTTTCCTATAACTCTTTTTATATAATCCTTACCTTCTTCTACAGGAGATTTTAATATTACTATATCAGAATAATCCGGATTTTTAAATTTTAGTGGATATACTAAAGCAATCAATCTATCATTGGTATCCAGAGTTGGATACATTGATTCTCCAACTACTTTATTTGATGTAAAAATAAAATGTCTTATAAAAAGTGCTAATAAAATAGCTATAATAATTGTAAATAGGTAGCTAGAAACTGTGTTTTTTTTGTCTTCCATTTATATACCTCCTAAATAAAATAATTATTTTATTTGAATTTTATTTTAGAAATTAACTATTATATTTAAAATATATAAAATATAAATATTAAATCTAAATAAGCTAAACTATATTTTAACATAATTTTTTACTATTTAAAACTTATTAAATATAGGCTTTCTTTGCTTATATTTTAACTTTAATAAAAATATTTCAAAAAGTATTGACAATCTTTGACCAAATGTGTAATATATATTTATAGCATTAGCACTAACTAGATGCGAGTGCTAATAAAGAGGGTGGTATTTAAATGGATAAAAGGAAAATAGAAATTTTAAATGCTATAATAAATTCTTATATAAATTATCCAATCCCAGTTGGTTCCAGAACTATCTCTAAAGAATTTGGATTAGGAATAAGTTCAGCTACCATAAGAAATGAAATGGCGGATTTAGAAGACTTAGGTTATCTAAACAAACCTCACACCTCAGCTGGAAGGATTCCATCTTATAAGGCTTATAGGTTTTTTGTTGATGAAATAGAAAGTAACTTAATTATAAACAATTATAAGAATGAATTTGATTTTTTAAATAAGCTTTTAGTTGAAGATAACAATAATTTAAGTAATATATACAAAAAAACAGCTAAACTTTTAGCTGATTATACAAATTGTACTTCTTTTGTTGTATCTTTAAAGAAACCAGATACTAAAATCAAATCAATTCAATTAATTAATTTAAATGAATATTCTATATTACTTTTAATAATTGGAGACAAAGGAGTTGTTGAGCAACAAATAATAAATGTAAATAATCATATTCAAGATAAAATCTTAGATGAAATAGTAATTGAGTTAAATAATCACCTAGGAGGACTTGATTTTTCTGAAATAAAAAAAGTTGATATAGTTTTAAGAGGAGAGTTTGTAGGGTATAAAGAATTCATTGAAGATGTTGTGAGAAAAGTTAGTAAATTTAATGAGAAGATATCTTCTATAGATCTTTATTATGACGGATTAACTAATATTTTAAATTTTGAAGAGTATTTTGATGTAGGTAAAGCTAGAAATTTTATGGATTTCATTCAAAATGAAGAGGCTGTATTAAATATAATAAAGTCTAAAAATAATGATTCGGATTTCAGTGTTTTAATAGGGGATGAGAATTCAGAAGATTTAATGAAAGATAATTCTATAATCAAAGCCAACTTTAAAACAAAAGATAAAAGAATAGGATTAATAGGAATAATTGGACCTATAAGAATGGACTACAAAAAACATATAAGTGTGGTAAAATCATTAAGGGATAATTTAACCTTGGCCATAAATAATTTAGTGGGGTGAAGTAATGGAGAAAAAGAAAGATAATATAGAGAATAAAGATAAGGTTGATATTAACATAGATGGTGAAGAAAATACTGATATTGAAAAAAATATTGATTCTGAAGAAAAACTTGTAGAAGAAAAAAATAATGATTTCGAAAGTGAATCAAATCAAAAAGAGATTGATTCTTTAAAGGATAGCTTAGCTAGGTTACAAGCAGATTTTGCTAATTATAAAAGAAGAACAGAAAATGAAAAGTCTCAGTACATTGAGTTAGGTAAGAGTAAAATAGTTAATGAGCTAATATCAGTAGTTGATAATTTTGAAAGAGCACTTGAATTAGAAGTTCAAGATGTAAATTTCAGAAAGGGAATTGAGTTAATATATAATCAACTTTTAGACTTATTAAAGAAAAATCAAGTAACCGAAATTGAATCAAAAAACTTAAAGTTTGATCCCAATTTACACCATGCGGTTCTAACTGAAGAAGTTGATGGTTTTGAAGAAGGTACAGTAATAGATGTGTTACAAAAAGGTTATATGATTGGAGATAAAGTACTTAGACCAGCTATGGTAAAAGTATCTAAATAATTAAATGGAAATTTAAGGAGGAAATATAAATGTCAAAAATAATAGGAATTGATTTAGGGACAACAAATTCAGCAGTAGCAGTAATGGAAGGTGGAGATTCAATAATAATACCAAATATTGAAGGATCAAGAACTACGCCATCTATTGTAGCTTTCACTAAAGACGGAGAAAGACTTGTAGGAGAAACTGCAAAAAGACAAGCAATTACAAATCCTGATAGGACTATACAATCAATAAAAAGAGAAATGGGAACAGACCATACTATAGAAATAGATGGAAAGAAATATACTCCACAAGAAATATCAGCAATGATTCTTCAAAAGTTAAAATCAGATGCTGAGAGTTATCTTGGAGAAAAAATAAGTCAAGCTGTAATAACTGTACCAGCCTACTTTACAGATGCTCAAAGACAAGCTACTAAAGATGCAGGTAAAATTGCAGGCTTAGAAGTAAAAAGAATAGTTAATGAACCTACTGCTGCAGCCTTAGCTTATGGAGAAGATAAAGAAGGTCAATCCCAAACTGTAATGGTATATGATCTTGGTGGAGGAACATTTGATGTTTCAATATTAGAATTGTCTGATGGTGTTTTTGAAGTTCATGCAACTAGAGGTAACAATAAATTAGGTGGAGATGACTTTGATAATAAGATTATAGATTATATAGCTGAAGAATTTAAAAAAGAAAATAGTGTTGATTTAAAATCTGATAAAATGAGTCTTCAAAGGTTAAAAGAAGCAGCTGAAAAAGCTAAAAAAGAACTTTCATCCACTATGTCAACTAATATAAATTTACCTTTTATAACAGCAACTGCTTCAGGTCCATTACATTTAAATATGGACTTAACTCGTGCAAAATTTGATGAAATAACCAAAGACTTAGTTAAGCAAACAGAACAACCTGTAAAAGATGCTTTATCTGATGCTGATATGAAAGCTTCAGATATAGACAAAGTTTTATTAGTGGGTGGATCTACTAGAATACCAGCAGTTCAAACTTGCATTAAAAATTTAATAGGGAAAGATCCTCAAAAAGATATAAATCCAGATGAGTGTGTTGCATTAGGTGCAGCTATTCAAGGTGGAGTTCTTTCTGGTGATGTAAAAGATTTATTATTATTAGATGTAACTCCTTTATCATTAGGTATAGAAACAATGGGTAGAGTTACTACAAAACTAATTGAAAGAAATACAACAATACCAACTAAAAAATCTCAAACTTTTACAACAGCAACTGACAATCAAACATCTGTAGATATTCACGTTTTACAAGGTGAAAGACAAATGGCAGATGATAATATAACACTTGGAAGATTCCAATTAGATGGTATTGCACCTGCTCGTAGAGGAGTTCCACAAATAGAGGTAACTTTTGATATAGATGCTAATGGAATTGTTAATGTATCAGCAAAAGACTTAGGAACAGGTAAAGAACAAAAGATAACTATAACTTCTTCTACTAACTTAAGTGAAGATGAAATAGAAAAGAAAGTTAAAGAAGCGGAAATGTATGCCCAAGAGGATTCAAAGAAAAAAGAATTAATTGAAGCTAAAAATAATGCTGATTCTATAATTTATCAATCTGAATCAACAATGGATGAGCTTAAGGATAAAATAAAAGCAGAAGATAAAGAAAAGATAGAAAAAGCATTAGAAGAATTAAAAGCAGTAAAAGATTCTGATAATTTAGAAGAAATAAAATCTAAAACTGAAGAACTTACTAAAGCATTCTATGCAGTCTCTGAAGAAATGTATAAACAAGCTCAACCACAAGGAGAAAGTACAAATACTAACGAAGAAGATGTAGTAGATGCTGATTATGAAGTTGTAGATGAAGAAGAATAATGCTAAAGCATTCTATGCAGTCTCTGAAGAAATGTATAAACAAGCTCAACCACAAGGAGAAAGTACAAATACTAACGAAGAAGATGTAGTAGATGCTGATTATGAAGTTGTAGATGAAGAAGAATAATGCTAATATTATTAAATAAAGCTAAATCATCTAAGATTTAGCTTTATTTTTTTGTGAAAAAGAGTTAAAATATTAACTTGAAAATGGCGGTGAAAAATTGAAAAATTTTTATGAAGTATTAGAAATCACTAAAGAAGCTAGTGATCAAGAAATAAAAAGAGCTTATAAAAGATTAGCAAAAAAATACCATCCTGATTTAAATCATGATAATCCTGAAGCAGAAGCTAAATTTAAAGAATTAAACTTAGCTTATGAGGTACTATCAGATGAGAATAAGAGAAGAACTTATGATTTATATGGAGAGGATGGACTTAATGAAAACTTCCAAGAAGGAGGATTTGGAGGATTTTCTGATATTTTTGGCGATATATTTGATATTTTTGGTGGAGGAGGTTTTAGAGAAACTTATTCTAACAACAATAGCAATGGGCCAATTAGAGGCGAAGATATTAGATTTGATATTAATTTAGATTTTAGAGAGGCTGTTTTTGGACTTGAAAAAGAAATAAATGTTAGAAGGCAGGAAACCTGTTCTAGATGTAATGGAGATGGAGCAGAACCAGGCACTTCTAAACATGAATGTGATAAATGTCATGGAAGTGGGAAAATAAAAGTTCAAACATCTTCACCTTTTGGAAGATTTATACAAGTGGTTACTTGTGATAAATGTAATGGTAGTGGAGAAATAATAGAAGAACCATGCAAAAAGTGTCACGGTTCAGGAAAAGAAACTATAAATAAAAAAATAAATATTAAAATTCCAGCAGGAGTAGACAACAATACAATTATATCTATGAAGGGTGAAGGTCACGCAGGAGAAAAAGGTGGACCTAATGGTGATTTATTTATATATATTAGTGTTAAGCCAGACTCAGTATTTAAAAGGTCAGGATCTGATTTATATTTAGAAATGCCACTTTCCTATATGGATGCAACTTTAGGTGGGAAAATAAAAATACCAACATTAAGAAAATTGGTAGAGTTTGACATTCCAAAAGGAACTCAAGGAGGAACTACTTTTAAAATAAAAAATGAAGGTATAGATTTTGTAAAAAGAGAGGGTAGGGGAGATTTATACTTTACTGTTAAGATTATAGTTCCAAAGAAAATAACCCAAGAACAAAGAGAATTGTTAGAAGAACTTAGAAATAAGAGTAAATCTACAGAAGAAGAACATAAAAGTTTCTTTGAAAAAGTTAAAGGATTTTTTGAATAGGCAAAGTCAATAGATTTTGTCTATTTTTTACTATGAGAGGATGTTATGGATTATATAGAGTTAATAATCAATACAAATTTAGAAAATAGGGATAAAATAATAGGAATTTTAAATTCTTTTGATATATACACTTTTGAAGAGTATGGAAATCATATTATAGATGATTTAGAAAAGGATGAGAGGTCTTGGGATTTTGTTGATAATAAAATTTTTAATCTAGAAAAAAATAAAATTTTGATAAAAACTTACTTTGATAATAAAGATTTCAAACTAGTAGAAAACATTAATAAACTAATATTAGATGAAAATTTAGCTGAGACTAGAATAGAAAAAACAAAAGAAGAAGACTGGGCTAATAATTGGAAGAAATATTACCATACATTAGAAATTGGAGAAAAGATTGCCATAAAGCCTTATTGGGAAGACTATGAAAATAATAAAAATAGAAAAGTTGTTATTATTGATCCTGGTATGGCATTTGGAACAGGAACTCATGAAACTACTTATTTATGTCTTGAGTCTTTAGAAAACTATGTTCAGGAAGGAAGTATTATATTTGATATAGGCTGTGGTAGTGGTATATTGGGTATAGCATCTGTCAAGTTGGGTGCTAAAGAAGCTGTTTGCGTCGATATAGATGATAATTGCATAAAGGCCACAGAAAAAAATGCAAGATTAAATAATGTTGAAAATAGTATAGTTAGTTATAAGGGTAATTTGCTTGATGTAGTAGAAGGTAAAGCTGATATAATAGTTTCAAATATAATAGCAGAGATAATAGTTGAAATGATTCCTGAATTAAAAAATCATTTAAAAAATAATGGGATATTTATTTCATCTGGAATTTTGGCAGAGAAAATAATTATGGTTGAAGAGGCTTTATTAAAAGAAGATTTTGAAATTTTAAAAATTGAGAAAAAAAATTCATGGGCTTTAATAGTAGGTAAATATAAATATGTTTAGATTTTTCAAAGAAGAAGTTTTTTTAGATAAAATAAGTCTTTCAAAGGAAGACTCTCATCATTATATAAATGTATTGAGAATTAATGAAAAAGAAGAAGTTGAAATTTCTGCTAAAAATGGAGTGTTTTTAGCTAAATATGATAATTATAATGATGGTATAGTTACTTTAAAAAAAGTAGAAAAGATAAAAGAGAAAAATGAAAGTGATGTCAAATTAACTCTTATACAAGCTATATTGAAAGCTGATAAAATGGAAACTGTTTTTAAAGCAGGAACAGAAATAGGGGTAACTAGTTTTTATCCTTTATATACTAAGAGGGTTGTATCTAAAATAAACAATAAAGAAAATAAAAAAATAGATAGATGGCAAAAAATTATAGAAGCAGCTGCTAAACAGTCAAAACGGGATTTAATACCTAAAGTAAATCATCCTATAAATTTAAGTGAAATAAAAAATATAAGCAAGGATAAGGAAATTTTGGTAGCTTATGAAAATGAAGAAAATTTAATATTTGATGATATAAATTTAAAAAACAATGATATAGTATTAATAATAGGTCCTGAAGGTGGTTTTGAAATTGAAGAAATTGAATTTCTAAAGTCAATAGGTGCAAAAATTATTTCTTTAGGTAATAGAATATTAAGAGCTGAAACAGCTTCTATTTGTTCTAGTTATTATATTATTCACAAATTAGAAGGGAGATGATCTTATTTCAAAAACATTTTCTATACTTACGCTGGGATGTAAAGTAAATCAATATGAATCAGAAGCCATGACAGAAAATTTTGAAAAACGTGGATATATAAATGTAGATCATGAAATAGAGAATGCTGATATTTATATAGTAAATACGTGCACGGTTACAAATTTATCAGATAGAAAATCCAGACAATTTATTAGAAGGGCAAAAAGGGATAATCCTAATGCTGTAGTGGCTGTAGTTGGATGTTATTCTCAAGTTTCTCCCAAAGAAGTTTCTGAAATAAAAGGGGTAGATATTATACTTGGAACAACTGAACGAGATAAGATAGTAGACTTATATGAAGAATATTTAGAAGATAAAAAACAAATAAATATAGTTAGGCCTTTAAAGGGAGATAGAGAATTTCAAAGGATAAATATAGAAAATACTGCAGATATGACCAGGGCATATATGAAAGTACAAGATGGGTGTAATAGATTTTGTAGTTATTGTATTATACCTTATGCTAGAGGAAATATTAGATCAAGGTCTATTGAAGATAGTGTTAACGAAGCTGAGATTTTATCTAGAGCTGGATTTAAAGAAATAGTTTTAACTGGAATTCATATAGGTTCGTATGGTTATGATCTTGGAAATGAGAGATTAATAGATCTAATTGAGTCTATAGCAAAAGTAGATGGAATAGAAAGAATAAGATTATCTTCAATAGAGCCAGGAACTATAACTGAAGATTTTATAAAACGAGGCATTGCTACTGGTAAATTATGTGACCATTTTCATTTATCACTGCAAAGTGGGTCAGATAAAATTTTAAAAAGCATGAATAGAAAGTATTCCTCTAAAGACTATTTTGAGAAAATAGAATTGATTAGAAGATTTATGCCTGATGCAGGACTTACAACTGATGTTATTGTTGGATTTCCTGGTGAAAGTGATGAAGATTTTAAAGATAGTTATGATTTTATAAAAAAAGTGAACTTTTCTAGAATTCACATATTTAAGTATTCTAAAAGATCAGGGACTAAGGCAGCAGAAATGAAAAATCAAGTAAATGGGAATGTGAAAATTAAAAGAGCGAATATTTTATCAGATTTAAATAAAGATTTAATGAAAAATTTTGCTAGGAAAAATTTAAATAAAGTTAATACTGTTTTATTTGAAAAAAACTTAGATATTTCTTCGAATAAATTCGTGGGCTATACTACTAATTATATAAGATGTTATACAGAAACTAATTTAAATTTAAAAAATCAGATAAAAGATGTTAAAATAATAGATATAGATGGTGAGTTTGTAAAAACTGAACTTATATAAAAAAGGAGGCCTTTTATATGGATTGTTTATTTTGTAATATAATAAATAAAGAAATTCCATCGGAAAAGATTTATGAAGATGAATTAGTTTATGTATTTAAAGACATAAATCCTTATGCACCTTTTCACGTATTAATAGTACCTAAAAAACATATTGAATCGCTTGATGATATGGAAGAAAACGATAAAGATTTAATAGGCCACGTATTTTGGATTGCAAAAAAATTAGCTATGGACAATAAACTTGATAAGGGTTATAGAATAGTTAACAATTGTAAAGAAGACGGAGGGCAAACAGTTAATCATATTCACTTTCATATGCTAGGTGGTAGAAGTTTGTCTTGGCCACCAGGTTAAAAATAAAAGATTGAAAAATTAATCAATATAAGGTATAATTATTAAGAATTAGTCCGAGGGGCTACTCTTTTCTACGAGAGGAGGGGAACCAATGTCAGAAATTAGAGTTGGAGAAAATGAATCTCTTGACAATGCTCTTAAAAGATTTAAGAGACAATGTGCTACTAGTGGAGTTTTAAAAGAGGCTAGAAAAAGAGAGCATTATGAAAAACCAAGTGTTAAAAGAAAGAAAAAATCTGAAGAAGCACGTAGAAAAAAGCATAAATTTTAATTAAAGAGGTGTAATTATGTCTTTAAAAGATAAGCTTATGGAAGATCTCAAAACTTCTATGAGAAATAAGGACAAATTGAAAAAAGATACCATAACAATGGTGCGTGCTGCTATTAAGCAAAAAGAAGTAGACGAGAGAATTGAGCTAACTGATGAAGAAATTCTAGATATACTTAGTAAACAACTTAAAGAAAAAAAATCTTCTATTGAGGAGTTTAAGAAGGGCGATCGCCATGATCTTATCGAGCAAACTAATGCTGAAATAAATATATTGCTTGATTATTTGCCAGAACAACTTTCAGAAGAAGAACTTACTAAAATTGTTAAAGAGACGATGGAAGAATGTGATGTCACTTCTCCTAAAGATATGGGTAAACTTATGAAAAATATAATGCCTAAAATTAAAGGAAGAGCTGATGGTGGCATGGTAAGTAAAATTGCTCAAAGCTTGTTAGTTAAACCTGGGAAATAACCCAGGTTTTATTTTTTAGGGGGGATAAAATGAAAAAATGTATTTCTCTTATAGTTTTATTTATAATTTTATTGCCTTCTATAGCTTTTTCAAAAGAAAATGATGTTTTTATAATTCCTATAAATGGAGAAATAAATTCGGCAACATCAAATTTTGTAAAAGAAGGAATAGATAAGGCTGTTGAAAACAATTATAAAGCAATAGTTTTTGATATAGATACCTATGGAGGATCTGTAATAGCTGCTGAACAAATAAAAGATGATATAATAAACTCACCTATAAAGACGGTTGCTTATGTAAATACAAAAGCTGAATCTGCAGGAGTTTTGATAAGTATAGCTTGTGAAAAAATATATATGAGATCTACCGCAACTATAGGCTCAGCAGAAACAATACCTAATACAGAAAAAAATATTTCTTTTTGGAGAAGTATTTTAAGAGATACAGCTCAAAAAAGAAATAGAAATGAAACTGTGATTGAAGCTATGGCCGATAAGGATATATCTATAGATGGGTTAGTAACAAAGGGGAAATTGGTTAATTTAACTTCTAAAGAATCCTTAGATTATGGGATATCAGATGGAGTAATTGATTCAAAAAAAGAATTGGTTACAGAGTTGGGTTATAATATTGAAAATACTGATACTTTAGAAATGAGCAATTTACTTAAATTTATAAATTTCATATCTAATCCAACTATAGCAACACTATTTATAATTTTAGGTATGTCAGGTTTTGTTTTTGAACTATTTAGTCCAGGTTTTGGCGTGGGAGGAATAATTTCTATAATTTCTTTCTTTATGTTTTTCCTAGGGAATACAATGGTTGGAAATTCCAATTGGTATTCTATAGCTATATTTATACTTGGCATAGTTTTAATTTTAATAGAAATAGCAATACCTGGGTTTGGCATCGCTGGAATAAGTGGTTTAATAGCAATCATTTTAGGTTTAATTTTAGCTATGGAAACCATAGAGATAGCCATAACATCAATAGCTATTTCTTTAGTGATAACTATTATGTTTACTTTGTTTTTAATAAAAAAAGGAATGAAGTTTAAGCTAATAAATAAATTAACCTTAAATAGGCCTGGTGATTTTTCTGAAAAATATTTAAGTGTTGATCATGCTAAGTTAAATTTAGGTCAAGTAGGTAAGTCTTTAACTGTATTAAAACCTACTGGATTTATAGAAGTTGAAGGAAGTAAGTATGAAGCTATAGCCTATAAAGGATTTATTGAAAAGGGCGTAGACATTGAGGTAATTAAAATAGAATCATATAAAATTTTTGTAAGGAGGATTGATTAATATGGTAAATAGTACAAACATTTTTAGTGGGGCCATAATTATATTAGTAATATTGGTTATAATCTTATTCTTTTCTTTTGTACCTATAGGACTTTGGATAACGGCATTTTTCTCTGGAGTAAAGGTAAAAATATCTACTCTTATAGGAATGAAACTTAGAAGAGTAAGACCAGGAAGAATTGTAAATCCAATGATTAAAGCTACAAAGGCAGGTTTAGACTTAGATATAGGAAACTTAGAAGGACATTATTTAGCAGGAGGTAATGTAAATACTTTAGTAGATGCATTAATAGCTGCTGAAAGAGCTAATATACCTTTAAAGTTTGAAAGAGGAGCAGCGATAGATCTTGCGGGAAGAAATGTATTAGAAGCTGTGCAGGTATCTGTAAACCCTAAAGTTATAGAAACTCCTAATATCTCAGCGGTGGCACAGGATGGGATTGAAGTTATGGTAAAGGCAAAAGTAACAGTTAGAGCTAATATAGAAAGACTTGTTGGTGGTGCTGGTGAAGAAACTATAATTGCAAGAGTTGGTGAAGGTATTGTAACTACAGTAGGATCTTCTAAAACTTATAAGGCTGTGTTAGAGGATCCTGACTCAATATCTAAGGTTGTACTTGATAAAGGATTGGATTCAGGAACTGCATTTGAAATTTTATCTATTGATATTGCAGATGTTGACGTAGCAAGAAATATAGGAGCTAGATTACAGACTGATCAAGCAGAAGCTGATAAAAGAATTGCAGAGGCAAAAGCTTCTGAAAGAAGATCGATGGCAGTTGCAAGAGAACAAGAAATGAGAGCTGAAGTAGAGTCAATGAAGGCTAAAGTAGTTGAAGCTCAATCTCAAGTTCCATTAGCTATGGCAGAAGCCTTAAGAAATGGGAATATAGGTGTACTAGATTATTATAAAATAAAAAATATAAATTCAGACACTGATATGAGAGATTCTATATCAAAAATAACCAATAAAGATAAAAAAGAGTAAGTGATAAATTATGGATAAATTAATAACTGTTGTTATAATATATTTATTAATCCCAGCAATATCATCTAAGCTTTTTGGGAATAAAAAAAACAATGATTTAAAAAAAGATGATCAAGTTTCAAATAATAAGAAACTATTTAATTCTTCCCAGGAAAGAAATCTATTTAAAAAATTAGATGATTACTCTAACGGATTATTTAAAAATGAAAAAGATCTTACAAGTAAAGATAAATCTAAAGTTGTTAGAGAAAAAGTTGATAATAGTTTTTCTTTAAATGAGGATATAAATAAAAAAAGAGACTCTGTAATAAGTGATATAAAAAAAGAAAGAGAATCTGTTAAGGAATCTTCAATTTCTATAAAAGAAAATAAATCATTTTTTGATGAGATTGAGGATGAAAAAGAATATAAAGAATTTAATGTGGATTTTTCCAATGAAAGTCTGGTTAATTCTATTATTATGAAAGAAATATTAGATAAACCTGTTTCTTTAAGAAAGTAAAAAAACTATCAAATCTTTTAAAAGATTTGATAGTTTTTTTTTACTTTAAATTAAAATTAATAATAACTTTAATAAATTCTATTTGTTGGCTTTAAAGTGGAAAAAATAGCTTATTTATGGTATCATAGAATGATAATTGGAGGTAAAAATGATAGATAAGATTATTGATATTTCTATTTTAGATAGTAACATGAGAGCTTCTCTTTTTGGGAAGTTAGATGAAAATTTATCTAAAATAGAAAAAACTTTTAATATTAAAATAAAAATAAATAAAGACCGATTAATTATTCGCTCTGATGATAAAGATAAATTAGAAATGGTTGCAATATTATTTGATAATTTAATTGAGCTTTTAAAAAGACAAAAAAACTTAGAAAATAATGAGATAAATTATATGATTTCTTTAATTAAATCAGGAAATACTGTTTCTATAACAGAATTATTAAATGAAACTATTGTTTATACTTCTATGGGAAAACCTATTAGGGCTAAAACTTTAGGGCAAAAAAATTATATAGATAAAATAAAAAATGAAGATGTTGTATTTGGTATAGGACCAGCGGGTACTGGGAAAACCTACTTAGCTATGGCTTCTGCAGTTAAAGCTTTTAAAAATAAAGAAGTAAATAGAATTATCTTAACTAGACCGGCAGTTGAAGCTGGAGAAAATCTTGGATTTTTACCAGGAGATTTACAAATGAAAGTAGATCCATATTTAAGACCTCTATATGATGCTTTATTTGAAATGCTAGGTCATGATAATTATAATAAATATGTTGAAAAGGGGTTAATAGAAGTTGCTCCCTTGGCTTATATGAGAGGAAGGACATTAGATAGTGCCTTTGTTATTTTAGATGAAGCTCAAAACACTACAAATGAACAAATGAAGATGTTTTTAACCAGGTTGGGGTATGGATCTAAAGCTATAATAACAGGAGATATAACACAAACTGATCTTCCAAAGGGAAAGCCTTCTGGACTAAAAACAGTTTTGAATATATTAAAGGGCGTCAAAGGAATAGGAATTGTTTATTTAGGGAAGCAAGATATAGTAAGGCATCCGTTAGTACAAAGGATTATAAGTGCTTATGATAAATATGAGAGTAGGAAATAGATTTTTATGAATATACTTTTTGATAATAGACAAGAAGATGTTTTTATAGATGAAGCAATAATTAATATTATAAAAAAATCTATAAATGAAGTTTTAATAGAAGAGAGAGTTGAAGACAATGTAATGGTTAGTTTATCCTTTGTAAATGATGAGGAGATTAGAGAGCTAAATCGTGATTTTAGAGGTGTAGATTCTTCAACAGATGTTTTATCTTTTCCAATTGATGATGAGTTTAAATTAGAGGATAGAATATTAGGGGATATTGTTATAAATACTAGAAGAGTATTAGAACAGGCAGAAGAGTATAAACATTCAGAGGAAAGAGAAATTTCATATTTAACAGTTCATTCTCTTTTACATTTATTAGGGTATGACCATGAAAAAGAAAATGAAAAAATAATTATGAGACAAAAAGAGAAGATAATTATGGATAGATTAAAAATATATAGGTGATTATATGAAAAAAAGTGGTTTTATAGCTTCATTTAATTATGCAGTTCAAGGTATAATTTCAGCCTTAAAAACTGAAAAAAATATGAAGTTTCATTATATTGCAGCACTTGGGATTATATTTTTAAGCTTATTTATGAATTTTAATAGAGTAGAATTTATGATAATGATTTTTTCAATAACTTTTGTTGTGGCCTCAGAAATGTTTAATACAGCAATAGAGAGAACTGTAGATTTAATTGTTCAAGATTATAATCCCATAGCAAAATATATAAAAGATATATCAGCTGGAGCTGTTCTCATATCATCAATTAATGCATTAATTGTAGCTTATTTACTTTTTTATGATAGGATATCTGTAGCAGGGGACGTGATTTTGTTTAAAATTCATAGTTCTGATGAGCATATGAGTTTTATAGTAATTTTATTAGTCCTAATCTTAACCGTTGGAGGAAAATATATTCGTGCTAAAAAAAATGGTGGAACTTATTTTCAGGGAGGGGCTATATCAGGACATACATCTCTTGCCTTTTGTTCAGCAACCATAATATCAATTATTGCAGAAAAAACCTTAATAACTTTAGCTGCTTTTGGAATTGCTTTTTTGGTAGGGGAAAGTAGAATAGAAGGTGGTATTCATAAAATAAGTGAAGTAGTTTCTGGAGCTATTTTAGGTATTTGTGTTGCCTTATTTATATTTAAAGTAATTGGATAGTTAGGAGTAAAATGGAAATAAAAGAGTTAATAAAAATTGCTATTGAAGCAAGGGATAAGTATAGTTACTCACCTTATTCTAAGTTTAAAGTAGGAGCAGCTGTAGAAATGGAAGATGGTAGTGTTTATAGTGGAGGAAATATTGAAATAGCATCATATGGTGCTACAAATTGTGCTGAAAGAACAGCTATTTTTAAAGCTGTTTCTGAAGGTAAAATGATTGTTAAAAAACTTGTTGTTATTTCACAAGGAATAGATACATTCCCTTGTGGTATATGTAGACAAGTTCTTAAAGAATTTTCAAATGATCCAGATATAATAGTAGCTAATTCTATAGATGATTATAAAATATTTAAATTAGAAGAATTGTTGCCGTATAGCTTTGGACCAAGAGATTTAAAAGAGGTGAATAATGTTTAAATCGGGATTTGTAAATATAATAGGAAGACCTAATGTTGGAAAGAGTACATTATTAAATAATATAATAGGCCAAAAAATATCAGCTACATCAAACAAAGCTCAAACTACAAGAAATGTAATAAATTTCATTCATACGTCTGATAAAATGCAAGTTATATTTTTAGATACCCCAGGGATCCAAAGCCCTAAAAATAAATTAGGGGATTATATGCTTAGAATATCCGAAGAAACTTTAAATGAAGTTGATCTTATAACTTATATTGTTGATTCTTCTAAAAATATAGGAAGAATGGACAAGTATATAATAGAAACTCTTAAATCAAAGAATTCATCAACTCCTATTATATTGCTAATAAATAAAATAGACGAAATTCAAAAAGAAGAGCTTTTAGATATTATAAAAATGTATAGTGAATTAAATTTATTTAAAGAAATAATACCAATTTCAGCTTTAAAAAATGATGGAATTGAAGAGTATTTAAATATTTTATATGCTTATCTTGAGGAAGGTCCAAAATTTTATCCAGAAGATATGGTCACTGATAAAACAGAAAAATTTATAGTTTCTGAGTTGATAAGAGAAAAAGCCCTTAGATTTTTAGATGAAGAGATTCCGCATGGAGTTGCAGTTGCAGTTGAAAAAATGAAAGATAGAGAAGATAAGGATTTAATGGATATTGAAGCTACAATATTTGTTGAAAAAAAATCCCATAAAAAAATAATTATAGGTAAAAATGGAAGTATGATAAAGAAGATAGGAATCAAGTCTAGAATTGAAATAGAAAATTTGTTAGACACACAAGTTAACTTAAAACTTTGGGTTAAAGTTCAGGATAAGTGGAGAGATAACGAAAAAGGTTTGAAAAATTTTGGATACAATTAATGGAAAAATAAGATCTGAAATAATAGTTTTAAGTGAACAAAAATATAAAGAAACAAGTAAAATTCTTAGAGTTTTTTCTAGAGAAATGGGGAAATTAAATATATTAGCAAAAGGTTCATTGAATCCTAAGTCACCTCTAATAGCAATAAGTTCGATTTTTTCAAATTCAGAGGCCTATATATCTAAAGGAAAATCATTTTATTATATATCTTCTGGGAAAATTTTAAATTCTAACTACAATATTAGAAAAAACTATGATAGTTTAATAATGGGTTCATATTTACTAGAGTTAGTAGATAAAGTTTTTTTAGAAGGAGATGTTAATAAAAAAATATTTGATTTGTTAAAAAAAACTTTATTATTATTACCAACTACAAAATCTGTTTATTCTTTAATAATAGCTTTTGAATTAAAGTTTTTAACTTTTTTAGGCTATAGACCTAATCTAGACTCAGGAAATAAAAAAAAATATTTTTCAATAGTCGAAGGAAAATTTTTAGAAGAACATAACAATAATTTATTAACTTATAAGATAAGTGAAAAAAATATTTACTATTTAAATAAATTATTATATACTTCATTAGATAAAATAGAAGATGAATTAGATCAAAGTGAGCTTCTATATATACAAAATATAGTTTTACATTATATAAAATATAACTTAGATATTGAAAATTTTAATTCATTATTGCTTTTATAATATAAGGGGGAAAAAATGTATTTTCAAGATTTAATACAAAATTTACAAGCTTATTGGAAGGAAAAAGGTTGTGTTATTATGCAACCATATGATATAGAAAAAGGTGCTGGAACTATGAATCCTTCTACTTTCTTAAGATCATTAGGACCAGAACCTTGGAAAACATGTTATGTAGAACCTTCCAGAAGACCAGCTGATGGCAGATATGGAGAAAATCCAAATAGATTATATCAACACCATCAAATGCAAGTTATTTTAAAACCATCACCAGATAATGTTCAAGAAATATATTTAGATAGTTTAAAAGCTATTGGAATAGACGCTTTAGCTCATGACATTAGGTTTGTAGAAGATAATTGGGAATCTCCAACACTAGGTGCTTGGGGACTTGGTTGGGAAGTATGGTTAGACGGAATGGAAGTAACTCAATTTACTTATTTTCAACAAGTTGGTGGAGTTAATTGTGAATTAGAATCTGCAGAATTAACTTATGGTTTAGAAAGAATAGCCATGTATTTACAAGATGTAAATTCTGTATATGACATAAAATGGAATGAAAATTTAACTTATGGAGACATATTTAAGATGGGGGAATATGAGCATTCTGTATATTCCTTTGAAAAAGCAGACGTAGATATGTTACAAAATTTATTTTCAATATATGAAAAAGAATGTTTAAGAATAATAGATGAAAATTTAGTCTTACCTGCTTATGATTATTGTTTAAAGTGTTCTCATATTTTTAATGTACTTGATGCTAGAGGAGCTATTTCAGTATCTCAAAGAGCTGGATATATATCAAGGGTAAGAAATCTTGCAAGAGCAATAGCAGTTCAATATTTAAAAGAGAGAGAAGAATTAAATTATCCTTTACTAAATAAAGGAGGCATAATAAATGAATAAATATTTACTTGAAATTGGAGTTGAAGAATTACCATCTAGATTTGTAGAATTAGCTATAGATGAGTATAAGAATAAGGCTATTAAATTATTAGATGAAAATAAAATAACATACGAAACAATTAAAGTATATGCAACGCCTAGAAGACTTAGTCTAATTGTAGAAGGAATAGCTTCAAAACAAGAAGACTTGAGTTTAGAAGTTAAGGGACCTGCTAAAAAAATATCTTTTGACGAAGATAATAATCCAACAAAACCGCTTAAAGGATTCATGAAATCTCAAAATATAGATATAGATAGCATAGTAATAAAAGAAATAAAGGGAACAGAATATGTATTTGCTCATATTGAAAAGAAAGGAGATAGTACCGAAAATATTCTCAGAGAAAACATGAGTGGTTTAATTAAATCTATTAATTTTCCTAAGAATATGAAATGGGGTGGTAAAAATATTAAATTTGCCAGACCTATAAGATGGGTTGTATCTTTACTTAATAATAAGGTAGTTGAATTTGAATTTGAGGGTATACCTGTTTCGAATGTGACTAGAGGTCATAGATTTTTAGGAAATTCAAATATAGTAGTAGACCATGTTGATAATTATGAAGATTTACTTAAAGATAATTATGTAATATTAGATCAAGATAAGAGAAGAGAAACTATAAAGTATGGTTCAACTAAACTTGCTAAGTCTCTAGGTGGCGAGTTAGAAGAAGATGAAGATTTATTGACTGAACTAACTTATATAGTTGAGTATCCTAATCCAATAGTTGGGGAAATTCAAAAGAAATATTTAGAATTGCCTAAAGAAGTTATTACAACACCTATGAAAGATCATTTAAGATTTATTCCTATTTTAGATTCTAAAGGGAATTTATTACCATATTTTATAACTATTAGAAATGGAAATGACGATTATAAAGATATTGTAATAGAAGGTAATGAAAAAGTTTTACAAGCTAGATTAGAAGATGCAAAGTTTTTCTACGAAGAAGATACATCAAAACCATTAGAAGCTTATGTTGATTCTTTAAAAGGGATTGTATTTCAAGATAAATTAGGGACAATTTATGATAAATCTATTAGAGTATCTAAGTTGGCGAACAAGATAGGAGAAAGTTTAGAAGTAGCTGAAGAAACTTTAGATTCTTTAGAAAGAAGCGCTATTTTATCTAAGGCTGATCTTGTTACAAAGACTGTTCAAGAATTCACAGAATTACAAGGTATAATTGGTTCGATTTATGCAAAAAAATCTGGAGAGAAAGATATTGTTGCTCAAGCTATTTATGAACAATATTTACCAAGGTTTGCAGGTGATGATTTACCCAAATCGACAATTGGATCTATATTATCTATATCAGACAAGGTAGATACTATTTGTGGTTTATTTGCTATAGGTTTAATTCCTACAGGATCTCAAGATCCTTTTGCTCTTAGACGATCTACCATTGGTGTAATAAATATTTTGGAACATAATAAATGGGACTTATATATTGATGATATAATAGAGTCTAGTCTTTTCTATTATACGGACCAAATGTCACTAGCCTTTGATTATGATAAAACTAAAGATAGTATACTAGAATTTTTTAAATCTAGAATAAAAAATATGCTTCAAGAAAAAGGTATTAGATATGATTTAATTGATTCAATAATAGATTCTAATTTAAGCATTACAGATTTATTCCAAAAATCATCTGAATTAGATAGTTATTTTAAATCTGCAGATAAAAATAACTTAATAGAGTCTTTAAATAGAGTTCATAATTTAGCAAGTAAGAATACAGAAAAAATGAATTTTAAAGAAGAATTACTTGTTGAAGACGAAGAAAAAGATTTATACCTTGCGCAAATAGAAGTTTTGGAGCTAGTTAATGATTTATTAGATAAAAAAGAATATAAACAAGCTATAACTCATCTAGAAAATTTAATTAATCCTATAAATAATTACTTTAATAATATAATGGTTCTTGTTGATGATGTTGACTTAAGGAATAACAGATTGAGTATGATATCAAAAATAGATTTAGTGGTTAATAAGATCTTTAATATTGAAAAAATTGTTACTGAATAAAGATGGTGAGGAATTGGAATTTACTAAAAGACAGTTAGAGATAATAGAGATTGTTAAACTTAATACACCCATAACTGGAGAAGATATAGCTGAAAAATTAAATATATCAAGAGCAACAATAAGATCCGACCTAACTGTATTAACTATGTTAGGCTTTTTAGGAGCTAGACCTAAAGTTGGATATTTTTATACTGGTAAGTCCAATTTTTCTTTTTTTCCTAATCAAGTAAAACAAATTTTAGTAAAAGATAATATGAGCTTACCTATGGTAATGGATGAAAATACCTCTGTGTATGATGTTATAGTAGAACTATTCTTAGACAATATTAGTTCTGTATTTATAACTTCAGAAGGTTTTCTTACAGGAGTAGTTTCCAGAAAAGATTTATTGAGAACGGCAATAGGTAAATTAGATTTAAACAAAACTCCTGTTGGAATGATTATGACTAGAATGCCAAATATAGCTTATGTAACAGAAGACTCATCTGTGTTAGATGCAGCTACTTTAATAGAGAAAAGAAAAGTCGATTCTTTACCAGTAGTAAAAGCTATAGATAACGATTTTAAAAAATTAAAAGTGATTGGGAGATTTACTAAAACCAACGTAAATAGATTGTTTGTTGAACTAGCTTAAGGAGAAATCTAAGGAGGAAATATGTCAGAACATTCAGTAGAAATTTATGTAATATCTGATTCAATAGGCGAAACAGGTGAATTAATTGCAAAGGCTGCAGCAAGACAGTTTGAGTCTTATAGCTATGAGATAAAAAGATATCCTTATCATAATAGTATTGAGCAGATAGAACCAATACTGGAAGAAGCTGCTCAGTTTGGTAAAAGCTTAATAGTTTATACAAATGTTGTATCATCCACTAAAGACTTTATAGAGAGAAAGGCTAAAGATTTAAACCTATACACTGTAGATGTTATGGGGATGCCTATGCTTCAATTAGAGAAAATCTTAGGGTATCCACCGTTAAGAGAGCCGGGATTAATAAGAAGATTAGATGAAAATTATTTTAAAAAAGTTGAAGCAGTTGAATTTGCAGTTAAATATGATGATGGGAAAGATCCAAGAGGAGCAAAAAAGGCTGATATATGTTTGGTTGGAATATCCAGAACTTCTAAAACACCTTTATCAATGTATTTAGCAAATAAATTGTACAAAGTTGCAAATATCCCTTTGGTTCCTGAAGTTCCAGTGCCAAAAGAAGTTTATGAAAAAGATGCAAGAAGGGTTATTGGCTTAACCTGTAACCCTGACAAACTTATTACAATTAGAGAAGAGAGATTAAAATCTTTAGGACTTTCGGGCAGCGCAAAGTACGCTAATTTATCTAGGATTAAAGATGAATTAAAATATTCTAAACAAATAATGGAAGAATTGGGTTGTGTAGTTATAGATGTTTCCAATAAAGCTATTGAAGAAACTGCTGAGATAATTATTGAATATATGGAAAGTAATTTCTCTTAGGTGGTGATTATTATAAATCCAAGAATAAGAAGAGAAAAATTAGAACATAATATTTTATATAAAACTGCAACTTTCGTAGATCAATCTAAGGGAAGGAGTGAGCTAGAAGATAAGTGTAATCTTAGAACTGACTTTCAAAGAGATAGAGATAGAATACTTCACTCAAAAGCTTTTAGAAGATTAAAACACAAAACTCAAGTATTTATATCTCCTGGTAAAGATCATTTTAGAACAAGATTAACTCATACTTTAGAAGTTTCACAAATTGCTAGAACTATAACTCGAGCTTTAGAGTTAAATGAAGACTTAATAGAAGCTATTTCTTTAGGACATGATTTAGGACACACACCATTTGGACATAGTGGAGAATATGTTTTAAATAAATTAAACTCAAAAGGATTCAGACATAATGAACAATCTATAAGAGTTGTAGATTTTTTGTCTGGAAGGAATCAAAAAATGGGTCTAAATTTAACTTATGAAGTAAGAGACGGTATATTAAATCATTCTGGAGAGAATATTGCTTCTACTTTAGAAGGTAAAATAGTAAAGTATGCAGATAGAATAGCTTATATAAATCATGATATAGAAGATGCAATTTCAGCGGGAATAATTACCAAGGAAGATTTGCCTAGGGATTTAATAGAAATTTTAGGTAATAATCATTCTAAGAGGATAAATACAATGATAAATTCTTTGGTAAAAGAAAGTTATCATAAAGATTATATAAAAATGGAAAAAGAGATTGAAGAAGCTACTTTAAATTTAAGAAAATATATGTTTGAGAATGTGTATTTAGATAAAATTGTGAAATCTGAAGATCCGAAGATAGAAAGACTTATAAGTGGCTTGTTTAATTATTATAAAAAAAACATTGATAAGATTCCTAAAGAAAACTTGAAACTTTATGATAGTATAGAACATACAAAAGAAGATATAATAACTGATTATATAGCTGGAATGACTGATGTTTATGCTATAAAACTATATGAATCTTTATTTATACCTGTGGGGTGGAGTAGGTGATTACTTTTGACATATATAATAAATGATAATTTATTAGATGATATAAGAGAACGAGCTGATATTGTAGATGTTATATCTGAGTATATAAGTTTAAAAAAGAGTGGAAGTAATTATATAGGTCTTTGTCCTTTTCATAATGAAAAAACACCATCCTTCACTGTATCCCCATCTAAGGGGATATTTCACTGTTTTGGATGCGGTGTAGGAGGAGACCAGATAAGTTTTATAATGAAAAGAGAAAATCTTGGATTTAAAGAAGCTGTAAAATTTTTAGCTGATAAATATAATATAAAAGTAAATGAATATAATAATCCTAGAGACAATAAAATAAAAGAAAAAAAAGAAAGAGCTTATAAAGCTAATAGAGAAGCTGCCTTATTTTTTTATAATAACCTAAAAAAAAATAAACAAGCATATAATTATTTATTAAAAAGAGATATAAAAAATGATGTCATTAATACTTATGGTTTAGGATATGCTAATAATTCTTGGGATTCTTTATATAAATATTTAATAAGTAAAGGTTATAAGGGCGAGGAATTAGAAGAGTTTAATTTGGTTTACAAGTCTAAAAAAGGGAATTTTATAGATAGATTTAGAAATAGAATTATGTTTCCTATAATTAACTCTAGAAGGAAGGTTATAGGATTTGGTGGAAGAGTTTTAGATGATTCTTTACCTAAATATTTAAACACTAGAGACACAATCATATTTAACAAGGGAGAAAATTTATATAATATAAATATTATTTCAGAAAAAACTAATAGAGATAAGATTATCTTAGTAGAAGGCTATATGGATGTTATTTCTTTATATAAAAGTGGTATAAATTATAGTGTAGCTAGTCTTGGAACGGCTTTAACACTGAAACAAGCAAGCTTATTAGATAGATATGCCAATGAAGTATATATATGTTATGACTCCGATGAAGCAGGCATAAAGGCTACTGATAGAGCAATAGATATACTGATTTCAAAAAATATAAGTCCTAAAATCATAATGTTGCCAGAAAATTTAGACCCAGATGACTATCTAAAAAAATACGGGAAATTGTCTTTTGAATTAGAAATAAGTAAAGCCCTTCCTTATTTAGACTATAAAATTTTAAAAATTAAAAATAATTATAATTTAGATTCAGCACAGGGATTAAGTGGATTTGCTAATGAAGTAGCCGCTATTCTACAAAGAGTAAAAAATCCATTAGAAAGAGATATTTATTTAAGTAAAATTTCTAGAGAATATAATATTTCAAAAGATGCAATAAATTCTTATATTGTTATTTTAGAAAGAAGCAATAAGAAAAAGTATTTTAAAAAAAATAATTTCAAAAATATAGAAAATAACCCTAATCAAAGATTAAAAGCTGAAGATGGACGACAAAAAGCTGAGAATCAACTTATAAAATATGCTATTCTAGATTTAGAAAATTTTACAAGAATAAGAGAAAAACTCAACTCATATGAATTTTTAAATATAAATGCAAGAATAATCTTTGATGAATTGCTTGAGTTTGAAAATTCAAGCGAACAAAGATATAAAGAATTTTTAAAGCATTTG
>JBQDBK010000001.1:57149-130672 GCA_052090825.1 Peptoniphilaceae bacterium | reverse complement strand
ATAATAATATTATAGATCAGTTATATATAGAACAATTAGATTCTTTAACAGTTAATATGGCAAATTCTGAACTTATAATTAAAGAATTAATAGATAAGGTAAAAACTAATAATCTTGAAGAAAGAAGAAATAAGATTTTGGAAGAAATTGAAAAAATTGAATCTGGAACCTTAAATAATCAAGAAATAAGTAAACTTAAAGAATTAATTGATGAGCTAAATGAAATTAATAAAAATTTCAATCTTTCAAATTAAGGGGGATAAAGTGTGAATAAAGATAAGCTGAATTTAGATGTAGAAATACCTTTAAATAAAGATAAAATTATTTCTAAATTAAGAAAAAGAGGAAAAGTAAAAGGTAATTTAACTTATGAAGAAATAGGTGATGCTTTAGAAGAATTAGATATTGATAGCGAAGAAATTGACAAATTATATCATGACTTTGAAAAAGATGGTATTGAACTTTTAGATGATGAAAAGATTAATGAAAAAATATTAGAGTCAAGTAGTGATGAAGATTTAACTAAAGAAGATTTAAGTGTTCCAAAAGGTGTAAGTGTTGATGACCCTGTTAGAATGTATTTAAAAGAAATAGGAAAAATTCCTTTATTAACCGGAGCAGAAGAAGTTACCATAGCTAAAAGGATGGAAGTAGGAGACAATTTAGCTAAACAAGAATTGGCTGAAGCTAACTTGAGGCTTGTGGTTTCCATTGCTAAAAGGTATGTTGGAAGAGGAATGAGCTTTTTAGATTTAATTCAAGAAGGAAACTTAGGTTTAATGAAAGCTGTAGAAAAGTTTGATTATACTAAAGGTTTTAAATTTTCTACTTATGCCACTTGGTGGATAAGACAAGCCATAACAAGAGCTATTGCAGATCAAGCTAGAACTATTAGAATACCGGTTCATATGGTAGAGACTATTAATAAACTAGTTAGGGTTCAAAGACAATTAGTTCAAGAATTAGGTAGAGATCCTGCACCAGAAGAAATAGCTGAAGAAATGAACTTAGATGTAGAAAAAGTAAGAGAAATACAAAAAATAGCTCAAGAACCAGTATCTTTAGAAACTCCTATAGGAGAAGAAGAGGATTCTCATCTTGGAGATTTCATTCCTGATGAAGAGATACTATCACCATCAGATGCTGCTACCTTTACTCTATTAAAAGAACAATTAGATGGAGTTCTTACAACTTTAACTGATAGAGAAAAGAAAGTTTTAACTTTAAGATTTGGTCTAGATGATGGAAGAGCTAGAACCTTAGAAGAGGTTGGAAAAGAATTCGATGTAACTAGAGAGAGAATTAGACAAATAGAAGCAAAAGCTTTAAGAAAGTTAAGGCATCCTAGTAGAAGTAAAAAGTTAAAGGATTTTTTAGAATAATGAATTTATCTAATAGATTGAAAAAAATAGCTAATTATGTGGATATAGGTTCAAAAGTTGCAGATATTGGTACAGATCATGGATTTGTGCCAAATTTTCTTGTAGATAATAATATATCAAGATATATAGTTGCTTCGGATATATCAAAGAATTCTCTTAGTAAGACAATAGAACTTATTGAAAAAACGGGGAAAAATAAATATATATTTCCTAGAGTTGGGAATGGGCTTAATATATTAAATAAGGGAGAAGTTGATACGATTATAGTTGCCGGAATGGGTGGAGAATTAATAAAGCACATTTTATTAGATGATATAGAAATAGTAAAAAATTTAAAGAAATTAATACTTCAGCCAATGCAGGGCTCAGATATATTAAGGAAGTTTCTATATGAATTTGGTTTTAACATAATAGACGAGTCAATAATATATGAAGATGATAGATATTTTGAAATAATTGTAGCCAAGTATGATAATATTGAAAATAAAAAAGTAGATGAAATATATTATGAAATTCCCGAAAAATTATATATAAAAAAAGATAAGATTTTAAATGATTATATTAATTTTAAAATTTTATATAATAAAAATATTTTAAATAAATTATATGAATTAGAAGCAGATGAGAGAATAAGACAAAGAATAAACTACTTAGAAGAAAAGAATAAGACTTATAAGGAAATGTTATGGAATATAGAATAGAAGAAATTGTTAATTTTATGAAAAATTGGGCTAGTGAATATAGTCAAGAAGAATGGGATAATAGCGGAATTCAAATTTTCTTTAAGAATAAAAAAACAAATGTAATAATTCTTTCTTTAGATCTTACTGATGAAGTTGTAGATTTAGCTATATCTTCTAAAGCTAAATTAATTGTAACTCACCATCCAATGTTTTTTTCTAATATAAAAAATATAAGTGAAGATACTTATCTAGGAAGAAATATTATAAAGTTAATTAATAATGAAATAAGTATTTATTCAGCTCATACAAGTTTAGATATAGCTGAAGATGGAGTCAATGATGCTTTATCAGATTTTTTATCTTTAAAGAAAGTAGATAATCTTTATAAAACTATTAAGGGATATTATATGGGAAATATATTATTAAATAATCGATATTCAAACTTAAATGAATTATGTAAAAAACTTAAAGAAATTTCTCCATACAATAAAATTAGAATTTATGGTAAAAGGCCAAGAAAAATAAACAAAATTGCTATTTGTGGAGGATCAGGGGCTGATTTTATAATTGAATCCAAAAATAAGGGAGCAGATGTTTATATTACAGGCGATATTAAACACCATGATGCTCAATTAGCCTATGAAAATAATTTGTGTTTAATAGATATTGGACATTTTGAAAGTGAGAAATTAATACTAGATAGAATTGAAGATAAACTTAATAATTTTTATGATATAAGAATTATTAAGTTTAAGGATAATCCCTATGAATTAAAGCTTGGTGATTTTCTCTGAAATGTGATAAAATGTAAAAGAGTAAATTGGTCAATCGCATTTAATTATGAGGAAAGTCTGCGCTCCATAGAGCAGAGTGCCAGTTAACGGCTGGTGGGGGCGACCCTAAGGCTAGTGCAACAGAGATATACCGCCTTTTTAAAGGTAAGGGTGGAAAGGCGAGGTAAGAGCTCACCGGATTATTAGTAATAATAATGCCATGTAAACCCCATTCGGAGCAAGACCAAGATAGGAAAAAACAGATGTTGCTCGCATCTGCCAGTAGGTAGGTCGCTTGAATTTATTGGTGACAATAAATCTAGATAGATGATTGATTAAACAGAACGCAGCTTATAGATTTACTCATTATTTTTAAAAGCAAGAAATTATTACAAAATAGTTAAAATAATTTTAATGATTTTGTAATAATTTCTTGCTTTTTTGTAACCGCTTTGTTATAATTTAAAAAGATTAAAAAATGAAATTATCTAATTGATTATAAATTATAAGGAGTGTTAGATTTGTGGAATATAAATAAAAAGGTGCCAATATCTGTAGCTGCACTATGTGTAGTTAGTTTATTTGGTCTTAAAGATACTGGTATTTTTATAAGTGATCATGTTCAGACTACTTATAGTGGAAATAAAGTTTTTTTTGAAACTGGAGAAAAAGCAGAAATTGTAGAAAATGTTGATGGTGGTTACATAGTTTCCAAAGGTAAAGCTAAAGTTACAATTCCTGAAGAAAAAATTAAATTAGCAGAAAAAACAATTGAAACATACAAAGTAATTAAAAATACTTCAATAAAAAGTGAAGATAAAATTTTGAGGAATTTATTTATTGGAGAAGATGTTAAATTAGTTAAGGATAATGGAGAAACTTATTTGGTTAAAACCTCAGATAATTTACTAGGAGAAGTAGCGAAAGAATCTTTAGAATTTCTTTCTAAAACTACTGAGGAAGTAGATTATAAAAATTCTAATATAGTTAAAATAAATAATATAAGTAAAGAAGAAAAGATAATTGAAGAAGTAGCAGCTAACTCAAATATAAATAAGGTACAAATAAATAAAAATACTAAAAATACCGTTAAAGTTGAGAAGAATAATTCACATAATTCTAAAGCTGATATTGCAGTGGATTCTGCTTTAGATAAACTTGGATCAACTTATGTATATGGAGATACTGGAAAGTCTGGCTATGATTGTTCTGGTTTAGTTTATGCTGTATACAAAAATCAATTAGGTATTAACCTTCCAAGATCTTCTTCACAACAATCAAATTATGGAACTCAAATAGCTAAAGATAATTTACAAAAGGGAGATTTAATCTTTTTTAACACTTCAGGTAGCGGAGTTTCACATGTAGGAATTTATATGGGTAATGATGAATTTGTACATGCTTCAAGTGGTAAGGGAGAAGTAATGGTATCAAAATTAACAGAAAAATATTATCAAACACGTTATGTAAATGCAACAAGGGTATTATAATATCATTAATAAGTAAAAGTTAAACCTTAAGATATGTATCTTAAGGTTTTTATAATGCATAATAACTTTCAAGTATTATTATATTTCTTGAATTTAGTGTAAAGCATTGTTAATATATTAGATGGATTAAGTTATGCTTGAAAGTTATTATAATATTGCTGGAGGTAAGTAATGAAAGTTTCAATAGTAATGGGAAGTATTAGTGATAAAAAAATAAGTGATGAGATTGTATCTATGTTAAATAAATTTGGGGTAGATAGTGAAATAGAAGTTATATCAGCACACAGAACCCCTGAGAGAGCCTTTGAGTTCGCTAAAACAGCAAAGGAACGTGGAGTTGGTGTAATTATTTCAATAGCAGGAAAAGCTGCTCATTTAGGCGGTGTAATAGCTGCTAATACAACTCTACCTGTTATAGGAGTTCCTGTTAAATCTTCTACCTTAAGTGGATTAGACGCCCTTCTTTCAACTGTACAAATGCCAGGAGGAGTTCCAGTAGCAACTGTAGCTATAGACGGAGGAAAAAATGCTGCCCTTCTAGCCATTCAAATAATGTCTTTAGCAAATGAAGAATTGTCTAAAAAATTATGTGAATATAAAGAAGAATTAAAGATAGATGTAGATAATATGAATAAAGATTTAAGAAAGTAGGAAAGTGTATGAAATATAATTCAAAAATGAAAAATGATCAAACGGATGGTTTATTTGAAGCGATTTTAAAGTTAGAGACTATTGAAGATTGCTATAGATTTTTTGAGGATATATGTACTGTAAAAGAAATTCAGGCTATTTCTCAAAGATTAGAAGTTGTAAAACTATTAATAAAAAATAAAACTTATCATCAAATAGAAGAAGAAACAGGAGCCAGTACTGCAACTATATCAAGGATAAATAGGTCTTTAAATTATGGGTCTGATGGATATAAACTTGTATTAGATAGGCTTGATTTTTATAAAGATATTGAGGAGTCAGAAAAAAATAAATGATATGGTCAGTTGACCATATCATTTATTTTTACGTTAATTGTGTTAAAATCTGTATAAGTAACTAAGCCTGGTCTTTTAGAAGGATGTCTTTTTACAAATTTTTTATGTGTGAAATCTACAAGAATATTATCAGAATTTTTTAAAGAGCTATTTAAAGCTGCTAATTTTGCAGCTTTCTCTATACTTCTATCATTAAAATTATTATTTTCATTTTTTAAAATAACATGACTACCTGAAGCATCTTTAACGTGGAACCATAAGTCTTCCCTATTAGCTAATTTAAAAGTAAGATATTCATTTTGTTTATTGTTTTTACCACAATAAATTTTATCTCCATTTTCTAAAGTATATTCTAAAAATTTCATAGGAGGATTTTTTTTATTATTTTTATTTTTATTCTTTTTAATATAATTTTCTTCCTCTAACTCTTCTCGTATTTCTGCAAAATCATTTTCTTCTTGACTAAGTTCAATATTTAAAAGTTGATTTTTTAAATAATTAATATTAGACTTAGTTTTTTTTATTTCGATTTTTAAGACCTTTGCGGCTGTTTTTAACTTAGAATATTTTTTGTAATATTTATTTGCATTTTCGTAAGCGCTTATTTTTCTATCTAAAGGAATGATAATTTTATTCATGTTATCATAAAAATTTTCAAGTTCTATTTCATCGATACCAGATTCAATATTATAAAAATTAGAAGATATTAGATCTCCATAAATCTTGTACTTTTCCCTATTTTTAGCATTTTCTAAATCTTCTTTAAGTTTATTTAATTTTTTAACTTCCTTATCTAGATTATTTTTAACCACTTTAGATAAATATGAGGATTTATCCTGAATAATTTGATTATTTTCTTTTTTAGAATAATAATACTCTAAAAGTGCAGATATACTATTAAAAAATCTTTTTTCATTTTTAGGATACATATTTAAATCTATTGAGGAAAAGTCTATAATTTTATCATTATCTAATATAATTGTTGGAACAAAATCATTATTTTTGAATTTATTAATTACTTTATAGTATGCCTCTTTAAAAGATTTTAATTCTTCGTCATTAAAACTTATAAGAGGTCTATTTTCATCTATATTAGCAATATATGAAATTTCTCTTCCTATCAAAGGACTGATCCCAGTGTAATTTTTCATTAAATTTTTCTTTATAGATTTATTTCCATCAAAATTATCCAAGCAATTTTCAAAAGAATTATCAACTAAAGGGTTATAGCTATTTGATATAGATTCAATATTATAAGTTATTCCTGGCAAAATCTCTCTAACTCTGCTCATAGAAGTGTTAACTCTTTTTATTGAGTCAAAAATTTTCAAACTTAATTTATCAGTTAATATTATATTTGAGTGTTTTCCCATGATTTCTACAAATAGAGATTTTTCCACTTCATCTGCCAATTCATTTTTAGAAAGTACATCAATTCTAAGTATCCTATCCATTTTATATTGATCAATATCTAATATTTTAAAACCTTCTAAATGTTTTCTAAGCAACATACAAAAAGCAGGGGGATTAGATGGATTGTTAAATTCTTCTTCTGTTAAATAAATTTTCGGACTATTATTGGAAGTAGAAATTAGGAGCTTATATTTTTCTCTATTATTTCTAATTTTTAAAACTATATCACTACTATTAATCTGATATATTTTATCGATTCTTCCACCTATTATTTTTTCTTTTAATTCCATGACAAGTGCTTTAAGTACTGAGCCATCATATGACATTTAATCACCTTCTTTTTAATAATTATAACATATATGTGATAAAGAGATTGTCTTAAAAATTTGATATAATAAATTAAGAAATTTGTAATTTTTACATAAGAAATTTGTTGAATATATTTGGTATTATAATTTTGGAGGATGGATATGGATAAATATAAGATACTCGTAGCAGAAGATGATAAAGCAATAAGGGAATCAATAGGTATTTATTTAAAAAATTCTAATTATGAAATTCTATATGCAAAAGATGGATTAGAAGCACTCGAAGTATTTAGGAATAATAAAATTGATTTGGTTATAATGGATTTAATGATGCCTAATTTAAGTGGAGAGGAAACAATTTTAAAACTAAGAGAGCATAGTTTTGTTCCAATAATTATTTTATCTGCTAAATCAGAAGACTATGACAAGGTAATGGGACTTAATATAGGAGCAGATGATTATATTACTAAACCTTTTAACCCTTTAGAGTTAGTTGCAAGAGTAAACTCTAACATTAGAAGATTGTTTCAGTATCAAAACAATAATGAGCAGGGTCAATTTATTGAAATTGGAAATATAAAGTTAAATACTTTTGAAAAAATAGTCTATATAGATAATAAAAAAGTAGATTTAACATCCATAGAATATAAAATTCTAGAATTATTAATGAAAAATTCAAACAGAGTATTTTCAATAGAAGAAATTTATGAAAGAGTTTGGAATGAACCTGCTATAGAAGCTAAGACTGTCACAGTGCATATAAGAAGAATAAGAGAAAAAATAGAGATAGACCCTAAAAAACCTATGTATCTTAAAGTGGCTTGGGGTTTAGGATACAAATTTGTAGATCCTTATAGGAGGAATTAATATGGGAAATAAATATAGTTTAAGATATAGCAAATGGGGAATTTGGATTTTTATTCTATCCGTATCTTTATTGTCAATTTTAATGAATAATTTTATAAGTAAAAATTTTATAAAGGAAAGTGATGGATATTTTAAAACTTCCTTCAAATTAGAAAATTATATCTACGAATCTTTATATAGTCAAGAAAATAATTCTTATAATAGAAATGATTCAGTTATGAATAATGATTATTTTACTTATTATTTAAGGTCTTATAAAATTAAGAATTATCCATTTACAAAAGAATATAAGGAAAAACATCCTGATCAGATTGTTGGTGTAGATAAAAATGGAAATTATTCTTATTCTAGTAAATATGAGAAAGATAATAAAAAGGAAAATCAATCACATTATAAGTATAATGATGAAATAGAAGAAGATCCAATATATGTTACTAATTATCTTTCTAATAATTTGATTAACGAGAAATTTGATCCTCAGACTATTGAAATCAAAAAGAATTTACTTTATGTAAAAGGTTTTTATGAAAATGGAAAAATTAATATAGTTGAAGAAAATCAGGGGGATGGAGAAAAGTCGAAATTATTATTGTCAGAGATAAAAACTAGCTTATCAAGAGTCTATAATGATATGGATTCAATTAATGGAATTAAAAAAATTAATTTCTTATATACTTTAAATCCTGATTCTAAAGAATTAGGGGCTTTATTACAATACGATGAGTTTTCTAACAATGAATTGCCTACAATTGCTATCTCAATTTTGATATCTTCAATAATATTTTTACTTATGGCTATAATAAGTAATTACGATAAGACAAAAAAAATTACTTTTTATAAAGGAATATCTAGATTTCCAGTGGAAATAGTTATATTTTTATCTTTTTTATGGTTAATGTTAGGAATTTCTTTAGATCAAACTTTGATAATTCAGTATATTTATAAATTTATAAATATAGTTCAGTTTATTTTAACTTTTACAATTGGATTAGCTATATATTTTTATGTTCATAGTATAAAATCTATATATAATGATGGGAAAAATTCTTTTGTATTTCAAAATTCAATAATTTTCAAAATATTAAGGGCTATAAGTAATTTTTTTAAGAATAATGCAAAAATTTTAGAAAATTCGCTTTCTAAAAATATTGGTAAAGGATATTTTAAAAAATTTATGGTTTTCTTAGGGTTTTTGATTATTTTAGGTTTTTTAGCATCTACCTTAGTAGTGAGAGATGGTTTTGAGTTTATAGTTTTTATATTATGGCTAATATTTATTTATTTAATATATAAGTATTTAAATAAATTTATTTTAAGTTTTGATAATATATTAATGACAACAGAAAAAATATCAAAGGGAAATTATTCTGTGAAAATTGATAAAGAAGACAATCAATTTAAGGCACTTTCAGATAATATAAATAATATTTCAGATAATTTGGATTCTGCAATAGAAAATGCTATTAAATCAGAAAGATTAAAGACAGAGCTTATAACAAATGTTTCTCACGATTTAAAGACTCCATTAACGTCAATACTAAATTATTCACAATTAATTAATTGTGAAAAATCTAACATTGAAGACATAAGAGAGTATGCCAAAATAATTAATGAAAAATCACATAAACTTAAAGACTTAATTGAAGACTTGTTTGAGGTTTCAAAGGTCAATAGTAATAATGTAGAATTAAATTTAGAAAAGCTTGATTTTAAATCTTTACTAGAACAAGTATTAGGAGAATGGGAGGATAAATTAGCTAGTAAGAATTTATTAATTTCTACTAATTTACCAAAAGAAAGTATATTTTTAAACTTAGATGGTATTAAGACATCTAGAATATTAGATAATTTATTCTCCAATATATATAAATATTCTTTAGAAAATACTAGAGTATATTTAGATCTATATAATATAGATAATAAAGTAGAGTTAATTATTAAAAATATATCAAAATATCCATTAAATATATCTCCTGAAGAATTGATAGAAAGATTTAAAAGGGGAGATAGTTCAAGAAATACTCAAGGTTCTGGTTTGGGTTTATCTATAGCTAGTTCATTAACTAATGTGCAAGGTGGTATATTTGAAATAGAAATTGATGGGGATTTATTTAAAACAATAATAAAATTCTGATACAAAACTTAGCTTATTTGATAATTTTAGTACTTTTATGTTGGATAGGTTATCCTAAATAGGACAAATTTCCTCCGGACGGTATATCTATGTGAAGAGTATGGAGTATCTCCATCAACCATAAGGCAATGGTGGTAAGATATAATAAAACTGAATTTTTTAATGCAAAGAATAATATGACAGAGCAAGAGAAAGAATTGGTAGAGCTAAGAAAAAGAAATAAACACCTTGAGATGGGAAGTGATATTTTAAATCAAGCTGCACTACTACTGGGTAAAAAGTAGATCTTATTGTTTCTAATAAAGAGAAATTCGGTATTAGTGCAATGTGTAGGTTATTAGAGGTATCAAGAAGTTTGATATATTATCACCTAAAAAGAGATAGTTCAGCCTCTTATAACTAAGAATCTATTCTCACAAGTCATATAAAAATTATCTTAAAACGTAGTAGAAATAACTATGACACCAGGAAAATAAAAAATAATTAGAGAAGCTTGGCTAACAAGTTTCCAAAAGAAGAATATCTAGAAATTTGTTAGCCAAGCTTTTCTAGTATCGAATTATAAAGTTGATCAATATATAGATAATATTTTAGAAACCTTTAATATAGAGCGCTCATTAAGTAGAAAAGGAAACCCATATGATAATGTCGTAAGTGAAGCCACTAATAAAATCCTTAAGATAGAATTTGTGTATCAAAATAAATTTGAAAGTTTGGAAGATCTAGAATTACAGTTAGCTGAATATGTTTATTGGTACAATCATATAAGAATCAATCAGTTTTTAGACTATATATCACCAATAAAATATAAAGAAAATCTAGCTTTAAGGCTATCAGCTTAGACAATATTTAAAAAACACATTCCTGTTCGTTACTAATTTGTCTAAAAAAGGGTTGCCATTCCAAAGATCATATTGTACATTACACTAAATTCAAAAGAATGGAGTAAATTTAACGCTTATAAGTTACGAGAAAAAGATAGTATTGCTAGAGAGCAGGCTATATCACTAAAAACTAAGAAATTGTTGTAAGTAGTTTCAAACTATCAATTCAGAGAAAATACTTTTGACATTGTTAGAAATAGCATTATAGAGGGGGTTTATTCATTAGTACAGGCTATTTGAAAATGATGAAGAATTATTGTTTAGAGAATATATTAAAAAAATAAATTTGAGCAGGTGAAAAAATGAATATATATATCAAGAACTTAAGTAAGTCATATGGTGAAAATCTTGTTTTAAAAAATATTTCCACAGATATAGGTAATGGAATCTATGGTTTTTTAGGAGCAAATGGAGTAGGAAAAAGTACTCTTTTTAATATAATTTCAGGATATATTAAAGCTTCATCAGGGGAGGTTTCTTTCAGTAGTAAAAAGCCACGAATTGGGTTTTTACCTCAGCAATTTGAAGGTTATCCAGAGATGACAGTTCAAGAATTTTTGAAATATATGGGATTAGTGAAAATGGGGAAAGAATCTAAAGGTATATTAACAAACATAAATAAACAACTAGAGATTTTTGAACTTGGGGATAAAAAGAAAGTTAAATTGAAAAATCTATCTGGCGGTCAAATTCGAAGAGTTGGTTTAGCACAGGCATTTTTGGCAAATCCAGATCTAATACTTTTAGATGAACCAACAGCAGGCTTAGATCCAACTCAAAGGAATTATTTCAAAAATTATATTGTAGAAAAATCACAAGAGAAAACAATTTTGCTATCTACTCATATAGTGAGTGATTTAGAATTTATAACTAAAAAGTTGTATGTGTTAAAAAATGGATCTTTTGTTATGGAAGGAAAAGAAGAGGAGTTAATTTCTCAAGTAGATGGTAATGTTTGGAAAGTAAAAATCAACAAACGAGATGTATATACAAAACTCAAACATATTACTATATCAGAAAGTTATGAACAAGAGGATTACCATGTTATTAGATATATTAACAATAAAGATATTATAGAGGGTTCAAAACAAGTTAAACCAACTTTGAATGATGTTTATTTATGTAATTTTAAAGAAGAAGGTTTTATAAATGAAATATGAAATCAAAAAAATTCTTACAAGAAAATATAATAAAATAATTTGGGCTATACTTTTTATTGTAACTATTTTTGTTGGCATCATGCCTGTTACAACAGTTTCAACAATAGAGGATGTTAATAGTTCTAATTTAGTCAAAGGCAGAAAAGCTGTTCAGTTGGAAAAAGAGCGTTATAAAAATTCTGAAGGAGAGCTAACGGTTGAAAAGATTAATGCATTTATTGATAAGATAGATGATTTCCCGAGTGATGAACAAGCTTATTCTAATTTATCGATTAATGAACCAGCGATTTTGAAAGTTTTATCATACGCTTATTCAACTTCTGATGGAAGTTTTATGACTGAAGCTAAAAAAACAAGAGGAAGAGATTTTTATGAGAAAAATAAAGATCAAATAAATGACTTAATCTTAATTAATGAAGATAATTATAAAACAGATGAAAAACAAATTATCATAGATAAAGCACAAAATTTAAAAACTCCTTATGATATTACTTATGCAAAACAATGGAATCTATTATACAAAAGCTTTGGTTTACTATATATGATAATGGCATTTAGCATCATAGTACAAACTTCTTCTGTATTTTCCTATGAAAAAGAAATATCAATGGATAAGATTCTAATGTCTAGTGCTAGAAATAGAGGGAAAATAGTAAATAATAAGATAAAAGCAACAGTTTTATTTATTTCGATCCAGTGGTTGATATCATCATTTATTCTTGTTGCTATTTTTGGGTTTAATTTTGGACTTTCTGGTTTTTTCTCTCAAATACAAATAGAATATTTTACTAGTATATATAACTTGACTTTTGGAAAAGCTCTTATTTTAGAAATAATCTTAGGTCTTTTGACGCTGATGTCCATAGGATTATTAACTATAGTAATTAACTATTTTAATAAGAATACCTTTAAAACATTGTTGATTTCAATTGTCATTACATTTGTACCATTAATAGTGTTAAGATTCCCTAGTCTTAGCTATACATTACGTCGTTTCATTGAGACACTACCTATATTTGGAGGAAATATCCACAGCAACATACTGACACTAAATGTATACTCAGTGTTAAATATTCCAGTATTACGTACAACAAAGATATTATTGAATACTCTTATTATATCGATTGCCATATTCTTAGTTCTACAATTTAAGACTAAATCTTTGAGGAGGAAGCAATGATTAGTGAGTTTAAAAAAATCAATCAAAATCAAATCATAATAGTTTTATCTTTGTTTTGTATTTTATTTTCTATTCTATTACCTCTTTTCTTTATAAATGGTTATGAGACATATGGTTATTCGTCGGGAAAAGAAGTGAATATTATTGGATTAGAGGGATTAAAGTATAAGAAGGATCAAGTAAGAAAAATATCTGGATATGTAGATCAAGAAAATATTCGAGAAGTTATTGAATATGCCAATAAATTTTCGTCAGATAACGATATAGACTATATAAAAACAGAACAAAAATTTCCTGGCATGTATTATTTTTTACAAAATGCCTATTCATCATATGGTGAAAAGTACTCTTTTTCCATTAAAGATATAGATTCAAATGAAACATTAAAAGAGGCTCAAAAGAATAAGGTGAAAACAAAGATGTATGCATCTGGAGAGTCTTTACAACCAGCCGAAGAAGAAGTGAAAATCTTTGATCTTTTAGATAAAAATGACAATCCTATAAGATTTGATTTTGTAGATCAATGGCCAATTATTATCAAAAGCTTGATATTTACCTACGGTGCTATAGTTTTTTTGGTAATTATAATGGCAAGTCGTTTGTTTTCTGTTGAGAAAAACACAAAAATGGATAAAATAATTAATCAACGAAACATAGAAGTGAATCAAAGGATCATAGTTAATAAATTAAAAATGTTTTATGGGTATATTTTACTGGTATTTTTATTATGTACACTTATAATTTTTGCAATAGTTCTTATTCCTATAGGTATTCAAGGGATAGAAAGTCAAATTCAAGTTATTCCAGATTTATTTTCTTCAATATATTTATGGAGTATTGGCGAAATGATAAGAAAGTATATATTAGGTGCTTTTTTGTCTATCTGTGCAATAGGAGGATTTGGAATTTTAGCTAACTATATCACTAAGAATGATTTAAGTACAGTTATGCTTACAATTTGTTTTTCAGTTTTTCCAATAATACTTAAATCGTCTTTATTAAATTCATATAAATTAAGTAAAATTATACAGATTTTTCCTGTACATGGAGTTAATGTTTTAGGTTATATAGATAGTTTGTCCATATATTCTTTAGGGGACAAAGTATTTCTTCCATATTATTTGATTTGTCTAGTCTCCATTGTTATATTTATTATGTCAAATTATATTATATTAAGAAAATCAAAAATGACCTGAAGCAACTTTGATTATGAGGATAGTTAAATGAAGAGAACATAAGTGCTAGAAAATTTAACATGGCAATAAAATATGTTTTTGAATATAACAAGAAGTACGTAATCGTTTTTTTGTTAAAAGTATAATAAGTGCAATACAGTTACTGGTTTATATTATTATTTTAAGAGATGTGATCAACACATTAAAGGAGAGAAACCAATCTTTTGGATAGGTTATCCTAAATAGGACAGATTTTTCCTGAACAGTATATGATAATATTAGGAGGAGAAAATATGTCAAAATACTATGAGAAAAATTTTAAGAAGTAATTGGTCAATCTATATAACCAAGGTAATCATAACTATAGAAAACTATGTGAAGAGTATAGAGTTTCTCCATTAACTATAAAGCAATGATGGTAAGATATAAGTATTGATATTTTAATGCAAAGAATAATATGACAGAGCAAGAGAAAGAATTGGTAGAGCTAAGAAAAAGAAATAAACACCTTGAGATGGGAAGTGATATTTTAAATCAAGCTGCACTACTACTGGGTAAAAAGTAGATCTTATTGTTTCTAATAAAGAGAAATTCGGTATTAGTGCAATGTGTAGGTTATTAGAGGTATCAAGAAGTTTGATATATTATCACCTAAAAAGAGATAGTTCAGCCTCTTATAACTAAGAATCTATTCTCACAAGTCATATAAAAATTATCTTAAAACGTAGTAGAAATAACTATGACACCAGGAAAATAAAAAATAATTAGAGAAGCTTGGCTAACAAGTTTCCAAAAGAAGAATATCTAGAAATTTGTTAGCCAAGCTTTTCTAGTATCGAATTATAAAGTTGATTAATATATAGATAAAATTTTAGAAACCTTTAATATAGAGCGCTCATTAAGTAGAAAAGGAAACCTATATGATAACGCAGTAAGTAAAGCCACAAATAAAATTCAAAGATAGAATTTGTATATCAAAATAAATTTGAAAGTTTAGAAGAACTAGAATTACAGTTAGCTGAATATGTTTAATGGTATAACCATCTAAGAATCTATGGGTCTTTAGACTATATATCACCAATAGAATATAAAGAAAAAGCTAACTTTAGGTTATCAGTTTATACAAAATTTTGTTAATATAAGTTTATATTACAATAATAATGTATTGTCTATTGAAAAAGTTTATTATTCTTAGCATAATAGTATTATATAATTATAAAGTTTGATTTATATTTTCTTATACAAGATTTTATAATTAAAATTAATTTGTTTAGAATAAACAATTATATTAATATTTTTATTTTCTAAAATTTTAAGCAAATTCAAATTTATTAATTTACTTTTTATATAAATTGTTTGAGTATTTAGAAAGTTAGTATTTTATATAGAATAATTAGAATGTGAGACTAAATAATGAGGTTTATCAAAATTTTAATTTTAACTTGATAGTACAAGGTGAATAGATTGAAAAAAAATAATTATAAAAATATTTTTAAGTTTATTTTTTTACTTACTATAGTAGGTATTGTTATATATATATTTAAAAATCAAGTACCTCCAATAATTAAAGAAATAAAAAATACTAGTATTAAGACATTACTTTTAATATCCTTATGCGGATTACTATACCAATTTTTTGATGGTTTGAGCCTAAAAGCAATAGTAGAAAATAATCTCAAGGAAATTTCTATAGTAGATACTTTTGCATGCTCTTTATACAGCGCTTTTTATAGAGTAGTAACCTTTGGATCGGGTACATATCTTTCAATTATATATTTTTTTAAGAAGATTGGATTTGACGTTTCATATGGATTTTCAATATCAATAATAAATTATATGGGACAAAAAATAGCGATGGTTTTTTGGGCTATAATTTTATATTTTTTAAACTATAATTTTATAAACGGATACTTTTTAGAATATAAGAAATATTTATTTATAGGAATGATTCTTGGATTATTAATAGTCATTTCATTTGTATTCTTATGCATTTCTAAAAAGTTTCATAGTTTGATTCTTAAACTTTTTAACTTAGATAAAAAAGAAAAATTTTATAAATTAAGAATTAAGCTTGAAGATTTATTTTCTGAAATCGAATTTATAACAATGAATATATTTAAAGACAAGGCTATTGTTCTGAAAATTTTATTTTTCAATTTTACTAAATACCTTTTTTGGTACATAATTTCATTTATAATTTTTTACAAAGATGCAAATTTTTCACTCCTTGATTATATTTCAGTCACATCACTTATAATACTTCTTTCGAGTGTTATTCCAGCTCCTGGAGGAATGGGTTCTACAGAGTTTGTATTTAGTCTTATTTTCTCAAATTTGTTAAATGGAAATATTGCCATTTCTGGTATGCTATTATATAGATTTGCAAATTTTTTAATACCAACTATAGGAGGAGCAATTGTTGCACTTATAATTAGATTTAAGAATACTTCTTATAAAGTAAATTAAAAAAATTTAAAATAAAAAGTTTCTATCTATAAGTTTTATAATCGAATATAGATGGAAACTTTTTATTTTAAATTTGCTCATAATATTTTTTCTATTATAGATTAAAGCTAGTATAAATATACTAAAATTAAATTTTACTCTACAGTAACACTTTTTGCTAAGTTTCTAGGCTTATCTACGTCTTTTCCCTTTGCAAGTGCTGTGTAATAAGCAATTAGTTGAACAGGGATGACAGACAAGATTGGACTTAATATATCAGATGTTTTAGGAATCATTATTACTTTTTCTGAATGATTATTAAAAATATCGTTTTCTGTATTAGTAATAGTGTAAACACAGGCTTTTCGAGCAGTTAATTCTTGTACATTAGAAGCTGTTTTATCTATTATATTAGATTGAGTTGCCGTTGCAATAACTTTACTTCCTTCTTCGATTAAAGCTATAGAACCATGTTTTAATTCTCCAGCAGCAAAAGCTTCAGTGTGAATATATGATATTTCTTTTATTTTCAAAGCTCCCTCCTTAGAATTAATAAAGTCTAAGCCTCGACCTGTATAGAAAATTGAATTAGAATCTTTTAATTTATTTGCAATATCTTTAAAAGTATCTTTTTTTGATAAGACATTTTCCATTAATTGAGGTAAATTATTAAGTTCACTAAAAATATTATTTAATTCAATTCTATCAATTTTATTAAGCTTAATTGCAAAATCAAGAGCTAAAAGTATAAGTGCAATTAATTGAGCTGTGTAAGCTTTAGTTGATGCAACAGATATTTCTGGGCCGCATTGACAATACATGATTTTATCTGCTTCTCTAGCAATGGAAGACCCAACTACATTGGTAATAGCTAAGCTTGTTGCTCCTAGCTTTTTAGCTTCTCGTAAAGATGATAAGGTATCTGCTGTTTCTCCAGATTGGGATACAACTATTATAAGAGTTTTATCATCAATAAATTTATCATTATACCTAAATTCAGATGCGATATCAGTTATAACAGGGATTTTAGCAAATTTTTGTATAGCAAATTTACCTATTTCTCCAGCATGAAACGCAGTTCCACATGCTACAATATAAATTTTATTAAAATTTTCTATTTCATTTTTTGAAAAAGTTGAATCTAAAAGATTTAATTTATTACCTTTAATCCTTCGATCGATTATTTCTTTAACAACCTTTGGTTGTTCATAAATTTCTTTTAACATAAAATGGTCATAACCTTCTTTAGAAGCTGCTTCTATGTCCCATTGAATTTTAACAGTATCTTTTTTTATTTCATCTAAATTTTTATTATATATGTTATAACCTTGATTTAAATCGATAGATACAATTTCATCATTATCAAGATATATTACATTTCTAGTATGTTTAATAATAGAAGAAACATCAGAAGATATGAAATATCCATCATCTGATATGGCAAAAATAAGGGGAGATTCATGTCTTACAGCTATCAACTTACTAGGTTCAGTTAAAGATATTACTTCTAAGGCATAGGAGCCTTCAAGCCTATTAGAGGCTTTTGAAACTGCCTCTAATAGACTATCCTTATAATAGAAATCAACTAAGTGAGCTATAACTTCAGAGTCGGTTTCAGATTTAAAAGAATATCCTATACTTAAAAGTTCTTCCTTTAATTCAATATAATTTTCAATTATACCATTATGAACTATTGAAATATTTTCTTTCTCATTTAAGTGAGGATGAGCATTAGTTTCATTTGGTATACCATGAGTTGCCCAACGAGTATGACCAATCCCTACATTTCCTTTAAAGGTATTTTCTTTAAAATAATTTGACAGATTACTAAGTTTACCAACTTTTTTAACGGTATTAATTTTATTTTCATCTAGAACAGATATTCCTGAAGAGTCATAGCCTCTATATTCCAACTGTTTCAAACCATCTAATAAAATTTCACTTGCATTTTTTTTACCACAGTATCCTACAATTCCACACATAATTACCTCCAAATAATTTATTAGAGATTCACTGAACTTTATTTGTTACAAGATTACTCTTATTTTTTATAAAGTACTTAGGCTGTGATACCTTTAGAGCATCCGCCGAAAATTCGATAACTCTACTCCTCGTCTTCCCAAGGGGATCAGGCGCTTATTTATATTTTTATCTCTTGAAAATTATAACATATTAGGAATTTAGTGTAAACTTCAGGGAATTTATGATAAAATAATTTTATTAAATTTGAAAGTAGATGATTTTTTGTTTAGTAAACAATATGAAATTTATGATTTTTATTGCAAAAATAATAGATTAAGAATAGATATATTAGTTAATTTAATGATCGAGACTTCAAATGAGGAGCGCTATAATCATATAAATTCAAATAAATTTATGGAAAGCAATGACTATTCATGGATGGTATATAATTGGAAAATAAAATTATATAGGGCAATAAATCTTAAAGAAAAGATTATAATAAAAACTTGGGCAAGCGGATTTGATAAAATAAGGGCTTTTAGAGAATTTGAAATAGTATCTGATAGAGGTCAAGTACTTGCCGTGGCTAGTGGAGTATTTTTAATAGTAGATATAAATAAGCATAGAGCAATAAGAATACCTGATGAAGTTAAAAAAGATTATTTAATCAATGAAAAAATAAATTTTGATAGAAAAAAAAGACTTGAAAGAATAAAAGAAGTTTATAAAATTAAAGAATATAATATAAATAATACAGACATAGATAAAAATAAACATGTTAATAACTCTGTATATTTAAGATGGATTTATGATTCTATTGATAGTGAATTTTTGAAAAAAAACTATATTATGGAATTAGAATTAACATATAGTAAAGAGATTACTAATAAAAATTCTATAAGTATATATAAATCATTAGATAAAACTTATATTGAGTTTGCATCAAATGTAGTACATGCCTATGCAAAGATTAATTTTTCTGAAATTGCTTGATTTTTTTATATTTAAGTGATATACTTTATGAGAATTAAAACTTTATGAATTTGGAAATAAAATGTATGAAGAACAATTTAACTTTTAACAAGATTAATTAGCGTCTCTACATTAACAAAGAATCAAAGGAATGAAGTAATTTTAGGAGGTACTAATATGAAAGGTAAAGTTAAATGGTTTAATGGAGAAAAAGGTTTTGGTTTTATAACAGCTGAAGATGGAACAGATGTGTTTGCACATTTTTCACAAATTCAAAAAGAGGGCTTTAAAACTTTAGAAGAAGGTCAAGAAGTTGAATTTGATGTTGTAGAAAAAGAAAAAGGACCACAAGCTGAAAATATAACAACTTTATAATTAAAAACAGCTTATATAAGCTGTTTTTTATTTATATAATATTATGAGGAGATGTTTATGGAAAATAAAGTTTTAGCAAAAGTAGATGATTATGAAATAACCATGGAAGATTATGCTTTTTTCCTGGAAGCTTTAAATCCCCAAATGAGACAATATTTATCTTCTAAAGATAATTTTAAGCAAGTTGTAGATGAATTAATATACCAACAACTTTTATTTATAGAAGCTAAAGAAAAGGGATTGGATAAAGAAGAAGATTTTAAAAAAGCATTAGAAAAAACAGAGAATTCCCTTTTAAAAACTTATGCTATAGGGAAACTTTTAAAAGATGCTGTACCTACAGAAGAAGAAGTTTCAAATTTTTATAATGAACATTCGGAAGAATTTGATAGTAAAAAGCAAGTTGAGGCTTCTCATATTCTAGTAGACGATAAAGAAAAAGCTGATGAGATTTATGAAAAGATAAAATCAGGTGAGAATTTTTCAATGTTAGCTAAAAAATTTTCTAATTGTCCTTCTAAAGAGAATGGTGGAAATCTTGGGAAATTCGGACAAGGACAAATGGTAAAAGAATTTGATGAAGTTGTTTTTGAGATGGAAAAAGGAGAAATTTCAAAACCTGTAGAAACTCAATTTGGATATCATATAATAAAGCTAGAAGAAATTTATCCTGAAAAAAGAAATTCTTTAGAAGATGTTAAAGATCAAGTTTATGGTCAAGCTAAAAGGTTTAAAGAGCAGGAAGTTTATTCAGAAAAAATAAAAGAACTAAGTCAAAAACACAATATAGAAGTTGTAAATTTAGAACCGGAAAAATAATTCCGGTTTTTTTTATATAATAATGAAATATTTTTTCCTTAAGGGTATAATTAAAGTAACAAAAGATTATGGAGGAAGAAATGAAAACAGATCTTTTTAAATTTATAGATGAAAGTATAGAATTATTAAACAATTATAATGATATTTTAGAAAAGATTTCAAAAAAAACTACTGATATTTTAAAAGATGAATTATATCAAGATGATAACTTTTTAAATATTACATATAGGATAAAATCTAAAAATTCTTTAAGAGAAAAAATAATAAAAAATAATTTTTATTTAGAATATAGTACTGTTGATCAAATGATATTAAACTTGTCTGATTTAATAGGTATTAGAATAGAGTGTAGGTTTTTAAAAGAGGAAGAACTAGTATTTAAAAAAATAAAAGAAAAATTTAGGTTTTTTGTAGGTGATGGATTTTATAAAATAGAAGAAACTTCGCCAATGAAACTTAAGCTTTCAGACAAACAACCTCAGATTCAAAAGAATGGTTTTGAAATATATAAAATAGATGGGTGTTATGAATATGGTAAAAATAGATTTAATTTTGAACTACAAATCAAATCTATGGTTAATGTATTTTGGGGAGAAATAGACCATAAAATTTTGTATAAAAATTATAATTATATGATTAATGAGGGTTTTTTTAAAGATATAATGGCTTCTATAAAAGGTTCATTGTACATGGTTGATAGACAACTTATGATATTATATGACCATGTATCAAGCTTAGATGCTAGTGCTGTGGTTTCAGCTAATTCACAGTTAAATTATTTACTTTCAAAAATACTACATGATGTATTTAGTCAAAAGGTTAAAGAAGATTTTGGATTTGTTTTTAATTTTAAAAATTCAACTGATATAATTGTTGAATTTTTACAACTTAAGGCAGCAAAAGATAAAGAGTTGTCTTATGGTGAAAATTTTGTTACATTAATAAACAAAATAAATGAAATAAATTATAAAGAAATTAATTTACAAGATAGACTAGTTTTAAATAAACATATGATTTTTGTAGATGATTTTACTGAATCTTTAGCAAATAGTATTATAAGTATTTTAAATAGAGATTTTCATTGGAATTTAATTTTAAAGATAATAAATCAAATTGAAGGAAATAGTTTTGAAGAGTCCTTAGAAGATCTTTTAAACTTTATAAGAGCAAAATACTCTTTTGCATTTTTAAAAAACTTTGAAACTTTTAAATTTGCTACTGAAGAAATGGAAAGATTTGAAGATTCAATTTTAAAAATAATAGCTGAGAAGTTTAAAAAGAATTATTCTCTTAGCTTCATAGCAGTGGATGCTATTACAGAAATTGATTTAGCTTTTGAAGAAATTTTAGTTGAAACTGAGGAGAGGAAATCAGATATAAATTATGTATATAGAGTTGTAAAGGATAGACTTGAAATAATATAGATATTTGACAAAGGAAGCTTTAACTGTAAAAATAAAAATGTAAGATTATATAAAAAATTTATTTATTAATTTAATTGGGGTACAAAAATTTATTTAGTTTATACTTGATTTAATTTAAATTTATAATGAAAAATTATTATTTTAGAGTATAATAAAGATAATAAAGGAGGATAAATTTGAGAAAATTAAATAATTTAGAGCCAAGTAGAGTATTTTATTATTTTGAAGAAATTACTAAAATTCCTAGATGTTCTTTAAAGGAAGACAAGATAGCTAATTATTTAGAAGATTTTGCAAAAGAACATAATTTGGAATATGTAAGAGATGAATTTAATAATATTATAATAAAAAAACCTGGTACAAGTGGCTTTGAAAAGTCTAAGGGACTTATTATTCAAGGACATATGGATATGGTTTGCGAGAAAGAAGAATCTTATAATTTTGATTTTGATAATGATCCTATAAAATTTTCTGTTGAAAAAGATTTAATTGTATCCCATCATACGACATTGGGAGCGGATAATGGTATTGCTGTAGCTATGATTTTGGCTATATTAGAATCAAATGAAATACAACATCCTCCAATTGAAGCTTTAATCACCTCAAATGAAGAAAATGGTATGACTGGAGCAAGTAATTTAGATGGAACTCTCTTGAACAGTGAAATGTTATTAAACCTAGACTCTGAAAGTGAAGGCATAGCTTGTGTCGGGTGTGCGACTGGAGAAAGAGATATTATAATTTTAGATAAAGAGTTTAAAGAAATTAAAAATAAAGAATTTTACGAGCTTAGCATTTCAGGATTAAAAGGTGGACATTCTGGACAAGATATAGATAAAGGGCTTGGAAATGCCAATAAACTATTAGCTAGAAGTTTAAAAATTATTTCAGAAAAAGTTAAACTTGACTTAATAGATATTAGAGGTGGAGCAAAACCTAATGCTATACCTAGATTTTCTAAAGCTATAATAGGTATAAATCTTAAGGATTTAAAATATATTCAAGATGAAGTTGTAATTTTAAACAGAAATTTTGTTAAAGAGTTTGGAAAAGTTGACCCAGATATTAGACTAAATTTTGAAAAAGTGAATGAAGAATATAATAAATCTTTTACTGAAAAATTAAAGAACAATTTAATTAATATTCTTAATATTTTGCCCAATGGAATTCAATCTATGAGTCATGATATTGAAGGGTTAGTTGGTGCCTCAGTTAATGTTGGGGTAGTAGAATCTAATAAGGATAATATAACTATTCATTCCGCAGTTAGAGCTTCTTCAGAGTCTTTAAGAAAAGAAATAGCTCTAAGAAATGAAATATGTGCTAACCTATGTAAGGGTGAATATAAAGTTTTAAGTTCTTATCCAGCATGGGAGTACAAAGAAAATTCTCCACTTAGAGATGTAGCCAGTAAAGTTTATAAAGAATTAAATGGAAAAGACTTGGAATTAGAAGTTATACATGCGGGACTTGAGTGTGGAATATTAACTCAAAGAATAGGAGATATTGATATGATGTCAATAGGTCCAAATATTCATGGGCCACATGCACCTGGAGAATCTTTGGAAATTAAATCGACTAAAAGAGTTTATGACTTTTTATTAGAACTGTTAAAAAACTTAAAATAAAATATGGAGGTAATTATGACAAATTTAAAGGATGAAAAAGAAACGTTAAACAATTGTGGGTGCGGATGCGGTTGTGATGATCATAATCATGATCACCATAATCATGAAGAAGAATACAAAGAATATGAAACTATGACCTTAACTTTAGATGACAATACAGAAATGGAATGTATAGTACTTGAAATATTTGACGTTGAATCAAAAACTTATATAGCCTTACTTGATTCTGATGAATCTGCAGATCAAGAAGTTCTTATTTATGAATATAAAGAAATAAATGAAGAAGAAGTTGAACTTAATGTAATAGAGACAGAAGATGAGTTTAATAAAGTGTCTAAAGTATTTGAAGACTTATTTTTTGAAGAAGAAGATAAATAGTATATAAGTGAATTATAATTTATGATTTATAAAAAATATTCTGAATTTTTAAAAGAAAAATTTGGAGAGAAAGTATATAAGCTACCAATAAAACTTAATTTAACCTGTCCAAATAGAGATGGTAAATTAGGTTATGGAGGTTGTATTTTTTGCGGGGAAGAAGGAGGAAGCTTTGAAAATCAGTGTGGAAATGTAAAAGAACAATTAATTAAAGAAAAACAATTGATTAGTAAAAAATATAAAGCAAAAAAATATATTGCTTATTTTCAAAACTTTACAAATACCTATATTGATTTTGAAGCTTTCAAAAAAAATATATCAGATTGTATAATGGATGATATAGTAGGAATTTCAATTTCAACTAGACCAGACTGCTTAGACGAAAGATATCTTGATTATTTAGAAAAAGTAAATAAAAAAGTTATGGTAACTTTAGAATTAGGATTACAAACGGCAAATTATAGGACATTGAAGTTAATAAATAGAGGACATGGAGTGGCTGAGTTTGTAGATGCTGTAATCAGGTGTCACAAACATGGATTAAGAGTATGTGCCCATGTTATATTAAATCTTCCTTTTGATGATAATATAGACAATATAGAAACAGCACATTTGTTAAACGCTTTAGAAGTAGAAGAAGTTAAACTGCATGGACTTTATATATTAAAAGATACTGAATTAGGCAGAATGTTTTTAGATAAAGAATTTGAAATGATTTCTATTGAAGAATATAAAAATAGGGTTATATTATTTTTACAACATTTAAATAAAAATATTGTTGTTCAAAGAATAATTGGCAGAGCTCCTGAAGAAAATAGCTTATTCTGTAATTGGGGCTATTCTTGGTGGAAAATTCGTGACGATATAGAAAAAACTATGGTAGATTCAAATTTTTATCAGGGACAATATATTGAAAGGAATTGATATTATGATTAAATACATTTTAGGGACAAAAGGATCTGGAAAAACTAAGTGGTTAATTGATAGAGCTAATAAAGAATTCAAAAGCGGTAATGGTAATATAGCTTTTCTTGAAGTAGATGATGACCATATATTTAGCCTTGATTATAATGTTAGATTAATAAACTTAGATGATTATAATTTAGGAAACAGTAAAGAAGCCTTTTATGGATTTATATGTGGTTTATTAGCAATGGATTATGATCTAGAAAAAATTTATATTGATGGAATATACAAAATTATAGATTTTGAAATAGAAGATTTAGAAAATTTAAAAAATAAATTAGAAAAAGTGAAAGATATAGGAGTTAAAGAAATATATATTAATGTAGATTACACTTTAGAAGAAATTCCAGAAGGAATGAAGGAATTTGCTTTAGAAGTTACTCCAGAATAGGTGATTATTTTTGAATAAAGGAAATAAAAATTTTATAAGAATTGTTGCATTAATTCTTGCTTTTGTAATGATTGCTCCAATTTTTTTACAATTAGTTAGATAGATAAGGTGTTTAAGTGAGTTCAAAGAGAGAAAAGATTATTCTCGATAAGTTTTTTTTAAGAAGATCTTTATTAATAAAAAAGTATAGTAATGGATATCTTGATAAGACTGAATTTTTAAAAGAAAATTATGATTATTTTTTATATGAAAATTCTAAGCCTTTTATTAAAATAGATTCATATGAGAAAGGTATGTTTAATTATCAATACTATAATATATTAGCTAAATATAATAAAATGTTAGCTAAAAATGTTAAAAATACAAAAAAACATATGAAATATTATAATTATTATATGAATATAGCTAATAAATACTATGATAATAAGGATGAATCTATACTAGAAATATTAAAGTTAAGAGATTTCACTAATGTTAGTTCATATTTCATAGAATGTGACTCGGAATTTTTACAAAATAATTTATATGAAATAGTATTGCAAGATAAAGAAGAAGCTATATTTCATTCTAAATCTGAGCGGATTTTGAATATATTAAAAGAGAAAAAAATATTTGATTTGGAAATTAAAAAATCTTTAATAGAAGAATATATAAATGAAAGATATTAGGTTAATACCTAATATCTTTTTATTTTTAAAATTTTTAGCTTATAATAAAATTTTATTAAATAAAGATAAAAGTATTATTTAAATAAAATCATATTATATAAATCTATATAACAAATTATTTATTAACTCTTATTTTCTAATAATATATCAGCGATTTTATATACATCTCCAGCACCCATAGTTACAACTGTATCTCCAGTTTTTATTTCTTTTTTTAAATAAGCTACTATTTCTTCGAAAGTTTCTATAAATAGTGCATCACTACCATTTTCTCTAATGGCTTTACAAAGTGTTCTAGAGTGAATATCTCCATAGTCTTTTTCTCTAGCAGCATAGATATCAGTAATTATTATCTTATCTGCATTAAAGAAAGACTTAGAAAAAGAATCTAATAATAATTTAGTTCTGGTAAAAGTATGAGGTTGAAATATACAATATAAATTATTATTTGTAGATTTCCTCAAAGCTTCTAGAGCTGCTTTAATTTCAGTAGGATGATGAGCGTAATCATCTTGAATTATAGCTCCATTAAATTCTCCTTTATACTCTAATCTTCTATGAACTCCCTTATAAGATTTTATTCCCTTAATTGCCAAGTCATATGGAATATTATTTTCTACAGCTCCAGCAATAGCACAAAGAGAATTGTATATATTGTGATAACCTAAAATGGATAATTCCACTTCTCCAATAAATTTTTCTTTATGATATAAGTCGTATTTCGGAAATCCGAGTTCTGAGAAAGATATATTTTTAGCCATGTAATCAGCTTTATTTTCAATTGAAACAGTTATTAATTTTGCTTTAGAACAATTCAAAAGTTCTTTAGTATTTTCATTATCAACATTTAAAATTAATTTATCTTCACTAGTCAAATTTGAAGCATACTTTTTAAATGTATCAATAATGTGGTCTATATTATCAAAATAATCTAAATGATCTTCATCTATATTTAAAATAATAGCTGTAGTAGGATAGTATTTTAAAATGTTAGCTTTATATTCACAAGCTTCTGTTAAAAAAAGCTTATTATCACCTAATCTAACATTTCCATTTATATTATCCAATTGACCACCTAGTAGTATAGTTGGATTTTTATCAAGATTATATACTATTTCAGTTAACATAGAAGTAGTACTCGTCTTTCCATGGGTACCTGATACTGCAATTGATACTTCGTAATTTTTCATTAGAGCCCCTAAAAAAGATGCCCTATCTATTAAATCTATTTTTCTTTTAATCGCTTCCTTTATTTCTATATTATCTAAATTAACAGCATCAGTATATACTACTAAATCAGCATCTTCTATATTATCAATAGAATGGGATATATAAATTTTTGCGCCATTTTTACTAAGATCATCAAGTAGGGCACTTTTTTTAGAATCAGATCCCGAAACTTTATATCCCTCTTTTAGCATTATTTTAGCTATACCACTCATAGAAATACCACCAATTCCAATAAAATGAATATGGTTGTATTTATGTTCATTTATGTTAAAGTCAAACATCATTTCCTCCAAAGTTTTTCTTTATTTTTTATTATAACATTAAATTATGGAAAAATAATAAAAATTTTAAGTTATAATAATAGTGTGTTAAAATTTTAACGATTCTATTATTTAAACAAATAATGTAGTATAATGAAATAACATAAAAAAGGAGTGATAAGCAGATGAATATTACAGATGTTAGAATTAGAAAATTACCAAATGAAGGTAAAATGAAGGCGATAGTTTCTGTTACTTTTGATGAACAAATTGTTATACATGATATTAAAATAATTGAGGGCACAGAAAGTCTTTTTATTGCTATGCCTAGCAGAAAACTTCCTAATGGAGAATTTAGAGATATTGCTCATCCAATTAATTCAGAAACAAGAAAAGTTATAGAAGAAGCAGTATTTGCTAAGTACGAAGAAATTTCAAAAGAAGATATAGAAGAAAATAAAATAGATTTATAAGTTATTTAATAAATCTCATTAGTTGTTCAACTAATGAGATTTATTTTTTTTGAATTGATTTGGTGTTAGTCTAGTATATTTTTTAAAAGTAGTAGAAAAATGAGATTGTGAAGAAAAGCCACACTCATAAGAAATGAATTCTAGATTTTTTTTATTTTCTAATATTAATTTTTTAGCTTTATTTACTCTTTGTAGATTAATATATTCACAAAATTTATAACCGGTTTCTCTTTTGAATAAATGACAAAGATAATTCTTAGAAATATGGAGCTTATCTGCAACTATTTGTAATGTTATTTTATTAACAAAATTTTTATTGATGTAGTTTAAAGCCTCTTCTATTATTTCATGGTCGCTAAAATTAATTGATGATGAAAAACTATTAGTGTATCCATTTAAAATTATTTCACCTAAATCAATAAGATTTAATATATTTGATTCATTTTTAATCTTCTTTTCGTAAGAAGTGGATAAAGAAATTAAATCTTTATTGTATTTGACCAAAAAATATGTATATAAAAAAGTATTTAAACTATTTAAGTAAGATTTAGCACTTGTATTGTTGTTTACATATTTTTTTATATCTTTTTTATAGACCATAATTGATTTGTCAATAGAATTTGATTTTAAATTTTTAGCAATATATATGTGATTTATCATAACTTCTCCTTATATTTAAAATAATAACATTAAAATTTTATAAAAATTTGAATATATATATATTATAATGAATATATAAATGATAGTCAATATCAAAATATAAGGAGGAATTATTATGAATAAAATTAATGTGATTTATTGGAGTGGAACTGGAAATACAGAAGCAATGGCTGAGGCAATAGTTAAAGGTTCTAAAGATGCTGGGGCTGAAGTAAGTCTTATAAGGGTTTCAGATGCAACGATAGATGATGTGAAATCAGTGGATAAAATAGCATTTGGATGTCCGGCTATGGGAGCAGAAGAATTAGAAGAAACTGAAATGAGACCTTTTATGGATTCGGTTAATCCTTTATTAAAAGATAAAAAAGTAATTATATTTGGCTCTTATGAATGGGCAGATGGTCAATGGATGAGAGAATGGGAAGAAGAAATAAAAGGAACAGGATGTAATTTAATAGCAGATGGGTTTGCTGCTTATGATGCACCAGATGAAGATGCAATAGATGAATGTGAATCTTTAGGAAAAGAACTAGCAAAAGCATAATGTATAAAAGTGACCTTCAAAAATTTTATAAATTTATAAATAAACTTGATGATTTAGAATATTTAATTTCTTTAATTAGATTTAACATTTCTCCAACACAATCTAATATAAAATTAGGAACTTTAATAAATTTTTCTCGCACAAATAAAAATTTAAAAGAGATATGGGATAATAATAAATATTTTATATCAAATAAATTAGAAATAAATTTTTTTGAATTAAAAACTAGTAAAAAATCATCCTTAGTTTACTTTTATAAAAAAGAAATATTAGATATCTTTTTAAAAGATAAAATAAATAAAGAATTTTTATCTCAATATGGATATAATTGCTCTAATACTAAAGAGTATTTAGAGTTGTTAAAACACAACTTTGAACTTAAAGAATCTTGTCCGAAAGAAATAGGAGTATTCTTAGGTTATCCTTTAGATGATGTTAGAGATTTTAATTGTTCGAATAAAGCTTGTAAGTGTATAGGTTATTGGAAGTGTTATAATAATATTGAATATTCAATAAGTTTGTTTAAAGAAATTGATAAAAGTAAATTAAAAACAATTAAAGAAATATATTTAGAGAATGCTTCTTAGCATTCTCTTTAATTTTACAAATTCTATAATTGTAGTAAAATAGATTATATAGAAATGGAGATGGATTTATGGTTCTAGAAATATTAAGAAATGAAATGGAAAAAGAAAAAATAGATGCTTATATAATACCTACATTAGATCCTCATGGTTCCGAATATTTACCTGATTATTATAAAGAAAGAGAATTTGTTACAGGTTTTACAGGATCTGCAGGAATAGCCGTAGTAACACAAGACCAAGCCTTACTTTGGACTGATGGTAGGTATTTTATTCAGGCAAGTAAAGAAATTGAGAATACTGGATTTAAGCTTATGAAGATGGGAATAGAAGGTTATCCAACATATATTCAATGGTTAAAGGATAATTTAGAATTTAAATCTAAGTTGGGTTTAAACTCTAAATATTTTTTACAAAGTAAATATGAAGATTTAAAAGAAAATTTATCCATTAAAGAAATAGAAATAAATGATATAGACTTAATAAAGAATATTTGGAAAGATAGACCTAGTTTAAGTGATTCTAAAATTTATATTCATGAAAAAAAATACACTGGACTTAGCTCTCAAGAAAAGATAAAAAAAATAAGAAAAGAATTAAAAGAGAGAGAAGCTGACTTAACAATTCTAAATTCATTAGATGATATAGCTTGGATTTTTAATATTAGAGCTGATGATATAAAGCATACACCTGTAGTAATTTCCTATGCTATTATTGAGCAAAATAATACTTATTTATTTATCGATAAATCAAAATTATCAGAAAAAGTTGAATCTTATTTAAAAGAATTTTCTACGGTAAAAAATTATGATGAAATTTTTAATTTTGTCAATAAAAGCTATGAAAATAAAAATATTTATATAAATAAAAATAAAATGAATAATAAGCTGTTTAGTTCTATAAAAGAAAATAATAAAATAATAAGTGGTAGGGATTTAAGTACAGATTTAAAAGCCATTAAGAATGAAGTTGAATTAAAAAATCAAAAAAATGCTTATATAAAAGATGGTGTTGCCTTAACTAAGTTTATTTATTGGCTGAAAAATAAAGCTAAATTAAATAAACTTAGAGAATATGAAGTATCTTTGAAATTAAGAGAATTTAGAAATGAGCAAAAAGATTTTTTAGATGATAGTTTTGAATCAATTGTAGCTTATGGACCAAATGCGGCTATGATGCATTATAAAGCTAGTAAAGAAAACTCATCTATTGTAAAAAATAAAGGATTTTTATTGGTTGATTCTGGAGGTCAATATTTAGATGGTACCACTGATATAACAAGAACTATAGCGCTTGGAGTTCTTACAGATGATGAGATAAAAGATTTTACCTATGTATTAAAATCACATTTAATGTTATCTACTTGCGTATTTTTGAAAGGTACTACAGATACTTCTCTTGATGCCATAGCTAGGTATAATATATGGAAGACAAATTATGATTATAAAAGTGGAACTGGACATGGCGTTGGATATTTATTGGGGGTTCATGAAAATCCACCTTCTATAAGTCCTAAAGGTAGAGCAGAAGAAATTAAAGATGGCATGATTTTTTCTAACGAACCTGGAATATATAAAGAAAATAAATATGGTATTAGATTAGAGAATATAATGGAAGTAATTAATGATCAAGAAAATGAAAGTGGTCACTTTTATAAATTTAATATTATTTCTTATGCTCCTATCGATATTGATGCTATTAACGTTAAATATTTAGAAGATTATGAAATTGAAGCTATAAATAATTATCATGAAGAAGTGTTTAAAAAACTTTCTCCATTTTTAAATCCAGATGAAAAAGCTTGGCTAAAGAAAGTGACTAATAAAATAAGTAAATAGGAGTTAATATGTTAGATATCAATGAAAGATTAGATAAGCTACCAGACTTACCTGGTGTTTATATTATGAAAGATAAAAATGATAATATAATATACGTTGGAAAAGCAAAATCTTTAAGAAAAAGAGTTAGACAATATTTTAGATCCTATGGTAATTCATCTATGAAAGTAAAATCTATGGTATCTAACATAAAAGACTTTGAATATATTATAGTAGAAAATGAAGTAGAGTCATTAATTTTAGAAAGTAATTTAATAAAAGATAATCATCCCAAGTACAATATTTTATTAAGGGATGATAAACAGTACCCATATATAAAGATAACAAATGAAAAATATCCTAGAGTTATAAAGACTAGAAGGATAATAAAAGATGGAGCAAAATATTTTGGGCCTTATCCCAGCATAGGAGCTGTAAATGATTCTATAGAAGTTTTTGAAAGGATTTTTCCTCTTAGAACATGTTCTTTAAACTTAGAAAAAAATTTAGGTAAATATAGACCTTGTTTAAATTATTTTATAGGCAAATGCATTGGCCCTTGTAAAGGAGATATAAAAGAAGAAGAGTATAATAAATTTATTGATCAGATATTAAATTTTTTGTCTAAAAAAGATAAAACTCTTATTAAAAATCTTGAAAGTAAAATGAAAGAGTTTTCTGATAATTTAAAGTTTGAAGAGGCAGGGAAAATTAGAGACGATATAAACTCACTAAAAGAATTAAACGAAAAACAAATTATAACAAATACAGATATTTCAGATAATAAAGATGTTATAGGAATAGCAAGAGGTATTGATGAGATATTAATTCAAGTATTCTTTATACGTGAAGGAAAAATAATAGGTAGAGAACACTATTTTATGAGGGATTATATGAATAATGAAAACTCAGAGATAATAAATGCTTTTTTAAAACAATTTTATTCTGGAGCATCTTTTATCCCTAAAGAAATAATTGTAGAGGATGTACCAGGAGATATAAAACTTCTAGAAGAATTTTTATCAAATAAAAGAAAGGCTAAAGTTAGCATAGTTGTACCTCAAAGGGGAGACAAGAGAAATCTTTTATTGATGGCTAAAAAAAATGCATTAGAAATGCTAAATAAATATGGGGATAAGTATAAAAAGAAGATAGAAAGCAATATATTTGCTTTAGAAGAGATACAAAATCTTTTAGGATTAGATAAACTTCCTAAAAGAATAGAAGCTTATGATATTTCAAATACTTATGGGATAGAATCTGTGGGTTCTATGGTTGTTTTTGAAAATGGCAATGCTAAAAAAAGTGATTATAGAAAGTTTAAAATAAAAAGTGTAGTAGGACCAGACGATTACAGTTCGATGAAAGAAGTTTTACTAAGAAGATTTAAGAGAGGTATAGAAGAAAAAAATAATAATATAAATTCATCTTTTGCAAGATTTCCAGACTTAATAATGATGGATGGAGGAAAAGGACAAGTTAATGTTGCATTAGATACAATTAAAAAATTAAAAATTGATATAGAGGTATGTGGTCTAATTAAAGATGAATTTCATAATACTAGAGGAATTATTTATAATAATAAAGAATATAATATAAATTTAAATTCTAAAGGTTATAAGATGATTTTTAAAATTCAGGAAGAAGCACATAGATTCGCAATAAATTATCATCGTTCATTGAGATCAAAAGATATATTTAAATCTGAACTAGATAATATACCTAAGGTAGGAACTATAAGAAAAAATAATTTAATGAAACATTTTAAATCTATTGATAAAATAAAGAAAGCGAGTTTAGAAGAGTTAAGGGAAGTTGAATCTATTAATTTAACAGCAGCTGAATCCATTTACAATTATTTTAGGAGGACAAAAAATGGATAGTATAAAATTAAAAAAGTTAGTAGAAGATTTATCATTAGAGATTATTAATGAGTCATCAGATTATAAGAATATAGAAATTTCATCTCCAGACTTAATTAGCCCTGGACTACAATTAATTGGCTATAATAAAACATTTTCTAAGGATAGCTTATTAATAATAAATGATGATGAATCTGGATATTTAGAAAGATTGGATTATGAAAATAAAATTAAATCTTTTGAAAGTATTTTTAAACATTCATTACCAGCTGTTTTATTTTTTAAAGATTATTCTGTAGATAAAATTATAATCGAACTCGCTAAAAAACATGATATAACTTTGCTAAAAACTAAGAAATCTTTTTCTAAATTTGCAGGTAAATTTCAAAATTACTACGAATATGAACTTGCTCCAAGTATGAGAAAACACGGGGTATTATTAGATGTATATGGTGTAGGCGTATTAATAACAGGTAAAAGTGGAATTGGAAAATCTGAGACTGCCTTAGACTTGATATCTAAAGGTTCCAAATTAATCTCAGATGATTCAGTAATTATAAAAAAAATTGATGATAGGTTAATAGGTGCATCTCCTCCAATAACTAAATACTTTATGGAAATAAGAGGAGTGGGGATAATTGATGTACAAAGACTATTTGGAATAGGATTTGTAATGGAGAGTAAAGAAATAGAAATGATAGTCAACTTAGAAACTTGGGACCAAAACAAAGAATACGAAAGATTAGGACTCGATAATGATTATGAAGAAATATTGGGAAAAAATATAGTTAAATTTACTATACCTGTAAAGCCGGGTAGACACACAGCCCTTATAATTGAAGTTGCAACTAAAAATTTCAAACAAAAGGAAATGGGTTATAATGCAGCAGTGGAGTTAAATAATAGAATTTTTGGTTTAAATAAGAATAAAAGAATTTTATAAATGAAAATTTAATGTGTTTAAATTATTTGTAATTCATATTAAGTAGATATATAATATAAGTTGAAAACAAAATTATATTTATATAAATGGGGGGAATTTTAATGGGGAAAAAATTTAAAACAATGGATGGTAATGAAGCTGCAGCTCACGTTGCCTATGCTTTTTCAGATATAGCTTGCATATATCCTATAACACCATCTTCTCCAATGGCAGAACATGTTGATGCCTGGGCAGCACAAGGAAGAAAAAATATTTTTGGACAAGAAGTAATGGTAAAAGAACTTCAATCGGAAGGCGGAGCAGCAGGTTCCGTACACGGTGCTTTACAAGCAGGTTCTTTAACTTCAACGTTTACAGCTTCTCAAGGTTTATTACTTATGGTTCCAAATATGTATAAAATAGCAGGAGAATTATTACCTGGAGTATTTCATGTTGCAGCTCGTGCACTAGCTTCTCACGCTCTAAGTATATTTGGAGATCACCAAGATGTTATGGCGGCACGTGCCACAGGATTTGCTTTATTAGCTTCCGGTTCAGTCCAAGAAGCAATGGATATGGCAGCTGTAGCTCATCTATCTGCTATAGAAGGAAAGGTTCCTTTTGCTCATTTCTTCGATGGATTTAGAACTTCTCACGAAGTACAAAAAATAGAAGTTTTAGACTATGATGATTTGGAAAAATTAGTTGATAAAGAAGCAATAGCTGAATTTAAAAATAAAGCTTTAAATCCTAATAGTCCTAAAATAAGAGGAACAGCACAAAATCCTGATATTTATTTCCAAGGAGTTGAATCTTCTAATAAGTATTATAATGACTTAATTGGTATTACTGAAAAATATATGAAAGATATTTCTGAGTTAACAGGTAGAGAATATAATTTATTCAATTATTATGGAGATAAAGAAGCTAAAAAAATAATTATAGCTATGGGTTCTGTAACTGAAACAATCGAAGAGGTTGTAGATTACTTAAATAACAGTGGAGAAAAAGTTGGATTATTAAAAGTTCATCTATATAGACCTTTTTCAAGAGAACATTTCTTAGCAGCAATACCTGAAACTGTTGAAAAAATTGCTGTTCTAGATAGAACTAAAGAAAAGGGTTCTATAGGAGAACCATTATATTTAGATGTTAAGAGTGTATTTTATAATGAAGAAAAAACTCCATTAATAGTAGGTGGAAGATATGGTTTAGGTTCAAAGGATACAAATCCATCACAAATTTTAGCTGTATATAAGAATCTTGATTCAGCTAAACCTAAAGATAACTTTACTATAGGAATAAACGATGATATAACAAATCTTTCGCTTAATATAGAAGAAAATATTACTACTGAACCTGAAGGAACAATAAGATGTAAATTCTGGGGATTTGGTTCAGATGGTACTGTAGGAGCGAATAAATCTGCAATAAAAATTATTGGAGATAATACAGATATGTATGCTCAAGGATACTTTGATTATGATTCTAAAAAATCTGGTGGAGTTACAATGTCTCACTTAAGATTTGGAGATAAGAAAATTACATCAACTTATTTATTAGCAGAATCTGATTTTATTTCTTGTTCTAAACAATCTTATGTATATCAATATGATTTATTAAAAGGATTAAGAAAAGGCGGAACATTCTTATTAAATACTACTTGGTCTGAAGAAGCCTTAGATTCTAATTTACCAGGTAATATGAAAAAATATATAGCTGATAATGAAATAAAATTCTATACTATAAATGCAACAAAGATAGCTGCTGAAATTGGCTTAGGTGGAAGAACTAACATGGTAATGCAAGCTGCATTCTTTAAGTTATCTAAAGTATTGCCAATTGATGAAGCTGTTGATTTATTAAAGAAAGCTATAGTAAAAGATTATGGATCTAAAGGTGATAATATTGTCAATATGAACTATAAAGCTGTGGAGGCTGGTATAGATTCTTTACACTTAGTTGAAGTACCTAAGTCTTGGAGTAGTTCTACTAATGATGATAATCACGTTATTGAAGGTGCTCCTAAATTTATAAATGACATTTTAGTGCCAGTTAATAGACAAGAAGGAAATAATTTACCTGTATCTACCTTTGTAGGAATGGAAGATGGAACATTTCCATCAGGAACTTCTAGATATGAAAAAAGAGGTATAGCAGTAAATATTCCTGAATGGAAAATAGATAATTGTATACAATGTAATCAATGCTCTTTAGTTTGTCCTCATGCAGTAATAAGACCTTTCTTGTTAAATGAAGATGAAAAAGCAAATGCACCAGAATCTTTTGAAACTAAAAATGGTATGGGAAAAGGAACTACAGATTATCAGTATAGAATACAAATATCACCATTAGATTGTACAGGATGTGGAAATTGTGCTCAAGTTTGTCCAGCTAAAGAAAAAGCACTTGTTATGGTTCCATTTGAAAAAGAGTTTGAAATTCAAAGTAAAAATTGGGATTATGCTATGACAATAGAGTCAAAACAAGACGAATTTGAACCAAATAATGTAAAAAATTCTCAATTTTTCCAACCATATTTAGAGTTTTCAGGTGCTTGTGCAGGCTGTGGAGAAACTCCTTATGTAAAACTAGTAACCCAATTATTTGGGGATAGAATGAGTATAGCTAATGCAACTGGTTGTACATCAATATGGGGAGGATCAGCTCCATCTATGCCATATTGCACTGACTCTTGTGGTAATGGACCTTCATGGGCAAACTCTTTATTTGAAGATAATGCCGAGTATGGATATGGTATGGCTATATCTCAAACTCAAACTAGAGATAGAATTAAGATTTTAATGGAAGAATTTATGGCTTTAAATATAGATTCTGAAGTTAATGATATTCTTAATAATTGGATTGAAAATAAAGAAGATTATAAACTATCTAAAGCCGCAACAGCAAAAGTATTAAATGTACTTGAAAAAGAATTTAACAATGAAAAAGCTGATAATATTATTAAAGAATTAAAATCACTAAGTAAGTTCCTTATTAAAAAATCACAGTGGATTATCGGTGGAGATGGATGGGCCTATGATATAGGTTACGGTGGATTAGATCATGTTCTTGCTTCTGGAGAAAATGTAAATGTATTAGTATTAGATACAGAAATTTATTCAAATACTGGAGGTCAAGCTTCTAAAGCAACGCCAACTGCAGCTATAGCTCAATTTGCAGCAGCAGGAAAAGTAACTAGGAAAAAAGATTTAGGTATGATGGCAGCAAGTTACGGATATGTATATGTTGCTCAAATAGCTATTGGAGCTGACAAGAATCACGCACTAAAAGTTCTTAAAGAAGCTGAAGCTTATGATGGACCATCATTAATAATTTGTTATGCCCCTTGTATATCTCATGGTATTAAAAAAGGAATGGGTGTTTCAATAGAAGAAGAGAAAAGAGCAGTTGAATCTGGATACTGGCATCTATATAGATTTAATCCTGAGTTAGAAAAAGAAGGTAAAAATCCATTCATATTAGATTCAAAAACTCCTTCAAAACCATTTAGAGATTTCATAGATGGTGAAATTAGATATACTTCACTTAAAAAATTATTCCCTGAAAGAGCAGAGGAACTTTACGAATTAGCAGAAGAAAATGCTAAAAGTAGATACAATAATTATCTAAAAATGAGTGGAGAAGAAGAATAATAATATTAAAAAAGTCATAATGACTTTTTGGATTAGACTTTTAAAAATCTATAATTCTAGAAGTCAATAATCAAAAAGGCTATGAGTAAAAATACTCATAGCCTTTTTGATTATTGACTTTAGTCAGTTGAGCCCGTGAAACGAGCGAAACAAAAAACTACCCGCTATGCGGGTAGGGGACAGAAGGTTATACTAAAAAACCACCAATTTATTATAATAGAGTTGTTCAGACCTAAGATAATTAAGAGGTGATTTTTATGGCATAAAAGACAAATTCATTATCGCATACAAAATAGTTATGCAAATATCATATAGTCTTTACACCAAAGTATAGACGAAAAATAATATATAATCAATACCGAGAAAGTTTAGAAGAAATACTACGTTTACTTTGCAAATATAAAGGAGTAGAGATAATAGAAGGACATTTAATGACAGATCATGTTCATATGCTTGTAAGTATCCAACCAAAAACATCAGTATCAAGTTTTATGGGATGTTTAAAAGGGAAAAGTGCTTTAATGAAGTTTGATAGACATGCAAATCTAAAATATAAATTTGGAAATAGGCATTTTTGGGCAGAAGGATATTATGTAAGTACAGTTGGATTAAATGAGTCAACAATAGCAAAATATATAAGAGAACAAGAGCAACATGATATAGCAATGGATAAGCTAAGTGTAAAAGAATACGAAGATCCATTTAAGAAATAGAAATTATATAAAGCTCTTTTAGAGCTAAGTTAAAGAGGCAAAAACAATAAGGTTTGAACAAAGTGAAAACCAGCGCCTTGAGACGCTGGTTGGTAACAAGGGCTTATAGCCCTGAGCAAACCACCCGTAAAACAGGTGGTTATGATTTCATATTAACTATTTTAATTCAATGTTTAAAATATGTATTATTATATTATAGTAAATTCTCTAAAAATTTATATATGGCTAGTTTTTCTTTAGACGAAAAATTTTAAATAAGACCATTATAGAAGGAACTAAAATTACTTATAAATTGCATCCAGGCATGGAAAGTATGGATACCACTTATGGTGTCATGGCATTGTTTGAATTTGTTAGAAAAGCAGCTTTCAAATTAGGATTTCCAGCTTCTTATTCATTTAAAGTTAGAGGAGGATCTGATCCATATTACACTGTTGTTGTGAGAGCACCAACAGTATGTGCAATTGAAGCAAAAGGAGCTTTTAATTATTTTAAAGAAGAATATGTAGTTGTGGTAGTATTTGAGAAAATTGAGCTTGCGACTAATGTTGTTTGTAAGTAAGTTAAAAATAGTTTAAGTGAAATGCTAGCACTTTTAGATAGCTTTTACTATGTATAATATAGATCTAAATTTTTATAAGTAAAAATAAGCATAGTTTATTAAATAAAGAATATTTAAGTTGAATTTTTAGATCTGATTTTCAAAAAGTAAATAATATGGATTTATTGGAACTTTATATTTTTAAAATGGAATTCCTAATTAAGAATTCCTAGTGTTTTTTACTTTCATAAGTATAAATTAACATTATTTATATCTATACTTTTTTATTTTATTTGTTCTGGTTAGAATTTTAATAAATTTAGTAAATGCGGAAGACGCAACTATTCCAATGGCAAGTGAAGATGAAATATAAAATGTTTCTATAGCAACATTTTGAAAGCTTGAATAATCTTCATATATTAAATAATACATAGAATAATACATACCTGCGCCTGGAACCATTGGAATAAGTCCAGGTAGTATAAATATTGTAGCTGGTTTTTTTAAAATTCTAGCTGCTGATTCGCCTATTAGCCCTAATATAAAAGCAGAAGTAAATCCTGCTAGAAAGTAATTTGAGTATTTTAAAATAATTATCTTATATATTAGCCAAGCTAAGCCACTAAAAAAACAAGAAATAGGTATAGCTTTTCTAGGACAATTAAAATAAAATAAAAAACCCATTGTGGCAAAAGCAGCGATAAAAAATTGACTTAAATAGAACATTATAACCTCACTTAAAGAATCTTAATACAATTCCAACACCTAGGGCTATTGAAAGCGATATAAATACAGCTTTTGTTAGCCCTATAACCCCAGATAAAAAATCTTCATTCATAATATCTCTGATAGCATTGGTAGCAGAGATACCTGGGACTAATATCATTATTGAACCTATAACTATCATATCATGACTAGTACCTACACTGTATTTAGTAAAAAGTATAGCTAATAAACTTACAACAAAAGATCCAATAAAATTATTAACAACAAAACTAAATTTAAAATAATGAGCTCTATTTAAAATATAGGACATAATAGAAGTTATAATAAAGGCTGAAAAAAAATCTTTTAAATTTCCTCCAAATAGTAATGAAAAAAAAGCGCCAGCACAACCTGCTGCTAGATTAATTTTAAATTCTTTAGGTTTAGAAGACTTATGTATTGATTCTAATTCTGCTATTGCTTGATCTAAATTATAATACCCTTTTACAAAATTTCTTGAGAAAGTATTTACTTTATCTATATTTGAAAGATTGGTAGAAGGAGGTGACACTTTTCTAAATATAGTTATAATTTCTCCTTGAAATTCAATTGATAAAAAAATTCCTGAAGGAAGAACATAAGCTTCCACATTTGAAGCATTAGAATAATAGGAGCATATTCTTTCAATAGTATCAGTTGCTCTATATATTTCTGCTCCATTTATAATTTGAAGAGCACCAGCATATATAGCTATATTCATAAGCCTTTTACTTTCATTTTTACTTTTTAACAATTTATTCATAAAAATTCTCCTAATCGACTATATTATACTATTAATAAAAGTATTTAACAATTAGATTAATTGAAAGTAGGACATTCATTTGATATAATATACTTCTATAAAGAGAAAAGAGGTGGTAGTATGGAGAAGCCTATAGTTTCAATAATTGGAACACCTAATGTAGGGAAATCCACGCTTTTTAATAAAATTGTTGGAAAAAAAATTTCTATAACTGAAGATACTCCAGGAGTAACTAGGGATAGGATTTACGCTGATGCTAGTTGGCTTAACAGACACTTTCTACTTGTTGATACAGGTGGATTAGATTTAAAAGATGAAGATATTTTTAGTTCTAATATAAAAGCTCAAGTTGATTTAGCCTTAGATATGAGTGATGTTATAATATTTTTAACAGATGGAGTTAGAGGAGTAGTGTCTAGCGATAGAGAAATCGCAAATTATTTAAGAAAAACAGAAAAAAAAGTAATTTTAGCAGTGAACAAATTTGACTCAAAAGCTGCTAAAAATAACTTATATGATTTTTATGAGTTAGGTTTAGGAGAGCCAATATCAATTAGCTCTGAACAAGGAAATGGAATAGGAGATCTCTTAGATGAAGTAATTGTTGATTTTAATATTTCAAATGAAGAAGATTTTAATGATGATATTAGAGTTAGTTTTATAGGAAAACCGAATGTAGGTAAATCATCCTTAATAAATCATATAATAGGAGAAAATCGATCTATTGTAACAAATATCCCAGGAACTACAAGAGACTCTATAGATTCCAAGTTTAGATTTAATGATGATGACTATGTATTTGTAGATACTGCTGGATTGAGAAAAAAGAAAAAAATAAATGAATCGATTGAAAGATATTCTGTTATAAGAACTCTTACAGCGATTGAAAGATCTAGCGTATGTGTTTTGGTTATAGATGCTGATCAAGGTGTGTCCGAACAAGATTCTAAAATAGTTGGATATGCACATGATAATAATAGAGCAATTATTATAGCTGTTAATAAGTGGGACCTTATTGAAAAAGATAATTCAACAATGAAAAAATTTGAAGCAGAAGTTCGAAAAAGGCTTCCGTTTATAAACTATGCACCAATTATTTTTATATCAGCTTTAACAGGTCAAAGAATACCAAGGTTATTAGAATTAATTTCAATAGTAAACAATAATTATAATCACAGAATAAAGACAGGCGTTTTAAATGATATATTAAACAAGGCAGTTCTTATGAACCAACCTCCTTCAGATAAAGGCAAAAGAGGTAAATTATATTATGGGTCTCAAGTATCTGTTAGACCACCTAAATTTTTATTATCGGTTAATGATAAAGAACTTTTCCATTTTTCTTACTTGAGATACTTAGAAAATCAAATTAGACAGTCCTATAGTTTTGATGGAGTTCCTTTGGTATTAAGTTTATCTAATAGAGGCGGTAAAGAATGAGTTTAATTATTTCATTATTACTTTCATATTTAATAGGATCTATTTCAGGATCTTATCTTTTAGGTTTAATTTTTTTAAAAAAAGATGTTAGAGAATTTGGAAGTGGTAATGCAGGAACCACTAATGCTATTAGAGCTTTTGGTAAAAAATGGGGAATTTTAACATTTATCATTGATTTTATAAAGGGAACTTTAGTCATGATATTGTTTAAAGAAATTTTAAATTTTGATGATTTTAACAGTGTGCTATGTGCACTTTTTGCAATAATTGGTCACGATTATCCATTTTATATGAATTTTAAAGGTGGAAAAGGTGTAGCTACAACTATAGGTAGCATGGCTATTTTTAATTTTAAATTGACTTTAATTGCAGTTTTAATCTGGATTTTAATTACACTAATATCTAAAATGGTGTCTCTAGGTTCAATATCATTTTTTCTAAGCCTTGTAATTCTATTTTCAATTGCAGGTATTTATGATATTAAAATAATTATAATTATATTTTTAATAGCTTTATTAGGGATATTTAGACATCATACAAATATTTCTAGAATAATTCGTGGAAAAGAAAATAAAATAGGAGTTAAAAAGAAATGAAATTATCGTTGATTGGTGGAGGTAGTTGGGGAACTTCCATAGCTAGATTATTAAATAATAAAGGGTACCAATTGGATTTTTATGTTAGAGACAACCTTTTAATAAAAGAAATAAATGAAAAAGGGCAAAATTCTAAATATCTACCAAATATTGATTTGATGGGACTAAAAGCAAATAGTAATCTTAAAGAATCTGTTGAAAATAGCAATATAATTATTATAGGGGTTCCTTCTCACGCTTTTAGGGAAACATTAAATAGTATAAAGGATTATGTATCAAAAAGTGCAATAATTGTTAGCCTTGCTAAAGGTATTGAGGTGGATAGTCTTATGAGAATGTCTGAAATAACAAAATCTATTTTACCAAACAATGATTTTGTATCTTTGTCGGGGCCATCTCATGCTGAAGAGGTAGCTAAAGACATACCTACTGCTGTAACAGTATCTTCGAAAAATCAAAAAGCTTCAAAAGTAATTCAAGATTTATTTTCAACAGATAATTTTAGAGTATATACTAATAATGATTTAGTTGGAGTTGAAGTTGGGGGAGCTTTAAAAAATATTATAGCGCTTGCTGCAGGTATGAGTGATGGATTAAATTATGGAGATAATACTAAAGCAGCATTAGTTACTAGAGGTCTTTACGAAATGAATAAATTAAGTATTGCATTAGGGGCTAATCCTCATACTCTTAATGGTTTATCTGGTATAGGAGACTTAATTGTAACTTGTACTAGTGTCCATTCCAGAAATAGAAAAGCTGGTATTTTAATTGGAAAAGGTTATAATACAAAAGAAGCATCAAAATTAGTAGGGCAAGTAGTTGAAGGGATAAAAACTACAAAATCTGCTTATAAATTGTCTAAAATATATAAAGTTCAAATGCCTATAACAGAAAAATTATACAATGTATTGTATAATGGTGCTGATCCTGAATTAGCTGTAAAAGATTTAATGACTAGAAAATATAAAGAAGAAATTGAAGAAATTTTCTTTAATTAATATTTAGAAAGTAAAAAGGTGGTATTTTGGGAGCAAAGAAAGAAAAAAAGAAGAAAATTTTTTATAGAAGAAGGTTTTTTGCTCTTTTAATTTTTTTAATCATATTTTTCTTTTTAATAAGATCTGTTACGGGAAGATTTTATAAAACTTATAAAACAGTTTTTCCAACCCTAACAACCTATATTAAAAGTAAAGATGTTAAAGGATATAATATTTTCAATGAAAAAGTTTATTATGCAGAGGCTAATGGAGTAACAGCTTTTAATGCTAGTGAAGGGCAAAAGGTACCAGTTGATTTTAAAATTGCATCTATAAATCTTATGAATGATACTTCAGGTTTAAAGGATGAACTTATAAAGGTTAAATCTGCTTTAAGTTATAAGAAAAATACAGAATCCGAAGGAAATAAAGAGTCAAATGATTTAATTAATATAAAAAAACTTCAAGATGACATTAAAGCTAATAATTATATTAAAGCTATTGAAGATATAAATAATTTAGATATTAGTTCTGAAAAAAGCATATCTATATCAGAACTATCAGATTTAATGTCTTATTCAGAAGATGCTCTAGAAATAAAAAAGGACGAATTAATAGGTCAAATAAGTAAAAGTAATATATCTTATAATGCAGAATATTCTGGAGTTGTAACTTTTGTTGTTGATAATTTAGAAAAATATTACAAATTTGATGACTTGTCTACTTTTACTTATGAATATTTGAATAAGCACAATAAAATCATAAAAAATGAAACTAAAAGCAAAATTCAAGAAGGCGATGTTCTATTTAAATTAATAGATAATATAAATTATTATATAGCTTTACCAATTAAAGATTTAAAAGAAATCGAAAATCCTGAAGTAGGAGATTATATAAATTTAAAATATGATGATATATTCAGTTATCATAAAATTATTAAAATAAATAAATCTAAAAATGGAAATGTTTTAATATTAGCTATGAATAATATCTTTAATAAAATTTATAAAAATAGGATTAATGATTATAGTATAATTTTAAAGAATGAAAAATGTTTTGAGATTCCAAAGAAAACAATAATAAAAAGAAATGGAAAGTTTGGTGTATACGTTCAGGAAATACATGGATTAGTAAAATTTATTCCTATAAAAGTTATTCATCCATTAGAAGAATCTAGTTATATTTCAAAAGGAGATAAAAATGGATATATAAATATTGATAATAAATCATATAGGACTATAACTATAAATGATTCAATAGTTATAAATCCTAAACAAGTAGATGAATCTCATGTATTAAATTAATAGGAGTTTATTATGTCTATTAAAGATAATTTATATGAAGTATTAGAAGATATAAATAAAGCAAGAAAAATAAGTATAACTAATGAAGAAGTAAACCTTATAGCAGTTTCTAAAACATATGAAGTTGAAAAAATAATAGACCTATATAAATTAGGTATTAAAAACTTTGGAGAGAATAAAGTTCAAGAGTTAAAAGATAAAATCGAAAAAGTTCCTGAGGATTTAAATTTTCATATGATTGGAAATTTTCAAACAAATAAGGTAAAATATATTTATGATAAAGTTGAATTAATTCAGTCAATAGATAGAATTAAATTATTAAAAGAAATTAATAAAAGAGCAAAAAAAGATAATATAATAGTTAATGGGCTTATTCAAGTTAATATTGGAAATGAACCACAAAAAGGCGGAGTTGATCCTCTTAGTTTAAATCAATTTATAGAAGATAGCTTAAAATTTGAAAATGTTAAAATCAAAGGATTAATGGCAATAGCACCCTTAACTAATGATGAAAAAGTAATAAGAAATTGTTTTAAAAAAATGTTTAAATTAAAAGAAGATATAATTTCAAGAAATTATAAAGAAGTAGATATGAAATATTTATCTATGGGTATGAGTCAAGATTATAAAATAGCTATCGAAGAGGGTTCAAATATGGTTAGAATAGGGTCTAAGATATTTGGAAATAGAGTTTATAAATAGGAGGAAATTTATGGCAGAGATAATGGATAAAGTAAAGAAGGTTTTTGGTTTTTCAGATGAATATGATTATGATTATGAAGAAGAAAATATTCAAGAAGATGCAGTTGTTAATGAACCACCTGCAAGAACAACAAAACAGAAAAGGTCTTCCAATGTTTTAAGTTTAAATGCGTCTGATATGATAATAACTGTTCATGAACCTCTTTCTTATGATGAATCACCTAATATTGTGGATGATTTAAGGGAACATAAAGCAGTTGTACTTAATTTTGAACAATTAGACATTGATGTTAAAAGGGAAATATTTGATTTTGTTAGTGGAGCTTTATATGCTTTAGATGGTAAAATTCAAAAAGTAAATAAAGATATTTTTGTTTTAGCACCAAATAATGTTGAAATAGATGGATTAAAAGCTGAACTTAAAAATTCAGGAATGTTCCCTTGGTAAATGAAATTAAATAGAGAAAAACTCCTTAACTTTTTAGTAGATAAAGAAAAAGAAATTGTTTTAAAGCAAATAATAGATAAAATAGAAATTGTTTTAAATAAGCATATTACTTTATTTACAGATTTTTTAGATCCATATGAAGTTGAATTAGCGGTTTCTATTTTAAATAAATTTAATGATATTAGCTATTCTGTTTATGGGGGATATGAAGATTCGGAAAGAAATATAATTTATATTTATCCTAGTTATAATAATAGTTTAGATGAAGATATAATATCTATGTTAAGTGTAAAAAAAGATTTTTCTATAAGTCATAGAGAAGTACTTGGTTCTTTATTAGGTTTAGGTATAAATAGAAATAAAATAGGAGATATACTTATAGGTAAATCTCACATATATATTTTTCTTAAAAAGGAAATATCTGATTTTGTTAAATACAATTTAAAAAAGATATCAAAATATAATATAGTTTTTGAAGATAATGCTAATTTTCTTAAACCTATTATTGAATTTAGTGAGAAAAGATTAATATTATCTTCTCTTAGATTAGATGTATTTTTGTCATCCGCATTAAATTTATCTAGGTCAAATGCAAATGATTTAATAAAAAACAATAAAATAAAAGTTAATTTTAAGTTAGAAAATAAACCTTCATTTGATTTGAAAGAGAAAGATTTAATTTCTGTAAAAGGTTTTGGGAGAATTATTTTCAACTCTATTGAAGGAAACACAAAAAAAGAAAAGATAATAATAAAAATAAAGATCCCAAAATGAAAGTTTTGGGATTATTAATTGGAGGAAAGATGGGAGTAATAATTTTTTCAATACTTTTAACCATAATAGATCAAATATCAAAATTCTTAGTTGTAGAATTTTTGAAAGACAAGGATCCTTTGGTAATTATAGATAATGTTTTAAATTTTTATTATTTAGAAAATAGAGGAGCTGCTTTTGGAATTCTTCAAGAAAAAAGAATTTTATTTTTTATTATAACGGCAATTGTTGTATCTGTTTTATTAAGCATAATACTTAAGGACTATGAAAATAAGTCTTTTATGTTTAAAACTGCTATTAGTTTGATTTTAGGTGGCACTTTTGGTAATTTTATAGATAGATTTAGGCTTCATTATGTTGTTGATTTTATTTCTTTGAGAATATTTGATTATGACTTTGCAGTATTTAATTTAGCAGATACTTTTATAGTAGTAGGAACTTTAATTTTAATTTTAATAATATTACTACACGAAAATCCTAAGAAGGTATAGATATGAGTGAAGATAAAATTTATTCAGAATTATTTGATATAAGATTAGATAAATACTTATCAGATCACATAGATATGTCTAGATCACAAATAAAAAAATCTATTGATTCTGGTGAGATTTTAGTAAATTCAAAAAAAGTTAAAGCTGGTTATCTTTTAAATAAAGATGATGAGATAAGTTTAAATTTCAAAGAAAAGGATGAATTAAAAGCCGAGAATATTGAATTCGACATTCTTTATGAAGATGATCATATAGCAGTTATATCTAAACCTCAAGATTTAGTTGTACATCCTGGATCTGGTAATTTTGATCATACTTTAGTTAGTGGTTTATTATATAAGTTTGATAAACTCGGTAGATCATCAGATCCACTAAGACCAGGAATAGTCCACAGATTAGATAAAGATACTAGCGGCCTTATGATAATAGCAAAATCTGAAAAAGCATACCTAAAACTTGTGGAAGATTTTAAAAATAAAAAAATAGAAAAATCTTATCTAGCTATAGCTGAAGGAAAACTTGAAGAAGAAGGAATAATTAATGAACCTATTGGAAGAGATCCTAAACAAAGGAAAAAAATGACGGTTATATATAAAAATTCTAAAGAAGCTATAACTATGTATAAAGTTTTAAAACAATATAATAATCATGCTTTGGTGCTAATAGATTTAATTACAGGAAGAACACACCAAATAAGAGTACATTTTAGCCATATAAATCATCCTATTTTAGGGGATCTTGTATATGGACATAAAAATAAATACAAAATAAATAAACAGATGTTGCATTCCTATAAATTAAAGTTCAAACACCCAATAAGTGGAGAAACTTTAGAAATTAAGGATAAATTTCCAGTAAGATTTAAAAAATTTTTGAGTAGGGTTGATATATGAAAAATATTATAATGGATGAAATTGCCATAAGAAGAGCTATTTCAAGAATATCAAATGAAATAATTGAAAAGAATAAAGGTATAGATAATATAATACTTATTGGAATTATAAGAAGGGGAGAAAACTTAGCTAGTAGAATAGCTAGGAAAATAGAAGAAATAGAAGGTATTAAAATAGATGTAATTCCTATTGATATTACTAATTTTAGGGATGATATAGATTTCAAGGATAATGTAGAAAAATTAAATATCCCTTTAGATAATAAGATTGTAATTTTAGTAGATGATGTTTTATTTACTGGTAGAACTGTTAGAGCTGCAATTGATGCTATTCTGTATTCTGGAAGACCAAAGAGAATAGAATTGGTAACTCTTATAGATAGAGGTCATAGAGAATTGCCAATAAGGCCTGATTTTGTAGGTAAAAATGTACCTACATCAATTTCAGAAAAGGTTGTATTAAATCTATCTGAAATTGATGAAAAAGATCAAGTATATATAGAAAAACTATAATAAAGTTCTATTTGATTTTATTCCTAATTTGAGAGGATCTTTTTTAAAAACATCTAATATTGTTTTTATAATAAGATCTTTTTTTATATTTTGCCTAGTAAAATCTTCACTTTTAATAATCCCATTTATTCCTGTACAATAATTAGTTATATAGGATACACATGAATATGCTATATCTAGTTCTTTTATTAATAATACTTCTGGTATATTTGTCATTCCAACGACATCACAATTTAAAAGTTTATAAAGTTCAATTTCAGTAGTACTTTCGAATCTAGGGCCTTCAGTACATACATAAACACCTTTTTTTACTTCTATATCATATTTATTGGCCTCAGATATGAATAAATCGTTTAGTTCTTTAGAATATGGTTCAGATACTTCTAGATGCTTAACTTCTTTTTCAAAAAATGTTGTAATTCTATTTTTAGTCATATCCAAAAAATCTATGTTTAAAATTATATCCCCAATACTTAAAGATTTTTTAAGAGAGCCAACTGCACATATTCCAAATGCATGGGAAATATCAAATTCTTTTAAAAAGTATGCATTAGCTCTATAATTAATATTCGATGGAGATATAGAATGCTTATATCCGTGTCTAGGGATATAGTAAAGTTCAAAGTCATCATACTTTATTTTATTATATTCTACCTTGCCAAATTTATTAATAGAAAATTCTCTTTTAGATTTTTCGAAATAATTATCGTAACCAGTTCCAGCTATAATTGCATATTTTTTCATTATAAAATCTCCTTAATTTTTTAAATATAAATATATTATGGTATAATTATATCATAATATATTAGGAGGTTGTCGTGCAAAGAATTGATTATGATCTAGGTTTTATGCTTAAATTTGAAAATATTGCTTGGTATGAAAGACCATTTGTTAAAATTTTAGATAGGAGAATATATCCTAATAAAGTGAATTTTGTAATTTGTAGAGATTATAAAGAAGTTGCAAAAGCCATAAAAAATATGGTTACTCAATCAGCTGGACCTTATACTGCTGCTTCTATGGGAATGGCTTTAGCAGCTTATGAATGTAGAGAATTAAAAAAAGAAGATAAAATAGAATATTTAATAAAAGCGTCTGAAGTTATTTCCAACGCTAGGCCCACTACTAGAATTAGAATGAAAGAAATAACTGATGGATGTGTTGAATTAGCAAAGAATAATATTTCTAATAATGATTTAGATAATATACTTTTTGAATATAGTCTTAAATTAATGGAAAATAGATATAAGAAGATTGAAGATGTAGCTAAACATTTTATTAATGTTATTCCATCAAAAGGATCGATATTAACACAGTGTTATGGAGAAACTATTGTAGGAATGATGCTTAGAGAAATAAAAAAACATAATAAGGACATTAAAATATTTTGTGCAGAAACAAGACCTTTTCTTCAAGGAGCAAGATTTACAGCATCTGTTGCAATAGATATGGGTTTTGATACAACTGTAATTACTGATAATATGGTTGGGGATTTAATGTCTAAAGATAAAGTTGACATATTTACTTCAGCTGCGGATACAATTACAAGAGATGGATATGTTGTTAACAAGGTAGGGACTCTACAGTATGCTATATGTGCTAAATATTTTAAAGTTCCATATTTTGTCACTGGTATAGTGGATAAAATAGAAAGCATAAAAGATGTAGAAATAGAGTATAGAGATCCATTTGAAAGTATTTCGTATAAAGGGGTTAGAAATACTAAAGAAGGTGTAAAAGGTTACTACCCAGCTTTTGATATTACTTCTCCAGATTTAATAAGTGGTGTTGTTACTAATCATGGTATATTTAGTCCTTATGATTTAAAGTCTTATAACAATAATAATGGATTTTATTCTTTTGCAGTATAAGGAGATTTATGAAAAAAAATATAGATTTAGATTTTGATTTTTTAATAGAAATTGATAAGCTAAAAAACGTAAAAAGGAAAGTAAAAAATATTTATTCAAATAGATACGAAAATGATGCAGAGCATACTTATCATATCGCTTTAATGGCATCTATTTTAAGTGATTATGTTGATAAAGATATAAATTTATTAAAAGTTTTAAAGATGCTTTTAATTCATGATTTGGTGGAAATAGATGCTGGGGATACTTTTGCATATGATCTTGAAGCTTATAAATATAAGTATGAAAGAGAACAAAAAGCTGCCGATAGGATATTTTCTTTATTGAGTGAAGAAAAATCTAAGGAATTCAGGAAATTATTTGATGAATTTGAAAATTTGGAGACTGATGAATCAAAGTATGCGAATTTAATAGATAGACTTGCTCCAATTTTATTAAATGCTAAAAACGATGGAGGAAGTTGGAGAGAAAATAGTATAAAAAAACAAAGTATATATAAAAGGATAGAATTCTCTAAAGAAATATCTTTAGAAATATATAACTATGGGATTAAATTAATTGATTCTTATTTTAATGAGGTGTAATTATTGAAATCATATGATGTAATAATTGTTGGGGCCGGTGCAAGTGGTGTATTTGCAGCTTATGAATTTACTAAGCTTAAAACAGATTTAAAAGTTTTAATAATAGACAAAGGCAATCCTATTCAAGGTCGAATTTGTCCTATAAAAACTGGTAAAGTAGATAATTGTATAGGGTGTAATCCTTGCAATATTATGAATGGATATGGAGGAGCAGGGACTCTTTCAGATGGTAAATATAATATAACTAATAATTTTGGAGGTGAGTTATACAAGTATGTAGGGAGAGAAGAAGCAATAGATTTAATGGAATATGTTGACAAAGTTTTATGTGAATTTGATACAGAACCCTCAAAACTCTATTCTACTACTAAAACAGATTTAAAAACTATAGCTTTAAAACACGATTTACATTTATTAGATGCAAAAGTAAGACATTTTGGAACAGATAGAAATATTAAAATTCTTGAGAGAATTTATGAATATTCAAAAGAAAATGTAGATATGCTTTTTAATACAACATGTTTAGACATAGAATTTAATGAAGATAATAATGAATACGATGTGATAACTTCTGATGGAAATACTTTTAAATGTAAGGATTTAGTACTTGCATCAGGGAGATCTGGGTCTAAATGGGTTTCTGAAATATGTAAAAAATTTAATATAAAATCAGAATCAAATCAAGTAGATATAGGCGTAAGAGTTGAATTACCAGCAGAAGTCTTTAAACACATAACAGATGATGTTTATGAAGGGAAAATAGTTTATCAGACAAAGTCTTATAATGATTTAGTAAGAACTTTTTGTATGAATCCTTATGGACAAGTTGTAGCTGAAAACACTAGTGGCATAATAACCGTTAATGGTCACGCTTATTCTGACAAAAAATTACAAAGTGAGAACACTAACTTTGCATTATTAGTAAGCAATAAATTCACAGAACCTTTTAAAAACTCTAATGAATACGGAGAGTCTATTGCTAAACTTTCAAATATGTTAGGTGGTGGAGTATTATTACAAAGATTTGGAGATTTAATCAAGGGAAGACGTTCAGACAAAAGAAGAATGGAAAAATGTTTTACTATTCCAACTATTAAAGCTACTCCAGGTGATTTATCTTTAGTAATACCTAAAAGGCAATTAGACTCAATCATAGAGATGATATATGCATTAGATAAAATTGCTCCAGGAACAGCAAATGATGATACTTTATTGTATGGAGTAGAAGTTAAATTTTATAATTCAAAAATTGAAGTTAATAATAATTTTGAGACTATAAAAAAGGGCCTATATGTCATTGGTGATGGGGGAGGTAGTACTCATTCTTTATCACAAGCTTCAGCATCAGGTGTTTATGTAGCAAGGTATCTAAATAATCTAAATTAAACTATAATAAATAAAAACTCACAGTCCACTCATTGACTGTGAGTTTTTATTTATTAAATCATTTTACTAGGATCAACTAGGGAGTCAAATTCTTTCTCGTTCATTAGACCTAATTTGAGAGTGGCTTCCTTTAAAGAAATTTTATTCTTATGAGCATAATTAGCAACCTTTGCTGCATTTTCATATCCAATATGTGGATTTAATGCTGTTACTAGCATTAATGAATTATTTAAATAATAATCCATTTTTTCTCTATTAACTTTTAAACCTTTTAGACAATTTTTATTAAAAGAAATAATTGCATCAGATAACAGTCTAACCGATTGTAAAAAATTAAATATTATTACAGGCATAAATACATTTAATTCAAAATTACCTTGAGAACCAGCAAACCCTATTGTAGCGTCATTTCCCATAACTTGGACACAAACCATTGTCATAGCTTCAGCTTGAGTAGGATTAACTTTACCTGGCATAATTGATGATCCTGGTTCATTAGAAGGAATTTCTAATTCACCTAGACCACACCTAGGACCACTGGCAAGATGTCTAATATCATTTGCTATTTTCATTAAATTTGCAGCTGTAGATTTTAAAGCTCCATGTGCAAATATTAATTCATCTTTACTTGTTAAAGAATGAAATTTATTTTTTGATGATTTGAAGTTATGTCCTAATTTTTTGCTTAAAATCTCAGATACTCTTTCTCCAAAATCTTTGTCAGCATTTAAACCTGTCCCTACAGCTGTACCTCCAATTGCAAGATTTGATAAGCCAGTTAATGATAAAATAATCATTTCTTTATTTTTTTCAATCATAGTTCTATAGCCACTTAATTCTTGGGAAAATTTTATAGGAGTAGCATCTTGAAGATGAGTTCGTCCTATTTTAATTACATCTTCATTATTTTTTTCTAAATTTTTAAATGTTTCTATTAATCCATCAAGTGCAGGAATCAACCTATTATATATTTCCATACTTGCGCTTAAATGCATAGCAGTAGGGAAAGTGTCATTTGAACTTTGAGACATATTAACATCATCGTTAGGATGAATTTTTTTATCTCCTAAAATTTCATTGGCTCTATTTGAAATTACTTCATTAACATTCATATTAGTTTGAGTCCCAGAACCTGTTTGATATACCATTAAAGGGAAATTATCATCTAAATCTCCACTAACTATTTCTTCTACAGCTTGTAAAATCGCAGATAACTTTTCATCAGACAATTTATTTTTTTGGTTATTAACAATAGCACATGCACCTTTTAAGCTAGCTAAAGCATAGATAACCTCTAAAGGCATTATATCTTTTCCAATAATAAAATTTTCGTGAGATCTTTGAGTTTGTGCAGCCCAATATACTTCTTTAGGTACTTTTATTTCTCCCATTGAATCTTTTTCTATTCTATATTCCATTTTATTTATCCTTTCCTATAATACCTGGTTTTATCATTTTAAAAGGGTCTAAGATTTCATCAATCTTATCATCAGGAATTAATTTATGAAATTTTATTAATTCTTTTATTGATTTTCCAGTAGCTAAAGCTTCTTTGGCTATGTCCGAAGCTATTTCATATCCAACGTAAGGACTAATGGCCGTAACCATACCTATAGAATGATCTACATAATGTCTTGCTTCCTTTTTATTGGCAGTAATATCTTTAATACAGTTTTTTGTTAAAGTATCTACAGCACCTATTAAAGTATCAAGTGATTCAAATAAATTATGGAAGATAACAGGTTCAAAAGCATTAAGTTCTAATTGACCTGCTTCTGAAGCCATTGTTATAGTAACATCATTTCCAATTATATTAAAAGCTACTTGATTAACAACTTCTGGGATGACAGGATTAATTTTTCCTGGCATAATTGAAGAACCATTTTGGCGTGGAGGTAAGTTGATTTCCCCAATACCTGCTCTTGGGCCTGAGTTCATTATTCTAAGATCATTGCTCATTTTTGAAAGATTAACCGCACAAGATTTGATAACCCCAGATACTAAAACATAACAGTCTAAATTCTGTGTTGCATCTATTAGGTTTTCAGCTTGTATTAAATTAACATTTGTAATTTTAGCAAGATTAGGAACTACTTTTTTTACATAGTCTTTATTTGCATTTAAGCCTGTTCCTATAGCAGTTCCGCCTAAGTTTAATATTTGTAATTCTTTTTTAGCAGACTCAAATCTATTTACATCTCTTTTTATAGCGGCAGAATAAGCTTTAAACTCTTGACCTAAAGTTATTGGAATGGCATCTTCTAATTGAGTTCTACCCATTTTAATAACATCTTTAAATTCTTCAGATTTTTTATCTAATTCTAAAATAAGATTTTTTAAATATTTAATAGACTTGTCTACTAAATATAAAGTTGCTAATTTTCCAGCACTTGGATATACATCATTTGTTGATTGCCCCATATTGACATGGTCATTAGGATTAATGTATTTATAATCTCCCAAATCATGGCCTGAAATTTTAAGTGCAATATTTGCTATAACTTCATTAGCGTTCATATTTGCAGAGGTTCCAGCTCCCCCTTGAATAGAGTCTATAATAAATTCATCATCATACTTTCCATTTATTAATTCATCACAAGCTTTAATTATAGTTTTTCCGATATTTTCATTTAGTGAACCAACTTCCATATTAGTTAAAGCACAAGCTTTTTTTATCTGAGCTAATGCAAGTATTAACTTTTCATGCATCTTATGACCAGTTATAGGAAAATTCTCGCATGCTCTTAGAGAATTAACTCCGTAAAAAGCTCCTGCTGGAATTTCTTTTTCTCCAACTGAATCATGTTCAAATCTTGAATTGTCCATATTTCCTCCTAAAATAACTAATTTAATAAATATCTCTTGATAAAATTATATAATTACAATAATATATAATCAAATTGGTTAAGGTGTATAATATTATAGGTGGGTGGTTATATTGTTTAAAGGTATGGAGTATGTATATGAGGTTTATAAAGAAAAAAGTTTTTCAAAAGCTGCAAAGAATTTATTTATATCTCAACCTTCATTAAGTGCTGCTATAAAAAAAATTGAAGTAGAATTAGGTTATGACATATTTGATAGAACTACTAAACCCATAGGGTTAACAGAGTTTGGGATGGAATATATAAAATCTACAATTAAAATATTAGAGATAGAAGAAAATTTTGATAATTATATTAATGATTTGTCTGATTTAAAAGCAGGTAGTATATCAATAGGAGGGACTGGTTTATTTACTTCTCATATACTTCCGCCAATTATTTCTAAATTTTCTCAACTATATCCTAAAATAAAATTAAATATAGTTGAAACAAATACTTCAAATTTAGAAAAGTATTTATATGAAGGAAGCTTAGATTTAGTAATAGACAATTATGACTTTGATTCCTCTGTATATAATAGACGAATTTTTTTAAAAGACAATATTTTATTAGCTGTTCCTTCTGGATTTAATTCAAATAAGTATTTAAAAAATTATAGAGTAAGTTACGAAGATATTATATCAGGCAACTATTTAAAAAATGATTTTCCTAGAGTAAATTTAAATAATTTCAAGGAAGAACATTTTATAATTTTAAAAGAGGGGAATGATACAAGAATTAGAGCAGAAAAATTATTTAATAGAGATAAATTTTCTCCTAATATTCTTTTGGAACTAGATCAGCAGATAACTTCTTATAATTTAACTTGTTATGGGATGGGAATATCATTTATAAGTGATATTCTTTTAAAAAATATTCCGGATAAAGAAAATGTTTGTTTTTATAAATTAGAAGCTCATGATTCAGCTAGAGAGATTTCATTCTACTATAAAAAATTTTCTTATATGAAAAAATCTACTAAAGAATTCTTAAAAATAGCAGAGAAAATTAAATAAACTTAATAAAAGTTAGTTGTAGTATTGCTATTTTAAGATATTAAAATAATATCTTTAAATAGCAATACTATTTTAAGATTAAAAATTAAATAGAATCTTAAGTATAACTATGCTAATCTTTATTATATATGGATTACGAATATATGATGATTTACTATTATTCCTTATATTTTTTATGATATAATTTAATGATTAGAAAGAGGTATTAAAATGGAAAATTATAATTTAATTAATGATTATAAATATAATGTTGAAGAATATATAAAAGAAATTAAAAGTAACTACAGTAATGGTAAAAAAGCTTTAGTTATAACTCATGGATGTCAAATGAATGAGCATGATTCTGAAAAAATTAAGTGGATTTTAGAACAAATGGGTTATGAAAAGGCTAATAATATAGAAGAGTCAGATTTAATAATAGTAAATACTTGCTCTGTAAGACATTCAGCCGAGGATAAGGTTTATGGACAATTAGGAAATTTAAAACATTTGAAGAATAATAGTAAAAAAGATTTAAAAGTTGCTGTATGTGGATGTATGATGCAAAGAAAAGAGTCTAGAGATTATGTAGTAAAAACTTTTGAAAATGTAGATATTATTTTTGGAACAAATAATATATGGAAGTTACCTGAATTATTACTGAATAATTATATAACCAAAAAACTTTCTATTGATATTGAGGAAAATTTTAGTGATATTGATGATAAACTTGGAGCTAATAGACTTTATTCATATAAGTCTTATGTGAATATTATGTATGGATGTAATAACTTTTGTACTTTTTGCATAGTTCCTTATACCAGAGGAAGAGAGAATAGCAGAAACCCAAGAGATATAGTAAGAGAAATAGAAGGACTAGTTAAAAGAGGTACTAAAGAAATTACTCTTTTAGGACAAAATGTAAATTCCTATGGTAAAACTTTAGAAAATCCGATAAGTTTTACAGAACTTCTATATAGAATAAATGAAATAGATGGTCTAGAAAGGATAAGATTTATGACTTCTCACCCTAAAGATATTTCAGATGATCTTATATATGCTTATAGGGATTTAGATAAGTTATGTAATTTTTTACATTTACCTGTTCAGTCAGGATCAACTAGACTTTTGAAAGAAATGAATAGAAAATATAGTAAAGAGGATTATTTAAGGATTATAGATAAAATAAAAACAGTAGTCCCAGATATGGCTCTTTGTACAGATTTAATGGTTGGATTTCCAGGAGAAAGTGAAGAAGATTTTCTAGAGACCTTAGATTTAGTAAAAAAAGTAGAATATGATACTTCCTTTACTTTTATTTATTCAAAAAGGGAAGGGACAATAGCGGCTAAATCTTTAGAACAAGTGGCAGATAAAGTTAAGCACGATAGATTCCAGAGACTATTAGATATTTTATACCCAATCCAACTTAAGAAAAATAAAAATCTAATAGGAAGTAATCAAAGAGTTTTAATAGAAGATGTTAGTAAAAATAATGATAATTTTTTAACTGGAAGAACAGAGGGATTTAAAACAGTAAATTTTAAAGGAGATAAGAAATATATTGGTAAAATTTTAGAAGTTAAGATAAGCGATGCCAATACTTTTTCTTTAAGTGGTGAGTTAATTGAGTAACCAAAAGAAATTGACTCCTATGATGGAGCAATACTTAAAAATAAAATCAGACCATAAAAGTGAAATTCTATTTTTTAGATTAGGAGATTTTTATGAAATGTTTTTTGAAGATGCTCTAATAGCATCTAAGGAATTAGACATAGCTTTAACTAAAAGAGCTTCTTCAGGTAATGACACTCCAATGTGTGGTGTACCTTATCATGTTGCAGAAAATTATATATCAAAACTTATTAAAAAAGGTTATAAAGTAGCAATTTGTGATCAAATTGAAGATCCTAAGTTAGCTAAATCAATTGTAAAAAGAGAAGTTACAAAAATAATAACCCCGGGAACTTTTACAAATGATAATTATTTAAATAAAGAAGAAAATAATTATTTGCTATCTACAATAATTAAAAATAATACTTTATATATGACCTATGTTGATTATAGTACTGGGGAATTATATACAACTTCAAAAACTTTTATTGAGATTATTGATTTAGTAAAATTTTTTGTAGATGAATGCCATAGGATAAATCCTAGTGAAATTTTAATTAATAAAATAAATAATAAATATTTAAATGATATATTAAAAAATTTTAAATTCTATATAAATTATATTGAGGATTTAGAAAGTGACTATACTACACTAAAAAATTCCAATAAAGCTTATATTAGAAATGAAGTTTTAAAAGATATTGATGATTTAAGAGAAAACAATTTAATTGGTGACTACTCATCTATTAATGTAATATTAAATTATTTGATAAAGACACAAAAAGTAAATTTAAACCATTTAAATTCAATAGTCTACTATAATAGTGATGAATTCTTACTTTTAGACGAAAGTTCAAAAAGAAATCTAGAACTCATAAGAGGTATTAATACTAATTCTAAAGAGGAATCTTTATTAGATGTTTTAGATAAATGTAAGACATCTATGGGTTCAAGAGAACTAAAAAAATGGATAGAAGAGCCTCTTCAAAGTATTGAAAGAATAGAAAACAGACTAGACATCATAGATTCACTTTCTTTAGACTTATTGTTATTTGACGATTTAAGAGAACTTCTAAAAAAAATATATGATATAGAAAGATTGAGTGTAAGAATATCTAATTCAAGTGTAAGCCCTAAAGACTTAATTTGCTTATTAAATTCACTAGACACTTTAGATGAAATAAAAGTTTTATTAGAAAAGTCAAATAATAATCATTTATTGGAAATATCTAATAATATAGATAGCCAAGTAGAATTAAGAAATAAAATTAGAGATTTAATTATTGACGATCCTCCCGCTAACTATGAAGAAAAGCAATTTATAAGGAAAGGATATTCAGAAGAACTAGATAAATTATTTGAAATATCTACAAAAGGTAAAAATTGGATATTAGAATTTGAAGAGAAAGAAAGAAAAAATACTGGAATAAAAAATTTAAAAGTTAAGTATAATAAAATACTTGGATATTTTATAGAAGTTACTAAGTCTTTTACGGATAAGGTACCTAATAGCTACATTAGAAAACAAACTTTAGTTGGATCTGAAAGGTATTTTTCAATAGAATTAAAGGAGATGGAGTCAAAATTATTGGTTTCCAAAGATGAAGCTTTAAAATTACAAATGAAAATTTATTCCGATTTAAAAGATTATCTCCTAATAAAACTTATTGATATACAAAAGGCGGCCAAAAATATAGCTAAAATTGATTCTATCTCATCTCTAACTTATTTAGCTTTAAATAATAATTACTCAAGACCTGATTTCAACGACAAAGGTTATATAAAAATAAATAAGGGTAGACACCCCATTGTAGAAAGTAAATTTAGTGAAGAGGCTTTCGTACCTAATGATACTATTTTAGATATGAATGATAATTTAATTCATATTATAACAGGGCCTAATATGGCAGGTAAATCAACTTATATGCGACAGGTTGCCTTAATAGTTATAATGGCTCATATTGGCTCTTATGTTCCAGCTACTTATGCAAATATATCTATTGTAGATAGAGTATTTACTAGAATTGGAGCTTCAGATAATTTATCAAGAGGAGAAAGTACTTTTATGGTAGAGATGAAGGAAGTTGCAAATATAGTAGACTCAGCCAGTAAAAAGTCATTGATAATACTTGATGAAGTAGGAAGAGGTACTAGTACTTACGATGGTTTATCTTTAGCCTGGGCCTTAGTTGAATTTATAGTTAATAAATTAAAAGCCAAAACTTTATTTGCTACTCACTATCATGAGTTAGTTAATTTAAGTGAGAAATATAATTCAATAACTAATTTAACAATAGAAGTAGAAAAACAAGATGACAATATTATATTCTTAAGAAAAATCATAAATGGTTTTACAAATAACTCTTATGGAATTGAAGTTGCTAAATTAGCTGGAGTGAACAAAGAAATAGTATCAAGAGCTAATGAAATTTTAGACTACATTTCTAATAATGAAGATATGGATATAAAAAATAATTTGTCTAAAAAAGACAAAGAAAAAGTAATTCAAAAGACAATTTTTGATGAAAAAAATGAAAACTTTATAAGAAAAATATCAAATATTAATATAAATGAACTATCGCCTATAGAGGCACTAAATCTTTTACATTCAATAGTTAATGAAGCTAAGGAGGATTTATGAGTATAATTTTATTAGACGAAGCAACCATATCAAAAATTGCTGCCGGTGAAATAATTGAAAATCCAGCGTCGATTGTTAAAGAACTTTTGGAAAATTCTATAGACGCAGAAGCAAAAAATATAATAGTAGAAATAAAGGGATCTCCTAGTGAATTTATAAAAATTAGTGATGATGGTTTAGGTATGGATAAGGAAGACTTAAAATTAGCCTTTTACAGGCACTCTACTTCTAAGTTAAAAAATATTCAAGATCTTAATAATATATTTTCTCTAGGTTTTAGGGGCGAAGCTCTAGCAAGTATAGCTCATATAGCTAAATTAGAAGTTCTAACTAAATCAAAAGAAGAAAAAGTTGGTTCAAGGGCCATTGTAAGCAATGGAGAAGTAAATAATTTAAGCCACGTAGGTATGCCTCAAGGAACTACTTTTTATGTAAGAGATATATTTTATAACACACCTGTAAGAAAAAAATATTTAAAATCAGATAATACAGAATTTAATTATATATATGATGTAGTTCAAAAAATATCTTTATCAAATTCAAATATTTCTGTAAAATTAATTAGGGATGGGAAAGTTATTATGAGCTCAATAGCTAATAATAATATTAAAAATCATATATATTCAATATTAGGTAAAGACCTAACTGCAAATTTAATTCCGATAAATTTTATTTCTCATTCCTATAAAATTACAGGTTTTATATCTAATAATAAATTATATAGATCAAATAGATATCATCAATATATCTATATAAATGGTAGATATGTAAGAAATTTAGAAATATCTAAGAAAATAGAAAAATATTATTATTCTCTTATACCATTAAATAGATTTCCTGTATTTATTTTATATATAGAAATTGATCCTATTTTAATTGATGTTAATATACACCCTAAAAAACATGAAGTTAAATTATCTAAAGATAATAATCTTATTGCTATTTTAGCGGATTTGGTTGAAGAAGCTCTTTATCCAAATAGGGTAATACCTAATCCTTTAACTTTGGAAGAAAAAAATAAAAATGATTATAAAAATATATTTGACTTATATAATACTAAAAATAGTGAAGATGATTATGACTTAAAAGAAGAAAGCTCAAATGAGGTTGAAAATAATTTTTCAGATCAAAGTTTTTTAGATAAATCAAAGATAAATAATAATTCCAACATTAATTTAGATGATATCGAAAATAATGTACTAATAAATGACTTTACTAATCAATATGATTCTACTATGGAAAATAAAAATGTTATAGAATTAAAAAAAGATCAGGATTCAATAAAACATAAAATAAATTATGATTTATTGAATTCTAAATTTGTAGGTATTATATTTAATACTTTTATTATTTTAGAAAAAAGTAATGAAAAATTTTTATATTTAATAGATCAACATGCAGCTCATGAAAGAGTTTTATATGAAAAATATAAAAAACAATTTGAGTCTTCAAATGCCTTAAGTCAAACTTTATTGCAACCATATATATTAAATTTAACACCAATGCAAAAAAATTTAATTGAAAATAATCTAGACTTATTTTCAAACTTAGGATTTGATATATCTGATTTTGGTGAAACAGAAATGGTTGTAAGAGAAATACCTATAATTTTCGGAGAAGCTGTTAAAGTTAATTTTATATATGAGATTATTGATTCTCTTGAAAGAATCAATAATTCAACCTATGAAGTAGATCCATATAAAATAATGAAAAAGGCATGTAAAGCAGCTATAAAAGCTGGAGACAAAATTAGTCCTATAGAGGTTAATGCTCTTATTAAAGATTTGTTAAATTGCGAGAATCCTTATTCATGCCCACATGGTAGACCCACAGTAATTGAAGTAAAGAAATACGATATAGAAAAAATATTTTTAAGGGAGTAATTCTATGCAAAATTTATTAATTCTAACAGGTCCTACCGGAGTAGGGAAGAGTGATTTATCTATTAAAGTAGCTAATAAGTATAAATTAGAAATAATATCTGCAGATTCAATGCAAATTTATAAAAATATGGATATTGGAACAGCTAAAATAGATTTAGAAGCCACTGATATAAAACATCATATGATAGATATTATTAATCCTGATGAAGATTTTAGTGTTGCAGATTTTCAAAAGTCTGCTAAGAACATAATATATTCATTAAATCAAGAAAATAAATTACCATTTATTGTAGGCGGAACTGGATTATATATAAACTCTTTACTTTATAATTGGTCTTTTCAAAATACTAGTAAAGATATTGAATATAGGTCATATCTTGAAAAATTAGTTGAAACTAAAGGAATAGAACATTTATATAATATATTATTAGAAAAAGACCGTGAAAGTGCAGAAAAAATAGATTCAAAAAATAAAAATAGGATAATAAGAGCTTTAGAAATAAATAAATTGTCAGGGAAAAAAGATAATTCAAATTTATATTCAGAAAATAAAGATTATAATTTATTATATTTAGCACTCAATTTAGATAGGGAAAAATTATATCAAAAAATTAATAATAGAGTTGATAAAATGATTGAATTAGGTTTGCTAAAAGAAGTTAAAGAGTTAATGGATAAATATGACTATAAAAATTTAAATAGTTTTAAAGCAATAGGATATAAGGAAATCATTTCATATTATAATAAAGAAATATCTTTAAAAGAATCCATAGATTTAATTAAAAAAAATTCTAGGCATTATGCAAAAAGACAGATTACATGGTTTAAAAGGGACAAAAGAATTATATGGCTTGATAAAGAAGATAAAGATATAGAAGAAAAAATATTAAAGTTAGTAGGAGATAAATTTGAAGGAATTTAATAGTTTACTAAAATTAGAATATGATATTTCAGATGAAATTATAAATTTCGTTGATGAATGCGAAAAAGAACTTTTAAATAATTTTAAACATAGAAAAAATATTAGTCAGTATAATCAAGTTAAAATTTTAAATGCTATGCATAAAAGTAAATTACAAGCAACAGATTTTAATTGGACTACAGGTTATGGATATGGAGATATAGGAAGAGATAAAGTTGAAGAAATCTTTTCTGATATTTTTAAAACAGAAGATGCATTGGTTAGACCTAATATTGTAAGTGGCACCCATGCTATTTCTTTGAGCTTATTTGGAGTTTTAAAACCAGGTGATCATATTATTTCAGCCACAGGTTCTCCCTATGATACCTTGCAGAAAGTTATAGGAATAAAGGGGGAAGAAAGTGGGACTTTACTAGAATTAGGAGTACAATATGACCAAATAGAGCTAAAAAACAATAAGGTAGACTTAGATACTCTAGATTCATCTATAAAGCCACAAACACGCCTTATAATGCTTCAAAGATCAACAGGATATAGTTCTAGAAGAGCGATAACCATTTTAGAATTAAAAGAAGCTATACTTCACATAAAAAAGAATTATCCGGATATTATTATATTTGTAGATAATTGTTATGGCGAATTTACAAATATTTATGAACCTTCAGATTTTGGAGCTGATATTATGGCAGGGTCTTTAATAAAAAATCCAGGAGGAGGACTGGCATTTAGTGGGGGTTATATAGTAGGTAAAAAAATGTATATAGATAGAATTGCAAATAAATTAACAGCGCCTGGCATAGGAAAGGAATGTGGTTTAACTTTCGGTATGACAAGACAAATACTTCAAGGACTTTTTATTTCACCTAAGGTAGTAGAAGATGCTGTAAATTCTGCTTTACTATTTTCTCTTGCTTTTGAGAAACTAGGTTATAAAACTATACCCAATTCTAAAGATGAAAGATCTGATATAATACTTTCTATAGAATTAAAAGATCCTAAACTTTTAAAAAAATTCTGTTCTGCAATACAAGAAGCCTCTCCAGTAGATGCACACTTTACACCAACCCCTTGGGATATGCCTGGATATGAAGATAAGGTAATTATGGCTTCAGGAGCTTTTATAGAAGGTTCCTCTATAGAGTTATCTGCAGATGGACCTTTAAGAGAACCTTATATTGTTTATTATCAAGGTGGTTTAACTTATTATCACGCTAAGTTTGCTTTAATGAATGTACTAAAATATTTTATGTAAAAACAAAAAAAATATTATTAATCTTAAGATTAATAATATTTTTTTTACATTCGTCTATACAGTCCTACAATTATACCTAAGATTTTTAAATCTTTTACATATATGGGTTCCATAAAGTCATTCTCTGGCTGCAGTCTATACCTATTATCTTCCTTATAAAAGGTTTTAATAGTAGATTCATCATCTATTAAAGCTAAAACTTTATCACCATTTTTAGCATAATCTGATTTTTCTATTATAACAAAGTCTCCATCAAGAATCCCTGCATTTATCATACTTTCACCTTTAACTTTAAGTATAAATAGGTTTTTATCACGTGTGAAATCTATAGGCAAAGGATAGGTATCTTCTATATTTTCATAAGCTAAAATAGGCATCCCTGCTGTTACTGATCCTACTATAGGAACATCAACGGTTTTTTTCTTTGACATTAATAAATCATTACTATCTAAAATTTCTATAGCCCTAGGTTTAGTAGGGTCTTTTTTTATATATCCTTTTAATTCAAGTTTTTCTAGACTTCCGTGGACGGTAGAAGTGCTTTTTATTCCTAATTTAGAACAAATTTCTCTAACAGTAGGAGGATATCCTTTAGATTGAATAGCATTTTTTAAAAATAATAGTACATCTTTTTCCCTTTGATTTAAATCTTCATACATGGTTAAACCTCCTTTTAATATATTACCATTATAACAAAGTCGAACAAATATTTCAAACAAATGTTTAAATACTATTGACAATAAACAACTGTTCGAGTATTATTAATATAGAACAAACATTCTGAACATTTATTCCGAACGTAAATTCTTATTTTAAAAATCTATATAATATTATGGAGGTTAAATTTATTATGAAAAATAAAAGTAATTATAGAAAAATTAAATTAAATAAGTTTAGGTGTCTATTATTTATTATGATTATTTTCATATTTAGTACAGGATTAAATGTAGTAAACTTGGAAGAATACTTTAATAAAAATAATAATAATAAGATAGAATATTATAGAGTATCTCAAAATGATACTTTATGGTCAATTAGTGGCAAATTCTATAAAAATATTGATAAGAGAACTTATATAAAGGAAATAAAGAGAATTAATCATATTTCTGATAAAATATATCCTGGTGAAGTTATATTAATACCAACTATATAACAGAAGTAAAACGTCACAAAATTATTATTTTGTGACGTTTTACTTGCTTATTATTAAATCTGTAAATAATATTTATGTAGTTTCAACAGAATCCCCTTTTAAACTATCTATATTTTTATTATAACACAATTATTATTTAACAAGAAATGTATTAATAATAATTTATAGATTTTAAATTATTAAAAAATATATAATGAAAAATTTTAAAATTTCATCAAATATAATACTTGCGATTAATAATTTGCTGTTTACTTTTCTATGCTTATGTATAAATGGTGCTATGATTTTAAATAAAAAGAGTGTATATATTTTATACACTCTTTTTATTATTAAATTAAAATATTAACATTGCTACTGCAAGAATAATTAGATTAACTACTCCAATAACAATCATAGGTTTAGTTACAAATTTAACCCAAGTAGAATAATTTACTTTGGCCATTTGTAGACCACCCATAACTACTCCTGATGTAGGTGTAATTAGGTTTATTAATCCACATCCTGCAGAAAATATCATAACTGTAACTTCTGGGCTCATTCCTAAAGCGCTAGTCAAACCACCCATTACAGGAATTGAAACAAATGCAAGACCTGATGTTGATGGAATTAAGAAAGATAAGAATAGATATAATAAATAAGCACCTATTACAAATAGTATAGGACTTGTACCCGCCAAGGCACTTGATGCTCTATCTAAAATCAAAGCATCTATATGAGTACTTTGCATTAAAACAGATACAGCACGAGATACTACAATTATTAATACTACTGATAATATATCAGCAGCTCCTGCTATAAAATTATCAACGATCTCTTTTTCACTCATACCAGCTACAAGTGCTATAATAATTCCCATAATAAAGAACCACATGGCTATATCATGAAAGTACCAATCTCCATAGTCAGCTCCTGTAAGCCAACTAGTTTTCCCTTCAAATATTGTTACTCCAAGATCAACCCATGGTATTAATGATCCAATCATTATAATAAAAGTAAATGCAAATATCCATAAGATAGCTTTATGCTTTCCGGTAAATTCTATCTGTTTTGTATCATCAAAGGAAAAATGTTCTCTCATTTCTTCTTGTTCTTGAAGTGATAGTAAAGTAGAACCTTTATCAGCTTGTACTTTTTTAGCATACTTAACTACAAAGAACATACATATAACTAAAGTAGAAATCCATAAAATTGCTCCCAAAGGAATAATAATTGCTTGATTTGCAGTTATCCCAATACCATCTAAAGCAGAAACTGCAACACCAATTGCAAAAGGGTTTACAGTTGAACCAAGAACTCCTGCTCCTGCTCCTAAGCAAATAGTAGCTACTGCAACTATAGAATCAAATCCAGCTGCAACCATTGCTGCTGTTATTATTCCATAAAATGCTACTGTCTCTTCAGCCATACCATAAGTAGTACCACCTAAAGAAAATAAAAACATTAAAATTCCAATTAGAAATATTTCCTTACCTTTGTTATTCTTAACTAACCTTTGTATTCCTGCCTCTAAGGCTCCTGTTGCTTGTATTAGTCCTAAAAATCCTCCTAAAACAAGTACAAATATAGAGATATCAATAGCATCAACAAATCCATTATAAGGTGACATAACCAAATCGGCTAGTGATGCTCTTTCTACTGCAGAAACTGCTTCTTCTGCACCTTTAGGAGTTACAGGAGCAAAAGTTTTTCCATTTAGTAACAAAGAAATTAAAAAGACAATTCCTAGAATTATAAAGAGTATACTAAAGGCCGATAATGATTTTTTTTGTTTCTTTTTTGCTTCCATTTTTTACCTCCTGTTAATCAATATTTATTTTTTTATAATAGTTCCTGTTTCACCCTTTATAGCTTGAGCTGCTTTCTCTAAAGAGGTTATTATAGCAACAGAATCCTTTTTAGAATTACTTACAAAGTTTTTACATGCTTCAACCTTAGGTAGCATTGATCCCTTTGCAAACTGTCCTTCTTCTATATACTTATCAACTTCTTCTAAAGTTAAAGAATTTAAGTCTTCTTGATTTTCTTTATTAAAATTAATAGCAACTTTTTCTACTGCTGTTAAGATTAATAAGACATCAGCTTCAAGTTCTAAGGCTAATTTAGCGCTAGATGAATCTTTATCAATTACTGCAGGCACGCCTACAAGTGAATTGTCTTTTTTAATAACTGGTATTCCACCACCGCCAACTGTAATGACTATATTTCCAGATTCAACTATAGAGTTAATAACATTAGACTCTACTATCTCAAGAGGTTTTGGTGAAGCTACTACTCTCCTATATCCCCTTCCAGAATCTTCAACGAAAACATATCCTTTTTCAGAAGAAATTTTTTCAGCTTCTTCTTTAGTATAGAAAGATCCAATAGGTTTAGTTAAATTTTTAAAAGCTGAATCATTTTCATCAACAACTACTTGAGTTATTACAGAGACTACTGATTTGTCTATGTTTTGTCTGTTCAATTCATTTCCTATAGCTTGTTGTAGATGATATCCAATGTAGCCTTGGCTCATAGCCCCACATTCAGGAAATGGCATAGAAGGAGTATTAACATCACCTTGCGATGCATATTCCATCGCAAGGTTTATCATACCAACTTGAGGACCATTCCCATGACCTATCATTATTTCATATCCTTCTTTTAAAAGATCTACTATAGGTTTAGCTGTATCTTTTACTAAATTTAATTGTTCCTCTGGAGAATTACCAAGAGCATTTCCCCCAAGAGCAATAACTATTCTTTTTGTCATAGTTTACCTCAACTTTTTATTATATTTTATTTTAGTGTTGCATACATAACTGCTTTGATTGTATGCATTCTATTTTCTGCTTGATCAAAGACTTTAGATTGACTTGATTCAAAGACTTCATCAGCTACTTCCATTTCAGTAATATTAAATTTCTTAGCAATATCTTTACCAATAATTGTATTAGTATCATGGAATGAAGGTAGGCAGTGTAAAAATATAGCATCTTCATCTGCCATATTCATAACTTTTTTAGTAACTCTATATTTTTCAAGAAGATTTATTCTTTCTCCCCAAACTTCATCAGGTTCTCCCATAGAAACCCAAATATCAGTGTATATAGCATGAGCGCCTTTTACACCTTCTTCTACATCAGAAGTAAGTTTAATACTTCCACCTGTTTCTTTAGCAATTTCTTTACATTTTTCCACTAAATCTTCCTTTGGCATAAGTTCTTGAGGTCCACATGCAACAAAGTTCATTCCCAATTTAGCACATACTACCATTAAAGAGTTTGCTACATTATTTCTGGCATCTCCCATAAAAGTTAGAGTAAGGCCTTTTAATTTCCCGAAATTTTCTTGAACTGTTAAAACATCTGCTAACATTTGAGTTGGGTGAAAATCATCTGTCAAACCATTCCATACTGGAACGCCAGATTTTTCCGCCATTTCTTCTACTAACTCTTGAGAGAATCCTCTATATTCTATTCCATCATAAAATCGACCTAGTACTCTGGCAGTATCTTCTATTGATTCTTTTTTACCCATTTGAGAAGTTCCTGGTTCTAAATAAGTTACTCCCATGCCTAAATCATATCCGCCAACCTCAAAAGAACAACGTGTTCTTGTGGAAGTTTTTTCAAATAATAAAGCTATATTTTTTCCTTCTAGATATTTATGAGGAATTCCTGCTAATTTTAATTTTTTTAGTTCTTTAGAAAGTTCTAAAAGATATTTTATTTCGTCTGTTGTAAAATCAAGAAGTTTAAGAAAACTTCTTCCTTGTAAATTTACAGCCATTTAATCATCTCCAATTTTTAATTTTATATTTTATAATCTATCCTTAAGTTTATTAGTCTTCTCTTACTAGAGGCATAGACATACATCTTGGACCACCTCTACCTCTAGATAATTCAGCACTTGGCATTTCAATTACATTAAGACCTTTTTTACGAAGAACTTCGTTAGTAACTGTATTTCTTTCATAAACTACAATAGTTCCTGGTTTTATACATAAAGTATTAGAACCATCATTCCATTGTTCTCTATCAGCGGCAATTTCATCTCCGCCACCACATAATATTAGTTCTATATCATGTCCTATATAAGTTTTTAAAACATTTTCAAGAGTATCTTCTATTAATTTAACATTAATATCTTCTCCATTATCTGCTTTAGTTAATTCAAATACTCTTAAAGTGCCTAAAATACCTGGGTGTACTGTAAATTTATCAGTATCAATTTGAGTAAATACAGTATCAAGGTGCATAAAGGCTCTACTTACAGGAATATCAAAAGCTAATATTTTTTCTATTTTAGAATTTGTTTCATAAAAAATATTTTTAGCTAAAGTATCGATAGCCCCAGCTTCTGTTCTTTGAGAGATACCTACTGCTAATACTTTATCATTTATATTTAATACATCTCCACCTTCTATATGGAAAGGTAGCTCTCTGTCATATAATTTTTCTAATTGATCTTTGAAATCGTTATGATATTTAAAAATATAATCAGCATAAATAGTTTCTCTATTTCTAGTTACTGAATACATTCTATTTAAAACGACCCCATTACCAACTGATGCAAATGGATCTCTTGTGAAATATAAATTTGGCATTGGGTCTAATAACATCTTAGTAGAATCACTTACTAAATCAACTAAAGTATTTTTTTCCTTTATTTCTAATTCATTTAAATTAAGACCTTCCATAGTTTTTAAAACTAATTCTTTATTATCAGAAATTTTATTTAAGTGATTAAAAATAAGTTTTTGATATTTTTCAGTATAAACTCCTGCTTCTTTAATAAATTGTTTTAAAAATTGTTCTCTTAGACCTTCATTTTGATCTAATGTCTCAGCCATTAAGTCTTCAAGATAAACTACTTCTACACCATTTTCTCTAAGAATTTTAGCAAATTCATCATGCTCTGCTTGAGCAACTTCAAGATATGGTATATCATCAAATAATAATTCTTCTAATCTTGCCGGTGTTAAATTTAACAACTCTTTACCCGGTCTGTGAAGTAAAACTTTTTTTAAAGGTTTGATTTCACTTGTTACATTAATAATTGACATATAATTAACCTCCTATGGTAAATTTATATAATAATAACTTTCAATAATAATTATACCCGTAAATGATTTCCTAAATCGGAAAAACCTATAATAAATTATTGTAAAATATATTAAAATTTTAATATAAAACCTAATGTCAATTATAATCGTATTGTATTTCCACCATTTTTCTAAAATTTGAAGGAGTCATACCCTTTAATTTAAAAAAATGATTATTAAAAGTCTTGGAATTATTATATCCAACTGATATGGCTATATCTAATATAGTATTTTTTGTAGATTTAAGTAATTCACACGAATAATTAATTCTTAAATAAGTAATAAGTTGATCAAAGTTTTTTTCTATAGTATATAAAAGAATTTTATTTAATTCTGCAACTGAAATATCAAATTTATTAGCTACTTCTACTTCATTAATCTTATCCATAAAAATGTTAGTAATATATTCTATTATGTCAAAAGCTATAGATTTTTCTTCTGTATTTAGCATATTTACTATATTCTTATTTATTTTTCTATATTGGTTAGGAGTAGTTCCTATATTAGAAGTGAAAAATTTAGATAAATGAGAAGCATCGTTAAAGCCTACAAATTCAGCAATTATATTCAAAGAAAAATCTGAATAAATTAAAAAATCTATTGTTTTTACTAATCTCATTTGATCCAATAAATCATGAAAGCTATGTCCTGTTATTTTTTTACAATAATTAGAAAGTGATGATTCAGACATAAAAAACAGTGATGAGACAGATTTAATGGTTTGTTTTTCGCTCAGATGAGAATATAAATATTTGAATATAGTGGATCTTTCCTCAAAGTTTGGATTTTTATTGAACTTATTTTTTAATTGAACTTTCTTCTCAATCCTTATAAACCATATTAATAATTCTATTATTTTATTAGTTAAAAATAAATTTGTTAGTATTTTTTCTTCTTTAATATCTAATATAGATTCAATCCCTATCTCTGTTTTAATATCATTTAATATTGAAATAAAATTTTTATATTCTATTTCGTTACAATATATTACGGGACAGTCATATATTTCTTTAAAAAATTTTATATTTTCATTTGAATCTGTATATATAGATTTTATATTTTGATTTAGAAAGTTGAAATTGTATACTATTTTTATAAATTGCAAAGGTTCCTCAATTTCTGTAATTTCTGTTATAACCCAAGGAGCAATAGATACACAAGAATTAGCTTTAATATTAAAGGAAGTATTATTAATATTAATAATACCTTTTCCCTTTGTAAAAAATAATAGTCTAGATTCTTGATGCATTATTGGATTAGTTGGTTCTTGAATAAATTCAATATCATAAGAACATATTTTCCTTTTATCTAAACTAGAACTATATTGAGTTTGTATCTCCGAAGTTTTATTCATATAATCACTCCTTTACATATTATATATTATATATTATGTTAAAAGATAAGTAAAAGATATTTAAAAATAAAAGCTCTAAATTTAGAGCTTTTATTTTTAAATATCAGACAATGGATTGTTTTCAACAGTTTTTCTTAAAGATTCATTATCTATATGTGTATATATTTGAGTTGTAGTAACAGATTCGTGCCCTAAAATTTCTTGTAGAGATCTCAAATCTCCATCTCCATATTTATACATTAATGTAGCTGCAGTGTGTCTCAATTTATGAACTGTATATTTATTGGGATTTAAGCCCGACTTTTTAATATATTTTTCAACCATTCTTTGTATTTGTCTATTACTTAATCTAGTTTTTCTATTGGATAAAAATAAAGCATCATCAATGGATTCTTGTCTAAGTTTTAAATATTCTTTTATTGAATTTAAAGAAGCCTTATTTAAATATATTGTTCTTTGCTTAGAGCCTTTTCCTTTTACTATTACAGTATTATTTTCTTTTATGTCTCCTATATTTAAATTTGATAATTCACTCAATCGTAATCCACA
>JBQDBK010000001.1:42927-57139 GCA_052090825.1 Peptoniphilaceae bacterium | reverse complement strand
ATATAATTCTTTTGAATCTGATTCTAATATTGTATTTAGTAAATTAATAGATTCATCTAAACTTAAATGGACAGGTAGAGATTTCTCTATTTTAGGCATATCAACGTCTTTAGCAGGATTATATTTTATTAAATCTATCTTATTAGATAAGTAATTAAAAAAAGTTCTAATAGATGAAATTTTTCTATACTTAGTTCGATTAGAATTTTTTCTACTTTTATCAAGATAAGATATATAAGAATAAATGTCTCTTTTATCAATATCTTTTATTACTTCTAGCGTAACCAAATCAATATCGATATCCTCTTCTAAACTATTAATATCAACTATAGATTTTCTTATTAAAATAAATTTAAAAAAAGTTCTTAAATCGTAATAATATTCCTTAACTGTAGTTTTAGAGAATCCTTTAGATGTACTTAGGTAAGATATAAAATCATCAATTAAATTAGTATTTATCATAATTTCTCCATTTCTTAAATAAAAATACCTGCCCAGGGCAGGTATTTTTATTTAGCATACTCTATAGCTCTTGTTTCTCTAATTACGTTAACTTTAATTTGTCCCGGAAAATCTAGCTCATTTTCAATTCTTTTAACTATTTTTCTAGCTGTTAGAGTTATTTCTGCTTCAGAAACAACTTCAGGTTTTACTATAATTCTAACCTCTCTACCAGCTTGAATTGCATATGATTTTTCAATTCCATCAAAAGAATTAGCAATTTCTTCAAGTTTTTCAAGTCTTTTTATATAAGATTCTACGGTTTCCCTTCTTGCTCCAGGTCTTGCGGCAGATATAGCATCTGCTGCTTGTACCAATATTGATTCTACAAATTTAGCTTCCACATCTCCATGATGAGATTGAATAGCATTTATTACACCTTCTGATTCTTTATATTTTCTAGCTATTTCAATTCCTAAATCAACATGAGGACCTTCTACTTCATGATCTATACTTTTACCTATATCATGTAGTAAACCACCTCTCTTAGCTAGTTTAACGTCTGCACCTATTTCACTTGCTAATATTCCAGCTATATTTGATACTTCTACAGCATGTTTTAATACATTTTGTCCATAACTAGTCCTATATTTAAGTCTACCTAAATATTTTATAATTTCTGGATGAAGTCCATGAACACCAGCATCATAAGCTGCTTGTTCACCTGATTCCTTAATCATTATATCGACTTCTTCTTTCGCTTTATCTATTGTTTCTTCAATTCTAGTTGGATGAATTCTACCATCAGCAACCAACTTTTCTAAAGCTATTCTAGCAATTTCTCTTCTAACTGGATCAAAACAAGATAAAACAACTGCTTCAGGTGTATCATCAATGATTAAATCTACTCCTGTTAAAGATTCAATAGCTCTTATATTTCGACCTTCCCTTCCTATAATTCGACCCTTCATTTCATCATTAGGAAGATTAACCACAGAAACGGTACTTTCTGCAACTTGATCAGCAGCACATCTTTGTATGGCTTGAGCTATAACATTTCTTGCATATTTGTTACTTTCATCTTTTATTCGAGCTTCATTTTCTTTTATAATTAAAGCTGATTCTTGGGTTACTTCTTTTTCTAACTCAGATAATAAAAGATTTTTTCCTTCTTCTGCTGTCATTCCTGAAATAATTTGAAGATCTTTTTCTCTTTTATCTAGCAATTCATTAGCTAATAACTCTTTATTTTTGATATCTTCTAACCTATTATTAAGGTTATCTTCTTTTTTTTCTAAAGATATTATCTTTCTTTCAACAGATTCTTCTCTGGTTAAAATTCTTTTTTCTAAAGATTGAAGTTCTTTTCTATTTTGTTTAATTTCATTATCATGTTCATTTCTTAATCTGTGTATTTCATCCTTGGCTTCAAGTAAAAGTTCTTTTTTCTTAGCTTCTGCATCATGTTCTGCATCAGTTATTATTTTAACAGAAAGGGTCTCTGCATTTTTTATTTTACCTTCTCCAATATATTTTCTAACGGCATAACCTAATCCTATGCCAATAATTAAGCAAATAATCACAATCAGTATTGTATCCATTTATACACCTCCCTATTTAATTTTCAAGTTCCAAATTTAATTTTAAATTGACATAAACTTGTATAAAAATATTTTATATCTTTTAAAAAAATAAGTCAAGATAGATTAAATATTGCAATATGCTTATATTTCTTTATTTAAATCAGCAGAACTGATTCCATTTTTTATAGTTATGTTATATGATTTATCACATATTTCACTTAAATGCCTATTATGTGTAACCATTATGACCTGCCTTCTAAACATGGTTGAAGTTTGTTTTAAAAATTCACCTAAATTAAAAATATAGTCATCACTAACATGTTTTCCTGGCTCATCTAGTATTATTGGACCTTCTATATATGGTTTACGAATTTGTATAAAAGCTATTCTTAAAGCGATAGATATAATATCAACTACTCCCCCACCTCTAGATAATTCAGGTTTAGTTTTTACAGAGTAACCATCAAAATTTGATATAACGTAAAATTCAGCTTGGGGTATGTTTCTACTTTCACTCATTTCTATAACAAATTTTATATCTGTTTCAAATATAAATTGTAAGGCTTTTGTTACTAAATCCTCAATTTGTTTTTTAGCTTGCATCCTTCCATAACTCGATGTTTTTTGAAATAATACTATTACTTGCGTTAAAATTTCTTCATATTCATTCAATGACTTTTCTTCTTCTTCTATACTACTTAACTGATTTAATAATATTTCTCTCTTACCTTTTGCTACATCAATTTTACTTTGAATTAAATTTATATTCGAATCTAATGTTTTAATATCCATTTTATAAATCCTTAGGCATCAATTCATCAACTTCTTTAAATAAATTTTCTATTTCATTTTCTAATTTTTTTATCTCATCCTCTAAATTTTCAGGTTCAATATTTTGCGACTTTATTTCTTTAATCAATTCTTCTTTTTGAACTGATAATTGCTCAAGCCTTGCTTCTGCTTTGTATTTTAAGTTTTTAGATTTTTCTAAATCTTCTTTCAATTTATTTAAATTTTCTTCGTAATTCATATTTACTCCTTATAATGTTCTCTAATATGTTTTATTTTATCTTTATTAATTTCACTAAAACACATTGGACAATATCCTAAACTTAAAAAATATTCTTCATATTCTGTTGCTTTCTGATCTAAATTATTATCTTTAATTTTTAATTCATTTTCTGTATAAGATATATCTTTATCTAAATTTTTCATTTTATTATTTATAGTTATTAAATAATAAAATTTATTTAGAAGTAGATTTAATCTATTAGTAATCAAAATGCTTTCATCAATTCCATCTAATTTTTTTAAATATTTTTTACCCACTTCTAAGCTTTTCTTATTTTCTTGAAAACTAATATTTGTATTATATAAATTATTGTATAAATTTATTTTATTTTTAAGTTTATTATATTTAGATATTAATTCATCAATATTTTGTAACTTTTTAAGTATTAAATTTGTTTCTTTTAAAGCCTTGTAATTAATTGTATAATTATAATTTAATTTATAAGTAATATTAAATAACTTTACTTTTTTTTCTAAATCATCACTCATAGTAGCTATATAATCTAAATTTTTAAATTTATTAAAAAGTTTAGTATTTTTAGCTATTTCTCTCTCATTATTTTTAAATTTATTATTTAAATTGTTAAAATTTTGCAAACTTTTTATTTTAATACTTAAATTATAAAACTTTGTAAAAGAAAGGTCTAAATTTTTAAACTTATTAACTTCTTGTCTTTGTTTTTCGCTTTCTTTTGAATTAAAATCATAAGTTTCTTTTAAATCTTTTAAGTAATCTAATTTTAAATTTTTTTCTTTAATTTGATTTCTTAATAAAATTATTTCAGATAATTTTTTTTCTTCATTTTCTATAAAATTAAATTCTAATAAATTCTCTTTTAGTTTTTCTTTTCTTATTTCTAAGTTTTTTAAATTATTTAGTAAATTTTTATCATCTCTAATAGTTTCTCTTAAAGCATCATCTATATAATTGACTCCCACAAGTCTTCCAATAGCACTTGCTCTAACTGAAGTTTTTTCATTTAAAAGGAAAGGTCCCTCTAATTGTTCTGCTATATTAATCATAGAATTATTAGAATTATCTAAGTTTATTTTTTGAATTGAAATTTCATCTATTATTTCTTTTGGTATATTTTTGCCAAATCCATCAAAGTTAAATTCTTCTCCATCTGATTTTTTTAAATAATAGGTGTTTTTAGAAGGAGATCTATATCTTCTAAGTATTGCTCCTGTATTAAAATATATAGTTACAGAAACATCTTTTTCTCCTTGCATTATAAAATAGTCTCCTTGAGGTTCATTATATAAAGCCCATTTTAAAGATCTAATAATTGCTGTCTTTCCACTATCAGAATTCCCTAATATAACATTTAATCCTCTATCAAATTCTATACTTGTTTCTTTATGGGATTGAAAGTTCTTTAATTCTATTTTTTTTATAAATATCAATAAAATTCAGCCCCTTTTATTTGTTCTTTTTCAATTCTTTTAATTGCTTCATCTTTAATTTTATTATCTATAGAATCATTAATTGCTATTTCTGATAGAATTTTATAAATATCAAGATTACCTAAATCTGTTGTAGAATCAATTATCTCTTTAAATTCATATATTTTATCTTGCTTAAACTTATGTCTTTCTATTTCATTTCTATCTAATACTAATTTACCATCTAAAGCTGTCTCTAAGTAAATTTCTTTCAATTTAATTTCATCCTCTAAATCAATAATTACTACTTTGGGTCTTCGTTTCACCTCTATTAATGAGTTAGATATTCGTACAAGTGCTCCTGGATTAATAAAGTATTTGCCGTCAATTTCTTGAGTTTTAAAACCAAAATGATAGTGTCCACCTAAAGTTATATCGGCTTTAGTATCCGATATCTCACTTATTAAAGTATGTTCTACATTTTTCAAGAATGGTTTATCAATTAAAAAACCATGAGTTAAATGTATATGATAATCTATATCATCTTCTTTTTTTGAAACAATATAATTTTTTCTATTAACGGGATTATCCATGTCTACTGAGTATGGATTAGCTGTCAATTTCACTCTTTTATCTTTTTCTAATATTACACCTTTTTCATCTACAAGTTTTAATATATTAAAACTATCCAATAGTCCTACAATGGTTCTATGAATAGTTTTAGGATTATGTCCAAAAATATCATGATTTCCGCTAACCATATATATGGGCACTTGGAATTTTTGAAAAATTTTTGAAAAATCGGACACAACTGATATAGCAGTGTCCGGTCTATCAAATAAATCTCCTCCATGAAGTACATAGTCTACTTTTTCTCTGATACTAATTTCTGCAACTTCATTAAGCTTAGATTTCAAAGTTTCAAAAAAATCATCTATTCTATTTTTGGGATTTGTAGCTCTTAAATGAGTATCTGTAAAATATAAAAATTTCACTTTTATTTCACTACCTATTCTTTTTCATTGGAAATAATATCATCTGTATTTATTAATTCATCATCAGACTTTTTGTCTAAATTTAAAGTTTTTCTAACTTTCATTTCTATTTCATTAGTAATTTCAGAATTATTTAATAAAAATTCTTTAGAATTTTCTCTTCCTTGGCCTAGTTTATTATCATTATAACTATACCAAGAACCAGCCTTATTGACTATTCCCATTTCTACTCCAACATCTAATATAGAGCCTTCTCTAGAAATTCCTTTACCATAAGTTATATCAAATTCAGCTTGTTTAAAAGGAGGAGCTACTTTATTTTTAACTACTTTTACTCTAACTCTATTCCCTAAAAATTGATCTCCTTGCTTAAGATTCTCAATTTTTCTTATATCAAGTCTAATAGTTGCATAGAACTTTAAAGCTCTACCTCCACTTGTAGTTTCTGGACTTCCAAACATAACTCCAACTTTTTCTCTTAATTGATTTATAAATATAACAGAAGCTTTTGATTTACTAATTGCACCTGTTAATTTTCTAAGAGCTTGAGACATAAGTCTTGCTTGTAAGCCTATATGACTATCGCCCATATCTCCTTCTATTTCTGCTTTTGGTACTAAGGCAGCTACAGAATCAACTATTATTAAATCTACTGCATTAGACCTCACCAAAGATTCTGTTATTTCTAAAGCTTGTTCTCCTGTATCTGGCTGAGATATTATAAGATTATCAGTATCTACGCCTAAATTTTTAGCATAAGTAGGATCTAATGCATGTTCCGCATCTATAAAAGCAACAATACCACCTAATTTTTGTGCTTCAGCTAACATATGAAGAGCTAAGGTTGTTTTTCCAGAAGATTCAGGCCCATATATTTCTATAATCCTTCCTCTTGGTATTCCCCCAACACCTAAAGCTAAATCAAGAGCTAAAGATCCTGTTGGTATTGTTTCGATATTTAAACTAGTTCCAGCCCCAAGCTTCATTATTGACCCTTTACCATATTGTTTTTCAATTTGTGCTATAGCAAGATCTAGTGCTTTCTTTTTATTTTCATTCTCCATTTTTACCTCCTAGGTTAAATATTAAATGTGACATTATAGTATTGGATATTCTTTCTTGAATTTGATTTCTTGTGCCATTAAAATGATATTCTTTTATTTCATAATTATCTTCTGAATAGTAGTAACAAACAAATACCGTCCCTATTTCTTTTTCAGATTTAACTGGTCCTGCCTCTCCAGTAATTGATACTGCTATATCACATAATTCTAAATCCTTTAATCCTTTAGCCATTTCTAAAGCTGTTTCTTTGCTAACTGCACCAAAATCATTTAAAGTTTTTAAGTCTACATTAAGAATCTTATTTTTTGCTTCATTAGAATAAGATATTATTGCATTTTTAAATACATTACTGGCTCCTGCCACGCTTGTTATTTTAGATGAAATTAAACCACCAGTTACAGATTCTGCAAAGGAAATAACTTTATTTTTTTCTTTTAACAAATCTATTAATACTTCATTTATAGGTTTGTTATCTTCAGCATATAAATATCCTTTAAAAATATTTTTCAATACTTCAATCTTTTGATTTACTTTACTTGAAAGTTCAATTTTATTTTTTCCCTCGGCTATTATTTTTATTTCAGTATCATAAAAATGTGCAAAAGTGTTTAAAGAAATATCGTCTTCTTCAATATTTAAACTTCTAATCATATCTTCAACTTTACTTTCACCCAATCCAGCTATATTAAGAGATTTTATAATTATCTCATTATCATTTTTTAAATAATTTTTTAAATATAAATCAACCATGGGTTCAAATTCTTTTGGCGGTCCCGGGAGAAGTATAATTTTCTTATTTTTATACTCAATAATTTCCCCTGGAGCAGTTCCCCAATTATTTTCTAATATTTTAGAACCCTTTATAACCACAGCTTGTTTTATATTGTTCTTAGTCATTGTTCTTTTTAATTTTTTAAAATTATTTATTAATTTATTATACTGGCTTTGGTCTAAAATTAAATCAAGACCTAAGGCTTCAGCCAAAGCCTCTTTTGTCATGTCATCTTTGGTTGGTCCAAGACCTCCGCATAGAAATAATATATCTACTCTGTCTAATAAATATTCTATTTCATCTTGTAATTCAAGATAATTATCTCTAACTGAGACGTGATATGCTACATGAATTCCAATTTCAGATAAACAATTAGATAAATATTTAGAATTTGTATTTAATATACTTCCTATTAAAATTTCTGTTCCTACTGTTATTATAGCTGCTTTCATTTAATCTCCTATATATTTTTAAGGTCTAATACCGATTTATTTTTAATAAAATAATCAGCTCCTGAAATTATTGTAAATAATACTGCTATATAAAATATAAATAATCCAAAATTATATATATTAGTTATATTCGTCAATAGAATTATAATCGATATCAATTGCGTCACGGTTTTTAGCTTACCTAAATTACTTGCTGCAATTGTTATATTTTCAGAAGCAGCAATAATTCTAAATCCCGTAACAGCAAATTCTCTAGCTATTATTATAATTACTCCCCATCCTGGTATATCCCCAATTTCTGTTAAACAAATTAAAGCTGCACAAACTAATATTTTGTCAGCCAAAGGATCTGCAAATTTTCCAAAATTTGTAACTAGATTGTTTTTTCTAGCAAGGTAGCCATCTAAAAAATCTGTAAAAGATGCTATTGAAAAAATTACTGTTGCAACAATTCTGGCACCATCAAAATTCATATACATTATAAATACAAAAAGAGGTACCATTAAAATTCTTAAAAAAGTTAATTTATTTGCTATATTCATACCATTTCACCTATTAAATCATACTCTAAACTATCTACAATTCTAACATTTACAAAGTCTTCAATTTTTAATTTATCTTCTTCATCAATCTTTATATAAACAACACCGTCTATTTCTGGAGCATCCATATATGATCTACCAATATAAGTATAATAATCTACCTTTTCTTCTACTAAAACCTCTAAATTTTTATTTTCAAAGGAAGATATCTTTTCCTCAGAAATGTCTTTTTGTAATTGCATAATTTCGTTCAAACGAGAATTTTTTGTATTTTCATCTATTTGATTCTCCATCTTATATGCTATTGTATCTTCTTCTTTGGAATAAGTGAAAACACCAAGCTTATCAAATTTATTTTCTTTAATAAAGGATTTTAATTCTTCAAAATCTTCCTTGCTTTCTCCAGGAAATCCTACTATAAAAGTAGTTCTAATTACTATTTCAGGGATTTCCTTTCTTAGGGTTGATATTAAATTTAGAATATCTTTTTTATTTGTTTTACGGTTCATACTATTTAAAACATTATCACTGATATGCTGTAACGGTATATCAACATATTTTAAAAGTTTATTATTTACCTTAAATTCATTAATTAGGTCATCATTGAAGTTATCTGGATATAAATACATTAATCTAATCCATTTCAAATCTTTAATTTTTGAAATCTCTCTGACTAACTCAGCTAGTTTATACTCTCCATAATTATCGATGCCATAGTCAGAAGTATTTTGACCTATAAGAATAACTTCTCTCATACCCTTTTCTACCAAATACTCTATTTCATCATATATATCCTCTATATTTCTAGATCTATTTTTACCTCTTAATTTAGGAATAATACAATAAGTACAATTATTGTTACACCCTTCAGAGATCTTAACATATTCTGTCACATTTACATTTTTCTTTTTTAGACCTTCTATATATTTATCATTAATATTATCAATTTTAGAAATTCTATTGCCTTTAAGAGCTTCTTTAATAATAGAATTTATATTCCCTATATTTCCAGTCCCTATAATTCCATCTACTTCTGGAATTTCTTGTAAAAGTTCTTCAGAGTATCTCTGTGCTAGACAACCTGCAAGTAATAATTTTTTACAATTTGCATCTTTTTTATAAGTTGTAGCTTCCATAATTGTATCGATTGATTCTTCTTTAGCAGATTCTATAAAACCACAAGTGTTTATAACTATTACATCAGCTTCTTTAATATCATTTGTAACTTTAAAAATATCACTTTCTAAAATTGATTGCATTTGCGATGTATCTACATCATTTTTTGAACAGCCTAAAGTTATAAAATGCACGCTATTCATCTTCTTCCCCCAATAATTTCATTATATCTTCTCTTCCCATAAATAATTTTCTAGGCTTTGAACCCTCACTTGGTCCTATTATATTCAATTCTTCCATTTGATCAACTATCCTAGCTGCTCTTGAATATCCAATTTTTAATTTTCTTTGTAAGAAAGAAATTGATGCTTGTTCATCATCCAATATATATTCAATTGCTTCTTTAAATAAAGGATCCATATCTTTATCTAATTTTTCTTTTTTCTTCTCTATTTCTTTGGTTATTTTTTCTGTATAATTATTTTCTATTTTAGAATTAGCTTTTACAAAGTTAACTACATTCTCTACTTCTTCATCGCTAATAAAAGATCCTTGTATTCTTACTGGTTTAGAATAAAAACTAGGATAAAACAGCATATCTCCTTTTCCTAACAATTTTTCTGCTCCACTCATATCCAATATAGTTCTAGAATCAACTGCAGACGAGACAGAAAAAGCAATTCTTGAAGGTATGTTGGCCTTTATAGTACCAGTAATAACATCTACAGATGGTCTTTGTGTAGCTATTATAAGATGTATGCCAGCAGCTCTGGCCATTTGTGCTAACCTAGCAATGTAATCTTCCACCTCAGACTGAGATACCATCATTAAGTCTGCTAATTCGTCAACAATAATAACTATTTTAGGTATCACTTTATCTTCCCTATTTAATTTTTTCATTTTAGCATTATAAGAACCTATATCTCTCACTGAATTTTCAGCAAAATACTTGTATCTTTTTTCCATTTCTCCAACAGCCCAATTTAAAGCAAAAGCTGCTTTTTTAGGATCTGTTACAACTGGTATTAATAAATGAGGTATTCCATTATATATATTAAGTTCAACAACCTTAGGGTCAATTAACATCAGCTTCACATCTTTAGGAGATGATTTATATATAATAGAACTTATAATGGTATTTATACAAACAGATTTTCCTGATCCAGTAGCTCCTGCAATTAGCAAATGAGGCATTTTATCAATACTTGATATGACCATATCACCAGAAACATTTTTGCCTAAAGCTAATGGTAGCTTAGAATTTAGTTTTATAAATTCTTTGCTTGAAATAATTTCTCTGGTTGTTACATCTTGTTTTTTCTTATTTGGAACTTCTATTCCAACAACTGACTTCCCTGGAATAGGCGCCTCGATTCTTATGTCGCTACTTGCTAAAGACAGCGAAAGGTTATCATTTAGTGCAACTATCTTGGATAGTTTTACACCCGGTGCTGGCTCTATTTCATAGCAAGTTATTACAGGACCTTTATTAATTGCTACTATCTTACAATCTATTCCAAAATTCTCCATTGTCTTTTCTATTATCTTTCCATTGTTAATTATCTCGTCGTTTGGAATCTGTGAATTATTTTTTGAAATATATAAAAGTTCAATAGGTGGGAATATATACTCTTCTTCTACTACAGAATTGACTTCTTCTGATATTTTCTGGCTATTAAGTTCTAATTCCTTTTTTTCTATTTTTTCTATATTTTTATTATTTGATTTTTTATTTATTAAATTATTATAATTTGTAGAATTTACGGAATTATCCTCAGTGTCTACTTTATTATATTCTCTTATAACTACATTAGATTCTTTTTTACTTTCACTATTTAAGTTTATTTTTTTATTTTTAGAGTTTTTATTTCTATCATTATTTATTTCATTTGAATTTCTATATTTTTCAAATCTATCAATTACTTTCATTTTAATTATATTATATTTTTTGCCAATAAATTCAGGAATTCTATTTAAATCTCCTATATTATATTTTAATAATAAGTATAAATTAAAAAATATTATTAAACTCAATATAATATATGTTCCAATGGAACCAAATAATTTATACATAAAAAATCCTAATATGGAACCTATAACTCCACCAGAAGTTGCAATATCTAAATAATCAATAGATAAGGATATTCTATCAATTAAAGTTGAGTTAGAAGATTTTGTACCATCTAAAAAGATTAATAAACAAAGGACAATTATTATATTAGATAATACTATATTTTTAAATTTTTGGTTATATTTTTCTGAATTATATAAAAATCCCCAGACTACAAATAAAACTGGAAATAAAAAATTTCCACTACCACATAAAAAAGAATAGAATTCATAGAGGAATTTGCCTACTATTCCCATGTGAATACTAAATAAGCTTACTAAACTAATAAGTCCAAAAATAATTAAAGAAATACTTAATATATCTTTATTTATAGGTTTTGTTTTTGTATTTTTATTTCTTTTTCTAACTATTTTTTTCTTTGCCAAACTAACACCTCGTGAAATTTATTATATCATAAAGACTATTAGTAAACCATTATCTTAAGATAAGAAAATCATTTTCCAGTATGTCCAAAACCTCCATCAGACCTTTCTGTATTTTCTAATTCTTCAACTAACTGAACATTAACCTTTTCATATTTCATAATAACCATTTGTGCTATTCTATCACCATTATTTATAATAATGTCTTCTTTTCCCAAGTTAATAACTATAACTTTTAATTCTCCTCTATAATCAGAATCTATAGTACCTATACCATTAGGTAAACTTAAGCCTTGTTTTAAAGCCAATCCTGATCTTGCTCTTATTTGAGCTTCATAACCTTCTTCTAATTCAATATAAAGACCTGTCGGTATAAGCATTCTATCAAGGGGTTTTAAAATTATTGGCTCTTTTAAAAATGCTCTTAAATCCATGCCAGAAGAACCTTTAGTTTCATATTTTGGTAATTCATTATTACTTTTATTTACAATTTTCATTTTCATTTTACTACACTCCTTAAAAAAACAGGATACCTTATAAAAGCATCCTGATTGAATTATTTTTTTTATTTCTTTTTATCCTCTTCTTTTACTTCTTCTTTGTCTGGCTTAGGTAAAAGAGCTTTTCTTGAAAGAGAAATTTTTTTATTTTCATCTATATCTATTACCTTTACTTTTACCTTATCTCCCATTTTTAATACATCTTCTACTTTTTCAGTTCTTTCATGAGCAATTTCTGAAATGTGTAACAATCCTTCTATTCCTTTTTTCAATTCCACAAAAGCGCCAAATTTCATTATTTTTTTTACTTTAGCATCATAGATGTCACCAATTTCAACATCTTTTACTATTTCTTCTATTGTTTCAATTGCTTCTTTAGCTTTTTCAGAATCTTCGGATAAGATTGAAATTTTCCCATCTTCATCTATATCTATTTTAACACCAGTTTGTTCAATTATCTTATTAATGGTTTTCCCTCCAGATCCAATAACTTCACCTATCTTTTCTGGCTTTATCATAATAATATGAATAATAGGGGCATATTTAGAAAGTTTCTCCCTAGGTTTTTCCAGTGTAGTGGATATGTGATCAAGTATCTCTAGTCTTGCTTTTTTAGCTTTATCTAAGGCAATAGTTAATATTTCTTTACTAATACCTTCTACTTTAATATCCATTTGAATTGCAGTTATACCATCTCTAGTACCAGCTACCTTAAAATCCATATCTCCGAAATGATCTTCTAAACCTTGAATATCTGTTAATATTTTAGTAACACCATTATCTTCAATCAACCCCATAGCAATACCTGCCACAGGTGCTTTAATAGGGACGCCTGCATCCATTAAAGCTAAAGTAGAACCACATACTGAAGCTTGTGAAGACGACCCATTAGATGATAATACTTCTGATACAACCCTTATAGCATAAGGAAATTCTTCTTCTGTAGGAATTACAGGAACAAGTGCTTTTTCTGCTAATGCTCCATGTCCTATTTCACGTCTCCCAGGGCCTCTAACAGGTCTTGTGTCACCTACACTATATGGTGGAAAATTATAATGATGTATATATCTTTTAGCTTTATCATCACCTAATCCATCGATAACTTGCACATCGCCTAATCCAGATAATGTTGCTACTGATAGAACTTGAGTTTGACCCCTTGTAAATAACCCAGATCCATGAGTTCTTGGTAAAACACCTGCTTCTGATGAAAGATGTCTAATTTCTTCAAGTCCTCTTCCATCAGGTCTAACTTCATCTTCCAAGATAGCTCTTCTTACTTCTGCCACTTCAATTGCTTCCATGACATCTTCTATATCTTTAGAATATTCTTCCATATATTCTTCAAAATGTTCTCTTATTTCATCTTTAATAGATTCTAAATTATTAATTCTTTTTACTTTGTCTGCTTCATTAACAGCTGATATTATTTTATCACTAGCATATTCTCTTACTTTTTCTTCTATTTCATCATTAGGTTTAAAAATTTCATACTTTGATTTTTCTTTTCCTACTTCGTTCTTTATTTCTTCAATAAATTCACAAATTCTCTTTATTTCTTCATGAGCTTTTAAAATAGCTCCTAACATCTCATCTTCTGAAACTATATTAGCCCCAGCTTCTACCATCATAATAGCAGATTTTGTTCCTGAAACCACTAAGTAAATATCAGATTTTTCTCTTTCCTCTTCTGTAGGATTAATAATATATTCTCCATTTACATAGCCGACTAATACAGAACCAGTTGGCCCTTCAAACGGTATATCAGAAATTGAAAGAGCTATTGAGGAACCTAT
>JBQDBK010000001.1:0-42917 GCA_052090825.1 Peptoniphilaceae bacterium | reverse complement strand
CTAAAATATCTGGCTGATTATCCTGATCTACTGATAAAACTGTTGAAATAACTTGTACATCATTTCTATAACCTTCAGGAAATAGAGGACGTATTGGTCTATCTATCAATCTTGCTGATAGAATTGCTCTTTCACTAGGACGACCCTCTCTTTTTATAAATCCTCCTGGCATTTTCCCTACAGAATACATCTTTTCTTCAAAATCAACACTTAAAGGGAAAAAATCTATTCCACTTCTAGGTGATTTTGAGGCTGTAGCTGTAACTAAAACAACTGTTTCACCATATTCTAATAAGCATGCACCATTTGCTTGTTCTGCAACTTTACCCACTGTAACTTTTAAATTTCTACCTGCTAATTCTAAATTAAAAACCTTCTCCATATCTTCCTCCTTTATTTAAAAAATAAAGAGCGGTTACCCGCTCTTTAATTATCCTCTAATTTGTAACTTTTCTATTAATGAACGATATCTTTCAATATCTTTATTTTTTAAATATCTAAGAAGATTTCTTCTTTTACCAACCATTTTTAATAAGCCTCTTCTTGAGTGATGATCTTTTTTATGCTCCTTTAAATGTTCGTTTAGTTCATTAATTCTTGTTGTTAAAATTGCTACTTGAACCTCAGGAGACCCAGTATCTTTTTCATTAACTTTATAAGCTTCAATAATTTTACTTTTTTTCTCTGCGTTTAACATTCTTTTCCTCCTAATATTATATATGCCAAAATACGAGTAAGCGTCGAGGTACGACAGACTCATAAGTGGTAATTACTCTATTTATAGTATCACAATTAATAATTATTGTAAACTAGATAATCTTATTTAATCAATTTTATTTTTAATGGTATCAATATCTTTTTCTATTTGAGAAAACAAGTCATCAATATTATTAAATGTTAGTTCTGGCCTTAAATATTCTAATAAAATGAGTTCTACTTTTCTACCATATATATCACCACTAAAATCTATTATATTAGATTCTATTCTAATACCAGAATTTTCTACTGTAGGATTTTTACCAATATTAGTAGCTGCCTTATATAAGCTATCATTTATTTTTATTTTAGAATAATAAACTCCATACTTCGGGATAACATAATCAGTAATAGGTTCAATGTTGGCAGTGGGAAATCCCATTTTACTTCCTAATTTTTTACCATGTATTACTTTTCCCTCAATAGCATAAGAATATCCTAAAAATTTATTTGCTTCTTTTATTTCACCATCTTTTATTAGTTGTCTTATTAAACTAGATGAAATTATTTTATTATCTAATTCAACTTTATTGACTATTTTTAAGATTATATCTTTATTTGAAGAAATTTTTTTTAGTAAGTCTATATTTCCTACTGCTTTATGACCAAATCTATAATCAAAACCTACAACAATACCTTGAACTTTTAAAGATTCGATTAGCAATTTATTTATAAAATCTTCTGCTGATATATTCATAACAGTCTCATCAAACTCAATTTCATAGACAATATCAATTCCTATATCTTTTAAAAGATTAATTTTTTGTTTATTTGAGCTTAAAAGTATTTGTTTTTTTTGGTTTATTATGTTTTTAGTGTGATTTTTAAACATTAAAATAGAACTTTTTGAACCTTTTTCTTTTGATATACTAACTAATTCTTCTAAAATTTTCCTATGAGCTAAATGAATTCCATCAAAATTTCCCAATGCAATAATGGATGATTCTTTCGCCTTATAATTCTTATCTATATTTATTATTTCCAATCTATCATCCATCCTTTAACATTTTCTTTATTTTTATTCCCTTAAAATCTTTTTCTGAAATATATTGCCCTATACCTATAAAAATATTTTTACAATAAACCTTTAGATATTCATTCTTTTCTAAATCTAATGATTTTCTATAAGCTACCCCATTTATTATTTTATTAAAGAAAATTTCTGGGATTTCAAAACTTTTAAAATCACTTAAAGATTTATCTATAGGAATTATTTTAGATTCTAAACTTTTTATATCTTCTTTATTTAGAAATTCTTTATCTATAGAATCTTCAATTTTAAAATTTCCAACTTTTGTTCTAATTAATGACTCCATAGTTGCTAAAGAATTTAGTTTATAGGCTATATCTCTAATTAAACTTCTTATATAAGTTCCAGAAGAACAAGTTATACTTATTCTATAACTGTTTTTAGAAAGTTGTTTTAAAATTTTTAAATTATATATTTCTACTTCTCTTTCTTTTGGTTCAAATTTTATACCCTCTCTAGCCAGTTCATATGATTTTTTACCATTGATTTTAAGAGCAGAGTATCTTGGAGGAATTTGTTTAATTTTACCTGTAAAAGACTCCAAAACTTTTTCTAAACTTTCTTTTTCTGGAATATAGTCAGTTTTTTTAATTACAGCTGAGGTGCTATCTAGAGTATCTGTTTCATAACCAAAGCTAAAATCAGCTACATAATTTTTATCGTGAACTGTAATATATTCAGATACTTTAGTTGCCTTACCTATACACATAACTAATACTCCGGTGGCCATTGGGTCTAAAGTACCAGTATGCCCAATCTTTTTTATTCCTGTTTTTCTTCTTAACATATATACTACATCATGAGAAGTTATACCTTTAGGTTTATTAAATATTACTATTCCATTCATTTATTTCATCCAATGCTATTTTTACAATTTCTTTTTTTCTCTCTTTAAAAGGCAGATTCAAGCTAGCTCCAGCGGCTCTGATATGACCACCACCTCCATACTTTAATGCTATTTTACTAGCATTAATACATGACTTAGTTCTAATGCTTAATTTTATAGAATCTTTTTTTATTTTAAAGAATAAAGCTACTTCAACTCCACTTATATCTCTTACAGATTCAACTATCCCTTCTGTATCGGACTTTTTAGCGGAACATTCTTTTATCATATTATCATCTACAAAAACAGTAGCTACTTTACCATTTCCAAATAATTCTAATGTATTTAAGGATTTAGATAATAATTTAGTTTTTTCTAAGCTATTATTTTGATATAAATTTACAGCTATTTCATTAATATCTATACCTATAGTTAATAGTTCACTAGCTATAATAAAAGTTCTTGATCTTGTAGAATCATATTTAAAACTGCCAGTATCACTAGAAATAGCAGTATATATACATTTAGCAATATCACTATCAATATTATAATCAGCATCTTTAATAAGTTCATATAATATCTCACCAGTTGCAGGAGCATGGATATCTATTAAATTTACACTTCCATAATTAGTATTTGTCGAATGATGATCTATATTTATAGAATTTTTACTTTTTAAAAAAAGATTCTTAGCTCCTTCACCTAGTCTATCTATGTCAGCACAATCAAGAGAAATAAATAAATCTGATTTCTCATCTAATTCAACACTTTTTTTTGCTATTTCCCAATTAGGTAAAAATTTTAAAAAGTCTGGAATATAATCGTCTTCTATTAGAGTAACATTCTTTTTCAAATTTAATAATAGTTTAAAGAGTGCAAGCAGAGATCCCACATTATCTCCATCAGGATTAATATGGGATGCTATATAAATTTTTTGTGAGTTTTCAATTAACTCTTTAAATTTATTCTTCTGCATTTTTTACCTCATCTATTAGTTTACTTATCTTCATATTAACTTCTAAGCTATCATCATATATAAACATCAATTTAGGCATAGATCTAATCTTTACTAACTTTGCCAACTCTTTTTTTATAAAACCAGTAGCACTAACCAAAGCTTCTTGTGTTTCAACTTTTTTAGATTCATCTCCAAAAATTGAATAGTAAATTTTAGCATAAGATAAATCATTTGTAACTTCCACATTTGAAATACTTATTATGTCAGGAATTCTAGGATCTTTTAATTTAAAATTAACAATATCTGCAACAGCTTTTTTTATTTCTTCTGATATTTGTCCAACTCTTTTATTATTCATAAAAACACCTAACCTCTTTGAACTTCTTTTAAAATATAACTTTCAAAGATATCTCCTTCTTTTATATCATTAAAATTGTTCAATGATATTCCACCTTCATAACCTGTAGACAATTCTTTTACATCATCTTTGAATCTTTTAAGAGAATCAATTTCACCCTCGTGTATAACTATATCATCCCTTAAGACTTTAACCATAGATTTTCTTGGAATTTTCCCATTTAAAACATAGACTCCAGCTACTACAGTATTCCCAGGTAATTTGAAAGTTTGCCTAACTTCACATCTACCTTGAATTTCTTCTATAATATCTGGATCTAGCATTCCCTTAACTGCTGATTCAAGATCGTTTATTGCATCATAAATTACTCTATAAGTCCTAACATCAACCTCTTCTGTCTTTGATAATTCTATAGCATTCATATTCGGCCTTACGTTAAATCCAACTACTATTGCATTAGATGCGCTAGCTAAAGATATATCACTTTCATTTATGCCACCTACTCCTGAGTGTATAATATTTATTTTGACTTCATCATTAGAAAGTTTTAATAAAGATTGGTTTAAAGCTTCAACGGATCCTTTTACGTCTCCCTTTACCACTATGTTAAGATCTTTTATTTCACCTTCTTTAATTCTATCAAATATATTTTCTAAAGATATTTTAGAACCAGAGTTAATTCTACTTTCTCTTAAGGATTCTCTATTACTTTCAGCTATTGTTCTAGCAAATTTTTCATCTTCTACTGCGTATAATAAATCTCCAGCATTCGGAACTTCTGACAATCCTAAAATTACAGCTGGCATTGATGGACCTGCTTTTTTAATAGATTTATTCTTATCGTCAGTCATGGCTCTTATTCTACCACTAGAAACTCCTGAAACGATATTATCCCCAAATTTAAGAGTACCTTTTTGCACTAATACAGTTGCCATAGGGCCTTTACCCTTATCAAGCTTTGCTTCAATTATAGTACCTATTGCTTTACGATTAGGGTTTGCCTTTAATTCTAGCATTTCTGAAACTAAAAGAACCATTTCTAAAAGTTCATCTATACCTTCTTTAGTTTTAGCAGATACCCCTACCATAATAGTATCTCCGCCCCAATCTTCAGCCATTAATCCGTTTTCAAGTAGCTCTTGTTTAACTCTATTTATATCAATACTTTCTTTATCTATTTTATTTATAGCCACAATTATAGGTACACCAGCTGACTTAGCATGAGATATAGCCTCTATTGTTTGAGGCATAACTCCATCATCTGCAGCTACTACTAAAATAGCAATATCAGTAATTTGTGCTCCTCTTAGTCTCATAGAAGTAAAGGCCTCATGTCCTGGAGTATCCAAAAAAGTAACTTTTTTATTATTTACATTTACTGTATAAGCACCTATATGCTGAGTTATTCCTCCAGCTTCAGATTCTTGAACATGGGATCTTTTTATAACATCAAGTAATGAAGTTTTTCCATGATCTACGTGACCCATAACTGTAACTACTGCCGGTCTAGACTTTAATTGATTTTCTTTATCTTCAAAATCTAAATTAAACTGATCTTCAATTGATATTTCTTCTTCATTTTCAGATATTACTATTTCTTTTCCAAATTCATCTCCTACTAGAATACAAGTGTCTTCATCTATTTCTTCATTTTGACTAGCCATTATACCAAGACCAATTAATTTAGTAATTACTTGAGATGTTGAAACATTTAATTTTTCTGAAAACTCTTTTACTGTAATAGGTACACTAATTGTAATTATATTATCATCTCCTAAATCAGATTCTGACTTTTCAGATTTTTTTTGTGATTTATTTTTTTTCTTTGGCGATTTTTTTGATAAATCTCTTGTTTTATAAGTTTTCTTATTCTTACTTATATCTTTTTTATTATTTACAGAATTATTATTTTTCTTATTATTTGTTTTATTAGTAGAAGTAGATTTATCTTTTTTTTCTCTACTATTTATTGAACTTTTATTTTCGTTAGAATTAAGTTTAGAAGAATTTTTGTCATTAGTATTATTTTCTTTTAATGACTCTCTAACTTTATTAATTTCATTTTCTTCAAGACTTGACATATGATTTTTTACTTCTATTCCCATATTTTCTAATTTATTTAAAAGTTCTCTACTACTAATACCTATTTCTTTTGCCAATGCATGTACTCTCATCTTTGACATTAAGGCACCTCCTTAAAACAAGGAACTATTGTTGTTTTATAGATTTTCTCAATTCTTCATAAGTATCATCACTAATCTCCATTTGAAATGACCTATTTAAAGCTTTATTTTTTATTGCTTTCTCAAGACATTCTTCATTAAAACATACATAAGCTCCTCTACCATTTTTTCTACCAGATAGATCTAAAAAAATTCCTTCTTCTTTATTTTTTACTACTCTTATTAAATCTTTTTTTGGCTTACTTTCTCCACATCCTAAGCATTTACGCATGGGTATTTTTTTTAATTTAACCATAATAAACTCCAGTTTCGTAAAATTATTTAAATATTATTATCTTCAATATCTAATTTTAATACTTCTTCAGAAGAAATACTTTTATTTTCTTCCTCTTCTGAAACAATATCTTTCACTATAAACTTTTCCAAAAGATCTTTTTCACTTATATCTTCATCTTTTAAATATTGTTCAAATTGACTATCAGACTTAATATCTATTTTCCAATTTGTTAATTTAGCCGCTAATCTAGCGTTTTGTCCTTCTTTTCCTATAGCCAAAGATAGTTGATAATCAGGAACTACAACAATTGCTGATTTTTCTTTTTCATTAACAAAAACCTTTTCTACCTTAGATGGACTTAAAGCATTAGCTATAAATTTATCAATTGATTTTTCAAATATTACTATGTCTATTTTTTCATCATGAAGTTCATCAACTATAGCTTTTACTCTCGAACCCTTATATCCAACACAAGCTCCAAGAGGATCGACATCAGGATCTTTAGAATAAACAGCTATCTTTGTTCTGGATCCTGCTTCCCTAGCTATTGAATAAATTTCTACAATACCTTCTAAAATCTCAGGAACTTCCAATTCAAATAATCTTTTTACAAGATTTGGATGTGATCTTGATAAAATTATTTGAGGTCCCTTTGTTGTTTTTTTAACTTCAACTAAAAGCAATTTGAATCTATCACTCTGATGATAAGTTTCATTTTTAATTTGTTCTGCAGGAGGAAGAACTGCCTCAGTTTTGCCTAAATCAAAGTATACAGATCCATAAGAAACTCTTTGAACTTGTCCTGTTATAATTTCGTTCTCTCTATCTGTAAAATCCTCAAATATTATATCTCTTTCTGCATCTTTAATTCTTTGAATAACAACTTGTTTAGCCGTTTGAGCGGCAATTCTTCCAAAATTGTTTGGCTTTATATTTTCAGTATATATATCACCTATTTCTATTTTTGGATCAATGCTTTTAGCCCTATCTACCTCTATTTGAAGATTTTCATCTTCAAAATCTTCTCTGCTAACAACTTCTTTTAAAGCAAACAAATTAATGTTACCATTTTCTCTATTAATTTCTACTTGAACATTCTGTGACGTTCCAAAATTTTTTTTATAACTTGATACCAGTGCAGACTCTAGTGCATCAAAAATTATATCTTTAGATATACCTTTTTCACGCTCTAATTCTTCTAATGCACCTATAAATTCTTCATTCATAATTTCCTCCACTAAAATTTGATTAATTGTTTCATAAGAGAAATAGTTTTTATAGGTATTTCTATATCGCCTTCGTTTGTACCTAATATTATATCACTATCAGTATACCCCTTTAATAATCCTTCTATAGATTTTTTCCCGTTTAAAGGAGCATATAATTTAACTTCGACTTCATTTCCTATATTTCTATTATAATCTGCTTCACTTTTTATAGGTCTATCTAGACCTGGAGATGAAACTTCTAAGTAATAAGGATTCTTAATTAAATCTATTTTATCTAATTCTTTTTCTATTTCTCTGCTCATAATAGAACAATCATCTAAATCTATTCCTTCTTTTTTATAAATATAGATAGATATTAAATCATGTTTAGATCCATTTTTAAATTCCACGTCTACTATTTCATATCCTAATTTATCAGCGCTAATTTGGGCGATCTCATTGACTTTATTTATGATATCACTTTTTTTCATAATGCACCTCCGATTTAAAAAAACAAGAGTGGGGAAACCCACTCTTAAAACAATTCTTATATCATTAATATTATATCATAATTTATATAAAAATCAATGATATGAACCTATTAAAGCTCTATATTAAATTAAATAAACTTAATTGATTTGATTCTGGCAAATTTGCAATAATATTATTGTTTTTTAAAGTTTCAATTACAGATTTAGTTGCTTTAGTTCTCTTAACCAAATCTTCAATTGATAAAAACTCTTTAATTTTACTTTCTTTTACTATATTTATTGCAACTTGTTCTCCAATTCCACTATAAGCTCTTAGGGGAAGTAATACCTTTCCATCTTTTATCTTAAATTTTGAAGCAGATGATTTGTAAACATTAGCATTTTCAAAAGTGTACCCTCTTGCATACATTTCAGATGCAACTTCTAAAACGGTTATCTGACCTTTATCTTTAGCAGTTAGTTTATTTTCTTGATTCTTTAATTCTTCTAATCTTAATTTTATAGCATCTATACCTTTAACTATTAATTCACCATCAAAATCCGAAAGTTTAATAGTAAAATAAGTAGCATAAAAAGCTAATGGATAATTCAGCTTATAATAAGCAATTCTAAATGACAACATTACATATGCAACAGCATGAGCTTTAGGAAACATATATTTTATTTTTTCACAAGATTCAATATACCATTCAGGTAAGTCTAAATCTTTCATTATTAGTTTTTGTTCATCTGTTAATCCTTTTCCTTTTCTAACTTTTTCCATAGTTTCAAATGCCATTTTATTTTCAGCTCCAGCTTTTATTAAATATAGCATTATATCTTCTCTTGTACATATTACATTGGATAAAGTAGCTCTACCTTTTTTTACTAATTCTTGAGCATTATTAGTCCAAACATCAGTCCCGTGTGATAAGCCTGAGATCCTAACTAAATCAGAAAAATTCTTAGGTTGTGTTTCTAATAGCATTTGTTTAACAAAATTTGTACCAAATTCAGGAATTCCTAAAGTTCCAGTACTTGTTTCAAATATATTATTATCTAAATTTAATTTTTCACTGCTTGAAAATAAGGATACTGTATCTTTATCTGAAAGGCTTATAGTAGTTGAGTCGATTCCAGTAAAATCTTCTAACATCCTAATTATAGTAGGTCCATCATGACCAAGTATATCTAGTTTTAATATTTTCCCATGTATAAAATTATAATCAAAATGTGTTGTTATAACACCAGAATTTTTATCATCTGCTGGATATTGGATGGGAGTAAAATCAAAAATTTCTTTACTTTTAGGACATATCATTACACCTCCTGGATGCTGTCCTGATGTTCTCTTAACTCCTATAGCTGCTTTAGATAATCTATCAATTTCAGCTCCAGGTATATAGGAATCCTCATAAAATTTCCTAACATATCCATAGGCTGTTTTTTCTGCTACAGTTCCTATGGTCCCAGCTCTAAATACATAACCTTTTCCAAATAAATCTTCTGTATATTTATGAGCTTTTGGTTGATATTCTCCAGCAAAGTTCAAATCTATATCTGGTTCCTTATCTCCATTAAATCCTAAAAATACTTCAAATGGTATGTTATGACCATCTTTCTTTAAAGTTGCTCCACATTCAGGGCAAATTTTATCTGGCAAATCTACTCCTGAACCAATCTTGACATCATCAATGAATTCAGAATATTTACAATTATCACATATATAATGGGGTGGCAATGGATTTACTTCTGTTATAGAACTCATTGTTGCTGCAAATGATGAACCCACAGAACCTCTAGAGCCAACCAAATAACCATCTTCATTAGATTTTTTTACAAGTTTTTGTGAAATAATATATAATACAGCATATCCATTAGAAATTATGGAATCTAATTCTTTTTTTAATCTTGTCTCCACAATTTCAGGAAGATTTTCTCCATATATCTCATGTGCTTTTTCATAACACATATTTTTTAAGTCAATTTCAGCCCCTTCTATTACTGGTGGATATGTGCCATCAGGAATAGGCTTTAAATTTTCTATCATATCATTTATCATATTAGAATTTTTAACAACTACCTCATAAGACTCTTCTTGCCCTAAATAGTTAAATTCCTTTAACATCTCTTCAGTTGTTCTTAGATATAGTTCTTGTGGTATATCAATATTCTCTGGTGGTCTACCACTTTGACCATTTAAAATAATTCTTCTAACTAAATCATCACTTTCCTCAAGATAATATACATCTCCTGTTGCAACAACAGGAATAGACAATTTTTTACCTAACTCGTATAATTCCTTATTAATATCTTGTAATTCTTTGTAGTCTTTAACTAATTCTTTTAAAACATAATTTAAGTTATTTCTCACTGGTTGTATTTCAATGAAATCATAGTAAGATGCTATATTTTCAATAGTTTCGCTATCTTCCTTATTAAATACTGCTTTATATAAGGGAGATGTATGATTTCCACTTCCTAGCAATAAACCATCTCTATATTTATTTACTAAACTTCTAGGAACTTTGGCTACCCTATTAACATAATTCATATGAGATTCACTTACTAATTTATATAAATTTTTTAATCCTTTTTGATTTTTTACTAAAATAGTTAAGGAAGATTCAAAGAGTGAGGCGCTATCAATCCTATTAGATAAAGAATTTATTTCATCAAAAGTTCTAATTTCTTCTTTTTCTAATATATCTAAAATTTTCAAAAACACTTCTGCTGTTGCTTCTGCATCATGAACTGCCCTATGGGCATTTGTCAAACTTACTCCTAATTTTTTAGATAAAGCACCCAGATTAAATCTTTTTATACCCTTTACACTAGCTCTTGCTAAAGGAAGAGTATCTAATACCGGATAATTAAAATCTAATCCATTATCTAACATTTCTTTTCTTATAAAAGAAATGTCAAAAGTTGCATTATGAGCAACCAAAACTGAATCTTTAGAAAATTCATAAAATTTCTTTATTACTTCATCTATTTTAGGTTCATTTTCAACTAAGGCATTACTTATTCCTGTCAATTCTACAACTTTTTGAGGTATAGCTTTTTCAGGATTAATTAATTGAGAAAATCTGTCTATAATTTCTCCATTAGAAATTTTAACTGCACCTATTTCGGTTATTTTATCTGTTCTAGGAGAAAAACCTGTTGTTTCTATGTCAAATACAACAAATTGATTTTGTGAACTATCTTTATTAAAGTTTTTTATTATTTGAATTTCATCATCCACAAAATTAGCATCAAGTCCATATATAATCTTTAAATCATATTTTTTTGATGCTTCCATAGCTTCTGGAAAACCTTGAACGTCAGATTTATCTGTAATTGCAATAGAATCCATCCCCCATAATTTTATTCGCTTTGCAAAATCATCAAAAGATGTTACTCCATTCATACTACTCATTTTTGAATGAAGCTTTAATTCAACTCTTTTTTTAATAGACTTATCTTCTTTTATATATTTATTAGTAAGTTCACAATATCTAATCATTATATTATCTTCTTTATTATAAGTATCATATTGCATATTCCCAGTAATAATTACATTTGAACCTATTGATATATTATCTAAAAATTCATCTTTTTTTTCAGTTGAAAGAAAAATCTTGCTTACTATAGATGAAGTATAATCTGTTACAGATAAACAAATAATAAATTTTTTATTTTTTATTTCTCTTGCATCTATAGAAAAAACATCCCCTTTTATTGTTACTTTGCTCATATTTAAATTTATATCTTTTATATTTGAAATTTCTCCGATATCTTTTTTGCCATAACTATAGTTTTTAGAAGTTGAAGTTTTTTCTTTTAACTTTTTTTTATTTTTATCAGCTTCCTTATAGCAGTTTAAATTTTTAGTTAATTCTATTTCTTCTTTATTAAAATTTTCTACAAAAGTATCTATTTCACAAGAATAAGATTTTTCTGGTTCTAAAAATTTTACTTTATAATCTCCAAAATATTTTAATTTTTCTACTAATAAGTCTTTTAAACCATTTTTAGTAACAGAATAATATATCCCTTCGTTAGGAAGGGATATATTTATAGAAGAAGTCATGGTATCTTTAGATATTAAAATTTCTTCTATCCAAATAGAAGATGATGGATTATATTTTTGAATTTCATTTTTTATTAACTCTTCTTCACTAGAGTATAATTCTTTTTGAATTTCATAGTTAAAGTTTACTATAAAATCTTTAAATTTATTTTGTATAGTTTTTTCGAAATTTGAAAATAAATCGACATTTAATTCACTTGGAATTACAATATTAATACTTAGCTCTAGGCTTTTATCGTTAAACTTTATGCTATTTATTTTTATATTATCTTTATTTAAATTTTCATCTTCTATATTTAATTTTTTCAAAATTTCATTAAACTTTATCAAAATATCACCTAAAATTTCTCTATTTCTATAAAAAGTTCTTCTAACAAATCTTCTTCGTTTACTGTCTTTATTATTTTACCTTTTTTAAATATAATCCCAAGACCATCTCCACCAGCTATTCCAATATCAGCCTCTTTAGCTTCACCTGGACCATTAACAGCACACCCCATTAATGCCACTTTGAGATTTTTATCTATTTTTTCTAATCTTGATTGAGCTTTATTAACAATATCTATAAGATTTATTTTTGTTCTTGAACATGTAGGACAAGAAATTATATCTACTCCATCTTTTAATAAGCCTAAAGACTTTAGAATTTCTCTTCCTACTCTGATTTCTTCAATTGGGCTATCCGTTAATGAAACCCTTATTGTGTCTCCTATACCTTTACTCAAAAGACTACCAATGCCAACTGCAGATTTAATACTTCCACTAAAATTTGGACCAGCTTCAGTTATGCCTAAATGTAAAGGATAATTACTTATGGAAGAAAATTTTTCATAAGAACTAATAGATAAATTAACATCACTAGCTTTTAAAGAAACCTTAATATCATAAAATCCTAAAGATTCAAGTATCTCTATCTCTTCAAGTGCACTATAAACTATTGAATTTTCATTTACTCCATTATATTTTTCTAAAAATTCTTTTTTAACTGATCCTGAATTAACTCCAATCCTAATTGGTATGTTATATTCTTTACAGTATTTGACTACTTCTTCAATTTTCCACTTTACTCCAATATTACCAGGGTTTAATCTAATACAATCAATACCATTTATAGCTGAATTGATAGCTAATTTATAATCATATTGAATATCAGCAATTGTAGGTATATTTATCTTTTCTTTTATGCTCTTTATAGCCTTTGCATCCTCTAAATCATTTACTGCAAATCTTATAATATCACAACCAGATCTCTCAAGCTCTTTTATTTGATTTGTAGTAGATATCACATCTTTAGTTATTGTATTTGTCATAGATTGAACGCTTATAGGAGCATTTCCTCCTATTAAAACTTTTCCTACCGATATTTGTCTTGTATTTTTTCTTTTCATAATTATCTCACCTAAAATCTGAATATATTCAATCTAACTAAATCACCAAAAATCGTAACATATATCATTAAGCCTAAAAGTAAAGAAATTCCTATGATTGTTAATATTTCTTCAAATTTTTGATTAACTTTTTTACCAGAAATAGCTTCATAAAGTAAAAAAACAAACTTTCCTCCATCTAAGGCTGGTATGGGAAGAAGATTTACTACAGCTAAATTAGCACTAATTATACCCAATATTCTTAATAATGATACAAATCCCAAAGAAGTCGCTTGACCTATAAAAGATATAACCCCAACAGGACCAGCTAAATTATTAACATTGACTTTACCCCTTATTAGACTAGATAATACCCCATATACATCAGATATAGTTTTAAAAGTTTGACTAAATCCATATTTAATAGATCCAAAAAAATCTTTTTTTAATTCAGGAGATATGCCAATAATTATCCTACCATCTTTTAATTGTGAATTTAAACTTTTAGTTAAAATTTGATCATTACGTTTTACTTCTACACTTATTTTTTGATTATTTTTAGTTCGAGAAATATTATTTGTGATATCATCCCAAGAACTTACTGTCTCTTCATTGATTTTTAAAATTTTATCTCCACTTTTAATTTGTGAAATTTCAGCTGGAGAATTTTCTAAAACTTCACTTACAGTAGTTGAAGGAATTCCTAATATTAAACCCACTAACATAAATGCTAATATAGCCAAAACTACATTCATAAATACACCAGCAAGAACTACTGCTATTCTTTTATAAACTGATACATTATTAAAACTTCTTGGATCATTAGAAGATTCTTCTTCTCCTTCCATAGCTACAAATCCGCCAATTGGTAATATTCTAATACTATAATCAGTTTCTCGACTTTTTTTTTGGAATATCTTAGGACCCATACCTATTGAAAATTCATTTACTTTTATTCCGGATAATTTTGCAACTGTAAAATGTCCTAGTTCATGCAATAATATTACTAGCATAAACACAAAAATCGAACCTATTGCTGTATACATTAATACCTCCTAAATAAGATTAGTTAGATAGTACAAGCTATAAACCATCGGGATAACCATTATAATACTATCAAATCTATCTAATATTCCTCCATGTCCTGGCAGAATATTACTATAATCTTTTATTCCTGCTTCTCTTTTAAACTTTGATGCTACTAAATCACCTAATTGTCCTGTAATAGAAGCTACTACAATAAATATTAGAACTAATAAATTTATTTCTATTTTAACCATATAAAAATAGATTAAGGTAAAAATAAGACAACCTAATATACCTCCAATAGCTCCTTCCACTGATTTATTTGGACTTACTCTTTCTATTAATTTATTTTTACCAAATTTGACCCCTACTAAATAAGCAAAAGTATCTGTAGTAAAAGATATTATAAAGACCAAATATAAAAATGGAGTCATTTCTAATTCTAATAATAAAAAAAATAAAAATGGAATATATACAAAGGTAAAAAAAGTATAAACTATATCATTTAGACTGTCTCTTTTATCGAAAACCATAATTAATAATAAAATTATCAAAACAAAAATTATACTAAAATAATTAGGTAAATTAGTGTAAATGGAAATTATTAGAAATAAAATTCCCATAAAAATAACAGGCAAATTAATACTAATATTAAGTTTTTTAAAAGCATTTCTCAACTCTAATGTTGCTATAACAGATAATAAAGTTAAAGCTACTTTTAAATAAATTCCTCCCATATAAAGTATGAAAGCCAACAAAATAACTCCTAAAATAGCAGTTATAACTCTTTTATTTAATTCTTCCATCTAGTCCACCGAACCTTCTATCTCTATTTTGAAAATCAATTATAGCTTTATATAAAATTTCTTCTGTAAAATCAGGCCAAAGAACATCGGAAAACCAAAACTCACTATAAGCCAATTGATATAATAAAAAATTACTAATTCTTAATTCTCCACTAGGCCTAATAAGTAAATCTAATTCATCTTGTCCTGAAGTATAAAGATAATCATTAAAGCTAACTTCATTAATACTATCTAAGTTTAAATTATTATTTTTAACTTCTTTACAAATTTTTTTTACTGCTCTAATAATTTCTGATCTACCACCATAATTGATTCCTACATTTAATATCATTTTATCATTGTCTTTAGTTGAAGACAATGATCTTGATATTTCTTTTTGAACTTTTTCAGGTAATTTAGAAATATCTCCTAGAACATTAATTTTAATATTATTTCTTTTAATTTTATCTAACTGAGTTCTAATACAATATATTAGTAAATCCATTAGTTTTGAAATTTCTTCTTCAGGCCTTTTCCAATTTTCAGTAGAAAAAGCATATAAAGAAACTGATTTAATCCCTAAATTATAACAAGCTTCAACTATTTCTACTACTCTTTTTGAGCCTTCTCTATGTCCTAAGCTTCTAGGAAGGCCCCTTTTTTTAGCCCATCTACCATTCCCATCCATTATTATTCCTATATGTTTTGGAATTCTAGTTTTATCTATTTTTTCTTTTATTTCCATAGCTCACCTATATTAAAAAAGAGACCATGATGGTCTCTTTTTAGATTTCCATTAATTCATCTTCCTTAGACTTAGTTATCTCATCAATTCTATCTATATACTTATCCGTGATTTTCTGAATATCATCTTCTGCGCTTTTTTTATCGTCCTCAGATATTTCTTTAGATTTCTCTAATTTTTTAATTTCATCTAATGCATCTCTTCTAATATTTCTTATAGCAATCTTAGAATTTTCGCCATTTTTCTTAACAACCTTAGTAAGACTAAGACGTCTTTCCTCTGTTAACTCTGGAATAGCTAGTCTAATAAGTTTTCCATCATTTGAAGGATTAATCCCCAAATCAGACTTTAAAATAGATTTTTCTATTTCAGGTATTAAATTAGCATCCCAAGGCTGAATAACAAGAAGTCTTGGTTCAGGAGCTGATATTGATGCAGCTTGATTGATTGGAGTAACTTGACCATAATAATCAATACTTATTTTATCTAAAAGTGAAGGATTAGCCCTTCCTGCCCTAATGCTTTGAAGTTCTTCTATATATACTGAAACAGTTTTTTCCATTTTTGCTTCAGTATCTTTATTTAAAGTAGATAACATATTAATTCTCCTTATTTTACCTTAGTACCTATATTCTTACCACTAACTACATCAACCATAGCACTTGGCTCGTCAATCCCAAATACAATACTAGGAATATTATTATCCATACAAAGCGAAGTTGCAGTGGCATCCATTATTTTTAGTTCTTTATTTAAAATTTCCAAATATGATAATTCATAAAATTTCTTTGCATTTTTATTTAACTTTGGATCAGAGTCATATATTCCATCTACACCTTTTTTAGCAATTAATATAACATCAGCATCGATCTCAGCTGCTCTAAGAGCTGCTGTAGTATCAGTAGAAAAGTATGGATTTCCTATACCAGCTGAAAAAATGACCACTCTACCTTTTTCTAAATGTCTTATTGCTCTTCTTCTGATATATGGTTCTGCAACTTCTTTCATTTCAATTGCAGTTTGAACTCTTGTGACAACACCCATATTTTCTAAAACATCTTGTAAAGCTAAAGCATTCATAACGGTTCCAAGCATACCCATATAATCTGAATTTGCTCTATCCATTTCTTCAGAATCTCTTCCTCTCCAAAAATTACCGCCACCAACAACTACACTAGTTTGAACGCCCATTTTTTGAATAGCTTTTAATTGCATGGCAATAGTTTTTATTGTATCAATATCTATACCAATACCGTTAGGTCCTCCCATTGCCTCTCCACTAAGTTTCAATACTATTCTGCGATATTTCGGATTCATAAAATCACCTATTATTTACCTATTTGTTTTGCAACTTCTTCTGCGAAATCTTCCTCTTTTTTCTCTAAACCTTCTCCTACTTCAAATCTAACAAATCTTCTTATTTTAATGTTTTCACCTATTTTAGCTGCTATGTTATTTAAAACATCTTGAACTTTTAAATCTGGATCTTTTACAAATTTTTGGTCTAAAAGAACTATTTCTTCATAAAATTTTTCTAATCTACCTGCTACCATTTTTTCAACAATATGCTCTGGTTTACCTTCATTAAGAGCTTGTTCTTTTAGTATCTCTTTTTCATGTTCTACTTCTTCAGTTGGTACTTCTTCACGAGTAACATACTTAGGAGCCACAGCCGCTACTTGCATAGCCATATCTTTTACAAAAGACTTAAATTCATCATTTTTAGCAACAAAATCTGTTTCTGAGTTAACTTCAATTAACACACCAATTCTACCACCATGAATATAAGATTCTACAATTCCTTCAGAAGCAATTCTTCCAGATTTTTTTGCAACTGATGCTAATCCTTTTTCCCTTAAAAGATCAGCTGCTTTTTCTAAATCGCCATCTGTCTCAACTAGTGCATTTTTACAATCTAACATTCCTGCTGATGTTTTCTCTCTTAATTCTTTAACTAAACTTGCTGTTATTTTCATTATATAACCTCCTAAAAAAAGAGAGTTTTAAAGGCATAGCTTTAGAACTCTCAAATATTACTTTACTCTTTATCTATGACAGGCTCTCCCTGAGATTCTTCTTCAGTATCATCTTTTAATTCTTCAACTTTTTCAGAATAATCTTCATTTTGAGTACCTTGCTTTCCTTCCAATACTGCATTTGCAATTGTTTCTGTAATAAGTTTTACAGCTCTTATAGCATCATCATTTCCAGGAATTGGATAATCTATCTCATCTGGATCACAGTTAGTATCAATAATTGCAACAACTGGAATTCCCAATATATGAGCTTCTTTTACAGCAATCCTTTCTTTTTTAGGATCTACTATAAAAATAGCATCTGGAATTCTATCCATATTTTTTATACCACCTAAAAATTTCTCAAGTCTATCAGCTTCTTTCTTCAAGCCAATAACTTCTTTTTTAGGAAGTACATCAAATGTTCCATCTGATTCCATTTCAGTAAGAGTTTGAAGTCTTTCAATTCTTTTTCTAATAGTTTTGTAATTAGTTAAAAGACCGCCTAGCCATCTTTGATTAATATATGGCATTTCACATTTTTTAGCTTCTTTTTCAATAGCATCTTGTGCTTGTTTTTTAGTACCTACAAAAAGGATGTTTCCACCATCTTCTGCAAGTTGTCTCACAAATTCGTGAGCTTCATCTACTTTTTTGATAGTTTTTTGAAGGTCTATAATATAGATTCCATTTCTTTGAGTAAAAATAAATCTACTCATTTTAGGATTCCATCTTCTAGTTTGATGTCCAAAATGAACACCCGCCTCCAATAATGATTTCATTGATATAACTGACAAAACATTCACCTCCGTTTTTTTCCTCCACTATTTTCATTTAATACAAGGACACTTGGCAACTCTTATATTATCTAATAGTGTGTGTGTTAAATTACCGTGTTTTAGTATATCACATTAGTTAATAACAATCAATATAAATTCTTTTGAAAAAATTAAAAAGTGCATTAATGCACTTTTTAATAATCTAATTCCTTTGAACCGTAAATTACATATGTTAATACTATAAAAATTAAGAAAATTATAAGGTTGACTCCTAATCCCAAAGGATAGATAATCCCTTCTATAAAATAAATCGGTTTAAATACTTCTAATGGTAAATTATCTATAACAGTTAGCATTGTTCCACCATATATTTTCCCTACTATAGTAAATATTACACTTATAATAACAAAAAGAATACTAATACCATTTCCAAAATTATTAGTCTTAGATAGTGAACTTATAAAAAATCCTATACTCATAAAAACAAGACCACTAGCTAATATCCCAGAAAATATCTTAGCCAAGTAAAATATTAATTCCTGCTTAGAAAAAGCTTCTTCTACCGGAATAAAAAGTAAAACTAAAAAATTTACTAATGCTAGTAAAATTAAAAATATAATATAAGTTAAAATATTAGATAATATTTTTTCTGTAATTATTTCAGCCCTTGACACAGGATTTGAATATATATATTGAATAGTCCCATCTGATTGATCAGAAGATAGTGAATTTGCCCCTAATTGCATAGCAAATATTACGATAAAAACAGATACATATTGATAAATGAAAGCCATATATTGTCCTATATTTGTTAAATCGATATTTTCTTCAATTCCAAATATTTTCTGTAAATCTGGGCTTAATTCATTTATAAAATTATCAAATAAACTTTTCATATTTCCATCTAGCATCATTGGATATAAAGCAAAAAGCAATCCTACTATAATACCTAATATTAGTAGCCAAGCTATCATTTTCCCGGAATTCTTCTTAAGTTCTCTTGAAAAAATCATAATATATTATCCTCCTTTTCACTTGGAGAATTATTTCTATCATCCAAAGTTGACTCCCCATTTTTTATATTCTCTGATTCTTTTAATATATTACTTACATTTATAGTATTAAAATCTTTGTTTTCAACATGTTCATCTGAAGAACTATTACTTATTATAGTATTTTCATCCACAGTGTTTGTATCTTCAGTATCTACTATTGTAGGATCAATATCATCTTCTTTTTCAGGTTCAATGTATTCTTCAAATTCATTTTTAAAGTAAGCATCTATCTTATTTTCTAAAGTAGAATTTTCTATAGTATAGTTATCTATGTTAGAGGCTGCAATAAGATTAGAAAGAAGTCTTATATCTTTATCATAATACAAAATAGTATTATACTTTTCATTTTTAATTATTTTGGCTCCTATATTTATAAAAGAATTTAAATCTGTCATTTCACTGTAGATTGTTACAATTTTATCATTAGAAGATTTATTTTTTAAAAATTCAGTTCCTTTTATTTCTCCATCTGCTAAGTAAGCAGCTCTATCACAATATATTTGAGCATAATTTAAAGAATCTGTTAATAATAATACAGTTAAATCTTCATTTTCTTTTAATTCTATTAAATATTTAAATAACTTATCAATAGTTTCATTAGATAGATCTTTTAAAGTATTATCCATTACAATAAGTCTTGGTTTAGCTATTAAAGCATTAATAATAGCAAAAATTTTCTTTTCACTATCACTCATATCCATAAGTTTTAATTTAGGATTAAAATTAAAATATTCTACTAAATTATCAATCTCTTCAAAACTTTTTAAATTATGAAATGCTAAAGTTTTTTTAAATATACTTATGGCTTTTAAATTTTCAGGATACATAATATCCTCAGGTATTAAAGAAACACTTTCTTTGATACTCTTACTTTCCTTTGAACAATCCATGTCAAAAATGTAAGCTTTACCCTTAGATGGTTTTAAAAAATTAAATAATATTTTTGAAAGAGTTGTTTTACCTGAATTATTTAATCCCAATATTCCAAAAATTTCTCCACTCATAACCTCTAAATTTATATTAGACAAAACCTTGTTTCTTCCAATCTTTTTCGTCAAGTCGTTAATAACTATGGCACTCATTAAGTTCACCTCTTTATCTCTTTCTTATACAATCTATTATATTTTATTATACTATATTTATTATGCAAAACCAATAACTTATATGCTTTTTATTATTGGGGAAATATTATCTTTATGATATAATTGTTAATTGATAATAAGAAATGAGGCGATTTAATGAAACTAGGCATAGTAGGACTACCTAATGTTGGGAAATCAACTTTATTTAATGCTCTTACAAAGGCTGGAGCAGAAGCTGCAAATTATCCTTTTGCTACTATTGAACCTAATATTGGAGTAGTTAGTGTTCCTGATGAAAGATTGAAAGCTTTAAGTGATATAAGTAATAGTAAGAAAATTGTTCATACTGCAATTGAATTTTTTGATATAGCAGGATTAGTAAAAGGAGCTAGTAAAGGTGAAGGACTTGGCAACCAATTTTTATCTAATATAAGAGAAGTTGATGCAATAGTCCATGTAGTAAGATGTTTTGAAGATGAGAATATAATACATGTAGATGGTAGTGTAGATCCAATTAGAGATATTGAAAATATTAATTTAGAGCTTTTATTCTCAGATTTAGAACAAATTGAAAAAAGAATTTCTAAGATTCAAAAACAAGTTAAAGCGGATAAAAAATTAATGCCAGAACTTGAATTACTAGAAAAAATAAAAGATAGATTAGAGGATTCTAAGCCAGCTAGGAGTTTAGAATTAAATGAAGAAGAATCTAAATTAATAAAAAATTATTCTCTTCTTAGTGCGAAATCTGTAATATATGTAGCAAATGTATCTGAAGATGATTTAGAAAATGATGGGGCAAATAATAGCTTTGTTAATAAAGTAAAAGAATTTGCTGAAAAACAAAATGATGAAGTTGTTGTTATTAGTGCTGATATAGAATCTGAAATTCAATCTTTAGAAGAAGATGAAAGGGAAATATTTTTAGAAGAGCTTGGAGTCAGTAGCTCAGGTTTAGATAAACTTATTAAATCTAGTTATAAAATTTTAGGTCTCATTAGTTTTTTAACTACTGGAGAAATGGAAACTAGAGCTTGGACAATAACTAAAGGAACTAAGGCCCCTCAAGCTGCTTCTAAAATACATTCAGATATTGAAAGAGGATTTATAAAAGCAGACATAATTTCCTATGATGATTTAGTAAACTCAGGATCAATGTCAGTCGCCAGAGAAAAAGGCTTAATACGTTCTGAAGGTAAAGAATACATTATGAAAGACGGGGATGTTGTAAACTTTAAATTTAATGTATAATAATAAAAGCTTGATATTGAATTCAATATCAAGCTTTTATTATTATACATTCTTAATACATAAATCTAAACAATAAATAGTATTATTATTTTTTGATTCTTTAGTAATTTTTCCCCTTTACTAAATTTATTAAATTTTTTGAATTTTTTAATTCTTTTTCTACTTCTTCTCCTTTATCTATATTGAAATATATAGATTTTAATTCATCTAAATTAATATAAAATACTACTTCTTCATTAGTATTATAAAAATAAAGTTTTTTTGCTTCATTTTCTTTTTTTTCTATTATCTTTATTGTATTATCATCTGAGATCATATACTTTAAATTTTCTTTTTTATCGCCAATTATTACATCTTTATTTAATATTGAGAAATTTTCTGTATTGTCTATGTTTTTAGAAATTACTTCTAAATTAAATACATAAGCATTTATAATTTTTTTATAATTTTCAACATTTTTTTTATCAATCTTGTAATCATTTAAATTGATTTTTGACTTCTCCAAAGTAATTATATTTGATAAAGATTGTATATAATCTTTATTTTTTTGATTCTTATTTAAAAATGGGTAATAAAAATCTTTATACTTTTCTTTTAACATAATTAAATTTCTAGCACTTTCTTCTATTTCTTTAATTTTATAATTTTTATCTTTATTAGATAAAAATTTTGATATTTCATATTTTAATAAATAATTGTTAGTGCTATTTAAATATTCGTATATACCTTTATTTTGCTTTATAAAATTATTATTTTTATAAATATATTCATTAATTTCATAACTAATTTTATCCAATACTAATAGATTATTTATCTTAATATTTGTTGCTGAACTTTGAAAGTTTAAATCTTCTTCAAAATAAACATTATCTAATTTCGATGTATTTCTTAGGTTTTTACCTGATTTTATCAAATCAAACGAAGGACTTATTTCACTTATAAGATAAAGATCATAAATACTATTTTCCCTATTCTCTTTTAATTTTTCATTTGTATTTAAAAATTTTTTATCAAAATCTAATAATTTATTAATTTTTCTTTTTTTAGAATTTATACTCGAGTTTATTATATTTATCTTATTTTGTTTTTCTTTTATTTTAAAATTTAATTTTAAGTTTTGATTTTTTAGATTTTTTAATTCATCGTAGGATTTATTTATATTCATATAAGAAATAGATAAAATAAATATAGTTAATAAAGTTGATATACTAATTAAAATTATTAGTAATCTATTATTTAAATTTTTCATAATTATCTCCAATTTCTTTAAGAATATTTATAACTCCTTGGTTTTTATAATATTGATTTATTAAATAATCAGTCTCGATTTTTAAATTTAATAAATTTGAATAAGTTAAATTACCAGTATTAAAGTTACTGTATTCTAAATATTTATAGTTATTACAAAGTGCATTTATTTCAGCCTGTACTTTGGATAAATTTAAATTTGTATCAGATATATTATAAAAATCTTTAGAGTATAATGTTGTTGTTAACAAATTTAAATTATTTTCTTTATTTTCTTTGTTAATAGAATTTAAATAAGCTATTGTACCGCTCTTTTTAGCTTTCTCTATAAATTTATCAATATCTAATTCACTATATAAATCTGAATTTATAATTTCTACCCTACTATTAGAATTTAAATTAGTAAATTTAGAAATTAATGATTCTAAACTATCATCCTCATAATATTCTCCCTTATAATAAGCAGAATAAAAAATTATTTTTTCTTTTATTTGTTTTAAAATTGAACTATTTTTGAATTCTAAATTTTTAATTTCATTACTAATAAGTGTCTTTTCATCCTGATTAAAATCATAACCGTACTTACTGGCAAATTCTAATCTTAAACTTTCTAATTTATTTTCGTATTCTTTTTCTAATTTTATAAATTTATTATGCTCTTTTTCTTTAAATTTTAATTCTCTTTTTAACTTAAGATTATCATTTTCTAGTTCTTTTTTAGCACTGATACTTATTCTAGAATACGCAAAGAAAAGTAGAGATAATACTAAAAATATTATAGAAAATAAAAAAATACGACTTAAAGTTTTTGATTTTATATTCATCATCTTATGCCTTTTTTAAAACTATAAAATCCTTATTTTTTATATATTTAGAGTCAATAATTTTGATTATTATAAAAGAAAAAATCATGAATAATAAACCTACTAACAAATTCAAAAGTTGAGCATTATTAGTATTAAATCCTAAAAAATTACTTGATACAATAACTCCAATTATAAAAAATAATAAAGGTAAACCATATACAAGTCCTATATAAGAAATTAAGGTTTTGAAGCTAGTTTCTAAAATTACCTTATCTCCTACTTTAGCACCTATTGTATTTAAAACTTTTTGATTTTGAATTTTGGATTCTCCACACTTAGCCGAGCAATTTTCACAACTTGTTCCACAAGATGATTCTCTCATTGAAGAAACTTTAACATAATCCCCATTATCTTCTACAACAAATCCAATTTGTTTCATTCATCACTCCTCCTTAACTTTATATGAACTTCTTCTAGTTGTTTTTCAGATATTTCTGCGGGTGCTCCAGTTAATAAAGATGTAGCTGATTGTGTTTTCGGAAAAGCTATTACGTCCCTAATATTTTCATTCCCTGTGAATAGCATTATTAATCTATCTAAACCATAAGCAAGCCCACCATGTGGAGGAGCTCCATATTTAAAAGCTTCTATTAAAAATCCGAATTTTTCTTCAGCTTCTTCCCTAGAAAGTCCTAATGCTTTAAACATTTTTTCTTGTATTTCTGGGTTGTTAATTCTTATAGATCCTCCACCCATTTCATCTCCATTTATTACAATATCATAAGCCTTTGCTCTCATTTTATCTAAATTACCTGTATCCAATAATTCTAAATCTTCCTCCATAGGTGATGTGAAAGGATGGTGCTTTGCAACATATCTATTTTCTTCATCATCATATTCAAATAATGGAAACTCAGTTATCCATACTAATTCATAAGAATTATTATCTATTAAATCCATATCTCTAGCTATTTTATTTCTTAAGTTTCCTAAGGAATCATAGACTATATTATTTTTATCAGCAACAAATACTAATAGATCTCCGTCTTCAACCTTCATTTTATTAAATATCTTTTTAACAGTCTCTTCTGATAAAAACTTTATTATTGGTGATGTTATTTCTCCATCAATAAATTTTATCCAAGCTAAACCTTTAGCTCCATAAGTTTTTACCGTATCCTCTAGCTTTGATATTGCCTTTCTAGAATAGAATTCGGCTCCTTTTTTAATATTAATTGCTCTTACTGACTTCCCATCAGAAACTGACGATTCAAAAACTTTAAAACCACTTTCTTTAACTTCATCAGATAAATCTACAAGCTCTAAACCAAATCTAAGGTCAGGTTTGTCTACCCCATATCTATCCATTGCCTCTTTGTATTTCATTCTCCTTATAGGTAGCTCTATATCTTTATTTAAAATTTCTTTAAAGGCATGTTTTAAGAATCTTTCATTTACAGATATAACATCTTCAATATCAACAAAGCTCATTTCTAAATCTATTTGTGTAAATTCAGGTTGTCTATTTGCTCTTAAATCTTCATCTCTAAAACATTTAGTTATTTGAATATATTTATCTAAACCTGATACCATAAGCAATTGTTTCATTAATTGTGGCGACTGAGGTAAGGCATAAAATTTACCTTCATTAACTCTACTAGGTACTAAATAATCTCTTGCCCCTTCTGGAGTTGGCTTAGTTAACATAGGAGTTTCTACCTCTATAAATCCTTCATCTGAGAAAAAGTCTCTGGTCACTTTATAAAATTTAGACCTAGTTATAAGATTACTTAGCATTTTAGGCTTTCTTAAATCTAAAGCTCTATATTTCAATCTCATATTTTCAGCTACATTATCATCATCTTTTATATATATAGGAGGCACTTTAGATTCATTTAAAATTCTTAATTCTTTTGCTAAAACTTCTATTTTCCCTGTAGGAATATTATTATTAATTGAAGATCTTTGTCTAACTTTTCCAACTACGGCTATTACAAATTCAGACCTTAATTTTGTAGATTTTTCAAATAAATCTTTATCAACTGTATCATCAAAAACAACTTGAATAATACCTTCTCTGTCTCTTAAATCTATAAAAACTATTGAGCCTAGATTTCTTTCCTTAGACACCCAACCCATTAGTGTAACTTCTTCTCCTATATTTTCTTCTCTTAAATTGCCACAATAATGGCTTCTTTTTAACCCTTTAATATTCTCCAAACTAAAAACCTCCTCAATAAAAAAACTCGTCCAACAAAGGGACGAGTTTAACTCGCGGTACCACCCTATTTAGGTAAACCTCACTTAAATTTTTAACGCAAATCAACGGAAATCTACAGTACGAGTGTCCCATAAAAATAATTTAATGAATTTTCACCAATTTATTCACTCTCTAAATAAAATATTTTTATTTTTTTCGCCTATTGTATTTAAATCAATTATAATGTCAGATGAAAAAACTGTCAAGTTAGCATATTCTATTTGCAATTTTATTTTTCAAGTGACTTTCATTTTTTATTAATTCATTATCTTTTAAATAAGAGTAAGCAAACTTCGCTCCTTGATCCATACCTTGGCAACCCGCTAAAAGTAAAACATCATCTTTTTCCATTTTATCTAAAATAGATTTTACACCTTCTTCTAACTTCGGGAAAATTTTCACATCAATATTATTCCTGTTCATAACATCCAAAAATACTTCCAACTCTTCTTTTTTTACTATATCTTTAGAAGTCACAGTATCTTCACTTAAAGTAGCATAAAAAGTTTTAGGTTTTAATACTTTCAACCACTTTGCAGTTTCTTCTGCAGTTTCTCTATTTAAATTAACTCCTCTACTTCCTCTTATGGCATATAAAAGATTGAAATCTTTATAATCCATTTTTGATAAAGTTTCTAAAGTTACATCTATATTTTTTATATTTGCATAATGATCATCTATTATCTTAAAGTCTTCATCAAGAATCATTTCAAATCTTCTTTCAACTCCAGTAAAAGAATTAATAGATTTTTGAATTGTTTCTATGCTTATACCTTCAATTAAAGCTATAATAATAGCAACCACAGAATTCATTACAGAAGAATAACCTGCAACAGATAAATTTATATCAAAGCTTTTTGCTTCTATAGAAAGGCCTCCTAACTCTATCTTTTTTAAAATATTAAAAGTATAATTTCCAAATCCAGTAGTTAAATCTAAATCTGAAATTGAAAAATCGTATTTTCTGTTCTCTAATGAATACTTCAAAACTTTAGCTTGTGTCTTATTTTCTAAATTTGCTATTTCGTCAAAATCCATATTCAAGATAGCTATTGAATCTTTTGATGCATTAGTTATTGTTTTAGATTTAACTTTATAGTAATCTTCAAAGCTTCCATGTTGATCTATATGTTCTCTACTGAAATTATTAAAAGTAACAATATCAAAATCAACATTTCTAACTCTATTTAACTCTTGGGAGGATGAAGAAACTTCCATAGTAACTTTATCAACCTTATTTTTGTGCATATCATATAAATATCTCTGTAAATCTAAAGATTCAGGAGTTGTTAAAACAGATGGTATTAATTTGTCAGCATACTTAGTCATTACAGTGCCTATTAAACCAGTGCTATAACCTGCATCCTTAAATATTTTATCTACCATGAAAGACGTTGTCGTTTTACCGTTTGTTGCAGTAATACCAATAACTTTTAATTTAGTAGATGGCTTAGAATAAAAATTATTAGCTACATCAGCTAAAGCTTTTCTAGTATCTTCTACTTTAATCTGACAAATAGAATTATCAGTAAATTTCTCGACTAATGCATACTTAGCTCCTGCTTCCATGGAACTTTTTATAAATTTATGGCCATCTGTTATATAACCTTTTATAGCCACAAATAAAGAGTTATTAGAAACTTTTTTGCTATGGTAGGATATGTTTTCTATTTCATCCTCTAAATTAATATCACCCTTGTAATCAATTATATTTATTCCTTTTAATACTTTTTTTAACTTCATACTTCTTCCCCTATAAAAATAATTTATTATAATATTTTTCTTTCTTTTTTAATATTTCATTTCCTCTAGTTAAATAATCTTTAAGATTTTTAAAATTCATAACTAAATTAATTCTTCCAGTTTTTGAATTATAAAATTTACTTGATGAACTCATTCCAAAACCAATTATACTTTGAACTTCCTCTATCATTAATATATTATATAAACACTCCTTGTTTATCTTACTATAACCAATATTTTCTCCACCAGATAAAATATTTTTTTGCCTATATAAGTAATAAGGATTATAAGCTTTTTCTTCAAGAAATTTTTTAGAAAAATCTATAATTTTATTATTATCACTGTTAAAAAAACCATATTCCCATAATTTAGAACCTTTTTTTAAGGATAAATTATGAACTGTAATGTTTTCTGGTTCAAGTTCTGCAACTTTTTCTATACTATATTTCATATCATAAATATTTTCATTGGGAAGTCCTAATATTAAATCCATATTAATAGAATTGAAATCCAGACTTTTAGCTAATTGATATTTCTTTATCAAATCAGATATTTTACCATGTCGATTAATTTTAGATAGAGTTTTTGAATTCATAGTTTGAGGATTTACACTTATTCTATCTACTCCATTAAATTTAAGCATTTTTAACAAATCTAGAGTAATACTATCCTCTCTACCACATTCTACTGTGAATTCTATAGGTTTCCCATAATATTTTAATATAGTATTTATAACTTTACTCAAATTTTTCATAGAAATTGAAGAGGGAGTTCCTCCTCCTATATACACTGTAGTTGGAGGATTGTTAAAATATTTTGATTCTGTAATCAAATCCTTTATTAGAGTATCTATATACTCTTCTACCAATAAATTAGAATTGGAAATAGTATTGAAATTGCAATAAATACACCTACTTTTACAAAAAGGAATATTTACATAAATGCTATAGTTTCCTCTATCTAAATTCTTTATAAAATCTATTTCTCTCTTAGCTATATTAATAATCAAAGATCTTTTTTCTTCATTTAAAAAATAATAATTATTTAATATGTGATCTGTATTTGAATAGCCTTTATCTAATATTAAATTTCTAGCTAATTTGCTTGGCCTTATACCTGTTAAAATGCCCCAATCACCTTTTTCGATATAATTTTCTAAAATTTTATATACTTGTCTTTTTATTTCAATATTAGAATTAAGTTTGATATTATCTTTAACTCTAAAATCATTAGATTCAATATTAATTGTAGAGTTTGTCAAACCTATTTCTACTTTCATATATTTTTTTTTATAATAAGAAGGAAAACTTTGAATTAAAAATTCATATATCGAACGTTTTAAAGATTCATCTGAACAAATAACTTTTATCATACTACTTAATATTCCTTATAAAAGGATTATTAAGTTTTTCATATCCTATGCTAGTTTCTGGACCATGACCGGGTAGTACAATAGTATCATCTGGCAATTTCATTAAATTTTTTAAAGATAACATTATAGAATCATAGTCTCCCCCTGGTAAATCAGTTCTACCTATTAACCCATTAAATAATGTATCCCCACTAAATAAAAAATTATCTATATATAAACAAATTCCTCCTGGAGTATGTCCTGGGGTTGCTATTACTTTAAATTCTTTATCATCAAAAGGGATTTTATCTCCGTCTTCTAATATATAGTCTGCAATTATAGGTTTAGAGTCCATTCCTAAAATAGACTTTAATTCTAAAGATCTTTTACTTAGCATATCAATATCTTTTGCGCTTAAATAAGCTTTTACATTAAACTTATCTCTTACTTCTTCTAATGCTCCAAAATGATCTGGATGTGCATGAGTTAGTATAATTTTATCAACTATTAATTTATTATTTTCTACTGCTTTTATTATATCTTCAGCTTGAGATCCTGGATCAATAATTACTGCTTTATTATTTTTATTGAAAATAATATAACAATTTGTTTGATAAGAACCTAAAGCAAGCCTAAAAATTTTTAAATCCATCTAAAACTCCTTATTACTATCCATTAATATTGTCACTGGACCATCATTTATAAGCATTACATCCATGTCTGCGCCATATTTCCCTGATTTAACTACTAATCCAGTTTCTTGTAATTTATATAAAAATTTTTCATACAAATTTACACCATCTTCAAATTTTGCAGCTCTTGTGTAACTTGGCCTATTACCCTTTCTTATATCTCCATATAAAGTAAATTGTGAAACTACTAATATTTCTTTATTTGTATCTAATATACTTCTATTCATTACGCCATTTTCATCATCAAAAATTCTAAGTCTTGTAGCCTTTTTTAAAATATAATCTAAATCTTTTTCATCATCATCAGCTTCTATTCCAAGTAATAGTAAAATACCATCATCTATAGAAGATATAATTTTTGATTCTACTTCTACACTGGCTTTTTTTACTCTTTGAACTACTCCTCTCAAAAAATACCTCCTAAGCTTTCAGTCTGTAAGCGTCCAATACATTTTCAATTTTTTTAATTTTTTCTATTAGTCTTACTAATTCATCTCTTGAATGAATTTCAACAATAATATCTAAAAATAAATCTCCATCTTTTGTTTTTCTTGCATTTAAAGAATGCAACATTAATTTAGAGTCGTTAATTTTATTTGCAACATCAGATATAACATTCACCTTATCCAAAGCTCTTACTTCAAATTGTGCATTATAATTAGCTCCTTCTTCTTTATCCCAATAGACATCAACTAATCTAGCATCATTTTCAAGATCCTTCATATTGGCACAATCCGATCTATGAACTGATATACCTCTGCCAATAGTTATATATCCAATAATATCATCACCCGGTACCGGATTACAGCATTTTGCAAATCTAACTTTAACATTATCTATATCCTTTAAAACTATTCCACCTTTTGAAACCTTATTTTTTTTAGGTTCATTTACAATAGGAACTTCTCTTTTATTAACTCTTTTATAAATATCAACTAGTTTAGATATAACTTGATTAATTGTAATGCTACCAAATCCAACAGCAGCATATAAGTCATCTAAACTAGATATATTATTTTTAGATTTAACTTCAGCCAACCACTCATCTTTAACAATATCAGTAACCCTATAACCTAGTTTTTTAGCCTCTCTTTCAATAGCTTCTTTACCTTTTTCAATATTCTGATCTCTATTTTTAACTTTAAAATATTGTTGAATCTTTTTCTTTGCCTGATGACTCTTTACGATTTTTAACCAATCCATTGAAGGTGATGCATTACTATTGGTTATTATATCAACTATATCTCCACTTTTTAACACATAGTTAAGTGGCACAATTCTCCCGTTTATTTTTGCTCCGGAACATTTATTCCCAACATCTGAATGTATTCTATAAGCAAAATCAATAGGAGTAGAGCCTTCTGGCAAATTTATAACATCTCCATTAGGAGTAAATACAAATACTTCATCTGCAAAAAAGTCTATTTTAAGAGTTTCCATAAATTCATTAGGATCATTTAACTCATTCAAGTCGTTTTGCCAATCCAACAGTTGCCTCAACCAGGTTAAATTTTCGTCTAAAGAGGTTGATTTTGTCGCTCCCGATTTATACTTCCAATGTGCTGCAATACCATATTCTGCAGTTTGATGCATCTCATAAGTTCTAATTTGAACTTCAAAAGTTTCACCGTTATTATCGATTACTGTTGTATGAAGAGATTGATAATTATTAGGTTTTGGCATCGCTATATAATCTTTAAATCTTCCTGGTATTGGCTTCCATAAGGTGTGAACTACACCTAAAACCCCATAACAATCTTTTATATCATTTACTAAAATTCTAACTGCTGACAAATCATATATCTCATCAAAAGCTTTCCCTTTCTTTGTCATTTTTTTGTATATGCTATAAAAATTTTTAGGACGACCATTTATCTCTGATGCTATACCTATTTTTTCTAGGTTTTCTTTTAACTCTAGGATTATATGGTTAATTAAATTTTCTCTTTCATTTCTTCTCTTATTAACCATTTCAACTAATCTATAATAATTTTCTGGATCTAAATATCTTAAAGATAAATCCTCTAATTCCCATTTAATTTTACTCATACCTAGCCTATCTGCTATAGGTGCATAAATTTCAAGGGTCTCTAAAGCTTTTTCTTTCTTTTTAGCATCAGTCATATATTCAAGTGTTCTCATATTATGAAGTCTATCTGCTAATTTAACTATTATAACCCTAATATCTTTAGCCATAGCTAAAACCATTTTTCTTACATTTTCAGCTTGCTTCCCTTCTTTAGTTTTATAATTTAATTTCTTTAATTTAGTTACCCCATCAACTAAATCTGCTATTTCTTCACCGAACTGCTTTTTAACATCTTCATATGTTTCATCTGTATCTTCTATAGTATCATGTAACAACCCAGCTATTATAGTTTGAGTATCCATATTCATTCCAGCAAGAATCAGGGCTACATTTAAAGGATGAATTATATAGTCTTCACCAGAGTTTCTCTTTTGGCCATCATGTTTTATTTTAGCTAATTCATATGCCTGTATTAAGAGATCTTCATCTAAAGATGGATTATAAGTTTTAATCTCTTTTATTAATTCCTTTATCATATTCTTGCCTCACTTATTCTATAATTAGATATATTTAATTCTAAATTTTCTACTCCTCTAAAATTATTAATATTAGGAGTAAAAACAATATCTAATTTTATATTATTTTTTAAATTATTTAATAAATTAAAAACTTCCGATTTTTCACAATTTTTTAATAAATTAATTTTAAATGCTTCTATATCTTCAAATAATATTGCATCTCTTTTTGTTATTCCATCATTTAAGACGAGTTTAATAACATTTCTATTTTTCCCAAAAACATTAAATTTCTCTACATGTAAATTAAAAGCTCCGAATAAAGGTTTTGGATTTTTATTACCGAAAGGTTTTAATTTGTCTATGTTTATAACAGTCTCATTATTTATATCTGATAAAGTAACTATTGCATCAATATAAATCTTTCTTATTAAATCCTCTTTTATAATCCCAGAATTATTATTTACATGAACAACAAAATCTTTAAATTTATCTTCTTCTAAACTTAATCCGCAGGCCATTTTATGACCACCAAACCTAGTTAGAAAATGTTTTGACTCAGAAATTTTTTCAAACATATTATATTCTTCGATACTTCGTCCAGATCCTTTTAATAATTCCTTTGAATTAGTAAGGACTATTGTAGGATGATTATATTTTTCTTTTATTCTTCCTGCAATTATCCCTAAAACTGATTCTTCTAGTCCTTTGGCCCTTAAAATCAATACAGGTAATTTCTCAGATAAATTGTAAGTTTTTATTAAATTATCAACAATTTCAATCCCTTTTTCTGTAAGAGCCTGTCTTTCAGAGTTTAATTTTCTTAATATTTTGGCATACTCTAGGGCTTTATTATAATCTTCTTCTATTAATAATTTAATAGCTAATTCTGCGCTCTCTAATCTTCCGCTGGCATTTATGGTAGGACCAATTATAAATCCTATATGATATACATCTATAAATTTCCCGGATAAGTCACAAGCATCTATAAGAGCTTTAATACCATTGTTCGGTATTTTGTTTAATCGTTTTAAACCCTCATTAACTATAATCCTATTTTCATTTATAAGAGGCATCACATCACATATTGTAGCCATAGCAGCATAAGGGAGATATTCATCATATAATAACGTCTCATCCATTCCTTTTATTTTAAATAGATAAGAAATAAGTTTATAAGCAACCACAGCCCCACAAATATCCTTAAAAGGATATTTTGAATTTTTTATTTTGGGATTAATTACAGCATTAGCTAAAGGTATTATTTCTTCTTTTAACTGATTAATAGGTGGTTCATGATGATCTGTTATTATTACATCTATACTATTCTCCATAGCATAACTAACCTCTTCAATGGCCGCTATACCATTATCACAAGTTATTAATAAATCAATTTTATCATTTAAAGCTTCATTAATAAGTCTTTTATTTATTCCATAACCATCATTAACTCTATGAGGAATTTTAAAATCTACAATAGCTCCTATAGTTTTTAATCCATTAAATAAGATATAGGAACTCATAACACCATCTACATCATAATCACCTATTATCCTAATTTTTTTTCTTGAAGATATTTTTTCTAATATTAGATTTGATGCTTTTATTAAGTTTGGTAATAAAAGTGGTGTATTTAAATCTTCTAGTTTTGGATTTAAAAACTCTAAAATCTTATCTTTAGTGTTTATTTTTCTATTTAATAAAATATTATATATTAATTTATCTATATTTAAATTCTCATAATTAAAATTTGGGTCTTTACTTTTTTTAAGAATCCACTTTTCCATTCTATCACCTTTACTTAGTTAAAAATAAGTATATCATAAAATTATAAGTAAATGAAATACTTATTATATAATATAGATACCCCTTAACATCAGCACTTATAACTGAATTAAGGGGTATTTATATTACTATTTACTCGTTTTCATTTGCTAGAATAGATATAGCACATTCAATTCTTTTCTTCTCCATATCACAACCTAATTTAAAAGGTTTTTTTATATCATTGTTTGAATAATAAGCATTAGCATGGCAACCACCACTACAATAATATCTAGCCCAACAATCATAACAATCTTCTTTAGTAAATACGTTAGAACACTTGAAATTGTCTCTTATCTGAGTATTTACTATCCCATCATCAACATTACCTAATTTAAATTCTTCTTCCCCAACAAATTGATGACATGGATATATGTCTCCTTCAGGAGTTATTGCAACATATTCAGATCCGGCACCACAACCTACAGACCTTTTGATTACACATGGTCCCTGAGTCAAGTCTATCATAAAATGGAAAAATAAAAATTCTTTATCTTTTTTCCTAATATTTATATAATCTTTACTCATTTTTTCATATTCATCTAAAATTTTTTGTATGTGTTCCTCTCTTATTGCATATGTTTCTTTTTCATCAGTTACAACAGGTTCAATTGAGGTTTTCTTAAATCCTAGATCATAATAATCAATTAAATCATTTGAAAAATCTAAATTTTTATTAGTAAAAGTTCCTCTAATATAATAATCTTTATCTCCTCTAGCGTCTATAAGCTCTTTAAATTTAGGCACTATAATATCATAAGATCCTTTCCCGGATATAGTAGGTCTCATATGATCATTTATGCATTTTCTTCCATCTAAAGAAAGTACTACATTGTCCATATTTTCATTAATATAATCTATTTTATCTCTATCTAATAAAAGACCATTAGTTGTTATAGTGAATCTAAAGTGTTTGTTATATTTTTTCTCTTCTACCCTTCCAAAATCTACCAACTTTTTGACAAGTTCAAAATTCATTAATGGTTCTCCGCCAAAAAAATCTACCTCTAAATTTCTTCTATTACCAGAATTTTCTAATAAAAATATTAGAGCTTTTTTACCAACTTCTTCATCCATTAATGACCTTTGTCCCTTAAAATCTCCTTGAGATGCAAAGCAATACTTACATCTTAAATTACAGTCATGGGCAACATGAAGACACATTGCTTTAACTATATTCTGAGGATTATAATAAGGTTTAGAAAGTCTTTGGTCTTCAGTAAATAAAAGCTCTTCTTTTTTTAAATATTCTATTTCATTTAAAGCTTCTTCTATAGAAGCATAGTCATATTTACTAACATATTTTTTAAACATTTCTTTCTTATCTAAATCAATATAATCATCTACTAGATCATATACTATTTCATCTACTACATGAACTGAACCACTTGCTATATCTAAAACTACATATTTATCATTTAAATAAAATTTATGAATACCCTTCATTTCTCCCCCATAATAAAAATAAAAGGGTTGATTACAACCCTCTTACTTATCTGTATTTTCACACTTTTGATTTCCCACTGTACAGCTAGTTTTACAAGCTGATTGGCAAGATGTTTGACACTCTCCACATCCACCTTTTGCAAAAGTATCTTTTAATCTTCTATTTGTTAATGTTTTAATATGTTTCATAAGTACCTCCTAGGCTTTAAGATCTTCTTTACTATTTATAACATTACCAATTCCCCATTTCATAACATCTATCCTACTGTTATTTCCTGAAGTTTCAATAACTACATAGTCTTCTTTAATTAAGATTACTTTACCTTTTATGCCACCTATAGTAACTATTTCATTACCTACTTTTAAATTTTCTCTCATTGATTCAACAGCTGCTTGCTTTTTCTTTTGAGGTCTTATTAAAAGAAAATAGAAAACAATCATCATCAAAATTAAAGTTAAAATCGGTGTAAATGCTGCTAAAGAATTTTGACCCATCAATATCCACCCCTTTCTTATTTATTATAACCATATTTCTTATAAAAGTCATCTTTAAATTCTAAGAAATAGTCATTTTTTATAGATTCTCTAATTTTTGTCATTAAATTAATTAAAAAATACAGATTATGAATCGTAGTTAGTCTTAAGCCAAGTATTTCATCAACATTAAATAAATGCCTAATATAGGCTCTAGAATAATTTCTACAAACATAACAATCACATTCATGGTCTAAAGGAGAAAAATCATCCTTATATTTTGCATTCTTTATTACTAATCTTCCTTTAGAAGTCATAACAGTTCCATTTCTGGCAATCCTAGTTGGTAGAACGCAATCTGCCATATCTATTCCTCTTTCAACAGCTCCAAACAAATAGTCTGGACTACCTACACCCATCAAATATCTAGGCTTGTTTTTAGGCATAAATTCACTCGTGTGATCTAAAATTTCATTCATTAACTCCAGTGGTTCTCCTACGCTTAAACCCCCTACAGCATAGCCAGGAAAGTCAAGTTCAACAAGATCTTTAGCTGAAATTTCTCTTAAGTCTTTATACATTCCCCCTTGAATTATTCCAAATAAAGCTTGTTTGTCTGTGTTTTTATGATGTTCTTTACATCTTTTAGCCCATCTACTAGTCCTCTCCATAGATTTTTTTATATATTCATAGGAAGATGGATAAGGTGCACATTCATCAAAACACATTATAATATCTGAACCAAGTGAATTTTGTATATCTATTGATATTTCAGGTGATATAAACTTTTTAGATCCATCAATATGTGACCTAAATTCCACTCCATCTTCATTTATTTTTCTATTGCTGCTTAAACTAAATACTTGAAAACCACCACTATCAGTTAGTATTGGCCTATTCCAATTCATAAATTTATGAAGACCACCTGCTTTTTCTATTATTTCTGTACCTGGTCTTAAAAATAAATGATAAGTATTTGATAAAATTATTTGCGATCCTATATACTTTAATTCCTCTGGTGTCATAGTTTTAACTGTTGCTCTCGTACCCACAGGCATAAATATTGGAGTTTCTATTTCTCCATGATTAGTTTTAATTTTACCAAGTCTTGCTTTACACTCTTTTGATTCTTTTAATAATTCAAATTCAAACATAAACTCTCCTAATATATAAACATAGCATCTCCAAAACTAAAAAATCTATAATTCTCTTTTATTGCTTCTTTATAAGCATTTAAAATTATCTCTTTACTTGATATAGCCGAAACTAACATCAGAAGAGTTGACTCAGGTAAATGAAAATTTGTTATTAGAGAGTCTATAGTTTTAAACTTATATCCTGGATATATAAATATATCAGTCCACCCCGAAGAAGCTTTCACAAGGCCATTTTTATCACTTGCTGATTCAATAGTTCTTACAGACGTAGTTCCAACTCCTATTATTCTTCTGTTTTCTTTCTTTGCTTTATTAATTGTTTTAGCAGCCTCTTCATTTATTCTATAAAATTCTGAATGCATATGGTGCTCTGCTACATCCTCTACCTTTACTGGTCTAAATGTTCCTAAACCAACATGTAAAGTTACAAATACTAATTCAACGCCCTTTTCCTTTAATCTTTTTAAAATGTCTTCTGTAAAATGTAACCCTGCTGTAGGTGCTGCTGCTGATCCTCTTTCTCTAGAATATATAGTCTGATATCTCTCTTTATCATCTAAACTTTCTGTTATATATGGAGGTAAGGGCATCTCCCCTAGTCTATCTAAAATTTCTTGAAAAATTCCTTCATATTTAAATTTTATGAATCTATTGCCCTCATCAGAAATATCTACCACTTCAGCTCTTAATTCATTCGAAAAAATAATTTCTGTTCCTATTTTAGCTTTTTTACCTGGTTTAGATAAACATTCCCACTTATCTTTTTCCACTTCATTAAGTAATAAAAATTCTATTTTCTCTTCTTTATCTTTTCTATGTCCGTATATCCTTGCAGGTATAACTCTTGTGTCATTAAAAACAAGAACATCTCCCTTATTTAATAAATCCACTATATCATAGAAATGACGGTGTTCTAAAGAACCATCTTTTTTATTTACTAGTAGAAATTTTGAAGAACTTCTATTTTCTAAAGGACTTTGTGCTATTAATTCTTTTGGTAAATCATAATAAAAATCACTTGTTTTCATTTTTCTTCCTTTATTTATCTATACTTGTATTTGGAAAATAAAAAGATAATATATCTCTACAACTTTTCCCTTCTTTTGCCATTTGGACTGCTCCATCTTGACTCATTCCAACACCATGTCCATAGCCAGTGCCTGAAAAAATAATATTACCGTCTGTAATTATAATAGTCATTAAGGTACTTTTTAAATTTGAACTTCCTAAAATACTTCTTATCTTATTTCCGCTTAATTCTAAGACATTTTTGTTAGTTATAACTTCTATAACTTTCGCCCTTTTAGATTTATCAAACACTTTTATTTTAATACCTACTATATTTCCTAATTCCAAACCATTATTTTTCAATTTTTTTTCAAGATCTTTTAAAGAAATAGCAAATTCCCATTTTTTAGCGTTTGAATATGGATCCTCAAATGATTTTAGGTATGGTATCTCATTTCCACCCCATACATCTTCTACACTTGCAGTAAAACCACCTGATGAGCTACCAAAAATAGCGTTAGCAACCTCTCCGTTATATCTAATATATATATTATTAGTTTCGTCTACAGCTTTATTAGTTGATTGTTCTTCTGCGCTTTTACCCTTATAAACTTGGCAGTTTGTAGTATCATCAAGATTATAACCATACTTTTTATATTTATTAATATTACTAAAAGCAAAACTTCTAGAAACTATAGCTTGCGATTTTAAGGCTTCTTCTGGAGCATTTGATAAGATTTCTTTTGGTAAAACTCCTTTTAAGTAATCTTCCATTTCTACTTTATTAATGACATACAATTTATTATCTATTTTTTTAAAGTGAATATATCCCCTATATTCATTTCCAACTTCTAAAAAATTGTCAGATTTCAACAATAAATCTCCATTGGTAGAAAAATTTTTAGAAAAAATCTTTTCTCCATCTCTTAAAATAAGTTCGTTTGACATTAACTTGGCTGTAACTTTATTAGTATTAAGATTTAAAATCTTATTGAAATCTGCATCTACTAAATATATATTAGAACTTGATTTTATATCTACAGATTCATCCTCACTATAGGTTTTACCTATTTTTACATCTAAATAAATTTGATTTTCACTAGCAAAAACATTATTTTTAGAAATAAAACATATAAAAACAAACAAAAATAACGCTAACTTTTTCATAAAAATTTCTCCTCTTCTTTAAAACTAAGCCCAAAGTGATTATAGGCTAATTTTGTTGCTATCCTGCCTCTTGGAGTTCTATTTATAAATCCAATTTGCATTAAATAAGGTTCATATACATCTTCTATAGTTATTCTATCTTCTCCAACAGAAGCTGCTATAGCATCTATTCCAACAGGCCTTCCTGAAAAATTCTGAATCATTGTTAGTATTATTTTTCTATCAAGGCTATCTAATCCATATTTATCAATACCTAACATATTTAAACCTTTTATAGCTACAGATTTAGTTATTACTCCATTTTCTTTTACTTCTGCATAGTCTCTAACTCTTTTTAATAATCTATTTGCAATCCTAGGAGTTCCTCTGGATCTCATCGCAATTTCTATAGCTCCCTCTTCTTCAATGCCAATATTAAGTATTTTTGCAGATCTAATAATTATTTCTCTTAAAGAATCGATGTCATAAAGTTCTAAGTTTAAAAGAACTCCAAATCTATCTCTCAGAGGTGAGGTTAATTGTCCAGCCCTAGTTGTAGCACCTATTAATGTAAATTTTTCTAAATCTAAACGTATAGATCTAGCTGAAGGCCCTTTCCCTATAATTATATCTAAAGCATAGTCTTCCATTGCCGGATATAAAACCTCTTCTACAGATCTATTTATTCTATGAATCTCATCTATAAAAAGTACATCATCTTCATTTAAATTTGATAGTATACTTGCTAAATCACCAGCTCTTTCTATAGCTGGTCCACTAGTAACTTTTACATTTACTCCCATTTCATTAGCTATTATATAGCTCAGTGTAGTTTTACCAAGGCCTGGCGGCCCATTCAATAAAACATGATCTAAAGGCTCATGCCTAGCTTTTGCAGCTTCTATAAAAATATTTAATTTTTCAACTACTTTTTGTTGTCCTATATATTCAGTTAACCATCTAGGTCTTAAATTATTTTCATTTCCATTATCATAAGAAGTTAGGTTAGGCTCAACTATTCTATTATCTTCCAAATCACTTTACCTCCCTAAATTTTTAAGAGCCTCTTTTATAATTTTAGAAATATCTTGATTTTTATCTATTTCTTTTAAGGCAAGATTAGCTTCATATTTATTGTATCCTAAAGTTATTAATGCTTCAACTGCAGGATCTTGACTGTCGTCTTTATCTAGAATTAAATCTTCATTTTCATCTATATTAAAATCATACTTATCAAGCTTATCTTTTAACTCTAAAATAATTCTCTGAGCTGTTTTTTTCCCTATTCCTTGTGCTTTAGTCAAAGTATCAACATCAGAATTATTTATAGCATTTATTATTTTAGAAATACTAATACTTGAAATAATACCCATAGCGATTTTAGGCCCAATCGAACTCACTGTAGTAAGTAAATCAAACAAATCTCTAGAATCATTATTAATAAAACCATACAAAGTTATAGAATCTTCTCTTACAATAAGTCTTGTTAGTATTTTTACATTTTCTTGCAACTCAAGTTCTCTTACTTCTATATCTGACATATTAATAAGATATCCTTTACTATTGTTTTCTAAAACTATATAATTTAATCCTTTGCTATCTATGTTACCTTTTATAAAATCAATCATTATTATCTCATCCTAAAATTTTCTTTAAATTTTAAACAAGATCCATGAGTTATTGCAACAGCAAGAGCATCTGCTACATCATCTGGTTTGGGTATTTTCTTTAAATTTAAAAGTATCTTTACCATTTCTTGAACCTGCTTCTTTTCTGCTCTACCATAACCCGTTATCCCTTGTTTAATTTGTAAAGGAGTATATTCAAATAAATTTTTATTTTTTAATTTTGCACAAGATACAGATGCTCCTCTAGCCTGAGCAACATTTATTACAGTCTTTGAATTTTTATTAAAAAATAATTCCTCAAAAGCTATATCTTCTGGATTATATTTATCTATCAACTCACTCAGTTCTCTATGAATTTTTTCTAATCTAGATGGAAATTCCATCTTAGAATCAGTTATTATTGCCCCATAATCAACAACTTTATAAGTATTACCGATTATATCGATAACCCCAAAACCTATTATGGCAAGTCCTGGATCTATTCCTAATATTCTCATAATTTTAAAAAAAACTAAGATTATTTAATCTTAGTTTTATTTATATCTTTTCATCACCTTATCATTTACACCATTCCAAAAAGCATTTTCAAAAACTCTCATACCATCAAAATATAAAAATTTAACAATTTTTTTATTTAATCCATATAATTCTTTTTTACTTAAATAGGAATTAGTTTCTTTAAATTTTAAATCATTTTCATTATCTTCATCTATATCAAAATTTAAAACTAACTGTTTATCTACATAATCATTTAGTTTTAAAACCTTTCTCTTTAAAAGTTTTAAATTAAATTTAAATACAATATCATAAATATAAGACCTTACTTTACTGTCTCTTCTCAAATCTTTACAAATATTTTTTTTCAAGCTTATAATCTCTTCGTTATTAATCTCATAATTAAATAATTTTTTTCTTATATAAAGTTCTTCCAAAGAATAATATTTAAAGGTCAATATTTCTAGTTTATTAACTGACTTTATTGAATTTACTCCAGCCTTATATCCTTCTATATACATAAATAACTCAAATCTATTCACATCATTATGTATAAGGTTGGATAAATTATAAGATATTAACTCTTTACCTTCTTTGTTTTTCAAGAATTTAATTATATCTTTTTTTAAATGCTTCAATGAAATATAAGTAGGACATATATTTTCAATACTATCTTCTATATCGTAAATATTAAGTAAAATATTTATGGATTCTGTATCATTGTCGTATAAAAACTTTTCAATTAAAAATCTTTTAATATCTTTAATTCGAAAGTTTAAATCATAGTTATTTTTTTTGTTTTTTGACATAGCTTCCATAAAAATCCTCCGTAATCATTACTAATATTAT